>NZ_JH621252.1:0-2722 GCF_000255455.1 Aquimarina agarilytica ZC1 | reverse complement strand
CTTTCCCTACAAATGCATCAGGAGTAACGATTTTGGGAGCAAATAGTCAAACGGCTACCGTAACAGGAATGACCACTCCAGGGCTTTATGTTTTTGAATATACTTTTGATAATGGTGTATGTGAAAAATTAGCGGACCCTGTTCGGATAACCTTATATGAACCGCCTACAGATCCAGTGGCGGGTATGTCAGTAACCGAAGCGTGTCAATTAGATTATAAAACAGCTGCTAATCCAACATTAGATCCATTAGATATAGTCGGTTTAGGGACTTGGACTATTGATTCATTTACACCTAAGGGAGCAACAGCTCCAGTAGTACCTTTACCAGGAACAAGTATTGATAATCCGAATAGTCCTGTGACAGCACTTTCTGATATTGAATTAGGAACCTATGTATTAAGGTGGACAATAAGTAATCCTCCTCCGGCATCTTCAGGAGTTGTATTTTCTTCAGGAGATTGTACTTCTAAATTTGAAACAATAAGTGTTACATTCAATGATGAAGTTCCAACAGAAGCTAACGCAGGGCCAGATCAAGAATTATGTGGAGTTAATCAAACAAACCTTGCAGCAACTGCCGTAACAAGTGGTATAGGAACTTGGACACAAGCTGTAACAAATCCAGTAGGAGCAACAATTACAGCAGATACTAATGAAAGTGCATTAGTTTTAGGCTTAACTACAGGTACTTATGAATTTATATGGACAACAACTACAGCTAATGATGATGGTTGTTCATTTACAGATTCAGTTATTGTTGAAATAGTAGCTGAACCTATAGAAGCAAATGCGGGACCAGATCAGTGTGTTGCAGAATTTAGTGCCTTGTCATTAGCAGGAAATACACCAACTAGTCCAGAAATAGGGGTTTGGAATCAAGTTTCAGGTCCATCTAATGTTAATTTTATTGATCCTAATAATCCTACCACATTGGTAGGAGGTTTAACAACTGGTATTTACGAATTTCAATGGACAGTTACAAATGGGATATGTCCATCTGTTTCTGATACAGTTGAGGTTGAAATTAAAGGAAATGCTGATTTAGAATTGACAAAGGAAGTAGATCCAATTTCAGCCAACGTAGGGGATATAGTTACTTTTACAATTGAAGTGTATAATAACAATATACTTTCTACAAATACCGACGCAACAAATGTTGTTCTTCAAGATGTACTACCAACCGGTTTTACTTTGGTTGCTGGAAGCCCAACTCCCCAATCGGGTAACCCAGCTTCCAATGTATCTTTTGATGTCGCGTCAAAAACATTGACATGGGCAGGAATCAATGTAATAAGTGGTACAACAATAACATTGACTTATCAAGCATTGGTTGAATCTGTTGGTCCTTATGTAAATAATGCGCAAATTATTGCTTCAGATCAATTTGATCCAGACAGTAGTCCAACTGAAAATGAAAATGTTGATGATTTAACAGATGGGCAACCAGATGATGATGAGTCAAGTGTCGAATTAATTATAGAGTCAGCTGATTTGTCATTAACTAAAACAGTTGCTCCAACATCAGCAAGTGTTGGTGATGATGTAACATTTACTATTCGTATTGAAAATGCAGGTGTAAATACAGCTACTAATGTTGTTGTTGAAGATAGACTCCCAGTGGGATATAGTAATCCTAGAGCAATAAGTGATAGCGGTACAGCCAATGGATCTGGAGATTTAATTACTTGGAATTTAGCAAGTGTTCCAACAACAGGGCCAGTGGAATTGACATTCATAGCAACCGTAAATCAGCCTACTGGCGTTACGGATGAATATGTTAATCTAGCTGAGATTATGGCTTCAGATCAAGAGGACCCTAATACTACGCCAGGTAACGGAGTAGCTTCAGAAGCAGATCAAGACAATGCGGATATTACTTTAGAAAATGCTGATCTAGATTTGACTAAATCTATTAATCCATCATCAGGTGATATAGGAGATAGAGTTACGTTTACTGTAGAAGTTGAAAATATAACAAGTGCAACATCTACAGGTGATGCTACTGGTGTAGAAGTAACCGATTTATTACCATCAGGCTATAGTTTGGTTCCAGGAACCGTATCGAATGGCGGAACTTTTAATTTTGCTTCAGCAGCAATAGTGTGGAGTAATTTATCTATAGATAATGGAGATAGTATTAGTTTGACATATCAAGCTGATGTTAATGTTACGGGAAGTTATACTAATATTGCTCAAGTAACGGCTTCTGATCTTCCAGATCCAAATAGTGCCCCCAATAATGATATTGCATCTGAAAATGATCAAGATGATGCAACATTTACAATATTACCAAATGTCACGCCAGTGGCAGATGATGAAACAAGTAATGGGAATACTGTTGGAGATACGGTAGTTCAAAATATAATTACTGGGGATACAGATTCTGACGGTAATATTGAGCCTACTACAGTGAATTTAATTCCTCCAGCTGGACAAACTATTATTAATACAATTACAGATTTAGATGGAGATGTTATTGGTTTTGAGGTTGATGGTCAGGGAGTTTGGAGTTATAATGAAGTAACAGGAGAAGTAACTTTTGATTCAATAGATGGTTTCACAGGCGATCCAATTCCAATAACATATACGATAGACGATAATGAGGGAGCAGCATCTAATGTAGCTACGATTACGGTAACCTATTTAGATACGCCACCAGCTGTAGTAGCCGATGAAGATTTAAATAATGCTTTAGGGAGTACCGTTGGAATTAATGTGCT
>NZ_JH621251.1:145313-164158 GCF_000255455.1 Aquimarina agarilytica ZC1 | reverse complement strand
AAAAGATAATCAGCTAAAATTATTTTAATGCCTCGTGGGCTTGCCCCGAGGATTATTTACTGGTACCGCCAAAAGGGATAATATTCCTAAGCTTACCTAGAAATTTAAATTCAGTTTCATTTATTAGGTATCTCGGGCTTACTTCGAGGTAGTTTACTTTTTTGATTTTTTGAATATCGATACACAAAAACCACTCACCGATAGCAATTTGTAACTCGCCGAAAATGAGCCTGTAAAGCGCGTATGTAGAAGCATCTTTATACTATAACTTAAAGACTTATAGTATGAAACTTGCCATTGTAACTGCCTATCCGCCTAGTAAAGTGACCTTAAATGAATATGCTTATTATTTAGTAAAGCACTTTAGAAAACACCAAGATGTTAGTGAATTGATTTTACTTATCGATGTACCATCCGAAGAAGCGGATATTCATTTTGAAGAAGAAGCTAGTAAAATCAGTGTAAGACATTGTTGGAATTTTAATAGTTATACCAATTTGTTTACGGTAATGAAAGCAATTAATGAAGTAAAGCCAGATGCTGTATTGTTTAATTTACAATTCATGAAGTTTGGCGATAAAAAAATACCAGCAGCTTTAGGCTTGTTATTACCCGGAATTTGTAAGCTAAAAGGAATACCTACCATTACATTGTTACATAATATTTTAGAGCAAGTAGATTTAAAAAGTGCCGGATTTACATCTAATAAAATAATGCAGAAAGTCTATAATTTTATAGGAACCACATTAACACGCTTTATTTTAGCATCGGATACAGTAGCGGTAACTATTAGTAAATATGTTGAGGTGCTAAATGAAAAGTATATGGCAAAAAACGTAAAGTTAATTCCGCATGGCACATTTGAAATCCCTGAAACACCAAATTACAATATACCCGAGGGATCTTTAAAAGTAATGACTTTTGGGAAATTTGGGACTTATAAAAAAGTGGAAATTTTAATAGAAGCTATCGAAAAAATAAGAGCAACAACAAATAGAGCTATTGAAATTGTAGTGGCTGGAACAGACAACCCTAATGTGCCTGGGTATTTAAAATCTGTACAAGAAACCTATAAAAATGTACCACAATTAACATTTACAGGTTATGTGGCAGAGGAAGATGTGGCAGGCTTATTTGAAGAAAGCGCCGTAGTAGTTTTTCCATATACCTCAACTACCGGAAGCTCGGGTGTATTACACCAAGCAGGAAGTTATGGAAAAGCCGTGGTAATGCCCGATTTAGGTGATCTTAGTATTTTAGTAAAAGAAGAAGGCTACCGAGGCGAATTTTTTACTCCCGAAAGTGTTGACAGTTTAGCTACAGCCATTCAAAGTATTTTGGAAAATGATGCTTATCGTATTTCTTTAGGAAAAGCAAATTACAACGCAGCTACCGCATTGCCCATGTCTAAAATTGTAGACATGTATATGGATGAATTTAATGAAATTATAGATCGTAAAGTTAGTGGCGTGTTTGATGTAGCTTGGAGAAAAGAGTTGGTAGGGTGATTAATAATTATTCAATAATGGGATTGCTGGCAAGATACTCTTTAGCAGTTAATACAGGTAATTTGGAATTTTTGAAATCCTTTTTATTTCTGGTAATAATAATATCAACTTGGTTTTCAATGGCTGAGTAATATTGCAATCCATCTTCAAAATCAGGAAAGTTATCATCATTTAAAGCGAGTTCAGTAACTTTATCATCTAAACTTAAAGTTTCAACAAGTACTTTAAATTTCCTTAATATAGTTCTGGATTCTTTTTTTGATTTTAACTGAGTTAAAATGTAATTAGTATTAGCAAAACTCAGCGAAGAAACTGTTAGCCTTAATAAATTTTTATCGGCCATAGAAAATAAAGCAGCAGCTTCAGGATAAAATGCTTCTCTTTTGGCCAATAGATCAATAATAATATTAGTGTCAATTAATAATCGAATCATTTGTATTTCTCCATTAAAAAATTACCATAATCATCAGTTGTATTTTCGGCATTGTTTAAATCGATTACACCGCTTAAACTTTCGACTAGTGGGGTAATTTCTTCCGAATGCTCTTTTCTTTTATTTAGTGAAGCTAAATAGGATTCAATAAGTTTAGATAGACTTGTTTTATTGGATTTTGCATATTTTTTAGCTTGTTCAATAACCGATTTATCTAGACTTAAGGTGAGTTTAGTATCCATAATAAATTTGTTTACGTATAAAAATACAAAATTTACACGTAAAATATGGCGTTATTATCAAAATAAAATCATTCCTCAAAAAACTGAAATGCTTTTTTGGGATTACCATTTTCATCAATAAAACCAAAATGTTTTTGTTTGTGTTTCCGCCAAGGAAGTTTACCAACTACTGAAGTTGGAATTTGAGTAAAATCATATAAAGTCCAGGGCAAATAGTGTACATTTTGCTGATCTAACATTTCTTTGAATGTAGTGTAATATTCAGCTTGTGTTTTTTCGGAAGGACCAAAAGGACTCCATAGCCCTTTGTTTGATGACAAACCAAATTCTTGTAAGACTAAGGGTTTTGAGGTTTTAGACTGTAAATCTGCGTATTTTTTTTCAAACCTGCTTATTTCTTCATAATAATGAAAGGAAACAATATCTACATTTTCCTGTAATAAATGGGCTACTTGGGTATTGGACCAGCCTATAGTTACCAAATGATTAGGATCATATGTTTTAATTTGTGTTGCCATTTCTTTTAACCAAGCCAACACATTGGTTTTATTACGCGTTTTAAAATCCAAGTCAGGTTCATTTTTAATATCCCACGCCAGTACAGCTTTATGGTTTTTAAATCGACTTACTAATTGTTCTGCATGCCTATGAGTAAGAGTCCAATCAAGCACATCATAGTTTCCATAAAAGTCAAAAAGTGTAACAATTACTTTTAGGTCTTTTACCCGAGCTAGATTTAATATTTGCTCTAGTTTGTTTAGTTTTTCAGGGATCACTTCGGCTTTGCCAAAATCGGCATACCCCACAAATATTCGAATTGTGTTTAAATGGACTTTTTTAATGATATCAAAATCTTTAGCAATAATAGAGGTATTAAAATCCTTCCCAAACATATCCCATGGAGTGGCTTGTGGGTAGTAGTTGATGCCTTTGATTTGAAAAGGCCTATTTTCAAAAAATACTTGCCCGTTTTTAACGGAACTAAATGGAGTAGGTTTTGTAGTTTCAACTAAGGGTTCATTAGATTGTTTTACTATATGACGAATTTTCCAAAAACCATCTTCCAACAATAAAACTACTTTATAACTAGAAACAACTTCAGTTTCTAACAATAGACTGTCTTGTTTGAATAGGCGTTGATATTGTCGACTGTTTTTATCAGTAAGTACCGCCAATTGACCGTCGAGACTATAAAAATCTAAGGATAAATTATGGTTTAAAGTGGTGGCTTCAATACTGATATTTTTTTCTTTCTGATCCGATATGTGGTTTACTATATTTTTACGAGCATGCTGAGTGTAATGATCATCAATTCCATAAAGGTCATTGTTCTTATAAGCTATATTTTTTACATACCAAGCCTTTAGGTAATCCGATTGTATACTGGCTAGGCTTTGTTTTTCTATAGGTCTACCAGGATTGTTAGTGTTTTCCCAAATTACTTTGGGTAAATATACTTTGGCATCTGGTGATGTAACATGAAGTATCGAAGAGCGATCTGCTCCCGTATTCAAATAAGAAAATAGTTGACCAATCCCAAACAGAATAAGCACATTGACACCAATAAATAAGCTAAGTAGCAAAGTACGATATGTATTTTTACGATGCTTCATAATTTAATATTGGAATGAATTGATGTAAGCCCTAAGGCTTCTATAATAAAAGAATAGGTGCCAGGAGGATAAAAGCCCTTTTCTAAATCAAAAGAAACCATTCCATTAGCGGTAGTTTTTAGTTTTGTTTCTAAAATTTGTTCATTTTTGGTTATTGTTAGTTTTACAATAGCCCCATCGGGAATCAATTGTTCCATAAAACTTTGTAAAGGGCCAATGCTAATTCTTCTATTAGCATTGCTAAAATGTACAGGTAGTTTTTCGGTTACGGCTTTGTAATTAATAGTGATGGTATTACTTGTGGCCATCCCATTTATGTGTGCACTAACGTTCCAGATTTCTTCATGATCGGGATGAAGCATGAAAGCTGTTGCCACTCCATTAATACTCATACCTTGTGTTTTTAATAAGCTGTTGTTTTGGTTTTTAATTGTAAAATCTACTAAAGTACCATCGCTAATCGTATTTCCATAAGTGTCTTTAATTACCGAAGTGGTAAAAGTGGTGATTTGATTTCCATCGGCATAAGTGTGTTTACGATGGTAATCAATGGTGAAATTTGTAGGTTGAGAAGGAAAAACTTCGACAGCAAATTCTTTTGAACTCACAGCATTCACTGTGGATGAAACCAAAATACGACCAGATTTTTTATCCGAATGTATCGTTTTCCAAGCCATTAAATCATTGGTTTTAATGGAAGCTTCTTTTTGATCATCTAAGAATTGATGTTTAATACTTACAGGAGTATTATTTGCAATGGGGTTATCATAGCTATCGGTGGGTACAACAACCAGCATCGTATAATCATGCGTTCCTGCAGAAATACTTGGGGGTCCAATGTAGGATTCTAAGCTTGTTTTATTTTTGGTATTTGCAATAATATTAATACTTCCATTATACAAGGAGGTTCCTTTTGAAATCAATTTAAAATCAAGAATTCCTTTTTTAGTACTTGTGTTTTCTGGAAGTGTAAATAAGGCATCGGCTAAATCATAATTTGGGGTAACAATTGTGGTTCCGTAGGCACTATGGCATACTAAACTTACAGTTGTAGGGGTACTCAACTCAAATGCTAAAGTGATGTGTTCACCAGCTTCAAAAACACTTTGTGAGGTAGTCAATTTGGCCGTTATTGCCTGTTGCGCGAATGCATACGAATAGCAACTTATGTATAGTAAGCATAAGCATTTAAAAAGCTTGTTATGAGTGTTTTTTGACTTCAATTATTCGTGTTTAATTTGGTGCTCCTACATAATTATTTAACGCTATTTTTAGGTATGAAAAACCTTTTCCTTTTACAGGAATTAAATCCTGTTTTTGACTTTTATACTTTGTGCCTATATCTATTTTTTCAGTCAAGGCTTTATTGGGTAATCCATTTACAAAGGTGTTTTCGGTAGTGTTTTTAAGTACGTTTAATCCAGTAATATTGGGTGTTTTAAATGAAAAAAACTGTTTGCGTTGTTGTCGAATTCCTTCGGGTAAAAAATGATGCGTTACCCAAATTAATTGTTTGCTTTCATTGTAATAGGATACCAATAGCTGAGGTATGGTCACTTCCTGCAAGCCGGCATTAAACAATATTCCATTAATACTGTGATCGGTTATAGTTACATCTTGGAGTACGACACTTTTATAAAGGTCAACATTGGTTACATTTCCGGCACACTGTAAATCAAAATTAACAGGCGTTTCAGTTATTAAAGCCGGTGTAAATTCGTTTGGATTAAAAGTTTTAGGACCTTTGTCTGTGTTTTTATTCCAAGCAATTCCTTCAAAATTTATGCGAAAGCTTGTGACTTCTTTGGGCAGTAGTTTGTGTTTCATTTGATGCATTACATTATAAGAGGCTAATTTGTTATTGGAGTGGTTGTATAAGGAAGCATTAACAACAACATCGGCTGGAACATCATCTACATTCTGTAACTGACCAATAATACTATATTGATTATTGAATTGAATAAGTTTGGAAGAAAGTACTTCCAATACAGGCTGTTTTAAAACATCTTCGTGGTGGGTTTGTTCGGAGGTAATTCGGCGTCGTCCGTGATTGTAAAATTTAGTGGTGTTTACTGAAAATAATTGATCTGGTGGTAAGTCTAAATCATAGTCTGATGGCGTAATAAACCATTTGTTATTTAGCTTATATAATTCATGGTGGTATTCCTTTTCAATACGTTCCAAAGGAGTAATCCAAAAAGTGTTCACGGATACTTTAACCATGCTATCGTTTTGTGAAATAAGCTTGGTTTTTATAGCATCAAGTTTGGCATAAGAGCTCAAAAGACCATCATTTACGGCAATTTCAAGCATATATTGGTCTTTGGTTTTATGGCTTTTAGGATTTAAATAGGAATAAGCACGTTCAAATTCTTTAAAATCTAAGGCATCATAATATGCAGCAATCACATTTTGAGGACTAATTTGTGTGGCGTTTGCTAAGTGAAATTTATAGCTTCCTAAACCTAAAAAAAATATGCAGAGCATAATCCAACCCAAAGAAAAAGAAATAATCTGTGGATTAAATTTTATGTACGAAATAGAATAGTTGAGATAGTTAGCTTTAGGCAAAGGGTTTATTTTAAGCACTCGATTCCAAAGGCGTTTAAAATGTAATAGAAAAACAATAATTAGCGTACTTACGGGAACAATGCCCCAAAGTAATTTTTGAAAAAGCGGAATATCATCCTTGGGTAAAATACTAGCTAATGGTTTGATATTTAGTTTTTCCCAAACCATAATGCCATTTTCTAACTGGCGTAAACGTTGCCAACCACAAAAATAAAGGATGGGATCATAAAATTTATCATTGGAAAACACATACTTTAAATGATACTTTTCGGGTACGCTAAGGAATTGCTGTAAGGACCCTAGGCCTTCGATTCCTCTAAATTTTGAATTTTCTAAGCGCTCCACAGCTCTGGTTGTTAATTCGGGCAATCTGCGAGCGGAGTGGTAATTCCCATCCACAGTCATGGCATTAGTTTGCGCTGATAGCCATGCCATTTGATCGCCAAAACCTAAGGGTAAAAATCGCCAATGATCATGCTGATCTTGATTTAAAAAATTAAGAATAGGAAGTATGTCAATTTTTTGCGGTTGCGAAGGTTTAAAATAGCTAAGGTTGACCGAAAAAATAAACAGTCCTATAATACCACTAACCAAAAAGCCACCCAATAAACGATGGAACACACTTCCAAATTTGCGTTGTAAAGCTTCTTTTAAATCTCCTTCAATAAAACGAAAAAGGAATTCGCCAAATAAAGGCAATGCCATAATGGAAGCCCAAAGGGTAAATCGATCAAGGGTAAGGATATTAAATGCATTTTCACCTAGCATTAATTTAGGAATGGGTGTAGTGCCTCCAGTACCTAAAAGTGTTAGGAAACTAAAGGATAAGCCGAAAAATAAGTAGCGTTTGCTATAAAATCGATAAAATAAATAAGGTAAAACAATTAGCAATATACCCCAAGGAATAATAAAAAAGACCAATCCAGATGAGGTGACCTCTATAAAATTATCTCGTGATCCATGTGGGATAGGTACCTGAGTAATGGGGTTGTTTTTGGTATTTATCCAATAGGGAAGTATACAGCATATAATTAATGCTAAAGCACTTATTCCAAAAAGCAGTATGGCTTTAAAGCGCTTAAAAAAAGTGTTTAAAAATAAACTAAAGCTAACTTCTTTATAAGAATTCACGTTTTTTCGGCAAATGTCCATAAGAGCCATTCCCAGTAAGGGGAAAATGAAAAATACCATTCCAAAAATAGGAGTCACATGATGCGACGTAATAGTAACAGCAAGTAAACTAAGAGCAGCTAACAGGTGTTTGTATTGCTTAGTTGTAATCCATAAATAAATTTCGGGCAGACAATGCATAAGTACCGAAATGCCAATAATACTAGGTAGTTGCCCAAAAACATGTAAAGTTTCGACAAATGAAGAAGAAAAAACGGCTGCAATTGCAGCGTAACCCGCCACTTTTCTGTCCCCTGTAAATAGTAATGAAAACCGATAAACGCCCGTAATAAATAAAAGTATGGCAATAAAGGCGACAGTAAATAAGCCAAATTTTAAACCTCCAATTAAGGAAAACAGCGCAATACTTTGATGTACCAGAGGCGGATAGCCTGTTACGGTAAAACCAGTATACCATTTATAGTTCCAGGGTTCAAACCAATGACTGGCATAATGCTCGGCAAAGCATAAATGTATAAGTGCATCATAAGTGGTTTCCAGGGTGAAAAATAAACTGACCCCATGTAAGGTGATCCCTAATATTAGGGCACTAATTAAATATTTATTGGTTTTAATTGGCATCTAAAATAAATATACAACAAAGGCTTTGTTTTGTGGTAACTGTTTGACTTTTAATTAAAACCATTCGACTATAGCAAACTTCTACTCATCGAAATATCCCTATTTAGACAGGTGTTCAAAGGTACATTTGGGTATAATTAAAACCCAAACTATTATGAAAACTGGAATAATCATACCTTGTTATAATGAAGAAAATAGATTAGATGTTACTGCATTTAAAAACTTTATCAGTACTAACAATGCTTATCATTTATGTTTTGTAAATGACGGAAGTAAGGACAATACGATTGATGTGTTAAAAGATATTCAAAAAACGAATCCAAATAAAGTAAGTATTGTTGATGTAAAAGTAAATGCTGGTAAAGCTGCAGCAGTAAGAGCAGGGGCTAAATATTTTTATGCCAAAAGTACTGTTAAATATATCGGGTTTATGGACGCGGATCTTTCTACAGATTTTAAAGATTTTGAAAATTTAGTAAACACCTTAAGTACTAGTAATTCATTAAGTTTTGTATTTGGATCACGTGCTAAAAATGCTTCCGAGGGAATAAAAAAAGATGGAGTAAGGGCGATAATTTCAAAAATGATAAATATTTTAATTGTATTTATTTTAGGCTTGTCAATTGCTGATACGCAATGTGGTGCCAAAGTATTTGAAACAAACTTGGTACCGTTACTTTTTGGAAGAAAATTTAAAACAAAATGGTTATTTGATGTTGAAATGTTTATTCGAATAAAAAGATATTTTGGAAAGCAAAAAACACTAAATATGATTTTGGAACAACCTTTACACAGGTGGGTACATATGGATGATTCTAAACTTGGAGTAAAAGATAGTGTTGAAATTCCATTTCGATTGTTATCTATATGGTTTAATTATACGCTTGCCGATTCATTATTTGAGTCAACTACAGAAAATTATTTAGAACCTCAAATGCGTATTATTGATGTGCCAGAAAATTTAATGGCAGCTTAAACCCGAATTACATGATTCGGGTTAAAAGGAACAAATTTTACTTTTTGAAAAGTTGTGGTTTACAAAGGAGAATTAATTTGTGTATTAGAATAAATAGTATTCTAATAAAGCATTTCTCCTCCTTATATTTGTACTAATGGAATTTTCTTCGAAATTATTGGAAAGGGCTGTGGCCGAAATGTCACAATTACCTGGAATTGGTCAGCGTACGGCATTACGATTGGTGATGCATTTATTGCGTCAGCCCGAAAGTCAGACGGAACATTTAGCATCAGCGTTACATCAAATGCGTTCAAAAATAAAGCACTGTAAAGAGTGTTACAATATAAGCGATGTGGAGTTATGTGAAATTTGTGCAAGTCATCATCGAAATAGAAAAATAGTTTGTGTCGTTGAAGATGTTCGAGATGTAATGGCCATTGAAAATACCAGTCAATTTAGAGGTTTGTATCATGTATTGGGAGGTAAAATAAGTCCTATGGATGGTATTGGTCCACATGATTTAAAAATTACACAATTAGTAAAAAGAGTGGCTCAAGGAGAAATTGAAGAATTAATTTTTGCATTAAGTGCCTCCATGGAAGGCGATACCACTAATTTTTATATCTATAAACAGCTTAAGGAATCTAAGATTCAAATGTCAACCATTGCACGTGGTATAGGTGTAAATGATGAAATTGAATTTGCTGATGAAATTACCTTGGGTAGAAGTATTATGAATCGTATTCCATTAGAAAATTCGTTGAAACTTTAAGCTTATGCAATTATCTGTTATTGTATTAAATTACAATGTGCGTTATTTTTTAGAATTGTGTTTGCAAAGTGTGGTGCAGGCTACTAATGGCCTTTCGGCAGAAATTATTGTGGTTGATAATAACTCGCCCGATGATAGCTGTGCTATGGTTAAAAAGCAATTTCCAAACATAAAATTAATTGAAAATAAAGAGAATGTTGGTTTTGCAAAGGCTAACAATCAAGCTGTACTAGAGGCAAAAGGAACGTATGTGTGTATATTAAATCCTGATACCGTAGTAACGGAACATACGTTTAGCTCAGTATTAAGAAAAGCAGTCCAACTTCCTAATTTAGGGATGTTAGGAGTGCAACTTATTGATGGGAAAGGACGTTTTTTACCAGAAAGTAAACGAAACCTGCCTACTCCAAAGGTCTCATTTTTAAAAATTATGGGAGCTCGTTTTTCGCACTTGGCCCCCTATTATGTAGATGCTCTTTTGCCAGATAAAGAAGGAGAAATAGCTATTTTAGTGGGAGCATTTATGTTATGTAAAAAAATAGTATATCAAAAAGTCGGTGGTTTTGATGAAGACTATTTTATGTATGGCGAGGACATTGATTTATCATACAAAGTTCAACAAGCAGGATATAAAAATTATTATTTAGGAAGCGAGTCTGTAGTACATTTCAAAGGAGAAAGTACGTTAAAGGATTCAGTATATAGGAAACGCTTTTTTGGAGCAATGAAACTGTTTTATAAAAAACATTTTAAATCATCGGGAATCACTAATTTATTTATTTACACCGGAATTAAATTTTCGGCATTGTTGCAAACCGCAAAAAAACAAGAGGCTTCTATAAGTTTTAGGAGTAGTTTGCTATTGAGTACTAATGATGTATTATTACAACAACTTCGAAAAGAAAAAACAGAAATAATAGCTGTTGTAAAAAAGGAAGCATTACAAGTCTATGCAGATAAAAATATACCTATTTGTTGTTTTTTGGATATGGGAATGTTGAATTACCATGAGGCTATTCAGTTGATAAAAAAATATCAAAGCACATTACTATATTTTCGTTTTATACCTAAAAATTCAAAATTTGCTGTTGGCAGTGATACCAGTTCTGGTCGTGGTCAAGTAATAGGGTTTAGGTATTGCTAATAAGATGCTTAGAAATTTTATAATAAGGTTTTAAGAAATAATTGGGTTAAAACAAGTATAAATCTTTAATAGAGGAGCTTAAAACATAGTTAGATTCATTAAATTCGCGGAAGTATACTATAACACTAAATTATATGGCAAAGTACGAATTGAAACTACCAAAAATGGGAGAAAGTGTTGCTGAAGCATCAGTAACAACTTGGTTAAAAGAAGTTGGAGACACCATTGAGGCTGATGATATTGTGCTAGAGATTGCTACAGATAAAGTAGATACCGAAGTGCCTTGCGAAATTGAAGGTGTACTTAGAGAAAAACTTTTTGAGGTTGGTGAGTTAGTTAAGGTGGGGCAAACTATTGCTATTATTGACACGGATGGGGTGGCAGAAGAGACTTCTCCAGAAATGGAAATCGCTGTAACAGAGGCAAAAGAAAGTGCAGTAGCCATTGAAGAACAAATAGAGCAAGTAGTAGCTACTAATCAAATTAGCACTCCTGTAACAAATGCTTCAGGCAGATTCTATTCTCCCTTAGTGCGTAATATAGCTAATGAAGAAGGCTTGTCCGATACTGAATTGGATAGTATTCAGGGAACAGGTGTAGGTGAGCGCGTTACTAAAAATGATATATTAGAATTTATTTCTTTGAGAAAATCTGATGTTGGTGGTATAACTAAAACTTTAGCTGTTGATAAGTCACCACTTAAAGTGGTTGAAACTAATGAGGGACATACGTTACAAAAAATAGCAACTAATAAGGTGACTAGTCCTGTAAATGTAGTTTCGGGTCAGGATGAAGTTATTGAAATGTCGCGAATGGGAAAAATAATTTCTCAGCATATGACCAAATCATTAGAAACATCAGCCCACGTACAATCATTCATTGAAGCCGATGTAACTAATGTGTGGAAGTGGAGGGCTAAAGTGAAAGATGAGTTTATGGCCCGTGAAGGAGAGAAAATGACATTTACTCCGATTTTCATGGAAGTTATTGCTCAAGCTTTGAAAGAGTTTCCAATGATGAATATCGCTGTTGATGGTGATAAAATTGTAAAGAAGAAAAATATAAATATTGGTATGGCAGCAGCTTTACCTGATGGAAACTTAATTGTACCTGTTATAAAAAATGCCGATCAATTGAATATGGTAGGCATGGCTAAGACAGTAAATGATTTAGCTAATAGAGCACGAAAAAATCAATTAAATCCAGATGATATCCAGGGAGGCACCTACACAGTAACTAATATTGGTAGTTTTGGTACTGTAATGGGAACTCCAATTATAAATCAACCTCAGGTTGGTATTTTGGCATTAGGAGCTATTAGAAAAGTTCCTGCAGTTATAGAAACTCCAGATGGAGATTTTATTGGTATTCGTCAACGTATGTTTTTATCACATTCTTATGATCACCGTGTGGTTAATGGAGCACTTGGAGGGCAGTTTGTTCAACGGGTAAAACAGCTATTGGAAGATTGGGATGTTGATCGCTTGGTGTAAAAATAAGCTACTTACAAAATAATAAAAAAGTAAGATGTATTAAGTTAACTTGGGTTCGAAACGAGATATAAATATGTCTATTAAAATTCTGTTGGAATTTTGTGTGTAGCATCACCTTTCACGTAATAAAATAGCCCTTTTCGATACAATTTTAGGTCAAAATCACTTGAATTGACAATTTGTGGGCTTCAATAAAATAATTTTAAAAGTATTTTTTCCTTATGGCATGAACTGTCCTAATATATCATGCTTCCATTGATATACGATTTACGGATGAGAATTTCGTGTACATAGGTTAATTTATTCATTGCTAGTTTAAGTGGAAAATTAAAGCAAAGTCCTTACTCGCTATAATTTCATTTCTTATATACATGAAACCTCTATAAAGTTGTAGCGGATTCAATTAACTATAAAAAATAAAACGGAATATTGTTTTTTTTTGTTTAAATCGTTAATGTGTATTTAATATTGGTTTAAATGTTTTGTTATTTTTAATCATTTAAACTGTTCTAATTTTCTTTTTATAAGTTCATTTAGCTTTAATTTTTCTAAATATTTAACTTTTTTTTGGCCTATATATCACTAATAAAGCTTAATATTGGTTTTTTAAAATATAGATAAAATGCATAAAAATAAGTTAAAGTGTGGTTTTTGAATGAAATTTAACAGTATTATTTTATTTAAAGTATTGTTATTTAGTACTTTACGTTAAAATTACATTTTTTTAGTTTTTTAAATAAAAATTAAATTAAAAGTAGCTTAAGCATTTTTTCATTTTAGTAAAAATAAAGTCCCTCAAAAACTATGAAAAAAAAATACTATAATTATTTTTTTAGTAGGAAAAATACTTCTTTTTTTGTTTTGTTTCTATTGTTAATGAGTGTTGAAATATTCGCACAATTTGATACGGAATATTATTTACCTCCTTTATGGTCAACAAATAATTTGTCAACAAATACACCTACTAAGTTAATTGTTAGTACCACTTTTTTAGAGAGTGAGGTAACCATCCAAAATGCTAATGGTTTAGTTTTTGGGAGTGCTTTTATTGTACGTAATAATCAGCCTTTAATAATTGATTTGTCAGTTGTTTTAGGGAATACAAATGTTTTTAATACTGTCGAAAATAGTAAAGGTTTGTTAATAAAATCTACGAATCCTATTCAAGCTGTTCATGTTAATGATTCTCCTCATAATAAAACATATACGGTTTTAAAAGGGAAAAGTGCTTTAGGAAAAGAATTTTATGCTGCTTCACAAGTGAAAGTGTTGGCGGAACAGTATCGGAAAGATGAAACCCATTTTATATCTGTCATGGCGACAGAGGATAATACCCAAGTTACAATTCAAATGCCAGTAGGGAAAGAACTGGAAGGAATAGGGAATTCCATTACTGTAAATCTAGATGCTAATGAAAGTTATCTAGTAAAAAATGAAGAAGGCACCAATATAATTAATAATATTACTGGAGCTCATATTACAGCAACAAAGGATATTGCTGTGCTTTCAGGAGGGCAGCATATTCGTCAAAATAAAGGGATTGGTGGAGCTGCAGAAGGTGGAGTGGACCAGTTGGTTCCGGTTAAAGTTTTGGGGACAGAATATATATTAAATAGAGGAGGGACTGCTCTAGATTATGCTATTGTTGTGGCAACAGAACCGAATACCAAGGTTTATTTGGATGGCGGTAAGCAAGCTATTGATATCTCTAAGTCAGGAGATTTTGTAGCACTTGATTATTCAGAAGAAACCAGACAACAAGGACTCAAGCACTTGGGGACTCCTTATTATATTGACTCGAATAAGCCTATTTATGTATATCATGTATCTGGTTTGTTTTCGGATGAAGTAGGCATGGCTTTAATTCCAACTGTGGGTTGTACTGGGAGTAAAAAAATTAACTTTTTGAAATTTAAGTCTGGTAACAATATAGCTAGTATAATAATAGAGGATGAAGGTGTTTCTGATTTTTTGTTTAACGGAAAATTATTGAAAGATTTAAATATAATTCCCAAAAAAGTTCCGGGGAAAGAAGGCTGGTCAATAGTGTCTATTCCAAATGAATTAATTAAAGAATCAAATGTGGCGTTTTCTCCCTATTCATTTTTTTATTTAGGTTTACTGGTAGCTTCTCCAGGTTCTGGTACTTATGGAATGCTATCGGGTTTTGATAAAAAAATAACGGCAATTGATCCCAATGAAAAATTACCAATTGAAACTTTTGAAGTAACACCTCAATGTGATTTAAGAGCGCGTAGTATTGTTATTCCATTAGAATTAGAATTCTCATGTGGAGTAGCAGAAATAACAGTTATTGAAACAGAAAAAGAAGAAAGTAGTGTCACTTTTAAAAAATTAGATGCGAATAATTTTGAATTAAATTATAATGCAGGAATTTCATCTTTTGTTACAGATACGGTAATGGTGAGTTTTGAATCAAAAAACAATGGAGTATTTCAAGCCTCTGGTCAAGTTGAGGTTAAAATAATTATACCCCCTAATGCAAATAAAGATGGGGATAAATTACCAGATTGTATTGATCCAGATGATGATAATGATGGAATTCCAGATATCACAGAATATTTACCATATAATGTAGCTCCATTTGGAGACGAAGATGGTGATGGAGTTCAAAACTTTCAGGATGTTTTTGATGATGGAGATTTAGGAGATGCGTCTCTAACAGTATATACTGATGCAAATTTGGATGACGTACCTGATATTTATGATTTTGATAATGATGGGTTTCCGAATCATATTGATTTAGATTCAGATGGTGATGGTATTCCAGATAATGTGGAATTTCAATGGAGTAATACATATATTTTACCCAGTAATAGGGATAGTGATTTTGATGGTATTGATGATAGTTATTCTAAGGAAACAAAAATTGCAAATACTACAAAAAGTACATTTCCAGATTTTTTAAATACAGATTCGGATAATGATGGTTTTAGTGATTTGTCGGAAGCTTTTTTTATTGATGGAATAAATCAATCTTCAATTTTTATTGGGGATGCTGATCATGATGGTTTGGATGATTTTTTTGATGCCGAAATTGGTAGTTTCAAAAGCCCCAATGGAGCACAAGTTGTTTTAAATCCAATAAATGATTTAAAAAACTCAGATGATACAGATGAGCCTAATTTTAGAGATTTAGATGATGATAATGATCAATTAAAAACTACTGAAGAAGTTATTTTAAAAACAGATCCCTTTAACCCCGATACCGATAATGATGGTTTAAGTGATGGGGAAGAAGTGACAGGTGTTGATCACTTAAGTACCTTTTTTATAGCACTAGTAAAGAGTAACCCTATTGATGTTTGTGATCCACTTAAATTAGCATCTAGCTGTGATCAAGATGGAGATGGGAACATAAATAAAACAGATCCGAATCCTGAAATCCCTGTAGCAGAGAACGATTTTATAGAAATTAGAGAAGGAAGTACCGTTGAAGCGTTCAATGTATTGGAAAATGATGATTTTTTACCAGGTAAAAGTGTGAATGTATACCATACAGGAAAAGGAACTGCTAAAGGAGCGATATTATTTAAATCAAATCAAGGAGTGTTAAACTACATTCCTTTTCAAGGAGAAGTAGGTGTTGTTACTATTGTTTATGAAGTTTGTAATCAAGCTAATGATTTAAAAGTTTGTGCTAAGGCAACAATAGAAATTAATATTAAAGAAGAAAAAGACTTAGTTGTCTATAATGCTGTATCTCCTAATGGGGATGGTCGTAATGACTACTTTATTATAGAAGGAATAACAAGTTTAGAAGATTTTCCATCAAATGATGTAATGATATTTAACAGTATTGGTGAGGTAGTGTATAAGGAAGCAAATTATAAAGGAGACTTACCTCAAAACTCATTATCTGATTATGATAAGTCTTTTAAGGGGCTGGCTAAAAATAGTCTTACTTATGCTAATAATGAAGAATTGCCTAGGGGTACTTATTTTTACGAAATTAATTATACGGTAGCGAATGGTAATTCAAAAGTTAAAACTGGTTACTTGTATATGCATCGTTAATGTTTACTTGACAGTTGACAGTTGGGTTGTAGGATTGTTGTAAATAAGGTTGTCATATGCTTAAAATAGTTATTTTCTAATTGTTTTTTTAGCTGTTTTAAGAAAGAGGAAATTTTGAGGATTTTTAGGGATACCAGAAACATTATTTTGAGTAAATCGAACAAATTCGTCATAATACAATGGAATAATGGGAGCTTCGGCAATTAAAATTGAATCCATTTTTTGATACAGTAGTTTGCGTTCTTCCAAATCAGGGATCATAAAACTTTGTTCGTAAAGCCTGTCAAAAGTTTTATTTTTGAAATGAGTGTAATTAGGTCCATTTGGAGTAAAGTTTTTACTGTAATATGGGAGCATAAAATTTTCTGCATCGGGATAATCGGCTATCCAACTTGCTCTAAAAAGTTCAAGTTTGCCTGAATGCTTTTGTTTTCTTAAGGTTGGAGCTGGCATTACATCGACCTGTACATCGATACCAATTTTTTGTAATTCTCGTTGAATAAATTCACATAGACTTACATAGTCAGAAACAGTGGCTAGCCTTATACTAGGTTGAGAATCTTTGGTTTCTTGTACATATTTTTTTAAGTATTTTTTGGCTAATTTTTGATCAAAATAAAAACCTTTTTCACCATTATAGCCTTCAATTCCCATTGGAATAAAACCTCCAAGGGCAGGTGTTCCTATACCATTTCGTAGGTAGGTAATCATTGCTTTTCGATCAAAACCATGATTGATTGCTTTGCGTAAATTGATATTTTGTACTGGAGTTTGTGTATTTCCTAAATAAAAACCAACATAAACAGAATTTAAAAAAGGACTTTTATCTAAAATTATTCGGTCACTATAGTTGGGTTGTAGTTTTCCAGTTTGTGTTAATAGGTCATCTTTAAAGGAGCTATCAATGTCATTCATTAGGTCTAAATTGCCTTGAATAAACTGTAGAAATTCACTTTGCTTGTCTGGTAAAAATGTAATAGCGACAGCTTCTAAATAAGGGAGTTGAATTCCATTTTTGTCTTTTTCAAAGTAAATGGGGTTTTTTCTATACACAAGTTTGGTGTTTTCTTCCCATGCTTTAAATTGAAAGGGACCAGTACCAATGGGATTTCGCCTAAATTCATTTCCGTAAAAAGAAACAATTTCTTTAGGTATTACCGAACAATAACGCATACTTAACAATCCTAAATAGGCAGGGAAAGCTTGAGTTAAGTTAATTTGAAAAATAGTATCGTTGATGGCTTTGTAGTTTGCTACTTTATCCAATACCCAACTACCCGGTGAGGCTACTTTTGGATCTTTTAATCGATCAAAACTATAGGTAAAATCACTAGCAACTACAGTTCTGGTACTGTCTTTTGTATTGAATTGTGCATGTTTATGAAAATAAACATCATTACGTAATATAAAAGTATAGGTTTTTAAATCTTCGGATATAGACCAACTTTTAGCAATATCGGGTATAATTTTTAATTTTTCATCTAATTGTACCAAGCTATTGTATAATTGATTTGTTCCCCATATGTTTTCTTTATTTCTAGCAAAAGCGGGATCTAAGGTGGTAATATTAGCAGCTTCATTATAACGAAAAACTAAGTGGTCACGATTTTTAGTAGACGGGTTTACACAATTGATACATAATAGTATACAAGGAAATAAAAGAAGCAGACGGAACAGCGTAGTTTTCAATTTTTTAAAAGGATTATTGTTGGTATCTTTGCAGTCCCGAAAAAGGTGGCAGCACTGCTAGTAAACAGTAAAGATAACAGATAGGACTAAATATTTATGGCTCAGCCCAAAAAAGTAGCATTTTATACTTTAGGATGCAAACTAAATTTTTCCGAAACATCAACCATTGCTCGTAATATATCGAGTGAAGGATTTGAACGAGTGGATTTTTCTGATCCAGCAGATTTGTATGTGATAAATACATGTTCGGTGACAGAGAATGCGGATAAGCGTTTTAAAACGATTGTAAAGCAAGCTTTAAAAGCTAATGAAGATGCTTTTGTAGCAGCTGTAGGATGTTATGCGCAATTAAAGCCAGAAGAATTAGCTGCTGTAGATGGGGTAGATTTGGTGCTGGGAGCTACAGAAAAATTCAATATTGTAAATTATATTGATGATTTAACTAAAACAAATGAAGGTACCATACATTCTTGTGAAATTGAAGATGCCGATTTTTATGTAGGATCTTATTCTATAGGTGATCGTACACGTGCTTTTTTAAAAGTTCAGGATGGATGTGATTACAAATGTACCTATTGTACGATTCCTTTAGCTCGTGGTATTTCGCGTAGTGATACCTTGGAAAATGTGTT
>NZ_JH621251.1:0-145271 GCF_000255455.1 Aquimarina agarilytica ZC1 | reverse complement strand
GACTGGAGTAAATATTGGCGATTATGGAAAAGGTGAGTTTGGAAATAAAAAGCACGAGCATACTTTTTTTGAATTGGTTCAGGCTTTGGATGCTGTTGCTGGTATAGAACGTTTACGAATTTCGTCAATTGAACCTAATTTGTTAAAGAATGAAACGATTGATTTTGTAGCAAAATCAAATAGCTTTGTACCTCATTTTCATATACCATTACAGTCTGGGTCAGATAGCTTATTAAAATTAATGAAACGTCGTTACTTGAGTAGTGTTTATGTGAATAGAGTAAGACAGATAAAAACAGTAATGCCTCATGCATGTATTGGAGTAGATGTTATTGTAGGTTTTCCAGGTGAAACTGATGAGTTATTTTTAGAAACCTATAATTTTTTAAATGAATTACCGATATCCTATTTGCATGTATTTACTTATTCGGAGCGTGAAAATACCGAAGCAGCTCGTATGGACGGAGTGGTGCCTGCAAATATTCGCGCCAAGCGAAGTAAAATGCTACGAGGTTTGTCGGTAAAAAAACGTCGTGCTTTTTATGAATCGCAAATAGGTAGTGAGCGTAGTGTGTTATTTGAAGCGGAGAATAAAGAAGGTTATATTATTGGTTTTACGGAAAATTATGTAAAAGTAAAAGCTCCTTGGGATCCATCATTGGTGAATACATTGCAAAAAGTAAGGCTCATCGAAATAGGAACTGATGGTTTAGTAAGTGTTGATTTTATAGGTTCATTAAAAAAAGAAACTGCTTCTATAAAAAAGGTGTTAGGTTTATAAAAGCAATATTGTCTCTTTTTAATAAGGGCAAAAAAGGAAATATGTAAAAATAAAAATTCCACAATGCGGATTTAAAGACTCATACCCACTGGTAGGAGGGCTTTATATTTTCTTCGGTTTTTTTTAAAATAATCAGCAATTTTAGGGCATGTAGGAACCATTCTGGTATTGCGTTCATCAATAATTTCAAATACTGTTTTAATAAAAAGTGCGTCGTAACCTTTACTTTTTAAGGATTCATCCATGATAAGTTTTGTTAAAAATATACTTCTTGGTTGCGTAGCATATTCAATAACTACTTTTTGATTTTCAATAGTAGTTTCAAATTGTCTTAAAAATTCATTGTCTTTTACATCTAGTACTATTGTTTCCATTTTAGAAAAGGTTTTTTTTGATTAATAAGCATAGGCTTATAAACATAACACTCAATGTAGGAGAAATTTTTAATCGTATTAATTTTTGGAAGTTTGGGATTTGTCTAATTATTTGATTTTATAGGTGTATTCTTTTAGTTATTAATGATTTAACGATTTTTTTTTTGGTTTAGTATGTGAATGCTGTCTTTTAACATTTTGTTTGACGGTAAAATTTATTCATTTTACCCCTATTGCTTGTAATAAAAGAGGAATTATTGTAAAAATAAACTCATGCTATTAAAGTGTGTAAAAGGTTGACTGTTGTTATTAAAATCAATTATTTTGCACTACTATTTATAGGTGAAAATTACATGTTATCATGTTGATTTTTTTGTTAGTTTAAGATACGGCAGCACAATTGTGATGAGTAGGGTGATGCTTAAGGGAAATGGTTTCATTTTTTTAAGCAACAATAACAGAAAAAGAAACAGTGTATATGCGAAATCCTTATCTGTAAATCGTGTAAGATCGAGTGTGATAAAGAATGATAAAAGAACCCATACATATTTATTTTGTGCCTGGCATGTCGGCAAATGAAACGATTTTTGAAGCTATAAAACTTCCAGAGCATTATATAGTTCATGTAATTCCTTGGAAAATGCCCAATAAAGAGGAAAGTATAAGTGATTATGCGCGTCGAATGGCTGTAGAAGTTACAGTACCTAATGCTGTTTTATTAGGGGTTTCATTTGGTGGAATTATAGTGCAGGAGATGAGTCGTTTTCTTAAATTGAGAAAATTAATTATTGTATCGAGCATAAAAACAAAACATGAATTACCTAAAAGTTTTAAAGCCCTTCGTAAAAGTAGATTGTATAAGGTATTGCCTACCTCATTAGTAGATTTTGATTGGCAAAAGCTTTTTTTGGGTAAAGGCTCAAAAAAAATAGCAACAATTTACAGGAAATACTTAACTGTGACCGATAAACAATATATGGATTGGTCTATTGAAAAGGTGTTGTGTTGGGAACAAGAAAAACCTATTGAAGGAAGTGTTCATATTCATGGAGAAAAGGACGTTGTATTTCCAATAAAAAATATTGATCATTGTATTCGTATACCTAACGGGTCGCATGTAATTATTTTGAGTAGAGCTCGTTGGTTTAACCTTAATTTACCAAAATTAATAGAAACCTAGTTTTTATTAATTTTACTTTGTCGTATCTTGTAGCTAAATAGATATTTAATGAATTTTATACAAAGAATCCTATCACTATTAGGAGTTGTCGCTGTTTGTGGGTTACTTGTTTTTGCTTCTCAATTACCAAAATCTGAAGACAAAAAAAATGAAAATGATTACAACGTATATGCCCTAGATATGCCGAGTAATTTGAATTTTGCAGGCGAGCCCGTGCCTATTGATCAGTCTGATGTATATGAGCGTATGGATCGAGAATTATTAGTGAATACCTATTGGCAATCTAATGGTTTGTTACTTATTAAGCGTTCACAAAAATACTTTCCAATTATTGAGCCTATTTTAAAACATTATGGCATACCAGATGATTTTAAATACTTAGCAGTTATTGAGAGCGGGTTAACGCAAGCTTCTTCTCCAGCAGGGGCCAAAGGGTTTTGGCAAATTTTAGCAGGAACAGGTCGTGAGTTAGGTTTGGAAGTGAATAAAAATGTAGATGAGCGTTACCATATAGAAAAAGCAACGGAGGCTGCTTGTAAATATTTATTGAAATCAAGAGAAAAACTGGGTTCATGGACATTGGCCGCAGCAGGTTATAATGGAGGAAACAATGGAATGAAAAGGCGTTTGGAAGAACAAAAGGTGTCTAGTTATTATGATTTACTTTTAGGGCAAGAAACCGGGAGGTATGTATTTCGCATTATAGCGGTAAAAGAAATTTTGTGTAATACAGAAAAATACGGATTCAATTATAATGACAAGCATTTGTATAAATTACCAGAAACTTATGAAGTAACGGTAGATTCTCCAGTAACCAATTTTACCGATTTTGGAATTAAATACGGAATGACCTATAAAGAATTAAAACAAGAAAATCCTTGGTTGAGAGAACGTCATTTGAATAATAAATCGAGAAAAGAATACCTTATTAAGGTATTGAAAAAATAATATTGCTTTTACTTATTTCTATTTAACACCTTATATTCCTCATAACATTCACTAATGGCATCTAAAATCTGTAGGTCATTAGCAGTTTTTATGAATTGTTTAGAGTATTTACACTGTAGTAATATTTCGTCAATATCTACTTTATCAACTTGTAAAAGAGTTGTTAGGGTTTCTCTGTCAAATTTATTTTGAAGTAGATTTCTAATTTCATCGTCCTTTTTTACTTTACGTAAGTTGCGTAATTGTTTACCCTTTCGTGAAAAAATATTGTATAGGGAATTCACTGGATTTAATATGGAATTAACTATTCTAGCCGTAGCACTTCGCTTGGATCCACCTTCATAACCAGAGCTTATACCCGGAATTTGATAGCGGTTGGCATTATTGTAAATAGGAATGTTTTTAAAATCGACTTCGACAAATCCCGTTAAATTATGTGCCGAAACAACAACTTCTTGTAGGGCTAATCCAACTTCGGTTAATTTAACTTTTACATTACCGTACTTAATCCAGTCATTTGTAACCCGGGCTTTAAGGGGTTGAAAGCCTAAGTACGAAAAATATAAGGTGTCATTTACTTTGGCGTCTATAGTAAATTCACCTTTGGTATTGGTAATAGTCCCTTTAATGCTGTTTAGATTAATGATATGAACGCTTTCAAGAATTTTATCATCAGCTGCATTTAAAACACTTCCTTTTATAGAAATTGCTTTTTCTTGGGCGCATAAAGTTGTGACATAAAAGCCAAACGTGAGAAGTAAAAGTAAATAGTATTTCATACAGTGAATAAGTCGGTCAAAAGTAAAAAACTATCTGTAAATAGCTTGTAGAAAAAATAAATAGTTATTGTAAAAATTTAAGATTTGTGTTTAAGCCTTTACTTTTTTAAGAAATTACCTTCAAATAATAAAGACTACATAAATAGAAAGAAATTACAGTTTGAAGCTGTGTTTTAGGAATTTGTAAGTAGTGTAAATTTTGTTTAACCGGTGTGTGTTTGTTTAAGTGGTTAATTTCTATTTGTTTAAGTTGTTTTTGAGTGCATAATTGAATAGTTGTAATAATAAGTACATGTATGTTAAGTTGTAAGGGAAAGGTTTTTTATGCGACACAAGTTAAACAACACACAAAACTCATAAATAACTTCATTGCTATGGATTCTATTTGGTATTGCGAACAGACCAATATGTTCTCGTTATTATGTCCTCATAAATTTAAAACGTTTGAGAAAGTACATGAGTTCAATAATTACAAGAACAAAGAGTATATTTATTTTGAAGAAGATGCCGCACACAAAATATATCTTATTGCTAAAGGGAAAGTAAAAGTAGGTTATTATGATGATGATGGGAATGAGATCATTAAAGCCATACTTTCCAAAGGAGAGTTATTTGGTGAAAAAGCAATTTTAGGAGAAAATAAGCGGACTGAATTTGCACAATCTGTGGATGGGAATACTGCTGTTTGCCCTATAGGTGTGGAAACTATGCATGATTTAATGCGTACCAATAAAGCTTTTAGTTTAAAAATATACAAGTTTTTGGGTATGCGTTTCAAAAAAATGGAAAGACGTTTACAGTTGTTATTATTTAAGGATACTAAAACTCGATTACTTGAATTTTTAGAAGAATTAAAAGAAGATTATGGCTATTGCTGTCCTAATACAGGACTAATTATGGTAAAACACCCTTATACACAAAAGGATATTGCAAGTTTAATAGCAACATCTAGGCCAACACTTAATATACTTTTAAATGAACTTCAGGAAAGTAATCAATTAAGTTTTAAAAGAAATCATATAGTTTTTCAGTAATTTTTCTGTTTGTGTTAGTTAGCTAACATTTAATTTTTAGTCTTTATAATATGTTTGTAAAAAACATAAAAATAAAGTTATGAAATTAAAGAAATTAATTTTTGGTGTTGCAACATTAGGAGCTTTAGCGGTTTCTTGTGATAGTGATGATGCGGCAGGAAACTTATCTAATTTAAATTTAAATGTAGCAGGGCTTGAAGCTTTGGGAAGTGATTTTGTGTATGAAGGCTGGTTGATTGTAGATAGTAAACCAGTTAGTACAGGTAGATTTACTGATCCAGAAACTAAAACTCAAAGTGTTGATTCTGAAATGTTGGAAGCAGCAAGTGCATATGTACTAACAATTGAACCTGAAAACGAAACAGGCGAAGCTTTAGCAGCTCCGGCTCCAACAAAATTATTTAGAGCTGATTTTGATGGAAATACAGCAGCTATTAGTTATAAAACGATTAATCCAGGTTTTGCTGATTTAGAAATGACGAAGTCTGAAATTTCAGGAAAATTCTTTTTAAGAACTCCTACTGATGATGCTGATGGAGTGGCTAAAAATGATGAAGCAGGAGTTTGGTTTGGAACTCCAGGAACTATGCCACCAGCTTCTAGTTTAGAGTTACCTGTTTTAGCAGCAGATAGCGGATGGAAATATGAAGGATGGGTAGTGAAAAATGGGGTGCCATATTCAACAGGAACTTTTAGTGATCCAAAGGCGGCAGATGATAACGCGATGACATCAAAGTTTAAAGGTACGGTTAATGATGGTCCACCAATTCCAGGGGAAGATTTTATTAATAACCTAATGGGAACTGGATTTGAAGGTGGAGCAGATTTAAGAGGAGCTACTGTAGTTATTTCATTAGAGCCTTCTCCAGATAATGATCCAAAACCATTTACATTAAAACCAATGGTAGGAACAGCAGGTCAAAAAACAGCACCGGAAGCTTATGCTTTTGGTGAGAACTTAAAATCATTCCCTACAGGAACAATAACTCGATAACTCTAACAATTTGTTAGGAGAATGATTGGAAACCGTGTGAATTAATTCACACGGTTTTTTTTGTTAAAATGGTATAATTGATTAGGTAGTCGATTCAAAATATTCGGAGGGCGAACTACCAATTAGATTTTTGAAGGACTTGTTAAATGTGGTTTTTGAGTTAAAGCCAGCCTCTTGGGCTAAACCATAAAATGTAAATTGTTTTGCATTATCATTTTTTGCTAACTGTATAAACTCTTGAATACGATAATAATTTACATATTCAAAAAAATTCATTCCAATATTTTCATTTAATAATCTAGCAAGTTCAGGACTATTTACACCAAGCATTTGTGCTAGTTCCGTTTTTAAAAGTTTTGAATTTAAATGAGGCTTTTTTTCTAGCATTAGTTGATCAAGTTTATCTTTAAGTACATCCATATCTTTTGAGCTTAATTTGGATTGGGTGTATTTTTGTTTTTTTAGTTCAGGAGCAATTTGAAGCACTTGAGGGGAAATCATACTATAGTAAGTAATAAATAGGATAATCAAGGTGAGCACAATCCAAATATAAGGCCGAGCATCACGCTCTAGTCTTTCAAACCCCAAAAAACTAGTTGCATATAGTATGAGCCAAATTCCTAATGAAATTCCTACAACTAAAAGTAAATTAGTCATAAATCGAGCTCTTATTTCATAAGAAACTTCATGCTTAAGGTGATGCATAAATCCTGAAAAAATATTCCATGCCAGGATCCAATAGGTAATATTAACTAATAGCCCAAAGGCGTGACACGTGTAAATTACACGAATTAATTCACCCGTTTTTACTCGTTGTACAATAATAGCATCTGTTGGAATTATAAAATAAACAAGTATAAAAACAAAATAAGCCACTCCGGGGACATAGTGAACTAAGTTTTGTTTGGTAAAAGGAAGTTTTTGTAATGTAGCTCTTGTAAATAAAAACAAGGTAGGGCCAAAGAGTAAAGTTGATAATTCTGAAAGCGCAATAAACCTAAAATTAGGACCCCAATAATTTGTGTTGTACAATACCTTTCCTAATAAACCCATGGCTAGTGTGGCTATTAAAATCGCCATAAAGCCATTAATGTGTTTTCTTTTTTTGGGTGAAAAAAAATAAATACCAAGGAGTAATAAACTTTGAAAAAAACCAAAATAAACTAACTGGTTTAATAGAACTTCCATAATTAAATCTAATATTGAGTACGATCATACAATCGTACTCAAGTTAATAACTTCTATTGTTTTAAATTTAAATTAAATAAAACTTATACAAGTTTTATTTGCAAAGGCTACTAATTGATTACGAATTGCTGTACGTTTTTTAATGAGTTATAGCTTGATAAAGGGTGCTTTTTTGCAAATGATTTAAAACTTGATTTATTTTTCCATTCAATAATACAAAATAGGTCGGGATTATAATCATAGCCTAAAGGGGATGTTCCTTTGTTTAATTCGATGATAAATTTACCTCCGGCATTTTCTATTTCATTTTTCCATTGCGAAACAAAGTTTGAAAAAGTTTCAGTATCCTTTTTCCAAAAGGAAGTCGCAGTATTTAGCTTTTTTGTATTCACAGAAAATTCTAAGTCTTTTGTGGCTTCGTAATAGGTTAGGCCAAAATAGGTAAAAAGTTGTCTTCGTTGTTCATGGAAGTCAGGAACTTTAGTTGTGATATTTTTTAAAAAATCTTCACGCTTTTCTTTATTTTTCCATTTGCCAAAAAATAAATTATGTGGTAAATGATTCCCTAAAGTGTTTTTGGTAATTCCAAAATTCGGTTGTGGTTGATATGAATATTCGAAAGCGACAGGAAAAGCTGTTTTTTTATAGCGTTCAAATATAGTTTTTGAATTTGGAGTAACACTTAAAAGAATGATATCTAAAATCTCTCCTTTTTTGTAAGAAAATGAGGTAAGGTGTTTTTGAGCACTAAGGTTTAAAAATGTACATGCAAAAACGAATAACAATACTTTTGAAGCTTTCATAATTAATGATTTTAAAAATTTATAAGAACAAAAGAATAGCATTGCATATGATTGGACAAAAAAAGGAAGTTCCTATGCGTACGTATACGGTATATGTACCGCAAATAAGGACTTTGAAAGGTTTTTTGGTGAATTTAGCTATTGTTTATTTCTATAGTGTGTTGATTTTTAGTCAGTAATAAATTGATGATATTAGTATATATTTTAAGCTTTTTTTAAGGCTATAAAGTAGGTGTTTGAATACATTTGTTACTAAAAACTTGGAGCTAATAATTTAAAAGATTTTTATGCGTAAAATTATACTTTCCCTTATTGGTGTGTTATTAATTGTAGGTTCATTTTTGTTTTCGAAAAAAATGATAGCAAACAAAAAAAAGCCTAAACCAGTGTCGGAAAAAGTAATTAAAACAGTTTTTACGGACACCGTTAAAAATGGTAAAATCAAAATTAGTATTCCTGCAAGTGGAAGTTTAGTGGCTAAACGCAGAGTTGAATTATTTTCGGAAGTGCAAGGGATATTTAAGGCAGGTAATAAACTATTTAAACCAGGTCAACAATTTAATAAAGGGCAAACATTAATTCGCATTGATGCTAATGAGCATTATGCTAATGTACAAGCGGCTAAAAGTAATTTATATAATGCGATTGCGGCAATTATGCCCGATCTAAGGTTAGATTTTTCTGAAGTTTATCCTAAATGGAAATCTTATTTAACAGCATTTGATTTAAGTAAAACTGCACCCGAATTGCCTAAATTGGAAACAGAAAAAGAACGCTTTTTTATATCTGGTCGTGGGATAGTTTCTACTTATTACACCGTTAAAAATTTAGAGCAACGACTTTCAAAATATGTAGTGAGAGCGCCTTTTTCGGGAATTTTAACGGAATCCTTAGTAACAGAAGGTTCTTTAATTCGAAATGGTCAAAAGTTAGGAGAATTTATAGATCCATCTGTTTATGAAATAGAAGTAGCAATTAGTCAATCATTGGTAAGTTTTCTAAAGCTTGGAGAAAGTGTTTTGCTAAATAACCTAGAGAAAACAACAACTTATACGGGGGTAATTTCTCGAATAAATGGAAACATAGATAGCTCCACACAAACCGTAACAGTTTATATTGAAGTAAAAAGTAAGGATTTAAAAGAAGGTCAGTTTTTAGAAGCTATGATTACAGCTAAAGAAGAACCTAATGCGATAGAAATTGATCGAAATTTATTAATGGAAAACAATCAGGTTTTTATGTTAAGGGATAGTGTTTTGGATATTATTAATGTAAAACCTATTTATTTTACCGATAAAAAAGTAGTGTTAAAGTCGGTTCCAGACCATACAGTATTACTTAAAAGACCAGTTCCAGGTGCTTATGGAGGAATGATTGTAAAACCTTATGTTGCTCATGCTAAATCAGCTCAAAATAGGTAATCAATGAAAAAAATTATTTCTTATTTTATTCGATACCATGTAGCAGTGAATATTTTTATACTGGCATTTGTGGTATTTGGAATTTTTGGAATTAAATCACTTCGCTCTTCTTTTTTTCCGTTAATTAAATCAAAATTTATTAGTGTTTACAGTACATATCCTGGGGCATCTCCGCAGGAAATTGAGGAAGGGATTACGCTAAAAATTGAAGATAACCTAAAAGGCTTACGAGGGATTGATCGTGTTACCTCTGTTTCAAAAGAGAATAGTGGTGTAATTACTATTGAAATTGAAAAGGATGAAAACATAGATTTGATGCTTTTGGAGGTTAAAAATGCGGTGGATCGTGTACCATCATTTCCAACAGGTATGGAACCTTTAATAGTTGCTAAACGAGAAGAGGTTCGTCAAACCATAACTTTTGCTTTAAGTGGAGAAAATGTACGCTTGAGTACATTAAAACAGATAGGAAGACAAATAGAAAATGATTTACGGGCCATTGATGGGATTTCACAAATTGAAATTACGGGGTATCCCGATGAAGAAATTGAGATTGCCGTAAATGAGGAAAGCTTACTTGCTTATAATATTAGTTTTAGTGATGTTTCTAAAGCGGTTAGTAATTCAAATATTTTAGTTACAGGAGGTACAATTAAAACAGATGTTGAAGAATACCTAATTCGTGCTAATAGCCGATCCTATTACGGATCCGAACTTTTAAATACTATTGTAAAAGCAAGTCCTAATGGAAAGATCATTCGTTTAAAAGATGTAGCTATAGTACGCGATCGGTTTTCAGAAATACCGAATGCCATTTATTTTAATGAACAGTTATCATTGGATATTACGGTAACTAGTACGAATAATGAGGATCTAATATCTTCTGCCGATAAGGTGAAAGCTTATATTAAAACATACAATCAAAAATACAATAACATTCATTTAAGTGTGGTGCGCGATTTGTCTATTACATTAAATCAACGAACACAATTGCTTACCGAAAATGCTATTGTGGGAATGATACTTGTACTATTGTTTTTATCCTTATTCTTAAATACCCGATTGGCCTTTTGGGTAGCCTTTGGTTTGCCCATATCATTTTTGGGAATGTTTATTTTTGCCGATTCATTTGATGTGACCATTAATGTGCTTTCATTATTTGGGATGATTATAGTTATTGGTATTCTTGTAGATGATGGAATTGTAATAGCCGAAAATATTTACCAACATCACGAAAAGGGAAAAACTCCAATACAAGCAGCCATTGATGGTACAATGGAAGTGATTCCTCCGGTGGTTTCGGCAATTATTACGACCCTTTTAGCTTTTTCATTATTTCTTTTTTTGGACAGTAGGATAGGGGAGTTTTTTAGTGAAGTTTCGGTGATTGTGATTCTTACATTAGTGGTTTCTTTAGTCGAAGCTTTAATTATTTTGCCAGCCCATTTAGCTCATTCTAAGGCATTGCAGAAACAAGTTGTGGAGGATCATCCTTCTAAAATGAAGCAATTCTTCTCTAAAATGAGGATCATAAATACTTATGGGGATCGTTTTATGAATGCTTGTAGAGATAAAATTTATAGTCCTGTGTTGGATTTTGTATTGAGTTATAAAATACTTGCTTTAGGGATATTAGTCTCTTTTCTAGTGTTGACTTTAGGGGCTATTGGTGGGGGTATTATTGGAGTTACCTTATTTCCTTCCATAGCTAGTGATCGGGTTTTAATTGAATTGGAAATGCCCAAAGGAACCAATGTTAAAACTACGGATTCCATTATTTCGATGATAGAGCAAAAAGCATTTTTGGTAAACAAAGAGTTTACTAATAAATATTTAAAAGGCTCAGATAAAGAATTGTTTGTAAATACAATTGTTCAAATAAATAGTAGTTCCAGTGCTGGATTACGAATTAATATGTTACCAGGTGAGGAACGTCCCGATGAAATAAAATCATCCTTAGTGGCCAATCGTTTGAGGGAGTTGGTAGGACCAGTGATAGGAACCGAACGTTTAGTATTTGGTTCTGGAGGTAATTTTGGAGGTAGTCCTGTGTCGGTTTCTTTATTAAGTAATAATATAAAGGAATTAAAAGCGGCTAAAAAAGAATTGAAAGCCGTATTGCAATCGAATTCTTTATTAAAAGATGTAGTGGATAATGACCCAGAAGGTATTAAGGAAATTCGATTAGAACTTAAGGAAAGTGCCTATTTATTAGGCTTAGATTTACGAACTGTAATGAGTCAGATACGAGCGGGCTTTTTTGGTTTGCAAGCGCAACGTTTCCAACGTGGTCAGGATGAAATTAGAGTTTGGGTGCGTTATAATCGAGCTAATAGAAGTTCGATTACTAATTTAGATGATATTCGAATACTTACTTCTAATGGTACTCGTGTATTTTTAAAAGATATTGCTACTTACAGTATAGCAAGAGGGGATGTCGCGATTAATCATTTGGATGGACAGCGCGAAATTCAGGTTTCGGCAGATTTAAAGGACCCTAGTTCAAGTGCTCCAGATATATTAGCAGGTATTAAGGAGACGACTATAAAAGATTTAAAATCTAAATATCCATCTATAACAGCTTCGTTTGAAGGTCAAAATAGAGAAGCTTCAAAATTAGGAAGCTCTTTAAAAGAAGCAGGAAGCATAATTTTACTACTAATTTACATTACCATTGCTTTTACTTTCCGAAGTTATAGTCAGCCATTGTTATTATTGCTTTTAGTGCCATTTAGTTTAACAGCGGTTGCTTGGGGGCATTGGATGCTTGGCTTTTCGGTAAACGTACTATCCTTATTAGGAATAATAGCTTTAATCGGAATTATGGTGAATGATGGATTGGTGCTTATAGGAAAATTTAACTTGAATTTAAAAGAGGGAATGCCCTTTGATTTAGCTTTAACTGAAGCGGGTAAATCGCGATTTCGAGCTATATTTTTAACTTCGTTAACCACCGTAGCAGGATTAGCGCCTTTATTGCTTGAAAAAAGTAGGCAAGCTCAATTCTTAAAACCAATGGCCATATCAATTTCTTTTGGAATTGCTTACGCTACTATTTTAACACTTTTGATATTACCGTTGTTTTTAGCATTTAGTAATGCAATTAAAACGAATATAAAATGGTTAGCCACCGGTAAAAAAATAAGTAAAGAAGAAGTTGAACGCGCAATTAAAGAACAAAATGAAGCAACTCATTAAAAACAGTACTATTTGCGGATTTGTTTTCTTTTTAATAGGAATAGGAGAACTGTTAGGGCAGCAATTGGTAACACCAACAAAGGCTGTAGAACTAGCATTGGAACATAATTATGGGATCAAGTTGATTACAAATAGGCTTAAGGTAGCGGAAACAGATGCGACGATTTTAAATTCGGGATACTTGCCATCGCTTACTGCAAATGCTGGGGCTACTTTTAATAAGGATAATATTAATGCAGATTTTTCCAACGGGAGTTCGACCTCATTAAATGGAGCAGAAAGTTCACGATACAATGCTTCGCTTGATTTGAATTATACCTTATTTGACGGACTAGGGAGGCGTTACAATTATAAGCTTTTACAGGAGCAGCATAAGTTAACGGAGTTGCAGGTTAGGGAAACTATAGAAAACACCGTAGAGCAATTGTTTGCTGTGTATTATAATGTGGCTCAATTAATTCAAAATGTAAAGGCAAATGAAACCTTACTTAACATTTCAAGAGAGCGTTTAACTAGAGCGAATTATCAATTCGAATATGGACAAAACACCAAATTAGGAGTGCTTAATGCTAAGGTGGATATAAATAATGATACGATTAATTTAATTAATACGAAGCAACAATTAGTGAACGCCAAGCGAGATTTAAATTTGATATTGGGAAATGAATTAAAGCAAAATTTTGAGGTAGCATCGACTATTGATTTTATTGCTTTTCCTAATAAGTCTGAGTTGTTGGACAATATAAAAGCTAAAAATGTAGCATTACTCCAAGCAGATCAAAACATTCAGATTAATAAATATACTATAAATTCTAATAAAGCAGCCTATTTACCAACTGTTGGTTTAACGGGGTCTTATGGGTGGAATCAAAATGATAATAACTCGGCGTCATTTGTGGCAGTATCAACAACAACAGGCTTATCGGCAAGGCTAAATTTACGATGGAATTTATTTGATGGAGGGGGAGCAATTACTCGAGTTAAAACCTCAAAACTAAATCTTGAAAATAGAGAATTACAAAAAAAACAATTAGAGTTGCGTATTGAGCGTGATTTTAATAATGCTTGGGACGACTATGAAAATAAACTCTTAGTGTATAAAGTGCAAGAACAAAATATAGTCACTGCTCAAAATAACTTTGATCGTACTAAAGAAAAGTTTAAAATCGGTCAGGTAAATTCTATTGAATTCCGACAAGCGCAATTAAACTTATTAAATGCTGAGTTAAGTAGAAATCAAGCAAAATATCAGGCTAAACTAGCAGAGTTAAGAATTCTAAGAATTAGTGGTGAGTTGTTGAATACGGAGTTTTAATACTTTATTGTGTATTTTATGCTGTACATCTATTTAAAATAACGATCCTTGAATCGTTTGATTAGGATCATCAGGTACTTTCAAATCAAGTTTTAATTCTGTATTTAACTTTTTTATTAAATAAGCAGATAAAAGTGGGGATTCCATTTCTAAATTTTGATGTACAAAAAAGTTGATGGCAGCTATACCTTGTTTTTTCCATGTTGTAATTCGAGTAACCCAATCATCTAATCGGGTGTAATCACTTTCGTGATTGGCACCAACATAACGGATAAAAGCTTCATTGTTTGTTAAGCGCATGTGTAATAAATCCCTTCGGCCCGCAGTGTCGGTAATAATGTTTGAAATATTGTTTTCTTCAAATAGTTGGTATAGCTCATTACAAATACTGGGATCATTATACCAATCTGTATGTCTTAATTCTACGGCAAGTGCTAACTCCTTTGGCCAATTTTCAATAAAATGAACTAGCCTATTAAAATCTTTAGGAGCAAAATTACTGTGCATTTGTAAAAAAGTAGTGCCTAATTTTTCTTTTAAGTGGATTGCCGAATTTATGTAATGATCTACATAAGCTTGCGCTTCGGGTTGTAAGCGTTTAAAATGTGAAATATTTTGAACCAACTTTGGGAAAAATTTAAAGTTTTCAGGAGTTTTATCATGCCATTTTTGAAATTGCTCGGGCGGAAAAATTCTATAAAATGTAGCATTCAATTCTATAGAATTGAATTGCCTGGAGTAATACTGTAATTCATCTTTAGTGCCTTTGGGATAAAAACCTTTTAAATCTTGTTTGTTCCATTTAGCACAACCAATATGCATGTTAAATTGATCACTCTTGTTTGTATTTAGAACTAATTTAGTATCCAGATGATCGGCGGGTAATGTAAAATCAATAGTTTCGGGATGTATTACTTTTCCAAATTGCATAGTTAAATTATAGTGGATATTAGTGCCCTGATTAAAATGAGATAGCTTTATGGTCTAGTATTCAAATGTATTGATAAATTTAATTTTTAATGCTATTCATAAGAGCGTAAAAACTTTGAAAGAATCTCAATTTTTTCAAGAGTTTATTTTCAAATTCTTATCTGCTTAAACGATTGAATATTTGTACTTTTACAGACAGGAAATTAATTAAAAAAGATATAAAATGAAAGTAACTGTAGTAGGTGCAGGTGCCGTTGGGGCAAGTTGTGCAGAATATATTGCTATTAAAAACTTTGCTTCGGAAGTAGTAATTTTAGATATTAAAGAAGGATATGCTGAAGGAAAAGCAATGGACTTGATGCAAACTGCTTCATTGTTAAATTTTGATACTCAAATTGTTGGTAGTACAAATGATTACGCTAAAACTGCTGGATCTGAAGTAGCGGTAATTACTTCAGGAATTCCTCGTAAACCAGGAATGACTCGTGAGGAGCTGATAGGGATTAATGCTGGGATTGTAAAGCAAGTTTCTGAAAACTTAATCAAACATTCTCCAAATGTAATCATCATTGTGGTGAGTAATCCAATGGATACTATGACTTACTTAGTGCACAAAACCACAGACCTTCCAAAAAACCGTATTATTGGTATGGGGGGGGCTTTAGATAGTGCACGTTTTAAATACCGTTTAGCTGAGGCTTTGGAAGCACCAATTTCTGATATTGATGGAATGGTAATTGGAGGTCATAGTGATAAAGGAATGTTGCCTTTAACACGTTTGGCTACACGTAATAGTGTAAAAGCTTCTGAGTTTTTATCTACAGAGCGTTTGGAACAAGTGGCAGCTGATACTAAAGTAGGAGGTGCTACATTAACTGGATTATTAGGAACAAGTGCTTGGTATGCGCCAGGTGCAGCTGTATCATCAATGGTACAGGCAATCGCTTGCGATCAAAAGAAAATGTTCCCATGTTCTGCTTTGTTAGAAGGGGAATACGGAATGAGTGATATTTCAATAGGAGTGCCAGTTTTATTAGGGAAAAACGGTATCGAAAAAATTGTTGAAATTGAATTAGATGAAGCTGAAAAAGCAAAATTAACTGAAAGTGCTGAAGGTGTTCGTAAAACAAACGGATTACTTGAGTTATAATTAGTTATTTATAACAGGTTTTATTTTATGAAATAGGCTGCCCGAAAAGGCAGCCTATTTTTATTACAGCTTATTAAGATAGAATGATTTATTATTCGACAATAAGTTTTACAGTTTTGTTTCCGATTTTTAGAAAGTACATTCCAATAGATAAATTGCTAATATCAATTTGATTATTTTGAACAGTATAAGTGGCAACTGAGGCACCGCTAATGTCTGTAACCATTACGGAGTCGTAATTTTTATTTCCAGCAATGGTAATCAAATTGTTAGGAGTTGCTGGATTAGGTGTTATAAATGTGTTAATCTGATCAATATTATCAAGTGATTTGTTTCCAGAAGTTACGGCCCATTCAAAAGTTTCCCAACCTTTATCTGCATTACCTCGAGCTCTAACAATAGCATTATTATCATTCCAATCGGCTTGTAACCATTTTCCAGAGTGAACACTTTTAAAAGCTACTTTTCCATTTCCTTTTGATTTCCACTCAAAACGTTCCCATGCAAATTTTCCATTTCCATTTGGTCTTACTGCGGCTTGACTATCTTTATTTGGTACTTGAACGTATTGATTGTTGGCTAAGGCCTTTAAAACGATACCTCCTTGGGGGTGTGCTTCAACGCGGAATTTTTCCCACTGACCAATTCTTGTTCTGTTAGCAATAAGTCTGCTATTACTAGCTTCGGCAGCTATATAGGCTCTATTACCACCACTTTTTCGTAAAGTAATCACTTTTCCTATTGGAATCGAATTGTTAGTATTTGGTAGGTCACCAACACGTTTTAAACTTAAGCGATTCCATACCCAACTAGGGTCATTACCTCCATTGTCCTGAATTTCGATAGTTAATTGTCCATCACGAACTTCTACTTTGTCAGCATTTACATAAGTAAATTGTCTTTTAGCACTAGTAATGTTATTGTTTATGGTTTTGTTTTCAATTTTAACAGACATTCTATCATGTGCAAAATCAGTATCTCCCATATTCATTACAACAGACCAGATTCCATTTTTAATTTTGTGATTAAAAGTTGCTTTAGCAGAATTTCCATTTCCAAATACAAAATCTCTATTAATATTATTAATACCATTTGAAGCACCTCGGTCAGAAGCTTTAACATCATTTGATGACCAGTTAATGTCTCCTTTTGTTTGATTGCTAATTAATGTCCATCCTTTTTCAACAGGGGAATCTAAAGGTCCTAAGTCATAATTGTAAGTAGTTTTATTAATGTCAACTTTTGCATTTACTCCAGCTCTTACGGTTACATAAACAGCTCCCCAGTTTTTTAATTTTCCATCAGTAACATTGTAATAAAAAATATCTTCACCTGTTTTGTTACCAGCAGTATAAATCAATTGATTTCCTTGGCGTCTTATGCTACCTCCATTTTTACTTTTCGAATCAAAAGAATCCAATCTAATTTTATCAGCATTTGCATCGTAATCATTTGCAATCACATTAATGGTAACACTGTTATTGGTAGTGGTGGTAGCAAAATCTCGATTCCCATAAGGTCTAATGTTTTTCTTTTTGTAAGGACCAATATCTTTTAAACCACTACTATTACGTTCGTTAATCATGGTTTTGGCTTCGTCGCTAGTAGCTCTATCATGTATACCACCTGGCCACATAATACCAAATTGTTTTCCATTGTTATTCAACTCTTGTTTTCCGTGGTTATGAGAAAGTCCCCAATTATGACCAATTTCATGTCTTCCAAAACCAAGAAATCCTTGTTTACTTTGACCAATGGCAGCATATCTGTTGGATTCACTAATTGTACCAACCCAAGCCAATCCACCACCACCGTCACCAACATGTAAAAGTGCTAAGTTATGGGAATTTCCATGTGCTCCAGAATTCCAAATGCTTCGTATTTGATTAAGTGTTTTATTATTTACTTTTCTATTTCCAGCTTTTTCATAAGGACAATTAGCGGCATTGGTTCTTATAACAATTCGTCCAATAGTATGTTCAACTAACACATCCCTAATCCAAATGGCGTTAACACTGTTAACAAAATTTTCAATAGTTTTTCTAACTTCGTTTGAGTCACGTCCGTAACGCTTATCATAAGCACTCCAAGCAATATCAAAGCCAATTTCTGCTTGTTTTACAGTTTCATTTCCGTTAGTAACAGCTAATGCTTTTGCCGAAGTAGCTTTGGCAAAAAATTGAGTAGTTTCATTTGATAAAGACTTAGCGCCTGTACTTACAGGTGTATTGGAGGGAGCAACACAACTATCATTACATGAGATGTTGTTGGTAGTATTTAAAGCAATGTTATAAGTTCCTTTTGTATTGCTAATTTGATATTCCTTTTTTGAAGGAGTAATTATGGTAGCCTCTAAATTTCCATTAGTAACAATACCATGTACTATATGGTCGGGTAATTCTTTAATGCTACCTATGTATGTGTTAATGGGCCCCGGGCTAAGGCTTTCAAACGAACCATCTTCTTTTTGTAGTTCAATAGAAAAATTTGCGCCTCTATTTGATTTTTTTTCAAGAAGCAAAGTATACTCCTTATTATTAATGGTAGTTGTTAGATTTATTTGATCTTTTAATACTTTTGGTAATGTAATATCGAGTTGTTGTGTTTCATGCTTACCTATAGTAAAGGATTGTTGAGCGAATGATTGAAGCTTACCGAATAATATAAATAAGACGATAAAGTTCAATAAGAAATTTGATTTTTTCATGATTTAGTTGTTTAAAAATTAATTTGAACATGACCAAATTAGTTAATCTTGGAGATTTTGTGGTTTTTTCATGTGAAGGCAAATCCTCAAAAAACAGTTAATTACGATGAATTAGTGGTTTGGTTTATTTTTTTAATAGGTAGCAAAAATGTTATTCGAATTTTTACAAGACAAATTAGTTATAAAGAGTTGCAAAGCTGTTTTAGATGAATCAAAATAAATTTTAAACATGTAGTCTTAATAAGGATCCAGTTATATAAAGCATTTATAATTTAGTTGTATGAAGAATAAGGGATTAATTATTACGTTTTATAATAAAGCGACAAAGGAATGAAAATGTTTTGATAGTCATTATTTTATGTTTTTGTACAGCACTATGGTTACGATTTAAAATGAATACTAAATAGAATTAACACAAGTCGGTAAAATCGTACATAAAAATTTGAAAAGCTACTCACTAAAAGCTTTGAAATAAGGAATAAAAAAATAATTGGAGGTTAAATATTGAAAAGTTATATTTGTCCGTTTTAGAAATTACACAAATTAAATTTATTGAAATAATGCAGAATAAAGGACTGATACGGGTATTTGCCATTTTATTTGGTTTGGTATGTATTTACCAATTGTCGTATACATTTATCACAAATGCAAAAGAGAGTGATGCAGAGGCGTATGCTTTTGAAAGATTTGCAGAAGGAACCAAAGATGGTGCACGTTTAAGAGAAAATGCGGAAAGAAAGTATTTGGACTCTATTGGTAATGATACTATTGCTTTTGGGATTACTTATAATGCTGCAAAAAAGAAAGAATTAAATAAAGGACTTGACCTTAAAGGTGGAATCAACGTAATTCTTCAAATATCTGTAAAAGATATTCTTAAAGGATTGGCTAACGGATCAAAAAATCCAGCATTCAACAAAGCTTTGATTAATGCAGATGCATTGCAAAAAGACACGGATGCTCCTTATGTAGAGTCATTCTTTAAAGCATTTGATGCTTTACCAGATGCTAAATTGGCATCGCCAGATATCTTTTTAACTAAAAATTTAGATGGTGTAGTTGAGGATAACATGACTAATGATCAGGTAAAACCTGTAATTCGTAAAAAAATTGATGAGTCTATAGTTTCTGCATTCGAAGTATTACGTAAGCGTATTGATAAGTTTGGGGTAACCCAACCAAATATCCAACGTTTAGGAAATACAGGTCGTATCTTAGTGGAGTTGCCAGGAGCGAAAGATATCGAGCGTGTAACTAAATTAGTAACAAGTACAGCGCAATTGGAATTTTGGGATGTGTACAAAATGGAAGAGATGATCTCTTTTATTAGTCAAGCAAATGCTTTATTACAAGCAGAAGCTCCTAAAAAAGAAAAGAAAACTGAAGCAACTAAAGCTGATGATGAAGATAAAAAGGCCATTAATGATTTGTTAGCCGATGCCGAAGAGGAAGAAGCAAAAGAAGAAGTGGCTAATCCTATTTTTGATTTAATGGTACGAGATGCACGTTCAAAAGTGTATCAAGGAGGACCAGTAATTGCAACTATAGCTAAAAAAGATACTGCTAAATTTAATGCCTATCTAAATTCACCTAAGGTAAGAGCTTTATTAACGGGTCAACAACGTTATGCACGTTTTGCTTATGGTAAAGCAGAAGAAGGAAGTGAAGTAGTTGATTTATATGCTATAAAGGCAAACAGACAAAATAAGCCTGAACTTTCAGGAAATGTAGTGACTGATGCGCAGCAAACGTATACACAAAGAGGTCAGGTTGCGGTGAGTATGCAAATGAATGGTAAGGGAGCTAAAAAATGGGCAGAAATGACAGCAAGAGCTTCTCAACAACAAAGTCAAATTGCTATTGTACTTGATAATGTTGTGTATTCGGCACCAGGTGTAAGCAGTGGAGCTATTACAGGAGGTAGAAGTGAAATTACAGGGAATTTTGATATCCTTGAAGCAAAAGATTTAGCGAATGTATTACGTGCAGGTAAATTACCAGCATCTGCTGATATCATTCAGAGTGAAATTGTTGGACCTTCATTAGGTCAAGAGGCCATTGATAGTGGGGTAATGTCTTTCCTTATCGCATTAGCTCTAGTATTAATTTGGATGGTATTTTATTACGGAAAAGCGGGTATTTTTGCTGATATCGCTTTGGTAGTAAACATCTTATTTATTTTTGGAGTACTAGCTGGTCTTAAGGCTGTATTAACACTTCCTGGAATTGCAGGTATTGTATTAACCATTGGTATGTCGGTGGATGCTAACGTACTTATCTTTGAGCGTATTCGCGAAGAATTAGCTAAAGGTAAATCACAAGTTGATGCTATTAAAGATGGTTTTAGTAATGCATTATCATCTATTTTAGATGCGAATATTACTACTGGATTAACAGGTTTAATTTTATTAGTATTTGGAACTGGACCAATTAAAGGTTTTGCTACTACATTATTGATAGGTATATTAACTTCATTGTTTACTGCAATTTTTATTACACGATTATTTATCGATGGATATGGTAAAAATGGAAAGTCTTTAACGTTCTCAACAGGAATTACTAAAAACTGGTTCCGTAACTTTAATATCGAATTTTTAAAGAAGCGTAAATTAGCCTATGTGATTTCTGGAGCTTTAGTATTAACAGGTTTAATCTCATTATTTACTCAAGGTTTAGATCAAGGAGTTGATTTTGTAGGCGGAAGAACGTATACCGTACGTTTTGCAAATGATGTAAATGCAACTCAAGTTGGAGATGCCTTAGTTAAAGAGTTTGGTAGTGCCGAAGCAAAAACTTTTGGAGCAGCGAACCAATTAAAAATTACTACGAAATATAAAATTGAAGAAACGGGTACTGCAGTTGATAATGAGGTAAGAGAGAAACTATTTAAAGCCTTGAAACCTTATTTGTCAAGTAATGTGAATTATAACCTATTTATTTCTGGTAGTGACGAAAAATTAGAAGGAGTAATGTCCTCAATGAAAGTTGGGCCTACAATTGCGGATGATATTAAAAAGGCTGCATTCTGGGCCGTATTAGGATCATTATTGGTAGTGTTCTTGTATATTTTATTACGTTTCCAACGTTGGCAGTTTAGTTTAGGAGCTGTTGCGGCGGTATTCCATGATGTTTTAATTGTATTAGGTATCTTTTCATTATTGCATAAAGTAATGCCATTTAATATGGAAATAGATCAAGCATTTATTGCAGCAATACTAACCGTTATAGGGTACTCCCTGAATGATACGGTGGTAGTTTTTGACCGTATTCGTGAGTTTTTAAATGATCATCAAGACTGGAAGTTGCAACGTATTGTAGATTCGGCATTGAGCAGTACATTGAGTAGAACCTTAAATACATCGTTAACTACCTTATTAGTATTAGTAGCGATCTTTATTTTTGCTGCGCCGTTAAGAGGATTTATGTTCTCATTAATCATCGGAGTAGTAGTGGGTACGTATTCATCATTGTTTATTGCAACACCAATTATGTATGATACTGTAAGTAAAGTTGGATTGAAACAAAAAGAATCTAAAACTGAAGAATTAGAAGTTACTGAAGCTTAATTCTTTTAAAAAAGTGTAATGCTTTAACTAATTTATTAGTTAAAATATATATTGAAAAGGTCTTTAAACATAAGTTTGAAGGCCTTTTTTTTATGGGTGATAAAAGATTATTATTAGTTTTTTATAAATAGAAGTATACTTGATATTGAGTCCTTTAGATAAGAGCTATAGTGGAATTTTAAAAAGGAAAACGTTTTGTTTAATGTATAGTATGAATTTAATCTTGGTTCATGTTTCCTGAAATAAAATGATTCAGAATATTTATCGGATATTAATGGGAATCATTGTAACAAAAATGAGTCTTACTCTATTTTTGTCTCTATTAAGTTAACGAGACTGTTAATAGGTTCATTAAAATTTTTAGTCCCATCAATGACTAAGTTTACCTCATTTTTAAGAGGTTCAATAAACTTTCTGTGCATAGGGTGGATGTTAGTTTTAAATTGCTCTAAGATAGTTTCTTTATCACGTCCTCTTTCTGCAATGTCTCTTTTTAAACGTCTTTCTTGTCTAGTTTTTTCAGAAGCATCTACAAAAATAGTGTAATTGCAAAGTGCTTTAATTTTGGGGACGGATAATACTAAGATGCCTTCTAAAATTAAAATAGGTTTAGGTGATATAGTAGTAACTTTTTCAAGTCTATCATGGGTTTCAAAACTATAGTTAGGCTTATTAATTAGTTCTCCTTTTTTTAAGGAAAGTATGTGTTTTTCCAATAAATCAAAATCTATGCTGTTGGGATGGTCAAAGTTGATGTTGTTTTTTTCTTGAAGTGAAAGTCCTGTTAAAGGCTTATAATAATCATCTTGACTAATCATAGTTATCCTATGAGGATCGCATTGAGCTAAAAGTTTTGTTACAAAAGTAGTTTTTCCACTAGCAGTTCCTCCTGTAATTCCTATAATGTACATGCACGGTGTATTTACAGATGTAATTTTATAAAAAATAAAATTGCTGCACAATAACTAATGGAATTGTTTGTGGTTTTGAGTTATTGGAAATGTATGCTAATAGGCTATTTTTTTTGTGACTAGAAGAATACAATTAAAAGGGAGGGACTAGCTCAAAAACAATAAACTGATTTAGTTGCTCACCAAATTTGTTAAAATTATTATCTGCAACCAAAACTAAACTATTATTTCCGTTAGAAAGTTTGGGGCCTATGCACATACCTTCTAAATTATCAATTCTTTTACTCGGTAATTGATTTTTTATAGCATCTAGATTTAGTATAAGTTCTTTTTTAATAGCTGTAAAGTTGGATTTTTTTAATGATTTGATATTTCGAATATCGGTTGCATTGGTTAGCGTACTTAAAAATATTTTTACTGTGTTTCCATTAGTGCCATAATTGCTGGTGTAAGAGCGCTCCATAGTTAAAAATTGAGTAGGACTAATAGCTAGTATTTCGACCAATCCATTAATAGCCAAATCGGTTTCAGCTTTGGGTTTTAGGGCAACTTTATCTAGGATGTAGGCATATTGTTTTTTTATTTTTTTAGTTTTTTTGTCAAAGCAACTTAATCGGACGGGTGAATTATTTATAGTAAACGTAGCAGGTTCCCCATCTTCTTTTAAAGGGAGTTCCATGGAAAACCAATATTCATTAGTGTGGTAACCTATGCTTAAACCTTCCAAGCTTCCGTTAGGGATACCTTGCTGTTCTTTTGAAATTTTTTTGATGGGAAAACTAACTAGTGTTTTTGGATCGGTTTCGAAAAGCGTAGGTTGGATTCCTAGTGATAATGCTCCTTCGGAAGTCCATATAAATTTATTCAAAGTAGTGTCAAATCGAATAGATTCTCCATCAATAGTTTTTTGTTCAAAAGCAATGCCCTTTGAGTTTAATAATTTGTTCACTTTTAAAATTTCTACAGCAGTAAAAGAAGTATCATTAAAAGTTAAATTCATTTCATAAAAACGTACAGGCTTTTGCGAATCATCGGATATCAGGTGCCAAATTCCATTAGTATAATCAATTCCCGAAAGGCCTCCTACTTTGGTGTTTTCAAAGACAAGATTTGCGTCCAATACTTGTTCTCCAATTAGGTTTAAAGTGATTTTTTTATAGGATTTATTCTCATTTTCTAAATTTTGAGACAAAATATAATTAGTAAATGTAAAATAACATAGGATAAGAATGGGAAACCTTAAAACGATAGCATTCATAAATAAATTTTAGTAGATCAAATCAAAAAACAATTTAAAAAATTTAAATTTAGTGGATGTTAATCAAAAGTAAATGATGTTTAAATTTATAGGGATTATTGGTTTGTTGGTATTGTTATTAGTAGCTTTTTTAGTGAGCAATAACAGAAAAAAAATAGATTTTAAATTAGTAATAAAAGGAGCGGTACTCCAACTGGTGTTTGCACTTTTAATATTAAAAACACCGATTGGGTTACCTTTTTTTAATTTTTTTGATTCCGTAATAAAAAAACTACTTGCTTTTGCAGATAAAGGAGGGGATTTCCTTTTTGCTTCATTTGTTAGTGGACAGGTGGAATCGCCAATTATCAACTTTGCAGTACGGGTATTACCAACAATTATCTTTTTTTCGGCATTAATGAGTCTTTTGTATCATTTAAAAGTGATGCAGTTTATTGTTAACGGACTTTCTAAATTAATGCAAAAATTATTGGGAACCAGTGGCAGTGAAACTTTGAGTGTGGTAGGGAGTATTTTTGTAGGGCAGACCGAAGCGCCTTTATTGGTAAAGCCTTATGTTAAAAACATGACTAAGTCGGAATTAATGACAGTTATGGTAGGGGGATTTGCTACAGTTGCAGGTGGAGTAATGGCTATATATGTTAAAATGCTTGATACGATTCCAGGCATAGCGGGACATTTAATGGCAGCATCAATAATGAGTGCCCCTGCGGCAATTGTTATTTCTAAAATTATGTTTCCAGAAACAGAAGATTCGGAAAGTAAAGAGAAAGTAGATATGGTAGCCAGTGATACTGATAGTAATGTAATTGAAGCTATTGCAGATGGGGCTGTTGATGGTTTAAAATTAGCGGCCAATATTGCCGCAATGTTAATCGCTATTGTGGGTATGGTAGCCCTAGTGGATGGTTTATTAAGTTTAGTAAATACATCAATGGCAGAAATTTTTGGATTCTTTTTTAAACCTTTAGCTTTTATTATGGGTATTCCTTGGTCGGAGGCAGGGGCTTTTGGGACCTTATTAGGTGAAAAAATAGCTTTGACAGAACTTATAGCTTATAAAGACTTGGGGGTTATGTTGAAAAATAACGAAATATCACAACGTACTGCACAAATTGCGAGTTATGCGTTGTGCGGTTTTGCTAATTTTGCTTCCATAGGGATTCAAATTGGAGGTATTTCGGGTATTGCACCTAATAAAAAGAAGGAAGTGGCTAAGTTAGCGATGAAAGCCATGTTAGGTGGTGCTTTAGCAAGTTGGATGACGGCATGTATTGCTGGAATACTCTTATAGAGTATTCCTTTAAATTCCATTAAAAAAAGTATCTAATTCAGTGTTTTTACCACAAAAAACTAATTGTAAAACATGTGCTAAGCGTATACCAGCCTTTTGTAATTGACTTTCTGCTATTGGAAAATGGTGATACATATATGTGTAACTTAAATTGTCGTTCATTTTTGCCGAAGCATATACTTTAGTAGCTAAGGCTTTAGATTCGTACGTCCAATCCAGCAGTGAGCCTGATTTAATGTTTGCTATTTCGGTTGTGGTTTTATGTTTTGTATTATTTGATAATTCCGAATAACTCATTTTATAGCTGTCAATCATGTTAGAATCCCAAACACGATGTAAATTTGAAGCTGTGTTAAACCAATCAACTTTAATGGTGTTTCCTCCTTTATCTTCAGCGTTACCAACATGTAGTGGTTGGTGTAAATCACCTAGTAAATGCACTAAAAATTTAAGATAGAATTGCTTGTCCGCTGTAGAAGAATTGGTGTCTCTAATTTTTAAAATACAGGATTTAATTCCTTGGATGATATCTCCTTTAGGATGTGCTGGCGTTTCACCATATTTTTCGCCTTCTTTAAAATTAACATAGTGCCAAGGCGAGAAATTATTGTATTTAGGGTCACTTTTAATTTCATCTGCATGTATGGATACATAAGCTAATGAAGTGCCGTTAAGTAATGTGTTGATTTTTTTTAAAGCTTTACGCGAAAGGTGTTTTTCAGCAATAGCACCAACTACTCGATGGCCAGTTTTTCCCCAATTTGGAAGAGCAAAGCTACTATGAATACCAATAAATAGGCTTAGTAGTATAAGTATGTTTTTCATAAAAGTAAAATTAAAAAAATCCATTTATGAAATTTCATAAATGGATTTTTAATATCATTATAAATTGTTGTTATTTAAAAATATAGCGTAAACCAAGTTGCATTTGCCAGCGTGATGATTGAATTCCGTCATCATCAACACTTTCAATTCGATCATTACTAACTCTAGTTTTATCAAAGTTGAATTCTGGAATTGAGCTTATACTTATTGGTGGATTTGAAGGGTTTGTAGGGTCTGCAACTGGAATTAGTTCATTTTTAGCAACAGTAATAACCGAAGTAGTATTTCTGTTAAATCTATTTTTTTCTCCCCATTTTTTGTTCAACAGATTAGTGAAATTAAAGATATCGGCTGAAAATTGGAATGTGTGTTTTTTGTTCCCAAGTTTTAAATTGAAATCTTGCAATATCCTAAGATCAACAACATGACTCCAAGGACCAAAATCGCCATTACGTTCAGCAAATTTTCCTTTACGTGTTTTTAGGTAATCATTACCATTAATAAATGCTTCTAAATCGGTATATTGTTCATCAGCAGACACGATACGTCCATCTCTTTCGAAAGGCACTAAATTGATTTGATCTCTTGATGCAGGTACAAATAACAACGCATTGTCATCGTCTCTAGTATCATTCAATAAGGTAACATCTCTTCCATTAGTATCAATACCTTGTCTGTAAATATATGATGTTGGTTGTCCTTGCGTGGCATCATAAAAGAGGCTAATAGTAGTTTTGAAACTTTTGGCCCAGTCAAATTGGTAGGAAACATTAGCAAAAACTCTATGGCCTTGCGCAAATTCAGATCGCCCTACTGCAGTGTTGTTTTTACCATTGACAGTAACGCTTTTTTCCCAGTTGGAAATATTTCTAGAACTGTTTCCGTCATAAACACTTTTTGAATCTCCATATGAATAGCCTAATTGTCCTGCAAAACCATTTTGAAAAGGCTTTTGAATAGTTACAGAGACATTCCAGGATTCTCCTTGGCTAGTATTGCTTCCTAAAATAATATCTCCGTATTGACCAACAACTCTATCTCGGCTAAAAAGAGGTCTTCTGTCTAAGCCGCCACCATTAAAAATTCGAGAATTTTCATCTGGTTGACCTGTAATATTAACATTTTCATATCGAATGCCATTAATGGTATTGTTGTAAATAAAATCGGTGCTTAAAATTAGGCCACCCAATACAGGAATTTTTTGGTCAATAGCAATGTTGTATTTGGCAACTTGAGGTAGTTTTAAATCGGGAGCAAATAAGTCTATATTTCCATTAAATACTTGTTCACCTTTTTCAATTTTTTCTTTGATATCGTCGGGGATAAATTGCTCATTAATATTTGGATTAAAGTTTTCTCCGTCAGGTAAAAAGAAAGTCCCCCCTTGAGTTACTCCATTATTGTTATAACTTGCTGCAGGCCATACCAAAGGGATTCTAGAAGTAAAAATACCAGCACCTCCTCTAATTTGAGTAGTTCTGTTACCAAAAACATCCCAGTTAAAACCAAAACGAGGAGAAAAGTGTATTTGCGATTTTATTTTTTTACCTTCTCTAGCTCCTCTAAGGTTTTTTCCATTTGCTTCTAGCTCGTTCGCAGCAGATAACTCAACAACTATTGTTCCATCTTCATTAAGTGGTAGGTCAGGTCTTAATCTATCTTCATTAAAATTACTGTTTACAGGACCATTTTCCCATACAGGAACATCAATTCGTACTCCTCCGGTTATTCTAAAATTGTCAGTTATTCTATATTCATCTTGAATATAAGCCCCATGTTGGCTATTTTTAAATTCAGCAGCACCAGAAGATTCGTCTCCAACAGTTAAGTCATTAAGTGAAAAGAAGCGGATAAAATTGGGTTTTACTTGATTAATAAAGTCATCTGTTGTATTGTAAGTGTAGTTTCCGTAGTTAAAGGCAAAAAATAAGTTTTTTACTTTATAAAACTCATGATGCGTACCAATAGTCAATGCATGTTTTCCTAAAAATATTTCGAAGTTATCAGTTAACGTAAAAACATCTTGATCTAAAAGATTAGCTGTTGAAAAAGGTTCTGCACCAAAGCTAATACCATCAATACTACCATCTAGTCCATCTCTTATTCGAACAGAAGGGAAATCAGGGCCACTAGGGTCTCTGTCGTCTCTAACGTTAGTATAGCCTAAAATAAGACTGTTAGCAAATTTATTACCAAAGGAAGAGTTTAATTCCGCACTAAGTGTATTAGTTGTCGACTTAAATAATTCGGATCCATTACCAAAACCTAGTTGATTTCTAGAAGAGCTTCTTCCTTCTAAATTATCAGCAGAAATGAGGTTATACTTGAATGAAAATGTATTGTTTTTATTAATATTGGCATCTATTTTTGCTGTGAAATTATGACTTTCAAGCGTGCTTGGGGTTTCAAAGTTTCCGATATCATAGTTGAATTGATTAGAAATAAAATTTCTTAGGCGGTTAATATCATCATTAGTAGAGTCTCCATTATAGTTGCTAATATTGAAGGGTTGGGGTATATTACTTTCGCCTCTTTCATAGTTTGCAAAAAAGAAAAGTTTATTTTTAATTAAGGGGCCTCCTATTCGTAGTCCGCTGGTTAAGGTAGAAAAATCTCCAAGTTTTTCTCTCAGACCATCTTCTGCCAATTGAACAGGTGTTTTTCCAGATAAATCTTCATTTCTAATAAAACTGTACACGGAACCTTCCCAGTTGTTAGACCCAGAACGGGTAATGGCACTTATAGCTCCACCGGCAAAACCAGAAACACGGACATCAAAAGGTGCTATTTGAACTTGATAGGATTCAATAGCATCTACAGAAAAAGGATTCACTCCAGTTTGTCCGCCATTGGTTCCGGATCCAGCTAATCCAAACACATCATTACTCACAGCTCCATCGACATATATAGAGTTTAATTTATTATTTTGACCTCCCAAAGAGATAGAAAATCCATCTGCTCCTTCTGTTATTTGTGCTTGAGGTGTTAAACGCACAAAATCGGCAACCGAACGTGAGGCCTGTGGTATTTTATTGATATCACTTTGAGAAATTGAAGTTTCTGCACCCGTTCTTTTGGAGCTAAACACACTGTTTTTAGAAGCTGTAATAATCACTTCATCTAGTTGACTTACATCCTCATTTAACGTACCATTAATGTTTTTAGTTTCTCCTAATTGAATGAAAATATTTTCAACCACATAATCTGTATATCCAACATAAATTACCGAAAATTTATAAGGTCCACCTGGTTTAACATTGGAAATACGATAATAACCATCTTCATCAGTTAATGCGCCATATAGTGTTCCAGAATTGACTTCGACCATAACTACTTGTGCTCCTAAAACGGGAGTGCTTTTGTCGTCTATGATTTTTCCAGAAACAGCGGATCGTGTTACTCCCTGAGCAAAACTGCTTATTGATTTAATTAATAAAAGGAATAATAAGAGTTGATTTTTTTTCATAGTAAAGTTTTGAGTAAAAAAAATTACTCAAATTTACTAGTTAGATGTAGGTACTTGCTTCTTTTAATGTAAATAAAAAGAGAATTTTAGATTATCAAATTGTAACGAAAACATTTTATTTGCACTTTTTAGTCCTTTTTATAATTAATATTGATTTATTTTGTGATTATAAAGTTGAATTTTAAGTTTTCGGGTAAATTTGTTTTTTGATTAAGTTTGTGTTTGAAGTTTCCTAAGAATTGTTATAATGTAAGCCTCGGATACAAAAAACCACCCTTAAAAGGATGGTTTTTTAAAATTTTTATAAAAAGCTTAATTTAGCTAACCGCTTCTTTAATGCGTTTTATGGCTTCGATGATTTGTGCTTCACTTGCCGCATATGAAATACGAATACAGTTTCCGTTTCCAAAGGCATCTCCAGTAACTGTAGCTACATTTGCAGCCTCAAGTAAATAGATAGCAAATTCTGAAGCATTGTTGATCTTTTTACCGCCTAAAGTTTTACCAAAAAAGGCAGTAACATCCGGATATACATAAAAAGCACCTTCTGGCTCATTACATTTAAATCCTTCAATGTCGTTTAATAAGCCTAAAATTAATTTTCTACGCTCTTTAAATTTGTCAACCATGTATTGAATACGGCTAACCGGTTCAGCCAAAGCAGTTATAACGGCGCGTTGAGCAATACAGTTGGCGCCACTAGTTACTTGACCTTGTAATTTGTTACAAGCGCGTGCTATATAAGTAGGCGCTCCAATATAACCAATTCTCCATCCTGTCATTGCAAAAGCTTTTGCAACTCCATTAACAGTAACCGTACGATCATACATGTCTTCAAACTCAGCCATGGATGCATGAGCAGTAACTCCGTAGTTGATGTGTTCGTAAATTTCATCACTTACTACTACAATTTGTGGATGCTTTTTTAATACATCAGCTAAAGCTCTTAATTCCTCTTTACTATAAATAGATCCACTTGGGTTACAAGGAGAGCTATACCAAAGCATTTTAGTTTTTGGAGTAATAGCAGCTTCAAGTTGTTCAGGCGTCATTTTAAAGTCACTATCAATTGAGGTGGCTACTTCGACAGGAACACCATCAGCTAATTTTACAATATCACTGTAGCTAACCCAGTAAGGACAAGGTAAAATAACTTCATCACCTTTATTAAGGCATACTTGAGCTACATTGTATAATGCTTGTTTGGCACCTGTAGAAACTACAATTTGAGAAGCTTCATAACTTAAGTTGTTATCTCGTTTAAATTTGGTGATTATAGCATCCTTTAGTTCACCATATCCATCTACAGGAGTATAGGAATTATAATCATCATTTACAGCCTGAATGGCTGCATCTTTTATGTAATCAGGTGTGTTAAAGTCAGGTTCTCCTAAACTAAGACCAATAATGTCTTTTCCAGCGGCTCTTAATTCACGCGCCTTAGCAGCCATTTCAAGTGTTGCGGATGGTGCTAAACTATTAATTCTTTCGGATAATTGATTACTCATTGTTATTTAAATTATGTGCTTTATGAAGTTAAATTGGGGTTCATGCCCAAGTGTTTTAAATGTCTAAAATGTGCAGCTAAAGCACTTCCCATACTCTTATATTCATAGTAAGGTAGGTTAAATTCTTTAGCAGTTTCTTTTATTATTTTTGAAATTTTAGGATAATGTACATGGCTAATATTTGGAAAAATATGATGCTCCACTTGGTGGTTTAAACCGCCTGTAAACCAACTTAAAAATTTATTATTTGTTCCAAAATTGGTTGTAGTGAATAATTGATGTATTGCCCAGGTGTTTTTCATGGTTCCTTCTTCACTAGGTAATGGAGTATCAGTTTCTTCAATAATATGCGCTAATTGAAAAACGGTACTCAAAATCAGTCCTGCAACATAATGCATTACAAAAAAGCCAAGTAATATTTTATACCAAGCCACATCCAATACAAGCATAGGTGTAACAATCCATACGCTGAAGTATAGAATTTTACTAACGATTACCGTAGTCCATTGTTTAAATGCATTTGGTAATTTTTCATAAGAGAGTTTACGCTTTAAATAGCGAGCCGTTTGTTTAAAATCAACAGTAGTTACCCAATTAACTGTAAGTAACCCATAAAGGAATATGGAGTAAATATGTTGAAATTTGTGAAAATATTTCCAATCAGAATGCCTGCTAAATCGAATAATACGACCTGCATCTAAATCCTCATCGTGTCCATGTATATTAGTATAGGTATGGTGTAGTACATTGTGTTGTACTTGCCAATTGTATACATTTCCGGCTAAAAAATACATGCTTGATCCCATGAGTTTGTTTACCCATCTTTTTGATGAATAAGAACCATGATTACCGTCATGCATTACATTCATGCCTATTCCAGCCATACCTATACCCATTATTACGCACAAAATTAGCATAAGCCATTGTGGTATTGGACTAAGTAAGATTAAAAAATAGGGTGCTGTGAATAAGGTGAACATCACCATAGTTTTAAGGTGTAGCTTCCAATTTCCTGTTTTTTTTATATTCTGTTCTTTAAAGTAAGTGTTTACTCTGCGGTTAAGTGTTTTAAAAAAAGCAGGAGAATTTACTCGGCTAAAACGTATTTGAGCTCCTTTCATAGAGGTTTTTTTTAGGAACAGTTTTGTTAATGTTTTATTAAAGCTAAAATTCCTATTCAATGAACAAAAATAGGTATTTAAATTTTTTACTCCTCTCAATTTTCTAAAAATAGCAATCTAAAACTTATTTTTGTGACTTATTTATGACCTGTATGCAAATTATATTAAAATATTTTCCAGATTTAACAGAGGAACAAATTGATCAGTTTACAAAATTAAAAGAATTGTATGCCGAATGGAATGCTAAAATTAATGTAGTTTCCAGAAAGGATATAGATTTACTCTATGAGAGACATGTACTCCATTCGTTGGGTATTGCTAAGGTGCAAAAATTTTTGCCAGGAGCTAATGTAATGGATGTAGGTACAGGTGGTGGTTTTCCAGGAATTCCATTGGCGATTCTTTTTCCTGAGACTAATTTTTATTTGTGCGATGTTATTGCAAAAAAAATAAAAGTAGTGAATGCAGTAGCTACAGCTTTAGAATTGACAAATGTTAAAGCAGAACAGAAGCGAGCAGGAACTTTTGATACGCAGTTTGATTTTATTGTGAGTAGAGCAGTAACTAAAATGCCAGATTTTGTGAAATGGGTACGTAGTAATGTGAAAAAGAAATCGAATCATGAACTTAAAAATGGTATCTTGTATTTAAAAGGAGGCGATTTAACCGAAGAGTTGAGTGTTTTTTCAACAGTTAAAGAATATTTGTTAGCCGATTTTTTTGAAGAAGACTTTTTTGAAACCAAAAAAGTTGTTCATCTACCCATGAAATATAAGGGGTAGTAATTAGGATTTTTTTGTAAGTTGTTATAGATTGCAATGACTGATAAATTTATATGTGTACAGTTACTTTAGTTTCTTTAAATAAAAATAGTTTCATATTAACTTCCAACCGTGACGAAGCCATAGGTCGTAAAACACTACCTATAGCAAGTTATGCGCAAGGTGGGAAAAGACTTCTATACCCTAAAGATGAAGTGGCTGGAGGGACATGGATAGCTGCTAGTGATGAACAAACAATGATTTGTTTATTGAACGGAGGTTATAAAAATCATGTAAAAGCCCATAATTACAGACATAGTCGTGGAGTGGTAGTTACTGATATCCTTACGGAAGGTAATTTATGGGAAGCTATGCAAAATTATAATTGTGAAGGCTTGGAGCCTTTTACTTTAGTAGGTGTAGATTGGAATTCTGAATTAAAATTTTATGAGTTGGTTTGGGATGGCTCTAAGAAACATATCAGAAAATTGGCGACATCTCATATGCATATATGGTCCTCATCAACTTTGTATACCGATGAAATGAAACAAATGCGTAAAGATTGGTTGGCCGATTTTAAGTTAAATAATAGTATAGATAAAGATTCCTTGATTCATTTTCATAAAAATGGAGGAATAGGAAATGAATATTACGATTTGCAAATAAAACGAGGTGATCTACAAACTCGTAGTATTACTCAGGTATGCGCTGGTGATCGGGATTTGCAAATGCGATATGAAGATTTAGTGATTAATAAGGTGTTTCAAAAATCCTTTGAAACAGTAAATATCTAAAATCCTTGAATACAGGTAAAATTATCCCCATTGCTTTTCCTGATACTTTTGTTCGTTACTCAGAAGAAAAGGTGTTGAACTATTTTTTTCCATTAGTAGGACTGGGAAGGAAAAAGTATATTAAAGCTGGGCACGCTATTTTATTGTTAATTGAAAATGCAACAGGTGCTATTCAGTATTTTGATTTTGGTCGTTACATTACTCCTTTGGGAAAAGGTAGAGTGCGAAGTGCCAAAACAGATGTGGAATTGAAAGTACCTTTTAAGGCAGAAATATCAAGTTCAGGTCATGTTGAAAATATTGAAGCTATTTTATTGTGGTTAGATGCGCATCCAGAAAAAACACATGGAAGTGGGCGTTTGGTAGCTTCAGTCTGTCATGATATTGATTATAGTAAGGCGATTAACTTTTTAAATAGTTTACAGGACCAAGGAAGTGTTCCTTATTTAACTTTTGGTAATGTAGGTAGTAATTGCTCACGTTTAGTGGCGGATACATTGATAAATTCTTCAACAGATAAAAAAATAATAAAAGTTTTAAAACGTAATAGTTCGTTTACTCCAAGTCCATTAGGTAATGTAAAATATGGAGCTAATGGAGGTAAAATATATAAAGTGTTACATGGGAAAGTAGGGGAGTACGATGGTTATATGTTGAAGGAAAATTTAACAAATTATTTTGATCCTAGGATTCCAAAGCTTGCAAGTAAAAGCCTTAAAAAGACAAAGGGGAAAGCCCAATTATTATCAGGTATAGGGGCTAGCGCTTATTTTGAAATTGAAGCTACAGAACTAGAGGATAGGTATGTAATAAAAAGATACACCCCTAATTTTTGTAAAGATTTTGAAGGAGAATTTATTGTAAATAAATCAGGCTTTGATATCAATGAAAATTATGAGTTTGTTTATGATTCCAATTGTAGTTATTGTCACATAATGCAGGCGGGCATAACTTACAGGTTTGATGTGATATGAAATATATTAGAGCGAGTTATAGATTGATGTCTATAACTCGCGTTCTATTTTTTAAAGCTTTTGAATTGTTTTAATTCCCATATTAAACAGACTAAAAGCAAATATATCTGCATATTGTTCTATAGTTTTACTTATTGGAGTTCCTGCTCCGTGTCCTGCATTAGTTTCAATACGAATTAAGGCTGGATTAATACCTGTTTGATATTCTTGTAATGTAGCAGCAAATTTAAAACTATGTGCAGGTACCACGCGATCATCATGATCACCTGTAGTCACTAATGTGGCAGGGTATTCAATTCCTTGTTTAACATTGTGTAAGGGAGAGTATTTTTTTAGGTATTCAAACATTTCTTTACTCTCTTCGGCAGTTCCATAATCATAGGCCCAACCGGCACCAGCTGTAAAAGTATGGTAGCGTAGCATGTCTAAAACTCCTACTTGACAAATGGCAACTTTAGCTAAATTGGGTTGCTGAGTCAATGTGGCACCAACTAAAAGGCCTCCATTGCTTCCTCCTCGTATAGCTAAATAATCGGAAGAAGTGTATTTTTCTGATGTTAAAAAATGAGCAGCAGCTGCAAAATCGTCAAATACATTTTGTTTTTTTAATTTAGTTCCAGCTACATGCCATTTTTTACCATATTCACCACCGCCACGTAAATTGGCAACAGCATAAATACCTCCTTGTTCTAGCCAAACCGAATTGGGCGTGCTAAAACTTGGGGTGAGGCTAATATTAAAGCCTCCATAACCGTATAGGATTGTTGGGTTTTTGCCATCAAGTTTGATTCCCTTTTTGTGTGTAATAATCATTGGGATTTTAGTCCCGTCCTTAGAGGTGTAAAAAACTTGTTTGGATTCATATTTTTCAGAATCAAAATCAATTTTAGGTTTCCAATATTCGTTATACTTTCCAGTTTCAATATTGTATTTGTAAGTACACCATGGAGTGTTGTAATTAGTGAAGTTGAAATACAATTCTTTATCTGTATTTTTGGCGCTAAATCCACTAGCGCTTCCTATACCGGGGAGTTTAATTTCACGTATTAATTTGCCGTTATAATCATATTGATATACTTTGGAAATAGCATCTACGGTGTATTCTGTGAAAAAATAACCACCTCCAATATTTGCAGAAAGGACGTTTTCTGTTTCGGGAATAAGATCTTTCCAATTTTCTGGCAAAGGATTTGAAGCATCTACCGTAACAATTTTTTTATTTGGTGCATTTTTGTTGGTGCTAATGTATAGTTTTGTGTCTTTATTATCTATTACATAGCTGTCGGAATCAAAATTATCGATAATACAAACTAATTTACTATTAGGGGTAGTAAGGTCTTTGATAAATAACTTATTTCCCGAAGTGGATTTAGCAGCAGTGATTACTAAAAACTTTTCGTCTTCGGTTAAGTATCCCCCAACATAACGATGCTTTTCAATATCATTTCCACCGTAAATTACGACATCAGACGTTTGAGGAGTTCCTAATTTGTGGTAGTATAATTTGTGCTGATCCGTTTTTGCAGATAATTCGCTGCCGTCAGGTTTGTCATAACTTGAGTAATAAAAGCCTTCATTTCCTTTCCAGGAAATACCGCTAAATTTAATATCGACTAGCGTATCTTCAATGATTTTTTTTGATTCGGTGTCAATAGTAATTACTTTTCGCCAATCGCTTCCGCCTTCTGATATGGCATAAGCAGCTAGACTTCCATCTTTTGAAAAATTGATAGATGATAGGGATGTGGTACCGTCTTTAGTAAAAGTATTTGGATCTAAAAAAACTTCATCACTATTTTGATCTTTTTTTTGATAAAGCACATATTGATTTTGGAGTCCATTATTTTTGTAATAATAAGTATATTTTCCTTCTTTAAATGGGGCAGTTATTTTTTCGTAATTCCATAATTTTTCAAGGCGTTTGCGAAGTGTTTCTCTGTAGGGAATTTTTTCTAAATAACTAAAGGTGGTTTTATTTTGTGTATTCACCCATTTTTCGGTTTCTGCGCTTCTATCATCTTCAAGCCAGCGATAAGGATCTTTAACTTTGGTGTCAAAATAGGTGTCTATGCTATCTACTTTTTTTGTGTTGGGGTAATTCACGGTAATGTTTCCTTTTTTTAATGTTTGTGCTTTAATACTTTTCTTGAAAGGCACTACTGCTAATGTGGCGAGTAAAATTAATTTGAGTGAATTCATTGTGTTGTTGTAAAATTGAGTTTCATTAAAATTACTCAAATCAACTACATAAATGAAATTGTGTGGGGTTATTTGTTAATTTTTTAGAAAAGTATAATTTATGATTTTTTTGATAAAGAATTAATTAAAATGAAGGCTTGAAAATGCTAATTCTTGATTAAGAAAATAACAAAGTTGCTTGTAGTAAAACGAATGTTAGTTTTAAGTAGATTTTTTAATGTACTATTTAATTAATAGCAAAAGGAGCGCTCAGCTTAAAAGAAGGTATAATAACCTTAAACTTTTTGGTAGAAGTAAAGTTGATCATGTTGTAATAGCCATCCATCGAACCAAAGGGAGATGATAAAAGGCATCCGCTTGAATAGGTGTGAGATTCTCCGGGTCTTAGTACGGGTTTTTTACCAACAACTCCTTCGCCTTCTACAATTTCAGTGTTGTTTAAGGCATCTTTAATTTTCCAAAATCGAGATGTAAGTTGAACGGAATCTTTACTTTGGTTTTCAATGGTAACACGATAACCAAAGGCAAAGTGAATTTTATAGTTCTTATAGAACGTCCCTTCGAAATTAGTTTCGACAGATATTTTTATCCCACTTGTAACTTGTTGTACCATAACCCAAATTACCTAACACTATTAATTTGAGCATACAATATAGTGAATTTTGTAAAAACAACCAGTGTTTTTAGTAAATCTATAAGTGTGAAAAAGGGTACAAGGCTATTAATTGGTAATATTAGCGGAATTCGTGCTTCCAATTCCTATAATACTATCGTTTCTGCTATTCGGAGCGCGGTAGTAAGCAATGATTATATATTCATTTTCTGTTTTGTCAAAATTGCCGCAAATCGCATTTTCGTCTATAATTCCATTTTTGTCTTTTGTAACGTATTTAAAGTTGTAAAAACCTTGTTTAAATAAGCGTTTTCCAATATAAGCACGCTCTTCTTTATTGTAAGTTAGTAGCGTACTTTGATCGGTAGTAAAGTTGTTGAAATTTCCATAAAGATGAATTTCTTTGTTGCCTACGTTGGCTGTTTTTAATTTAAAATGAAGCCATACATATTCGGCTTCAATATCACTATTTTGTGCATCAATATTGCGGACAACAAAATTTCCGTTTACATCCGGGAAAAAAGTATACACTTGATTTGATCTGTTGGAGTGTGCATACAAGTAATTATGATAGATGTCTTTTAATTCAATATGACTAATGTTTACTGTGGCATTTCTCACATCTTTATTATCAAAATTCCAATATTCATTCCCGCCCCAAAAGCTAGTTTCCTTGTCGTATCTGTAAATGAATTTATTACCAATAGTATATTGTGATTTTAAATTGGTAATGGCAGTTTTTAAATTGTTATTTTGTAAAATAAGTGTTTTTAAATTCTTTTTAGGGTTAACAATAAGTTCATTGGAGTTAATGCTAAATTGTACTACTTGTTTTTTGTTTAAAAAATTAAAATCTCTAGATCGTTTTACATTAGCTTGTATAGTGGCTCCTTTTTGGTAGACTATGAATTTTTTTGAAAAAACCAATTCTTCATTGTCGTTATAAAGTTCAAAAATGTAATTACCACTTTTTTTAAGAGCACGAGTGCTACTGTTAGGTATTTGCATTTTGTAATGTGTGTATATTTGAAGGCTGTTTAAGGAATTTTCGGTATCCTGTAAAAGTATGTTGTCAATTCCATCTAGATATTCATTTTTTGAAAGAATGGTTGGTGTCCAATCAAAATTGTAATAGCTGATCTTGTAATAGTAAAAGGCTTCGTCTCCAATAATGTCATCAAAGTTGATTTCAAAACGAGTACCAAGCTCAATTAGAGGTGTGCCATTTTTGTTTTCGCCATTTTGAACAAATTGAATTGTTTTAATATATTCTGGTGGAGCTACTTCAGTTGCTTCTTGCGAAAGCATATAAAAAAAAGAAAGTAGTGTAAATAAAAATGACAAAGACTTAGAATACATAGTAGAATTTTGACTTGTTTAATGTTATCAAATTTAGTGCCTAAATGAAAGCTAAATTTAGGTAAATCCCTTTTGAAACGCTAGTATATTGAATTAGTTATAGGAAAGTACTTTATTTAGAGTTGTTTTAAATAATAATAAGTAGGTATAGTTGTTTTACAGAGCCTGAAATTATCACTAAATTTGTGCGGTTTTTAAGTTAAATATACAGACTACAAATATGTCAAAAGACATTCGTATTAAGAAAGGCTTAGATATTAGTTTGCAAGGAGCTGCTGAAAAGCAATTGGCTCAGGCAATAAAAAGTAATACCTATGCCATCAACCCAGACGATTTTCATGGAGTAATCCCTAAAATTATCGCTAAGGTTGGTACAGAAGTAAAAGCAGGTTCTCCGCTTTTCTATTCCAAATCTAACGATCAAATCCTTTTCAATTCGCCAGTGAGTGGTGAGGTTGTTGAAATTGTGCGTGGTGCTAAAAGAAAAATCCTTTCTTTTAAAGTACTTGCGGATAAGGAACAACAATATGAGGATTTTGGAGCTAAAAATGTAGCCTCAATGAGTGGTGATCAAGTAAAATCACACTTATTACAAGCTGGATGTTGGCCGTTTATTAAGCAACGCCCGTATGACATTATAGCAAATCCAGAAGTAGCTCCTAAGGCTATTTTTGTATCGGGACACAATAGTGCACCTTTGGCTGCGGATTTGGATTATGTTTTAGCTGGAAAAGAAAATGAATTGGATGCAGCCATTACAGCTTTATCTAAATTAACTTCAGGTAAAGTACATGTTTCGGTAAATAACCAAGCATCACCACTTGCAAAAGTGGGTAATGCTGAGGTGCATACATTAAGTGGGCCGCACCCTATAGGAAATGTGAGTACACAAATCGCTAAGGTTGATCCTATTAATAAGGGAGAAATTGTTTGGGTAGTTTCTGCTCAAGATTTGGTGATTATTGGAGAGTTATTGCTTACAGGGAAGTATAATGCAACACGTAAAATTGCGGTTGCAGGTTCATCTGTAAAATCACCTAAGTATTACGAGACTAAAATTGGTGCTGAGGTATCAACTTTTGCTTATGATGCAGGTATTAATGGTGATAATGTGCGTATGATTAATGGTAATGTATTAACAGGTATAACTGTTGCACCTGATGGACATTTAGCATCAACCGTTGATACGTTTACTGTAATTCCAGAAGGAAATGATTATGAATTTTTCGGATGGAATAAACCAATTTTTAACAAAATTAGTTATTCTAGAGCCTTGACTTTTTCTTGGTTATTTCCAAAGAAAAAATACGATTTAAATACAAATACTAATGGTGAGCACAGAGCTTTTGTAGTTACAGGTAACTATGAAGAAGTGTTTCCTTTAGATATTTATCCATTACAGTTATTAAAAGCATTTAGCTACAATGACTTAGATGAAATGGAGAAATTAGGCGCTTATGAAATAGCACCTGAGGATTTTGCGTTAACTGAATTTGTGTGTGTTTCTAAACAAAACCACCAAGAGATAGTACGTAAAGGTTTGGATCTTATGTATAAAGAAATTGGTTAAAAGACGGAAAGATGAGCTTAAAAAATAAATTACATAATTTAAAAGAGCAGTACAAAGGCACTAAAATGGCGCCTGCGTTTAACGCAATCCATACGTTTTTGTACTTGCCTAATGAGACTACGCATGCGGGAGCACATGTGCGTGGTGCCGATGATTTAAAAAGAACAATGAATATGGTGATTTTAGCCATGGTTCCTTGTTTAATTTGGGGAATGTTTAATGCAGGTTACCAACATTATTCAGCTATCGCTGGTGGGACACCTGAGTTTGTATCATTCTTTGATCATTTAAAGTATTTTTTCACTTTAGATAACTTGTTAATAGGAGCAAAAAAAGTACTTCCTTTAGTAATTGTGTCTTATGTAGTTGGTTTGGCAATTGAGTTTTTATTTGCTGTAATCAAAAAACACGAAGTTGAAGAAGGATATTTGGTAACAGGAATGTTAGTGCCTTTAATTGTACCTATTGATACACCATTATGGATGTTATCAATAGCAGTAGCTTTTGGTGTTGTTATCGGAAAGGAAGTATTTGGAGGAACGGGAATGAATGTATTAAACCCGGCCTTAACAATTAGAGCATTTTTATTCTTTGCTTACCCAACTTGGATGAGTGGTGATAAAGTTTGGGTACACGATGCTGTTAATAGAGTAGGTACACCCGATGCTATTTCTGGTGAGACTATGTTAGGTATGCTTGCGCAGAAGAAAGATTTAACCTATGGAATGGACGAAGCATTTTTTGGTTTTATTCCAGGTTCGGTAGGAGAAACGTCTACCTTGTTAATTGCTTTAGGAGCTCTGATTTTGATTTTTTCGAAAATTGCAAGTTGGAGAATTATAGCTAGTGGGATTGTTGGAGCTTTAGCTATGGGATTAATCTTTAATGGAGTTATTGCTCAAGGATGGATTACCGAAGGGAGTAAGTTTTATGACTTAATGAACCTGCCATTTTGGAATCATTTATTAATAGGAGGTTTTGCTTTTGGTATTACATTTATGGCAACAGATCCCGTATCTGGAGCACAAACAAATAAAGGGAAGGTTTGGTATGGATTCTTAATCGGATTTTTCGCAGTAATGATCCGTGTATTTAATCCAGCATATCCAGAAGGAATTATGTTAGCGATCTTATTAATGAATGTTTTTGCACCAACTATTGATCATTATGTAGTTCAAGGTAACATAAACAAGAGATTAAAACGTTTAAAAGTTAAAACAGCATAACGATGGCAGTAAATACTGAAAAAAATTCATATACCTTACTATTTGCTGTCGGAATGGTAGTAGTAGTAGGAACCGTGTTAGCAGGTCTTTTCGGATCATTAAATGCAAACATTAAGGAGAATAAGAAGAAAGAGAAAAAACAAAATATTTTGTTTGCTATGGGAATCACCAAAGCAACATTAACAAAAAATGCCGAAGATGCAAACTCTCCAGTAGATGCTAATGAGGCAGATAAAATTTTTTCTCAATATATAGGTGAAAACCAATATATCATTGAAGGATCAAAGGCAACAAAATCAAGTGATGCTTTTGATATTGATGTTAAAAAAGAAGGACAGAAAGCAAAAGAAGCAGGTTATGTTCGTAAGTTACCATTGTATATAGGAACAGTTGATGGAAAAAAATCATATGTAGTGCCTTTATATGGAAAAGGACTTTGGGATGCCATATGGGGTTACGTAGCTTTAGAAGGAGATCTAAAAACGGTAAAAGGAGCTTTCTTTGATCACAAAGGAGAAACACCAGGTTTAGGAGCTAACATTAAAGAAGCATTCTTTTATGAAGATTTTAAAGGAGAAAGTATTTATAGTGGAGCAGAATACAAAGGTATTACTGTAGCTAAAGGAAATAATGATCCAACTAACCAAAGAAAAGGAGATAACAAAGTTGATGCAATTGCAGGTGCTACCATTACAGGTGATGGTGTTACGGCAATGATTAAATCAGACTTAAAGTTATACATTCCTTATTTTGAAACTGTAAAACCAAACTAGTCATGGCTGAAGTAGCAGAAAAAGAAGTAAAAGCAAAAGAGCCGTTGTTCTCAAAGCAGAATAAAGGTTTAATGACAGATCCTCTGTTTGATAATAACCCAATTACAATTCAAGTACTGGGTATTTGTTCAGCCTTAGCAATTACAGCGCAATTAAAAGCGTCAATTGTAATGGCATTGGCAGTAATGTTTGTATTAGCAATGGGTAATGTTGTGATTTCATTAATGCGTAACATTATTCCTTCAAAAATTAGAATTATTGTTCAACTAGTTGTAGTTGCAACTTTAGTGATTGTTGTGGATTTAGTACTTAAAGCTTTTGCTTATGAGTTAAGTAAACAATTATCAGTATTTGTTGGATTAATCATTACCAACTGTATTATCATGGGACGTTTCGAAGCTTTTGCTTTGGGTAACGGTCCTTGGAAATCATTCCTTGATGGAATTGGTAATGCTGCAGGTTATGGTTTAATATTGATCATAGTAGGTTTTTTCCGTGAATTATTAGGTTCTGGTACTTTATTAGGATTTAAAGTTTTAGGTGATCCAATCGGAAAAACAGGATTGTATGCAATTGGTTATGAAAATAATGGTTTTATGTTATTAGCGCCAATGGCCTTGATTACTGTAGGTATCATTATTTGGATCCAACGTAGTAGAAATAAATCATTAATTGAAAGTTAAGAACTTAAAAGTATAAGATATAATGGAACATTTAGAATTATTTTTTAAGTCTATATTTATAGATAACATGGTATTTGCAACCTTCCTTGGGATGTGTTCATATCTTGCAGTGTCTAAAAAAGTATCAACAGCAGTAGGTTTGGGAGCAGCAGTTATTTTTGTAATGGCAATTACTGTACCTGTGAACTGGTTGTTGGATACTTATGTGTTAAAAGAAGGAGCATTATCATGGTTAGGAGCAGAGTATGCTAGTTATGATTTGAGTTTCTTGTCCTTTATTTTATTCATTGCTACCATTGCAACTATGGTACAATTAGTAGAAATAGTAGTAGAAAAATTTTCACCATCATTATACAATTCATTAGGTATCTTTTTACCTTTAATTGCTGTAAACTGTGCTATTTTAGGAGGTTCATTATTTATGCAATCTCGTGAAATTCCTACTTTAGGAATGGCCTTAAATTATGGAGTTAGTTCAGGAATTGGTTGGTTTTTAGCAATTTTAGCTATTGCAGCTATTCGCGAAAAAATCAGATATTCAAATGTGCCTGCGCCATTAAGAGGTTTAGGAATTACATTTATTTTAACAGGACTTATGGCTATTGGCTTTATGAGTTTTGGAGGAATGTTAACTGGTGATGAAGGAAATAAAAAGCCAGTAAAAGAAGAGGTTCAAGCAGAAGCGGAAGAGCTTTTAGATGAATCTAAGGAAATGGTGTTAAATACAACAAATAAGCAATAACATGATATTAGCAGCTAGTACAGGAGGAACAATTATTGCAACGGTGGTAGCCTTTTTACTACTTACGTTGATTTTAGTTGGTATCCTTTTATTTGCAAAAGAAAAGCTTTCGCCTTCGGGGCCAGTGAAACTTAAAATCAATGGAGGAGATGAGATCGAAGTATCTTCAGGGAATTCATTGTTAAGTACTTTAGGAAACAATAAAATATTTTTACCATCTGCTTGTGGTGGTGGTGGTACATGTGTACAATGTAAATGTCAGGTATTAGAAGGTGGTGGAGATTTACTACCTACTGAGGAGCCTCACTTTACACGTAAAGAAGCCGCAGCAGGATGGCGTTTAGGATGTCAGGTTAAAGTAAAATCTGATATGGTAATCAAAGTTCCAGAAGAAATTTTTGGAATTAAAAAGTGGGAGGCTACTGTGGTACGTAACTATAACGTAGCTTCATTTATTAAGGAATTTGTAGTTGAGATTCCTGAAGATATGGATTATGAAGCAGGAGGGTATATTCAAATCGAAGTACCAAAATGTACTGTTGATTTTAAAGATATCGATATTACAGCACACCCTGAAGAACATGAGACGCCTGATAAATTCCAATTAGAGTGGGATAAATTCAAACTTTGGGATTTAAAAATGACTAATCCAGAAATGGTTGAGCGTGCCTACTCAATGGCTTCTTACCCAGCAGAAGGACGTGAAATTATGTTGAACGTTCGTATTGCAACTCCTCCTTTTGATAGAGTGAAAGGTGGTTGGGCAGATGTGAATCCAGGGGTAGCTTCATCATACGTATTCTCATTGAAAAAAGGTGATAAGTGTGTCATTTCTGGTCCTTACGGTGAATTCTTTATTAATCACAGTGAAGCCGAAATGATTTATGTAGGTGGAGGAGCCGGTATGGCACCAATGCGTTCTCACTTATACCACTTATTCCGTACATTAAAGTCTGGTCGTAAAGTATCCTACTGGTACGGTGGACGTTCAAAACGTGAATTGTTCTACACAGAACACTTTAGAGCTTTGGAACGTGATTTTCCTAACTTTAAGTTTTACATTGCATTATCAGAACCAATGGAGGAAGATAACTGGAAAACTAAAGATGGTTTAGATGGTGAAGGTGATGGTTTTGTAGGTTTTGTACACCAAGTAGTAATTGATAACTACTTATCAAAACACGATGCTCCAGAAGATATTGAATTCTATTTCTGTGGACCACCATTAATGAATAAAGCTGTTGAAAAAATGGCTGATGATTTTGGTGTGCCAAAAGAAAATGTTCGTTTTGATGACTTTGGAGGTTAATTGAAATTTATATTTAATAGCATAGAGGCTGTCTGAAAAGATAGCCTCTTTTTTGTTTAAAAGTTTCTGGTTTGTAGTTGTTTATATTTTTGCACTTTAATTTATGGCAATGATAATAAACTACCGCAACTTTAAGTTACTGCCATTAATACTACTATTTTTTGGAGCATGTTCTAGCAGTGATGATGTTTTCATAAAATAAATAATTTAATGTAATACGCATCTCAAAGAATTATCCCTACCACTCCTTGTAAGATTTTTTTTATAATTGTAATAATGTTAATTTTTTAATAAAAACATACGTTCTATTAAAATTTACTTGTGTGGTATAATTCGTTCAATGTGTAGATACTAATTAGTTTTTTGAAATGTTATGTAGGGACAAAACCAAAAAACCAAAATACAATGAAATCAATTTTACACTTTGCGTGTGTAGGAGTACTTGCCTGTACTTCATATGCGCAAACGCTCGATCAAGATTATTTCGATAATTTAAAATCAAAAAAGCAACTTTCTTCTTCTAATTTTGAATGGCGACAATTTGGGCCAGGAAATTCAGGATATTGTGAGGAGTTTTGGATACATCCTACAGACCCAACTTGTTTTTATATGTCTCCAGATTTATCAAACTCTTATGGTAGTTTTGATAATGGTGAAAGTTGGCAAACTATTAAAGAGATAGATGGAGATAGTCAAGGAATGAGACGCGTTCAAGCCATTACTTTTTCACATCAAAATCCCAATTTAGGTTATGCTACTAATGTGCGTGGTTTTTTATTTAAGACTACAAACAAAGGGAAAAGTTGGGACAAAATAGAAGAACTTATTGAAGGAAGACATTCTGAATTAGTCGTTGACCCTTCTAATGATAATAATTGGTACATAGGTGCAGGTGATTTTTGGAATGTTAAAGGCTACCATCGTACCAAAGCTAATCCACAAGGTAACATCGATCGTTTTATAGCTTATGGTCATATTTATCGTAGTACCAATAAGGGAACCTCATGGGAACCGGTTATTGTTGATCCAGCTCATAAGGATGATTTATCTGTAGGAGTTATTATTGTTGATCCTTCAAATTCAAATAGGATTATTGCCGCAACAAATTTTGGATTGTATAAAAGTACCGATAAAGGGCTTACATGGGAAGCGGATTCAGGAAAAGGACTGCCTCATAATTTACCTAGGGATATGGATTATTATGTGGATAATACAAATCCCAAAAAATTAAAAACAACGTTATTTTTAGTAGAGCAAACCCAATATGAACCTAATGGGAATTCGATTAAAGCAACAGGTGGTGTATTTAAAAGTAATGATTTTGGAGCTACTTGGACTAGTGTTACAGGTAATTTAGGAGTACGTTTTACTTCGGCAAATAGTGGAGGAGTAGATCAACCTAATGGTGTGGATAATTTTTTTGCAGTAGATAAGTATTACCGCGCGGTTTCTTATTGGTTGGGAATGAATAAAGGAGAAGCTCAAAAAACATATAGTAAACTTCCTGAAACAACTATACTATCAGTTTACAATCGATTAGTGGTTAATCCTAAAAATGCAAAAGAATTGTATATATCATTTAATTCCAAACATGATTTTAGTTTTGGACCTGGTGATGTATGGAAAACAGAGGATGGAGGTATAAATTGGTTTCCGTGTGTGCGAACAGGTACTTATTGGAAAGGAAGTAGGGATGATGATTATTGGACTGCTAGAAATAGTCCTAATGATGTGAATACAAAATTTGCACATTTAGAAAGAGAGATGCAAAGCGGAAATGAATCTTCGGGATGTAGATTTTTAGAAATTAATACCAAAGGAGAAGTATTTACCAGTATTGATCAACAAACATTCCGATCAAGGGATAATGGAAAAACATGGGAACAAATTGATGATATTGAAACTTCACCCGGAAGTAATAAATGGATTGGTCGAGGTGATAGTAATTTGCCAGGACGATTTATTTTATTGGAAACTGGTGTAAAAGGCAGAAAGCTTTTATGCTCTGGTGAACATGGTTTGTGGAAAACAGTTCCTCATGATGATTATGCTAAAGCAGATGAATTAACAGTTGCCGTTGAGCAAATTGAAGGCCAGAATAACCCCGGAGGAGCTCATTCAATAGCGTCAGTTGCAGTACATCCCAATGATCCGAATACTATTTTTACTTTGCAATTTAGACAAAAACATCGCGGACAGTTGCGTAAATCTACAGATGGTGGTAAAACATGGAATAATGTAGCATTTCCGTTTGAAGGTGACTATACGGGTACAAGTGAGTCTCAAAAGCATATTTTTCAATATAATTTGTTGATTAGACCTGATAATGCAGATCGTATGTATTTTTGTGTCATGGAAAATCCAGTGGCAGAGGTAAATGCTTCCTTTAGAAAAGTGACTCGGGATGCAGATTTAGGAATACGACGAAGTTTTGATGGTGGTACAACTTGGGTAGCTTCAAACAAAGGCTTACCCCAAAAGCCAAGTGTAAGACGAATTACATTTCACCCAGGTAAGCCATGGCAAATGTATGCTGCTTTAAATATAAGTAGCTCTGGTACTAAAGGAGGACTTTATTTTTCGGATAATAGTGGTCAAGTATGGAGCAAAGTTACCATCCCTTCCGTTATAAAATCGGTGAATAATGTATTTGTAGATACACACAAAAATGAAAATAATGTAAATGATATTTATATTTCATGTGGTCAATTTGAAAGTAATGATCCAAATGAAGGAGGTGTTTGGAAAAGTGCTGATGAAGGAACTACATGGAAAAAAATATTTGATATGCCTTATGTTTGGCAGACAGAAACCTCACCAATTGATCCTAAAATTATTACAGTAAATGTGCCTTTACAGGATAAGAAAAGGAAAAATGTAACTGTTTTTAATCCGGGGGCATACCTGTCATTAGATGGAGGGAATACTTGGGAAAAAATAGCAAATAACTTAGGACAACCTAACGTAATCACAGATCTTAAACCCGATACAGAAAATACCAATGAATTTTGGTTGGCTTTAAAGGGAAGTGCATGGGCCAAAGGAATTTATAGAGGTAATATTATATTGGGAGTAAATGATGCCGGCGATATTGAAAAAGGAGAATCTGAGTTTGTAACCTATTATCCTAATCCAACTGTTAATGGAAGTTTTACTATTAAATCCGCGCATTTAAATTTTACTAAGCCTACATTAGAGGTTTACGATTTAGAAGGTAGGTTAGTTGAAAGTATAAAAACAACTCCTTTAATTGGTAAAAATGAAATAGCTATTCATTTGAATAAAATTAGTGCAGGTGTGTATATAACGCTACTAAAACATGAAGGCAAAAGCTATGTTAAACGATTAATAATAGAGTAATTTATTTATTTGTATTAAGGGGATGTTAGTTGTAACAGCCCCTTTTTTAAGTTTAGAATGCATTTTATAGTAAAAATAAGTGGTAGTTTGGTGTTCTTGTAATGGGTAAACTGGTATAACGTCTATTTATATATGAAAAAGATATCTATAGCCGTTTTTTTAGTTTTAAATTCAATAGTATTAAGTGCACAACAAGCTAACATAGTTTTAGAACTGTTTACTTCACAAGGTTGTAGCAGTTGTCCTAGAGCAGATCAATTATTAAAAAAAGTAGCAGAAAGTGCTCATGGAGGTGAAATTATTACTTTGGCCTACCACGTTGATTATTGGGATCGTTTGGGTTGGAAGGATCCATTTAGCAAAGCAACATATTCGCAATATCAATATAAGTATGGGCAAAAATTTGGTGGCAATTCGATTTACACACCTCAATTGGTTATTAATGGAGATCAGCATATTGTAGGTTCGGATGTAAAATCATTAACTAATCTATTACAAAAACTAAATAACAAAAAGTTCACATCAAAAATTAGGTTGTTTAACCCTGTAAAAGGAAGTAATAAAATTAGTGTTGATTATACTGTAGAAAGTGGATTGGATGATAATTTAAGTGTTGTTTTAGTACTTAAAGAAAAAGTAACTTCGGTTAAACGAGGAGAAAATAGAAATAAAGTACTTACTGATGCATATATTGTTTTAGACAAAAAAACAGTAGCGTCTTTAAAAATAAAATCCGGAACGATTGATTTTGATTTAGACTCTAAATATACCCTTAATGAATTACAGATTGTAGGTTATACTCAAGATCAACAACTTTCATTGACTGGTGCTTGTAAGTTAGAACTATTTTAGTAGCTTTAAGTACTACTAAATTAAGAAACATTGGAAGATCAAATCACAACACCCGATTTTAAAAAAATAGCGGCACAATTAAGAAAGCCAGAAGGAGCAGATGGTATAAAAGTTGCCGAAAGAATGAATGTAGGAAACAAGTCGATGAACCTGCATGCTATAGCAGTTTTAGATCCGCAAGCAAATGAAACTATTCTTGAAATAGGTATGGGGAATGGTTTTTTTGTTAAAAATATAGTTTGTGTAGGGGAGCATATTAATTATGTAGGTTGTGATTATTCTGGTGATATGGTGCAATTAGCTTCCGAAATAAATAAAGATTTTATAGCCCAAGGTCAAGTTAATTTTGTAAAAGCTGATATTAAGGATTTGCCATTTGATACCGCTAGATTTGATAAAATAATAACTATCAATACGTTTTATTTTTGGGAAGATCATGTAAAAGTTTTATATGAATTGAAGCGAGTGCTTAAAAAAGAAGGAGAACTAATTATTGCTGTTCGACCAAAACATAATTTAGAAAAATTCCCTGTTACCAAATATGGCTTTTCAATTAAATCAAATGATGAAATTATAGAATTATTACGATCAAATGGTTTTAATAGCATAGAATCTACAGCGATAATGGAGCCTTTACAAGAAGGTTTTGTTGCTGGACATAACGAAAGAGAAACCTTAATTTTGAGTTGTAAATTGGAGTAATATATAGGGGAATGACAACTATATTTGTCCGAAAATAGTGACATTTTTTTTGTTTTTTCAGCTTTTTATTGATGTGAAAAATAATTAAATTAACTAATAATCAGTTAGTTGGTGTAAAATAAATTTATATCCTATGGAATTAGTTAAAAAGTTTAGCTTCCCTATTTTAGTAACGAGTATACTATTTTTAATGGCATCATGCTCCTATGTGTTCGATGTGCCCAATAAACCAATACCTAAAGTTATGGTAGCTTCCTCTTTTGGAAAAAGTTTTACAAGTCAAGAGATTATTGATTTTAAATTTACGAATGAACGTTTAACCAAAGTGGAAAGGTTTGTTGATTCGGATATTGATGTATATGATGTAGCTTATAAAACGCTCAATGGATTTGGGGAGAAAATAATAAATTCTGGTATTGTACTATTACCAACTAGTGATATAGCTATAAAAGGAGTAATTAGTTACCAGCCCGGAACTGTTTTTTTAGAAGCAGATCGAACAACAAATTACAACAATACGGAAACAGGGACTTTTAATTTTTTCTCATTTTTAGCGGCGAATGGCTATATTGTGTTTGCAGCAGATTATGCAGGTTTTGGACTTTCAAAAGAGGAGAAGCATCCTTATAATATTCCCGATAAATTGGCGGTATCTGCATATGATTTTATACAGGCAGGTTATGAATTTTTAGAAAAGGAAAATATTGAAAAACCTTTAAAATTATTTTTATCGGGGTATTCGGAAGGGGGCTTGTCCAATTTAGCTTTAACCCGATTAATTGAAGCGCGTAAAGAGTTTAAAATAACAGCTGCCGCGTGTGGTGCCGGAGCTTATGATTTAAATGCCTTTTCGCAGGTGTTAAAGTTTGTAATAACTAATGAGCTTCCTTTAAATGAGTTTGTTCCCTTAATTTTTGATTCGTATAATACATTCTTTTTTAAAAGACCTACTAATGCTATTTTTGCCGAACCATATGCAGAGGCTATTAAAAATGGCTTATTTGATGGAGCATTTAATACGCAACAAATTTTAGATAATTTACCAGCGACTTATAAGGAATTATTGAATCCCGAATTTGCTTTAGGTTTTGTGTCTTCAAATGATACCGTAGTTGAAAATGCGATAAAAGAGAATACCTATGTAGGCAATGCTTGGATTCCTGTGACGCCGATATTATTTTACCAAGGTTTAAATGATCAAGCAGTTTTACCTTTGAACACTCAAAATATAGTAGAATATTATACAAATAACAATAAAAAGGATATCACACTATCAACTGATGATGCTAATCATTTTGAAGGTAGAGGTTCCTATAATGTGGTTAGTTTGGAGTATTTTAATCAGTTTTAAGTTGATTTGACTCTTTTACTGTTTTTTCTGTTTGGGTTTGCCTGCCACAAAATCTTTTAAATAATAAGGCTCAAAGTAAGCAACATCATCAAAGTCATTATTTTGAAATTTTTGATAACCTAATTTTCCTAATTGTTTGGCAGAAGGAAGTGCATCCTCGATAATAACAGCATTATTATGCGTACAAATCTCTTTAAATTTAGTGACCCCGTTACCAATAAAAATAGTTTTTTGTTTATCTAGTAATACCATATAACTTGTCTCATCTAAAATTTTTGCGTGAGTAGTATCTAGGCAATCATAATGGTTATTATAGGTAGCGGTGTATACTTCCATCCGTCGAGCATCTAGCATGGGAACAATAAATGATGGAGTAGTAGAGTGAGTTGTTTGATGAGCTAAACTTTCAAGCGTATTTATGGATATAAGAGGTATATCCAAGGCATAGCATAGTCCTTTTGCTGCCGAAACTCCAATTCTAAGGCCTGTATATGATCCAGGCCCTTTACTTACTACAATGGCATCAATTTGTTGTAAGCTTACTTTAGCTTCTGCTAAAAGAGCTTCAATAAATACATGTAGGCTTTCGGCATGAGAATAATTTTTACTATTATCCTCTTTAAAGCTAACAATATTACCCTTCAGCGAAAGCGCTACAGAACAATTAGTAGTACTGGTTTCAATACAAAGTAAGTAACTCATGTGAAATTTATAAGCTGCAAATTTACAAACTATCTCAGAATTACTTCTTCATACGATCCTTTATTAAACTAAAGAAATCATCAAACTGGGCATCAATAATAATTTTAGTTACAGTTTCCACCCCAGTTGTGCCATGTTCCCCGTTACTAGTAACTTTTAAACGCTTAGGTTCAATTTCATGATCTATTTGTAAGCTATGAGCAATGGCAGCAGCTTGCCTAGCACTTAAATCCCAATTATTAAGGGCTTTTTCTGTTTTAAATTCAATAGCGTTACTATTCCCTTCAATAATGATAAAATATTGAGTATTGGCTTTGAGTACTTCGGCAATTTTTTGCAAACTCATTTTTCCTTTTTCACTTAGGGTTCCATCACCATCAACAGCTAAAAAAAGTTCGGTGTTAGGTATACTTAGCACCAATTGATTATTTTGAATGCCTACTTTTCCTATCGTATTTAGTTTTCCTTTAAAAGTTTGTAATTGAGCTAATCGAGTTTCTTCAGCTTCGGTAAGGGCATCATTCACTACTTTTAGTTGGGCATCTTTTTCTTTAATTGTTTTAAGACTAGATTCCACATTCGCAGTTTTTTGCTTGGTAACCGATGCAAAATTGTTAATTGTTTTTAGTAATGTTTCATTTTCATGTTTCACTTCATCCACTTGACTGTTTGCAAAATCAAGTTTTGTAAGCATATTTTTATTGCTACTTTCTGCTTTATCAGCACGAGCTTTCTCTTCTCTTAAATTTGACTTTAATTTGTTTATTTCGTCAAGTAAATCTTTCTTTTTTTGAGCGGTAGCTATAGTACTAATGCATATAAATAAAGGTAGTATGATACTTTTCATTCTTTGTGGTATTTAGAAGTTCGAAAATACTATTTTTCCGGAACATTTTTAATAATTGAAATGGGATAATGATATTTGATTAGTTAAAATCCGTATTTGTTACTATAAGTTCAAGACTAGCGCAGGTATCATTTTTGGTCTGTTTTTTTTTAATCCAAAGATTAATTTGTTTAGAGTTTAGTCGATAATGCTTATTAGTTGTATTCCTAATTGATAAGGAATCTAAAGTAATGCTTGAAATTTTTTTTAAGAATGAATTGGAAGTTTCGCCAGAACCAAAATCTTCATAAATTATGAATTGTTGCTTGCTTTTAAGTGTTACCGTGTTGCTATCAAGGTTATATTCTTTATCATAAAATTTAACGATGATATCATTGTTAGAAGTATTATTAATAGTGTATTGAACACAGTAAAATTGATCACAGCTAATAAGTAGCAGTAAGCTTGAAATGAGTAGCAATAATTTTATTTTGTTCATGAGATTAGAAAAATAGTATAAACCAAAATGGTATCATTCCTTGATCAAGAATGATACCATTTTGGTTTATATAAAATCAAATTTATATTTTATTGAACTTATTTGATTGGACTTTCATAGTACAATTCCAATAGCTTTACTTTAAACAGAAAATCGTATTTAGCTCTTAGTAATTGGGTTTGACTATTTTGATATGCAATACGTGCTTGTGTAAAATCAAGAGAATTACTAATACCTACTTCAAATCGATTTTTAGCATATTCAAAAGCACGCTCTTGAGCAGTTACAGCAACTTTTGCTGCTTCATATGATTTGTTACTGGCTTTAGCATCCAAATAGGCTTGGTATACATTTTGGGTAATACGCTGCTTGGTTTGTTCTAATTGATTTTGAGTACGTAATACGTTTACTTTGTTACGAGAAACTGCATTTTTTGTTTGGAAGCGGTTAAATAAAGGCATGTTTAGTCTAGCTCCAATACTAAAAGATTTATTATCATTTAATTGATTAAAAAAAGGTCTTGAAGGAAATCCTTCGATATCCACTTCTTGACTTCCGTATTCTACAAAGCCAGAAAGTGTGGGTAAAAATGCTCCCTTAGTAATATCTATATCTTTTTCTGCGAGTTTTATATTTTGTTCAGCAAATTTGATTTCGTTTCTATTTTCCAATACAGTGCCTACAATTTGTTTTATTTCTTTATCCAAAATAGACAGTTCGTCAAGCTCAATTTCTATTTGTGAAATTTCAAATGGATTGTCAAAGTTAAGTTGTAGTAATTGTTTTAGTCCTAATTTAGCAATGGCTACACTATTTTCACTTGTAGCAATATTTTGTAAATTTTCTGCAGCAGTAGCTTTTAATTGCAATACATCACCTTCAGGCAAATTACCAGCATCAATAAGCTGTTGTGTACGCTTAATTTGTTCTAATGTAATCTTATTTTGAGCGTTAAGTACATTTAAATTTTCTTGCTGTAGCAAAATTTGAAGGTAATTATTGGCTATATTTATTCGAATATCATCTTTTAAACGTTCAATATTGAATTGACTGGCTACTTTTTGAAGTTTGGCTCTTTGTACTCTATTATAATTTTGTAATCCGTTATAAATAGGCACGTTTGACCTTAACGAATAGCTAGATCCTCTGGTGTTTCTTTCTGCAGAAACCCCTGAAGCATCACGACTAAAACCAAAACTCCATTGGTTTCCAGCACTTCCATTTAGATCGGGTAAAAAGGTATTTTTAGCATCTTTTTCATTAATATCAGCATCCTGTAAATCTAATTGTTGTTGTTGGATTTGTAAATTGTTTTCAATGGCATATTCTATGCAATCTTGTATGCTCCAGACTGTTTTTTTAGCTTTTTCTTGGGCTTGACCTAAACTATAAAAAGCAACTATAGCAAATGTGGTTATAAATAACTTTTTCATAGTTTAGGACTTATTCTTTTTGGTTTCTTCGGGCACAGTAATGGCATTCCATTCTTTAATTTTATCATCTTTAGTGACTCCGTTTTTAATTTCAACGGTAATTCCATCACTTATTCCTAATGTAAGATCTTTACGTTCAAATTGCTGTTCGCCAGTTTCAATTTCAACATAGGGTTTTTTAGTTTCTTTATCATATTGCAAAAGCGCTTCACTCATGGCTAAAACATCAGTAGCTTTATCTAATATAATTGAGGCATTGGCACTTAAACCAGCTCTAATTAGTACATCTTTCGAGATACTTAGTTTAGCTTCAATGTCAAATTGTACAGCTCCGTTTACCATAAAGCCTTTTGGGGCAATGTAGTTAAGCTTGGCATCGAATTCTTGATCTGGCATAGCTCCTATAGTAATTTTTATGGGCATACCTTCTTTAATTTTACCTACTTCACTTTCATCGATTTTTCCTTTAAAAATCATTTTACTTACATCGGCAATGGAGGCTACTTCAGTTCCTTCATTAAAATTATTGGTTTGTATTACTTGGACACCTTCTTCCACAGGAACATCCAATATTTGGCCACTTATAGTGGCTTTAATTATGGTTTGGGCAATGTTATTAAAACCTTGTGCAGTTCCTGTTTTTACAATTTGATAATTCTCATTGGCAGAATCATAAGTTTGTTTGGCTTGATCGAAAGCATTTTTACTTTGATCAAAGTCATTAGCAGAGATTACTCCTTTATCAAAAAGTTCTTTTTGACGGTTGAATATTTTTTTCTGAGTTTCTAAATTGATTTTAGCACTTTGTACACCGTTACGAGAGGCTTGTAAATTATTAATGCTAGGAATGACCTTAATACGCGCAATTTTATCACCAGTTTTTACAAAATCACCAGCTTCGACATAGATATCTTTTATCACTCCGGAAATATTAGGACGAATAGATACTTCTTCGTCGGGTACAACACTTCCAGTAGCAATAGTACTTAAAGTAATGGTTTGTACCGAAGCTTTTTTAGTGTTATAAACAACAGCAGGTTTTTGGTTACGTTTCCAGAAATAAAATAGTGACAGTCCAAAAAATAGTACAATGGAGACTAAAATGAGTATAGTTTTTGATTTTTTCATGAGTGTAATTTATTCAGTTCTAAGTGCTTCAATTGGTTTTATTTTAATGGCTGTTTGAGCAGGTATGAAGCCTGCAATTAAGCCGCTTATTACTAATATAATGAGTACCGTAATTATTGTAACTAAATCAACAGATGGGTTATAAAGTAAGGATTCTGAAGTAGCAGGATCCTGACTGTCTAATTGCAAATTGATCAGATAGGATATTAATGCTGCTAATGAAACTCCGGTCATTCCCGAAATAATAGTAAGGAATAATGATTCGAGTAATATTTGTTTCCGGATATTACCGGGCGTGGCACCTAGGGCTCTGCGAACACCAATTTCATTGGTACGTTCTTTTATTACAATAAGCATAATATTACTTATTCCAATAATTCCCGAAAATAGAATGAGGATACCGACAAAGTAGGACACTATTTTTAAGGTTAAAAAGAGCATTCCAAATTTGGTAAAAAACTTATTTAGGTCAAAATTACCGATGGCTCTATCATCTTTTGGGTGAATAGAATGACGTTTTCTTAGCAAAGAAAAAATAGATTCTTTAATTTCTGAAATCGATTGATTATCGTTAGCGGTAATATGAAAAAAACGGACTTTATCTCCTTCATTAAATACTTGTGTAAAGGTGGAAAAGGGGACATGAATGTATTTTTGTTCTTCAATCTGTCTTTTGCCTTGCATGGATATATCTTTGTATACCCCGACTACTTTAAAGCTAACTCCTTGAATTTTAATATAGCTTCCAATTACTTCTTCACCTTTTTCATATAGTTCATCAATAATAGCCCAGCCGATAACAACATTTTTTTTATTATGTTCGATATCATTATAATTAATGAACCTCCCTTGTTCCATTATTAAAGACTTTTGCTCAAGTATTTCTGGAAAATCGGCCATTACAGTAAAGGAACCTTCATTTAAATTATGGGTGATGGTGTTGGAAACTCCCCAACCACCAAGTTGATTACGAGGTGATACTGTTTTTAAACCTTTTATATTGTTTCTAATAGCTTGGGCATCTTGCATTTTAAAATTATACTCTCTATTTTTTGGTAATCCCTTATATTCCATAGAGACCCCTTGAGCCCATATAAAAATGGAGTTTGTTGAAATCCCAGAAAAAGAGTTTTCAATACCGTTTTTAAGTCCATTGGATGCACAAAGTAATAGTATGAGTATAAAAACACCCCAAAAAACACCAAAAGAGGTAATTATTGTTCTAAATCCATTGGAAGTGATGGATTGTAAAATTTCTTTCCATAAATCTTTATTAAATAAACTATTCATCACGTAAAGCTATTATGGGTTTAATTTTGGAAGCATGGCGGGCAGGAATGTAACCAGCAACTGCACCAGCAATAATTAAAAGTAGCACGGTAATAATGGCAACGCCAAATTCTACATTAGGATTTAAAATAAAATCGGTTTCTATTTTTGGGCCTACCAAGGCTAGCAAAGCCAAAGCAAATATTAATCCAATACCACCTGAAATTGAGGTTACAAAGATGGATTCATGTAGAATCATTTTTACAATTGATTTAGGTTGAGCACCTAAGGCTTTTCGTATGCCAATTTCCTTTGTACGCTCTTTAACAATGATTAGCATAATGTTACTTACACCTACAATCCCAGCAATTAATGTTAAAATACCAATACCCCAGAAAAATACTTTCATACCTAGGTTTAACATGTATAAATCTTTATTTCCATCCACAGCATTATAAAAGCGAATAGCTTTTAAATCATCTGGATGTACATGATGTTTTTTTTGAAGGTATGTTTTAACTTGTTCTGCAAATTTTTCAGATTTTTGTAGGGCTAAATTATAGTCATCTTCGGGTTGTAATGTAAAATCAAAACTACCTACATCACGTGGTCTATTATATAGTTGAGCAACAATAGGTAATGGGGAATATAACATACTATTGGCACGTTCACCACCGGCATCTGTAAATACGCCTATGACTTTAAATTTGATATTATTAATTTTTATATCCTCACCTACGGCTTTAGTATAATCTGTAAATAGATCTTTAGCGACTCTTATTCCTATAGCTACCACTTTTGCATTGTTACTTATATCTCTTTCAGATATAAAACGCCCAGCGTTTAATGTGGCATTAGTAACAAATAACATATCTGGCATAACTCCTCTAAATTGATAAGAGCCATTTTTGTCTTTGTAAATAGCTCGGGCACCCCAATTTCTAAAATCGGTAGTTTTGTATTCAATTTCATCTTTATATTGATCTGTTACGTAGTTGTAATCGTTATTTTTAAATGAAATCCACCTATTTATATTAAATCCTTTATATTCTTTAGAGGTACTTGCCGTCCAAAAGCTAATTTTTGTAGCTATATCACGCTCGAATTGTTTTTTTGTACCATTTTTCATTCCATCGGCTACGGCCAGAAGAATGATAAGTATAAAAATCCCTGAACCTACAGAAAGTCCTGTCAAAAAAGTACGAAGCTTGTTTTTAGATATAGCTTCAAAAATTTCCTCCCAGCGTTCAATATCAAACATGAGCATTCGCTATTACGGGTTCAATGTAGGTGTCGTTTATAATAAGACCATCTTTAAGGTCTACAATTCGTTTTGTCATTTGAGCAATATCAGGCTCATGGGTAACAATAAGTATTGTTTTTCCTTCGTCGTTAATATTTTGGATGAGTTCCATAACTTCGTAAGAGGTTTTGGTATCCAAGGCTCCAGTCGGTTCATCGGCTAATAATACTTTTGGGTCAGAAGCCAATGCGCGAGCAATGGCTACACGTTGTTTTTGTCCACCTGAAAGTTCATTGGGTAAGTGCGTTGCCCAATCGGCTAATCCAACTTTTTCCAAATAATGTAAGGCTTTTTCAGATCGTTCTTTACGAGCTACACCTTGGTAATAAAGAGGAAGAGAAACATTATCAATAGCATTCTTATAATTGATAAGGTTAAAAGACTGAAAAATAAAACCTAGAAATTTATTTCGATATTCTGCGGCTACTTTTTCATTTAGGTTTTTAATAAGCGTATTGTCTAGGGTGTAGGTACCTTGATCAGCTTCATCCAAAATACCGATGATATTTAATAAGGTAGATTTTCCTGAACCAGAGGAGCCCATAATTGAAACCAATTCTCCTTTTTGGACATTAAAATCAATTCCCTTGAGAACATGCAAAGAATTGCTGCCCATTTGATAAGATTTGTGTAAATCTTTGATTTCAATCATGAGTTCATTATTTAAGTTGGTTATATAATTTCAACACTCAGGTGTACCACTAAACTAGTACACTACAAATAAAAGAATTAAAAATTAATAATCAAATACTTAGATAGGCTTAAAATCTTAAAATTCTCTTAAATTTAATGATGACTATAGTTTTTACTAATAGTCGGGAGATGTACTATTAGGTATAGCCTTATAGTGTACGTAGTACACGGGTAAATATATTTATATAACTGAAGTGTAGGAGAGATGTGTCAATTTATTTGACACAAAAAATAAATAAGTAATTGTAGGAAATAGTTACTTATTCTTTTTAAAAACTTGGTAACCAACTATGGCAACAAGTATATAAGGAATAACCATTAAAAAAGTAATACCATCATTAACACCTTCGGCTAGTTTTTTTCCTTCTTCACTTTCTAGAACAGCTCTGCACATAGCGCATTGTGCCCAAGTGTTTATTTTCGCGAAAAGAAAAAGAAGTAAAAAGCTAATATGTAGGTGTGTTTTTTTCATTATGCAGGATAATAGGGAGAAATCATTAAATAAACAACAACACCGGAAGCGGCTACATATAACCATAACGGAAAGGTGTATTTCGCTATTTTTTTATGCTGTTCAAAGTTTCCATTTGAGGCACGAACGTAAGTGACAAGTACAAAAGGGATTACAATAATAGATAAAAGTATGTGAGTGAGTAATAAGAAATAGTAAATATATGCCCTTGAACCAATGGCTAATTTTTCGGCAGCATCAACGATTCCATTATAATTAGTATCGCCAAATTTTGTAGCATCAGCCGTAGCATGATAGACAACATACAACAGTAGAAAAAGAACGGAGAGTACCATTGCTGCTTTTATTAATTTTTCATGCATTATTCGATTTCCTTTTTTTATTTGAATAACAGCAAAAACTAATAATACCGAAGTAATAGCATTAGTGGAAGCATAAATTGGAGGTAAAAAACCTAAACGATCTACACCTGGAATGCGTACTGTAAATAAAGCTGCTACAGCCAGAGGAATTACAATGGATAGGACAGCAATAATACGGTTTTGCTTTTTTTCAATATTCGACTGTTTCATTATTCTTCTAGTAATTTTTGAATATCTTTTGTTAGTATGCTTATTTGCTCTTCTTCGCCATTGTCGGCTATTTTTTCTTCTAAACTAACAGTTCCTCGATAATAAATAATTGGGTTGCCGTAAGCGTCATAACGTGAACGAATAAAACCTTGTTTATCTACCAACGCAAAATATCCTGAATGTTCAAAACCACCAGGGACATTTGGATTTTGTTCCGCAAATAGATTGAAAGAATTTTTAGCTAAACCATATATTTGGTCTCTATCACCCGTTAAAAAATGCCAGTATGGGTTAGTCACTTTATGCGCTTCAGCATATTTTTTGAGCTTAGTAGGAGTATCGTATTTTGGATTTATAGTAAAGGATGCGATAGCAAAATTAGGATTTGCTTTAAAAGTATGTTGTAAATGCACCAAATTACTGGTCATTTTCGGGCATATTGTAGGACAGTTCACAAAAAAGAAATCTACTACGGTAACTTTGCCTTTATAATCATGCTGTGTAATTAATAAGCTATCCTGATTTTGTAATGCAAAAGCAGGGATTTTCTTTTTTTGTCCATTGATTAAAATATAACCTAGTTTTTCGTTGGTCAATTTATTGTCGGCGCTCATGCGACTGTTGCTCACAATTTTGGTGTCCTTAATACGATTTACAATTCGAGGAACAAAAATAATTCCAAAAAGGAGTATAATAAATGATATACCTACATATGAATACTTCTTCATTTTTATTCCGAAATTTTAGTTTTTGAATCGTTATATTTCTTCAGCGCTAAGCGATATTCAGCCAAAATTACTTTAACATCATCTTTCATTTTTCCATTAATTTCAGAAACCGATCCCGAATTGTAACCATATAATTTACCAACTTCTTCGTCATCATCACGTCCGCGTAACCCTCCTTCTTTGTCAATAATAAATACTTGGGGGCTGTGTAAGTATGCATCAAGTGCGTAAGGTGAATTTAATGTTTTAAAAAATGATCTAATTTTTGAAGGTTCGGCATATATAAATTTCCATTTATGTGTATCTGTCAATCCATCGAGTTCTGCCATCGTTTTAGCTACTTCATTTTGTGTGCCATTTGGCATGAGCATGAGCATCTGGAAATCGGAAAAACCATGAAAGTAATTGTATATTTTTTGATTTATATTAAAAATATTTCCTTTGGTTACGGCTAGGTTACTTCCCATAAAACCAAGAATAGTGATATGATTTTTAAAGGAAATACTATCGGAAGGAGAAACAAATTTAGTAATATCACCAATTTGAGGTTCTAAAACAGGGAGTTTGGAAAAATGATTTACCCCAGAAGCAAAAAATAAATAAGCTACTAATGGTAAAATAAAAAGAACTCCTAATACAACTGTTTTTTTCATTTACTGTTCTTTAATCCACATTGCGGAATTTGCTTTTAAGTCTAGACTTAGGCTAGTAAAAACTTAATTAACTTTTGTAAGTTGATAAGTATAATTGTAACAGGCCTCTTTTTTGTTTTTTTTACGAAGTCTTTTCTTAATTAAAAGTTGGTTGCAAAGGTACTAAGCAAAGCTTACTTTATCCAATAGAATCATTAAAATATAACAGAAATATAGTTTTTGTTTTAACTTGAATTAGGTGTTTTAAATTCGTTAAGTGGATTGATAACATAATAAAATCAAATGTTTTCTTAAATTTTGGAATAGCATCGCTATAGTCAAATGAAAAAGTACTGAAGAATAATTGATTTGCAAGGGTTTAAATATGTAATAGACTTTAAAATGTATAATTTGAGTTCGTTTAAAGAGTTATTTGTAGTTTAAGTTGTATTTGAGGGAATTAAATCCATAGAAATAATCGATGATTCGGGTTAAATGAAAAAGGTTTCATAAATTCGCAGCAAAATTGTAAACAGTATAGAATGTCAATTAAAATTTTCGGACATAAATCTCCGGATACAGATGCTACCGCCTCAGCCTTAGTATGGGCATGGTATTTAAATGAAAAAGGAGTTAATGCGAAAGCTTATGTATTAGGAACGCCTAATACAGAAACTTTATTTGTGTTGAAACATTGGGGGGTTGAACTCCCAGAGCTTTTAAGTTCTGTTTCAAAAGAAGATCAAGTGATTATTGTAGACACGAATAACCCTAAAGAGCTTTTTGATAATATTAATAAGACACAGATTATTCAAATAATAGATCATCATAAATTGGTAGGAGGCTTGCATACCTCTGGTCCAATTGATATTTGTATCAAGCCTTTGGCGTCATGTGCATCGGTTATGTATACCATGATGTCTGCTAATGATATTGAAAAAATGCCTAAAGCCATTAAAGGTTTAATGTTGTCGTGTATATTATCGGATACCTTGGAGTTTCGTAGTCCTACAACAACAGATAAAGATCGAGAGATTGCACAATTTTTATCAGATCAATTAGGTATTGATATGGAAGCTTATGCTATACAAATGTTTGAGGCAAAATCGGATGTATCTCATTTTTCTGATGAGGATTTGATAAAAATGGATAGCAAAAAATACGAAGTAGGAGGTAAAAAATACCGTATTTCAGTATTAGAAACTACGGCGCCAAATATAGTTCTAGATCGTAAAGAGAGTATTTTAAAAACGATAGAGACAGTTAAAGAAAGTGAAGAATTGGATGAAGTATTGCTTTTTGTTATTGATATTTTAAACGAAGAGGCTACTTTTTTTGTGCCTAATGAATCTGTGAAAACTATTGCAGAAAATTCATTTAAAGCAGTGCCAACTTCAGAATTGGTTGTATTACCGGGTATAGTATCACGTAAAAAGCAAATTATACCTGCTTTATAATAAGGTTGGGATACTGTATAAAACAAAAAAGCCCTTTTTTTAAAGGGTTTTTTGTTTAAAAAGCTCTTCTTTCTTATTTAGAAGAAAAATCCAAACGATCCAGTAATTCCAAAATTACGAGCATCAGTATTATTTTTATAGTTTCCACGGAAGTTAAAATCAATACGGATTAACTTAAAAATATTACCAACACCTAAACTGTATTCATAATAAGGAGTTGAGGAGGGAGCCAATAGTGTTCTTCCAGAATTATCAATGGCCTTATTTTTATCGGAAATACTACCTGAAATGGTTCTAAATGAAACTAATTCTCTCAAATTAAGTTTGCGCAATAATGGAATTCGCGAAAAAATACGCCCACCAAAATTATGCTCTAAATGTAAAGAACTATAAGTGTCTGTGGCAAATTCGTAAAAATTAAGCATCGGGAAAGTATTGTATATAGAAAAATAGGATTGATTTCCAGGAACAATACTTAGTAAACCTAAAGGTACTGTACCAAAGGTTTTTCCAAGTTCAATGGTGCTTCGTAAGCGTCCAAAACCTCCTATATTAAAGGGTTGTTTGTAAAACAATTGGATTTTTTCATAATCAAAATCACTACCTAAAGGACCTTTTAATCCTTTGTTAAATTCTAAAAATAATATAGGATGGCTATTTTTATTTACTTTAAAACGGTCAACACCATAACCAGTAGTTTTTTTACGCGGGGTGTAGGTTATTTTTGTGCCTACTTCGAGTTGTTCAATAGTTTCTTTGGTGTTTGTAAATGTATTATCCGTAAAGTAACTTAAGCTGAATAAATTAGGGTTTGCAGGTTTGAGTGTTCTGTACGAGCTGCTTAAAGAAACAACTAGGTTTTTTACAGGCTCACAGGCTAAATTAAGTGATGTTAAATTAATATTAGTAAGTGTGCGATTATCCCCAACTCCAAAAAGTGTATTGGAGGCAAAACTTCTCCCTTGTACATCATTAGTGTTTGTTAAACTGGCACCTAATTGCTCTACATCTCTTCGGTTACCAAAGGTTAATTTTAAACGATTCTTTTTATTTAGTAAAAACTTGGCAGCTATACTGTATTTGAATTTGTTGTCACCAAACCCATAAGCAGTATAACCTTGTAAACGCCATAAATCATTTGGGCCAGTATAGGTGCGCCCTCCTAATCGTAAACGAAAGCCTTCTATTTCATTATAGCCTACGGTTGAAAACACAGGGCCGTATTCAACTTTTCCTAAGTTAATGTAACCGCTAGCTAAAATTTCACTAATAGTGTATAGGTTTTTAAAAGCTTTTACTTGTTTAAGTGTGTCTAGCATGCCATAGACTTGTCGTTCATTTTTGTTTAGCTTTTCCAGTCTGTTTGTTTCCCAAAAATTGTCATCACGTTGGTAGGCGTCAAATGTAGTTGGATTAACCTCTCTCTTATAGAATTTTTCTTTTTTTGGTTCGTCAAATTTGTATGAATCATACAAAGAGGTACGCTTTCCGTATAAACCTCTGGAGGATTCTTTTTTGTTAAGTGTAAAGTCTGTTTGGAAATAGTCACGAGTAATTAAAAATAAAGAATCGTTGAGTACGTCATATTCTTGTTCAATATAAAGCTCTTTTACCCAGTTAATATTGGCACTTTTGGTGGCTTCCATATTAATGTCTTTTATTGCCCACGTAGTATCGTTTACCCAAAAGTCACCTTTAAATGTAAGTTCGTTTTTGCGACGCGGATAGTATACAATATTATAACACCATTTATTGTCAATATAAGCACTGTCGGTTAAAGCATAATTGTATACGTTTACACCAGTTCTGGAGAGTGGGCTAGTAAAACTTTTGTCATAAAGTTTTATGTAATTGTCATACACATCATAAGTTGTATACAAGTCTTTTACAAAAGCAATAAGCGATTGATTGTTACTAAAACCAGAATTTTTATTTCCTAAAAGTTCTGTTTTTTCTTTGTTAATAAGATTGTCTCCATATACTTTGGACACGGACTCATTAATAAATATAGGTAAAAATGTTTTTCCCGAAATACGGGAAGTATCTTGGTAATTAAAAATAAATTGCATGCCTTTAAACATGCGATTATTTATTAAGGTACTGTCAATATTATTGAGGTCAAATTCAAGCTTTTCATACTTGTTATAGGCATATTGCTTGAATTGTTTTACACCATTTTTTCGTTTATGCTTCCATATTTTACGTAAAATATCAATAGCGGGATTATTCTTTTTAGATTGTTTTCCTGTAACAATATGTACTGCGTTTAAAGAGCTAGTTTCTTCTTCCACTTTAGCTACTAATTTATAGTTAGCTCCTTTATTTAAATTAATGGTAGTGGTTTTGTATCCAATAAATGAAATAATAAGTGATGAGTGATAGGTTTCATCTTCTAAATAAAAGCTTCCATCTTCGTTGGTTACCGTTCCAATAATAGTACCGGGAAAATAGACATTGGCGTAGGGTACCGGTTCGTTATTTTGATCAACTACTTTTCCACTAGCTTTAACTTGGGCTATTAGATTAGTTGATGCAACTAAAAGAATAAAAATTTGTAGAAAAAAATGACGTTTAAAAAAATGCAAATTCATGCTTGTAAATTCTATATTCGGTAAATTCTGGCAAATATATTTTAGTTTATTTTAAAAAGACTAGATATTATATTTTTTAACCGGAAAAATGCGTTAAAATTATATTAATAAGAGGTGAACTACTTTAAATATAAGTGGTTTCTTAATTTTGGTCAAAAGAGGCGGTTTGATTTGATCTCAATTTCTTAAAGTTTAAATTAGGGTATACACCTGGCTTTAGTTACCTATCTGAAAATTAATGAATTCGATTTATTTATTAATGAAATCTGAAATTTGTGATGCATAAGGTTCAATAAAAGGAGCGGAATGACCGTCTTCGGTAGTATTTGGGATTTCAATAATTTTTGAATTACGTTGGTTTAAAAAATGGAGTTCCTCTATAGATAATCGTCCTGTTTGTTGGTCGTTTAAAGCATGCACATATAAAAGGTTTTCAATGCTAGTAATTTTGATAGTTTCTGTAAATCGTTCTTCAACATGGTAACCACCTAAACTAAAAATCAAAGGAGCATTTTGAGGAGATTCGGGATCAGTTAAATCTTCTTTTTCTTCCTTATAAGGAAGAATGGTTTTACCATCAATGTCAAAGTGATTTGGGGTTATTTTTTTCCAACTTTCGCTTATTTGTAAATCCATATTTAATCTAGATGCCATAATGATAAATTTATCAGCTTTTTTGTTTCCAAACTTTGAAAGGTATTGTTGGATCACAAAGCCGCCATATGAGTGCCCTATAACGATTACTGTTTTGCCGTTATTTTTAAATTGTGTAATAAGTGCATTTAGTATGTCTGCATTCAATTCTCTAAGCCTAAGAGCTTCTTGTTTATTTATTTTGTCTTTTTTATTGTTTTTTTTATCAAAGCTTAATGCTTGATGTGCATAAACGCGGTAATAATCAACTAAATGATCTGCTAAGTCGTTGTTTTCTTCTGGATTATCAGTATTTACATTTTCTAAACAGTATAAACTTAATTCGATTGAAGGACCTCCTTGTTCGAATATAATAACAGTATCCGAATTTTTATTTCCTTTTCCAACATATAGTTTGTTGATATCTGGAAATTCTTGAAACTTAATTTCAGTAGCTATTTTTTCTGTTTCTCCAGAAGGGAGGATTGTAGAAGTGTCATCATCGTTACTACAGCTTAGCAATAGTGTTAATAACAATAAAGTTAGAAGTTGTGATAATCTTGAAATAGTTTTCATGGTATTATTTTTAATTACAATTACTATAACACCACAGTATTTAAAAACCCTAATTTTTTTTAATAAGTCAATTAAAACTGAATTACATGAATAAAAAGATTATTATTCTATTGGTAGTAGAATAGTTAGCCTTTTTGGCTAATATTACTTTTTTGAACCTTTTTAAAGATGGATATGCTGTCTTTATTACATAGTTTAATACGATTATCACTAATTAGTAAAGTGTAATCAAAAAAGGAGTTTATGTATAAGCTTACATATTGTAATTAAGTGAATCGAGAATAATTGATGATGCTAAAGACTATAAGTCTTCATCATTAATAGTAATTATTTTACAGTCTGTAATTATGTCGTCATCGCTAAAACAACTAGGGTTATTTACGGTAACACATATTCTATTTGTTTCTGCTTTGGAAAAAGTGTAAGTAAGTTCGTTAGATGTTTCTGTAATAGGAGTACTATTTAAAGTAATGCCATTGTCTATCGTCCATGTGTAGGTGATATCATCATGGTCAATAGATCTATAAATAGCTTTAAAATTGTATTCGGCAGGATTAAGGCTGCTTTTTTCAACTTTTAATTCTACGTTAGGGCTACAAAATTCATTAATATCGATTACAAAAAGAGGCGGGATTTGGCACACCTCAACAACTTCTGTACATCCAGAAAAAGTTAGCTTAGCGCATGCATTGTATACGCCATTTTTAATAATATCATATGCTAATGTTGTCTCCGTTTCACCTTCTATAATTTGATCATTAATTAACCACTCTATTTTTGTTGGTGTATGGTCATCCAATATGTTTAATGTAAAAGTATAGGTAGTGTTATTTACTTGAGGCTTTGTGTATTCAATGTCAAAATCAAATAAATCAGGACAATCATCATTTTCGTCTATAGGCGTAATAATTACTTTGCAATTGTTTCTTAAAGCATTAAAATGCTCAAATTGATTGTTAATTGTTATTCCTGTATCTGTAGTGACAGGGTAATCAAGGGTTATTTGTGAAAAATTTAAATCAGTTAAAAAGTCAAGAAAATCTATTGAATTATTAACAGCTCTAGAGTTACTTTGGTCTAAAGTTGATGTAACCTGTAAAGGATATTCATAATCAAAACAACTAACAATACCTTGTGATAAAATCATACTAAATGAGGGTACGGAGCATGTAGTTAGTAAGTTAGAAAAATCATTATTATCTCTTATAGTTAAGGAAGATGCTTCATCTAAAGTAACAGAAAAAGGGAAGGTGATACCTTCGATAAAGAAATTTGAGTTTTGAGTATTTTTAAATTCATTAACACCATTTTGATCCAAAAAGGTAATAAGCATTCCTGTGTTAGTAAACACGCTCAAAGGGAATTCTAATTCAAAGCAATTACCCGATAGATTATAAAGGTAATCAAACATGGTGGGTGCAAATGAAGTTTTTGTAGGTGACATGATGTCTTCCTCAAAAGTACCTTCTTCAGAAACACAGCCTAAAAGAAGCATGAAAAAAATAAGCGATATGTAGTAATGTTGTTTTTTCAATTGATCTTAAATATGCAATATATTAATTATTTGAACTAATAACAGAAATGTTCTAGTATTTAATAGTAAATGAGATTTTTTTGGTAACATTTACGTTAGAAAACATGGAATTTATGTTAGTTGTTTACTTAATCTTAAAACGCTTAGAGTACGATTTACCCTACCCCTAATAAAAATAATTTTTTTGACGAGAATGAATATAAAAAAAAAATTACTTTTGGCTTCTGTAAATAATTTTTAATGCAAAATTCAAAAGAAACTTCCTTGTGTGGAGACCGGACTTACGAATTGTTTTTTAAAGCTCAAGCTAGAGCTTTAAGGAATTTTTTGTTTGTGAAATTTGGAGAAATGGATTTGGCAGAAGACTTGGTGCAAGAAGCTTTTGTTAAACTTTGGAAAAATTGTGATAAAGTTAACCCTGAAACAGCCAAAAGTTATTTATACAAAATTGCCATTAATTTAGGAATAAGTACCAAGAGACATGATCAGGTAAAATTTAAGCATCAAAATATTGTGATGCATCAAAATGATATTGTCACAAGTGAATCTCCAGAGTTCTTAATGGAAGAAACAGAGTTTAAAGAAAAGGTAAAGCGTATTATTGCGAATTTACCTGATAGACAACGTCAGGTATTTATGTTAAGTCGGATAGAGAAAAAAACATATAAGGAGATTGCCGAACTATCAGGAGTATCTGTAAAAGCAGTTGAAAAACTAATGCACAAAGCATTATTGAAAGTAAGATCAGAAATTGGAGATATTTAAAATAGATAAGTATAATATGCTTGTCTCTGAAAAACAGATGCTAAAGGGGTAAATGCTCGATTATTGTAAGAAAAAAAATTTACAAGGGGGTAGGGTAAATCTTAGCAATAAGCGTATTAATTGTATAGAGCTTATAATTATGAAAGATAACAAACTTGACGAAACTTTTTTAGCGAAATGGTTATCGGGTGAATTAACACCAGATCAACTAGCTGATTTTGAGTTGCATCCGCATTATGAGGAATATGTTAGGATTAATAAAGTCACATCGAACATGTCTTTTTCAGATTATGATGAAATCGAAGCGTTTTCGAAACTGAAAAATAGAATCAATACCCCTAAAAAGACTAAAGTAATTTCGCTTTACAAATGGGTTGGAGCAGTTGCAGCTTGTCTAATATTGGCTATAGGTTTATATACATTTAACTTTTCAGATACTGTATATGAAAGTGGTATTGCAGAACATAAAAATATTACTTTACCAGACGGATCTACTGTTATTTTGAATGGAATGGCTTCAGCTAAAGTTGATAAGGGACAATGGGATAATAGTAATAGACAAGTTCAATTAGACGGAGAGGCCTATTTTAAGGTTAAAAAAGGAGAGAAATTTAGTGTTAAAACTACTATTGGAACAGTTCAGGTGTTGGGAACACAGTTTACTGTAAACACTATAAATGATGATTTATTGATTGTAAAGTGCTTTGAAGGTAGAGTGAGTGTTACTACAAATGAGGGGGAAGTGATTTTAACTAAAGGAAATGCTTATCAACTATATAAGGATAAAGGAAAACAATGGAATTTTGAGGCTTTAGCTCCAAGTTGGACAACAACAAACGAAACACTTTTTAATGGAGTACCAGTAAGCCATGTGATTACGTCATTACAGCGTCAGTATGGTGTTAAAGTGCTTAACATGGAGTCAATTAGCAGTGATGTTGTTTTTACAGGAAGTTTTTCTAATAAAGATTTAAATAAGGCATTATATATGGTATTTGGTACCTTGGGAGTAAAATATGAATTTGTTTCTGATAAAGAAATTCGTATTTTACGCCAAGTGAAAAAATAAATGAGTCAAAAAAAGTTTTGGGTATTGTGCTTGTGCACGTTATTTTGTTTTGTAATGAATGTTCGAGCTCAGGAAAATGATCTTGAAACTGTCATTCTGAAAGAATATATCCAAACTCTAGAAAGTAAGTTTGACTTAAAATTCACATATATAGATTCTTATGTAGGTAAAAGTGTAAAACCTATAAATTCCGATAATCTAACCAAAATAATAAGTTCATTAGAAAAGCAAGTTCATTTACGTTTTGAATTTGTAGAAGATAAAAAAGTAGTCATTCGACCATTTTTAGATGATGACATGATTACAATATGTGGTATAACTAGATTAGATAGGAAAATCCAAAGTGGTATAAGTATAAGTTCGGTATTTAATTTAAAGCAAACTTATAGTGATCAAAATGGTTTTTTTGAAATACAAGTACCTTACAACAGTTCCTTAGTTTTTGAATTCAATGCCAGTGTCTTGGAGAAAAAAAAGGCAAGTGAACTTTTTAAAGAGAAATGTCCAGACCTATTTTTTTCTATTTATCATCAAGAGTTAAAGGAAGTAAATCTGTGGCAATATTTGACAAAGGGTGTTGATAAAAAATTCCAAAAAATAATGTTCACCCCCAAAAAGTTTAGTGTAATAGCAGGACTAACTGAGCCAGATGTAATGCAAAGTTTACAGCATATACCCGGAGTACAAAGTCCATTTGAAACTGCTTCTAGGCTTAGTGTTCGTGGTGGTACACCGGATCAAAATTTAGTATTGTGGAATGGGATAAAAAGCTATAATCAAGGTCATTTTTTTGGTTTAATATCTTCATTTAATCCATATTTAATAAAAGAAATTGATTTTTATAGTAAAGGAGTTAATGCACAATTTGGAGATCGAGTAGCAGGAGTTATAGATTTAAAATCCTCTCAAAAGGTAGCTTCAAAATTCGAAGGAGGTATAGGTACAAATTTGATACATGCAGATGCTTTTGCTAGAGTTCCAATAATTAAAGATCGATTATCAATTGAAATAGCAGGCAGAAGGTCCTTTAATGATTTATGGGAATCACCCACCTATAAGCAAATGGCAGAGCGCGTATTTCAGAATACTAAAATTAATGAGTCATCTTCAAACAACACAAATAGCTTTTATTTTGTAGATTATAGTTTTAGTATACAAGGTAAACTTTCGGAAAAAGATGATTTACAAGTAAATGCTTTAGTTACAAAAAATGATTTAAGTTTTGATAGTAGTACTGGGAATATCATGTTTTCTGATGAATTAATTACTGAAAATGAAGGTTACAATATACAATGGAAGAGAAGGTATAGTGATAGGTTTTCGCAAAGTACTAAGGTTAATTTGTCGAATTATGCATTAGATTATACATTTAGTAATATAGAAGATGACATAGCTTCCTCAGAAAAAGAAGATAGTAAGCAAAATTTTATAAATGATATAGGAGCACAAACTTTTGGAGTACTAAAATTAGGAAAACAATCAAGTTTACAGTTGGGGTATGAATATTCCAAAACGAATATCCGATTTGCATTAAGGAGTAGATTTTTTAGTATTTCGGTAGTCAAAGATGAAGAAAAAAGTGAATTAGATACTCATAGTGTATTTTCTCAATATGAGATAAAATCAAAAAATAAATTTTTGTTACAAATGGGTGTTCGTGGAAATTTTTATTCCATAACTAATGATGTGTTTATTGAACCCAGGTTGTATTTAGAAGTACCCGTGTTGCCTAATGTAAATGTAAATACTTCTTTTTCATTAAGAAGTCAAGCTATAACTCAAATTCAAGAATCGGTTGTGAGTAGTTTGTCTCTTGAAAATCAATTGTGGCGAGTTACGGATAATGAATTTGATGTATTAAGAACAAGGCAAGTATCATTTGGAGCTACGTATAAAACTAAAACTTGGTTTATAGAGTTTGATAGTTACATTAAAAGAACAAATAATGTTACCTCATTAACCACAGGTTTTTTAACGCCAGATAGTCAACGGTTAATTTTAGGACTAAATAATGTAGAGGGGGTCGAAATGTTTGTTAAAAAGAAGTATAAAAATTATGCCTCTTGGGTAAGTTATAGTTACACAAATCAAAAAAATAAATTTGAAGATTTAAACGATAATAAATTTTTCACGGCCAATTTAAACATAGATCATACCTTCAAATGGTTGCATTTTTATCAGTATAAAAAATTTCAATTCTCATTAAGTTGGTTGTGGCACACAGGTAAGGCTGCTACAGATTCTGATTCTGTAGTGTTGACGGGTGATGGTATTGATTTAAAAAACCTTAATGAAGATAATTTGCCAGTCTATCATAAGCTAGACGCATCCATGTTGTATAATTTTAAATTCTCAGATAGTTTTAGGTATCAGTTAGGGTTTTCGGTACTTAATATTTATAATAGAAAATCAATTATAAATCGTGAATTTAGATCGACACCAGGTAGCATATCAAAGGACTTTCTTACCTTAAATTATGAAGCTTTAGGGATTACTCCCAACCTAAGCTTACGTGTTTTTTGGTAAATGAATTTAATAAACAAATCGTTTTAAAGAAAATCTAGAGAAAAGTATTTATTTAGTATATTTAATAAACTTCAAAAGTAGAATGGAATTTCCCAAATTTTTATTAGGTGATAATACTGATTATCCCGATGCCATTTTTGTAATTCATACCGAGTTTCCCCGTTGTATAATTAACCTTGTTGATGATGAGGTGGAATGGCTGGAAGAATTTGACAAAAATGATGAAGAAGAATTGTTACAAGAATCGCAAATAATTGTCGAAGCAGCAAGTACCTTTTATGATCGAGAAATTGAACGTTATAATAATTAACTAAATTAGTTTAAAATGAAAACATTGTATACAACATCAGCTACAACAGCTGGAGGTAGAGCAGGAAAAGCCACAACAGCTGATGGTAAATTGTCATTAGATTTAAGTGTGCCGAAAGAGTTAGGTGGTAATAGTGGTAGTGGAACAAATCCCGAGCAATTATTTGCTATGGGATATTCATCATGCTACGGAAGTGCATTACAACATGTTGCTGATCAGCAAAAGATTGATTTAGGTAATTTTTCGGTTACAGCCGAAGTATCATTAGGTAAAAATGAAGAAGGGGATTTTCAATTGGCAGTAATTTTAGATACTTATATTCCAGGTGTTTCTGTGGATCAAGGGGAAGCTTTGATTAATGAAGCACATGAAGTTTGTCCCTATTCACGTGCCACTGAGGATAATATTGACGTTACATTAAATTTATTATTAGACGAATAGTCTAAAAAGAAGATGCAATACTAAAACACCTGAATTATTGAACAATTCAGGTGTTTTTGGTTGGTAACAAACTTTATTTATACTATTTCAAAGATTTTTTTTTATTTTTTGCAACAATCATTAAATTGTAACGTATTAAAAGTATATACTAACTACTGTGGATAATAAAAAATTAATAGCACGCTGCCGCAAGAAGGATCGTAAAGCCCAGATGGAGCTTTACAATAAATATTCGCGTGGGATGTACTTTGTGGCGTATCGTTTTTTTAAAGATTCTTTTTTGGCCGAAGAAGCTATGCAGGAATCATTTATAAAAGCTTTTTCAAAATTAGATCAATTTACAGGTGATGTTACTTTTGGAGCTTGGTTAAAACGAATTGTAATTAATAAGAGTATTGATATGCTTAAGGCACGCAAGTTGGAAACAACTGCGCTCAATGAGCAAATCATGGGGACTCCAGATGAGTTTGAAAATTGGGAAGTTGAAGATACGACTACTGCCGATGAGGTTAAGAAAGCTATTGAAAGTTTGCCTGAAAAATATAAATATCCAATACATTTATTTTTATTAGAGGGATATGATCATAACGAAATTTCTGAAATTTTAGGAATTACGGCAGTATCATCAAGAACATTGGTACATAGAGGGAAGAAACGCTTACAAGAGCAATTAAAGCACTTGAAACATGGGACAGGATATTAGAGAATTATTACAAGGTGACTTATTTAAAGACCAAAGTTCAGTTGATATTAATGACAATCATGAACTTCGTTTTTTAGACAAACTCAATGAGGCTTTTCCTGATGAAGTGAATGGGGCTGATGATGTAGTGGTTTTAAAGAAAAACACAAATTGGTATATGTCAATTGCTGCATCAGTTGTAGTAACTATAGGTTTAGGAGCTTATGTGTTTACAGGATTAAATACAACAAATAAAGTGCAACAGCCCGATGATTTAAACGTATATAATATGAGTGTGGTTAATGAAGCTGTTTTACCTTCATTAGCAGATGTCTCTCCAGAATTTAAAAAAGTTGAAGATTATTATTTAACATCCATTAATGTTGAATTAGCTCAGCTCAAAATTAATGATGATAATAAAAGTGTTGTGGATAGTTTTATGCAGCATTTAAGTCAGTTGGATGAAGAGTATAAAACATTACAAAAGGAATTAAGGCAAGATGGCACAAATTCACAAACGCTTGAAGCTTTAATACAAAATTTACAAATGCGATTAGAATTGCTACAGCAATTGAAGGAAAAACTTAAAAATCTACATGAATATACTAACCCAACATACAAGAATCATCAAGCTTAATAAAGCAGTAGTTGCGGTTGTTTTCCTATTTAGTGCACAGGTTTTTTTAGCACAAAGCATAGTTTCCAAATTAAAAAAAGAATTTACTACAAAACGCATAGCTGTATTAGAGCTTAATGCCTTGTACACCGATATTGTTTTTAAAAGTTGGGATAAGGATCAAATTTTTGTTAATGCTTATGTAAAAGGCGCAGCAGAAGATACAGAAGGACTCAAGGAACAAGTTGATTTATGGGAAGTGCAAATTAATGAGAATGATTCATTATTGATCATTTCATCAGATGCTTCTCGTAGACCAAAACGAACAGTTTCTACTACAGCTTACAATATAACAGGTGACATATCTCAGGAAAAACTAGCACAGTTAATGCAAGCTATGATGGCCCCTGTACTTGAAAATGTGCAAAATAACCCCATACCAGCATCATTAAAAAGCAGTTTGGCTCAATTACAGTTTGATTTTAATGCCTACGATAAATTAGGCGAAACTTATCTTAAAATTTGGGAATACAATTTAGTTAAAGATTTAGATCCTAAATCTGCTACCGAAGTACGTAAATGGTCTAAAAATGCAACGTCTAATTTACAACAAGTAACTAATTCTAATGTGGTTAATGAAGTTTTGGTACCGAATAATGTTGTTGTGAATAAACCAAATTATATTCAATTTTCACAAACGCTTAGTGCAACTTCAACAGTAGAAGTTTCTTCAAAAAAAGTATTAGAAGTCTATGTTCCACTTAGTGCAAAGTTGAGGTTTAAAACACGTTATGGAAAGGTGAGTGTTATCAATGAGTTAGCAAATGCCAAGGCAGAAATGAAATATACGCCCTTTAATGCCGAAAAGGTTTCGGGAGTTGATACTGATTTAGTAGTTTCATTTGCACCAGTGTCGGTTAATCACTGGGAAGCTGGGAATTTATCTTTAGGTTATGTGAAAAAATCAACACTAAACCAAGTTGATGATATTAATTTATATGCCAAATCTAGTCGTGTTCAAATCGAATCTTTAAGTGGAAAAGGAACAATAGAAAGTCTTTTTGGAATGGTAAATATTTTAAAATTAGATGAAAAATTTTCAAAATTATCATTGATATCTAAAAATAGTGATATAGGAATTACGCTACCTAAATCTCCTTACAATTTTGCTTACACAGGGAATCGTAGTCGTATCGAAATCCCAGAAAACACAATGCAGTTAACCTCGCTTGGCGATAATTATAACCAAATGCTAAATGGATATTCAACATCTAGAAATACAGATAAAGAAATCCAAATGAGTGTAGCAAATAGTCAGATTTTTTTGAGGTAATAAATAGGTTATCACCTTCCATTATTTCTCTTTTACCTTTTCCTGTAACATTTTAATTTCATCTCGTAGTTTTGCTGCTTTCATAAAATCTAGATCCTTGGCCGCAGTTTCCATATCCTTTCTAAGTCCTCGAATACGAGTTTGTAGTTGATCTTTTGAATAATAAACTACTTCTTCTTCAGCAGCTTTTAATGTGGCTGCAGCCTCAATTTTATAAGGTTCTTTTTTTGTAGTATTTAAACTATTGTCAATAGGCTTGTTTAAAGGTTGTGGAACAATATTATTTTTGGTGTTGTAATTCATTTGTTTGCTTCTGCGATAAGCGGTTTCATCAATGGTTTTTTGCATACTAGCAGTAATTTTATCCGCATACATAATAGCTTTTCCATTTACATTACGGGCTGCTCTACCAATGGTTTGTGTTAGTGAGCGCACATTACGTAAAAAACCTTCTTTATCAGCATCTAAAATGGCAACTAATGAAACCTCGGGTAAATCCAAGCCTTCACGGAGTAAGTTAACTCCAATAAGTACATCAAATAAACCTTTTCGGAGGTCTTGCATAATTTCTACACGTTCCAACGTGTCAATATCACTATGAATATAACGGCAACGAACATTAATTCGGGTGAGGTATTTAGCTAATTCTTCGGCCATACGTTTGGTAAGGGTAGTCACCAAAATGCGTTCATCTTTATCGATGCGTAATTGCATTTCTTCCACCAAATCATCTATCTGATTTAAGCTTGGTCGAACTTCAATAATGGGATCTAATAATCCCGTTGGTCTAATGATTTGCTCGGTATACACGCCTTCGCATTTTTGTAATTCATAGTCAGCAGGAGTTGCACTTATATAAAGCACTTGGTTTTGCATGACCTCAAATTCTTCAAATTTTAAAGGCCTATTGTCCATGGCTGCGGGTAATCGGAAACCATATTCAACTAAGTTTTCCTTACGAGAACGGTCCCCGCCATACATGGCATGTACTTGTGGAACGGTTACGTGACTTTCATCAATTATCATTAAATAATCATCAGGAAAAAAATCAAGTAAACAGAAGGGGCGAGTTCCTGGTTTACGCCCATCAAGATAGCGGGAGTAATTTTCAATACCGGAACAGTAGCCTAACTCTTTAATCATTTCCAAATCAAAATTAGTGCGCTCTTCCAAGCGTTTTGCCTCTAAATGTTTGCCTATTTCATTAAAGTATTCCACTTGTTTTCCTAAGTCTAAAGCTATTTGGTCTATGGCTCCATTTAATACTTCTTTCGAAGTCACAAACATATTCGCAGGGTAGATACTCAGTTTTTCAAACTGCTCCAAGATTTCTTTGGTTCTGGGGTCAAAAGATTCTATTTCTTCAATTTCATCACCAAAAAAATGAATGCGAAAGGCATCATCGGCGTAGCTAGGATAAATATCAACAGTATCTCCTTTAATTCTAAAGTTTCCTGGTAAAAATTCAGCTTCGGTACGGGCGTATAAACTTTGCACCAATAGGTGTAATAATTCGGTGCGAGATATTTCCTGATCCTTTTCTAAATAAATAATACTTTTTTGAAATTCATCAGGATTCCCAATTCCGTACAGACATGAAACTGATGCTACGACCAATATATCTCTTCTTCCCGAAAGGAGGGAGGAAGTAGTACTTAGTCTTAGTTTTTCGAGTTCATCGTTAATGGATAAGTCTTTTTCAATATAAGTTCCAGTAGTTGGAATAAAGGCTTCGGGCTGGTAATAATCATAATATGAAACAAAGTATTCCACTGCATTATTAGGGAAGAATTGTTTAAATTCTTGAAATAATTGAGCCGCTAAAGTTTTATTATGTGCTAAAACTAAGGTAGGTTTTTGTACTTCGGTAATTACATTGGCGGCCGTGAATGTTTTACCAGAACCTGTTACTCCTAAAAGAGTTTGAAATTGTGTGTTGGAGTTTAATCCGTTAACTAATTGTTTTATAGCCTCAGGTTGGTCTCCTGTGGGTTTGTAATCAGATACAAGTTCGAACTTCATAAAAAAAGAATTGGAATAAGTGTAAAATTAACTCTTTTAAGATAGAGTTGTTTTATCCATTTCTGAAATTATGATTTTTTTGCGAATTGTACGAAGTAATAACGGATTAATCTAATCGTTAATGGCAGGACAGTTACAATGCCATCTTTTTTCGGCGCCTCGATATTTATTACCCCCAAAATTATAGCCTAAGGTAATTTGATGAAAACCAGCATTACTAATAGTTACTTCGTTTAATTGATTGGTATAAGTATAGGCAAAAACAAAGTCTTTGTAGTTCATACCAACAAAAGGGCTAATGGATTGAAATCGTTGTTCTTCCACAGTTTGATTGTCAGTGGTAATAGGAGTGCCTTCAAAATTTACACGGTATGACAAGCCTCCCCAAAATTTATTACCATTAAAACTTTTATAAATTTTGGCGTTAACATCCATTAGTTGTTCGTTTATGGATGGAGTAGTTAAGTATAAAAATGAAGGTTCAAAACTTAATCCATTGTCACCTACACCGAGAGTGTAACCTATAGTTGAAATAAACCTGCGTTGTGTTTCGGGTTCTGTGTTGCTAAAAGAATTGAAACGAAGTTTACTTATTGATAGGGCATTTTTAACGGTAAAATGAAGAAAGAAATCATTGTTTAAATAAGATACTCCAAAATCGGTATCAAAATAATTATCGGCAAGTACGTTACCTGTTATTGCAGGGTCATTAAAACGTGGATTTATTAAATCACGTTCATCAATCTTTTGTTGGATTACGGCGCCACTAACTCCAAAAATGATTCTGTTTAAACTTAGTTGTCTAGATGTTAAATTTAAATGATAGGAAAACGTAGCATAAAAACCATTTTGAGAAAAATTACCATTAGTATCACTAAAGGCTAAAATACCAGCTCCTATATTATTTCTAATTCTTCCGTTGATACTTGCTGTAGCTAATGTTGGGGCATCCTGTACATCAAACCATTGTGAACGACCTGTTAAGCGGATTTGGTTAGATTCGGCGGCTCCAGCCATGGATGGGTGAATAAGGTACCAACTACTTGTTAAGTAATCTTGATAAGTGGGTAAACCTTCTTGCGAAAGCAGTGTTTGAAAAATGCCAAAAAGTGCTAATAAAGTAATTTTTGCTTTCATGTACTGAAACCTTATTAAATAATTTGTAAGAATATACAAAATTCAAAGTTAAGGATTTAGAATTATTAAACACTATTTTTTATAGATTAAATGCATAAAAATATCGATTATGTGACATTTTAAAGCTGGTTGTTAGTAAATAAGATTTGGTTTCTATTACATAATAAGGGTTTAATCCGCATTCTGTATTAGCACTTTGTTATGAGTATTGAAAGCTTATTAGGGCTGAAATGTCAAGCCAAAGGTTTGGCTTGTTATGAAAGAGCCAGCTGGTGCAGTGGAGCATTTTCTTGATTTTAGCATAGCATGACTATGCTGAAATCAAAAAATGTAGCGAAGCGTTTGATTTTGTAGAGATTTCGATACGCAATAGATTTTTAATGTTTAATTCGGATTTAAATAGAACAAAGTATATTTGTTTAATATGGAAGAGCGCTTAATGTCAAAAAAAAAACCAACCTATCCTATTCAATCTTTTTTGAGTAGCTACTTGAACGATTATAATAGGTTGTTAAAAATATCTGTGTTTTACGATGATTTGTTACGTTTTTCGGGTGCTATTAGTGTGTTGGATGCCAATGATAATGATACGTTGTGGGTAAGTGTATATTACAATGAATTTGAGCATAAGGATATTGATAAAAGTTTAAAACAGGTATATACAATTTTGCATTCTGACGGGAATCAAGATATTACTGAATTTTTGAGTATTGATGCTATTGACTATTGTACTTTTGGAAACTCAAAACCATTCAGAATTAAAATTCGTAATATTTTAAACGATAATTACACTTATTTTTATGTAAAGCAAGCTGATGCTTCAAGAGTTTATGGTTTGGAGTTAGAGCATATTTTTTCGCCTAACAGAATCAATTTTTTTGTGCATGAAAACACGCTTATTGAAGAACATATAGTAGGTATTCCCGGAGATACGTTTATAAAAGATTATTTACCGGACTTAAGTTCACAAGCAAAAGCACAAATAGCAAAAGAATTTGTAAAGTTTAATGAACGTTGTCAATTGCGTCTTTTAGGCGATATGAGATCGTACAATTATGTGATTATACCAACGCATGATTTTGATCATGTAGAGTATAAAATAAGAGCGATTGATTTTGATCAACAATGTTACGAAGGAAAATTAAAGGTATATCAACCACAATTTTTTAAGGAGAATAATGAAATGATTTCAATGATTAGTGATCGTTTGGATTTATCATCGGTACATCAATATCAAAAAGAGGAACGTTCCATTTTGGCCAAACGAATGATGAACACCCATACAAGAACTGCGCGTTTGCTTGAATGTATGGAAAAGGATAGTATTTCAACACCAGAAAATATAAAAGTATTACGCGAGGATCTGTTTAATTTTACCTTCCATTCTAAGTTCCGAAAATGTGAAACTATGGGTCAAATTTTAAAAACAGGTTTTGATTTTGTGACTAAAAATTATGTAACACACCGTAAGGAAACAGGCTATTAATTGTTCTCGATGACTAGAGTTACACAAATTTTATTTACAAGATTACTCAGGAATCGAAAAAGCATCCAATTGTTCAATGACTTGTTCTTTAGTGTCACAAAGCGATAGTAATAGATTGCTGTATTTTTCTTCGTTATTTAATTTTTCAATTAAAGGGTAAACAGGGCGTTCTTTTGTCCAGTAGTCAGAATTCAAAAAGATCATAGGACTAGAAACTTCAAAACTTAAATAATGATTTTGAGTAGCATCTTGAAAAATTTCTTGAATAGTACCTGCACTACCTGGTGTAAATACAATGCCTCCTTTAGCAATGGCAAGTAAACCGTCTTCGCGTACACTATTGGCAAAATACTTAGCAATTTTACTAGCAAATGGCGTGGGTGGTTCGTGGCCATAAAGCCAAGTTGGAATGCCTACACTTTCGTAATCGGATGTAGGGTATTTGGCAAGTACCTCAAAACTTTTGTCAAGCCAAAGCTTATCCTTATAACTTGGAGCTGTCGCTAAAATAGCAATAGCATCATTTAGTTCTGCATCTGTTTTACCAGCAAACCATGCGCCAACATGAGTAGCTTCCATAGCACCAGGACCTCCACCAGAAAGCATTAAGTAACCTTTTTCGGTTAATTTTTTACTTAATTGTGCAACGGTTGTAAAACCTTGATCGGCACGTGACAATCCATGGCCTCCCATAATGGCCACTTTTTTATCATCAGGATAGTCATCCAAAAAACCGTAAAGCGCATCTGTTATGGAATGATCATGTAAACGTCGACCCAAAGTTTCTTTAATATCATTAGCTTCTTTACCCGTTTTTAAAAAATGTTCATAGACTATAGCATCTTGTGTGTTTTTATAGCTTTCGGGTTGATTTAAAATATAATTATTATACAAAGTTTCTTTTGTATACAAGCCATTCACGTAATTGTTAAAGGGCATGTTTAAATTAGGGAATAAATAATTTTCGGTATATAAATCACACACTAGACTATTTGGAAGTATACATCCTAAAAAAATACAATCGGTAAACGTAATATCGCTCAAGGCAGAAGTAATACTGTTAAAGTCAAGATTTTGAAAGGCATATTTCGAAATTTGATTTTTTGTAATTAATAGTTGTTGTAAGGCTTCCTGAGATTCTATTTCGGTGTAGTTCATATATTAATTGTAATAGTTTACAAATATAAGCAGTCGAATGAATAATGAGGCAATAAATAAATGCGTCAATGAGGCAAATTCATAATTAATATAGATATTTGCGGCTACAATTTAAGTTATGGCACAAAAACCTTCATTACCAAAAGGGACACGAGATTTTTCACCAGCTGAGGTGGCAAAACGAACTTATATTATGAATACGGTTCGTTCACATTTTAAAAACTTTGGTTTTAATCCAATAGAAACACCAAGTTTTGAAAATAGTAGTACCCTTATGGGTAAATATGGTGAAGAAGGAGATCGTTTGATTTTTAAAATTTTGAATAGTGGTGATTATTTAAAAAAGGCAAATGAAGAGGTGTTGGCAAATAAGGAAAGTCAGAAATTAATTTTTCAAATTTCTGAAAAAGCTTTGCGCTATGATTTAACAGTACCTTTTGCGCGTTATGTGGTACAACACCAAAATGACATTGAATTTCCGTTCAAGCGTTTTCAAATACAACCCGTTTGGAGAGCAGATCGCCCTCAAAAAGGTCGATTTAGAGAGTTTTTCCAATGTGATGCAGATGTAGTTGGGAGTGCTTCGCTTTGGCAAGAGGTAGAATTTATTCAATTGTATGATGCTGTATTTACTGATTTAGGTTTAAACGGGGTAACCATAAAAATGAATAACCGAAAAATACTTTCGGGGATTGCAGAGGTAATTGGGGCTAAAGACAAGCTGATTGATTTTACTGTAGCTTTAGATAAGTTGGATAAAATTGGAGAAGATGGAGTACGTAAAGAAATGTTAGCTAAAGGAATTTCGGAACAAGCTTTAGAAAAAGTAGCGCCATTGTTTTCCTTTTCAGGAAGTTTTACTGAAAAGCTAACACAATTAAAAGAATTACTTAATACTTCGGAGGAAGGATTAAAAGGAGTAGAAGAGTTAGCTTTTATCATTGAAACTATTGAAGCACTTGGGTTAAAAACAGCCAGTTTAGACTTGGATGTTACTTTAGCACGTGGTTTAAATTATTATACCGGAGCTATTTTTGAAGTAGCAGCACCAGAGGGTGTAGCTATGGGATCCATTGGTGGTGGTGGTCGCTATGATGATTTGACAGGAATTTTTGGATTAAAAAATGTGAGTGGAGTAGGTATTTCATTTGGATTGGATCGCATTTATTTAGTGTTAGAGGAATTGAATCTATTCCCTGTAGAGGTTTCGGAAACAACGAAAGTATTTTTTATAAATTTTGGAAATTCCGAAGCTTTATATGGTTACCAAACAATACAAAAATTGAGAGCACATGGCATTTCTGCTGAATTATATCCAGATGCTGCTAAAATGAAAAAACAAATGAACTATGCCAATAAAAGAGCATTCCCATTTGTGATTTTAGCAGGAGATAATGAAGTGGAAAGTAACCAGTATACATTGAAAAACATGCTAACAGGAGCTCAAGAAACTGTTGATTTTGATGGGTTGTTATCTATTGTAAGCAAATAATTAACTTATACATATTGTACAGTAATGTAGTAATGTAATGTGTATTGAAAAGAGATACCATAAAAAAATCCACTATTAAAAACAGTGGATTTTTTGTAGTATTTAATATTTATAAATCACGTTATTCAACATGTATATCATTATTCTTAATTTCTAAAGATTTTTTAGAATATTGATAAGCGAATATAGCAGAGGTAACCTCTTTCAATCCAAATTTTGCTTTGGCTTGCTCAAAATTCATAGTTAGCATTTCCTTTAAAATTGAAGCACTTTTTTCTTTTTTTTCAACCCTTTTATTGATGGTTTCAACAAAAATTGGATTTTTTAAATAATTACTTTTCATTTCCTCAAAATCTGTTTCAGTGTATGAAACAGCTTCAGGAGTAGCACTATGCGATTTGTCAGCCTTTTTAGGAGTGGTTGTTTGTGCAACTATTGATGAAGCACCTAAGACAGTAAAGGCTACAAATAATAATAAATTTTTCATACTAATTATATTAAGGTTTGGGACTTAAACCCAAATTATGCATTAAAAAATCTATTTCATATCGAAATCTCTGCAAAATCAAACGTTTCACTGCATTTTTTGATTTAACCATAGCAATGCTATGCTGAAATCAATAAAATGCTTTATTTTATTAAGCTTTCAATATTCATAACGAAGTTTTAATGCATAATGCGGGTTAAACGATTTATTAAAAATACTAATAAAAATAATATGCGCTGCTATTAATAGTATTAGGTGTTCATATAAAATAATATCAAAGCATAAATTATACCAAAATAAATATAGGAGTTTAATCTAGCTTTTAAACATAAAAATATCATCGCTACTTAATCCTGTAAGCTTTTTAATACTCATGTAAATATATCTAATAATAGCAATCATTATAAGCATTGAAGGTACTACAATAATAGGATAACTATATAAACTCATTTTTCCCATTTCATTATTAAAGGCTTCTGTACCAGCTGGACTAGTGACAAAGTATTTAGCAACCACATAATTTAATATGGCAGATAGGATAAAAGAAAGGAAAAGATAAAAAGAAGCCTTTTTAATGTTTTTCTTTAAAATCAACTCTTCATTGTCATTTAAGTGTTCATTAATAGTTTTTTTATCAAATATATCATCATTATATAAAAACTTGGGAGCCAAAGGGTATGAGGTGTAATTTGAAATTAAAAGCACACATCCAATAATAAAAGGAATAGCGGCTTCCTTAATAGCAATAAATTCAGTAGGAAGTTCAAATACACCTACAATCCCAGTTAAAAGGATACTCACAAAACCCAAAACCGAAATAAAATTCTTTTCCTTTTTAATAATTAAGTCATACAAGCCGTAACCTAGCGGTAGCGCTAAGGCTATGAGTAAGATATGAAGCGATGTAAGTTCAAGACCAAGTTTAGTGGTCCATTTAGCACCTTTCATTAATATAAGAGCAGGTAATATGATATTGATAATTAGATTGTTTAATCCATTATCATTTTTTTTAGGGGTGTTCTCTTGCATTTTTTTGGGTTATTTTTCTTTATCTTCTTCTTTTTCAAAAACAATACTTTCGTAAGCTCCTATGTCTGGAGCGGTAGTATTTCTTTCGGTACCAGTAATGTCTTTTCCAGCAAGAATTGTTCCTTTTCCATTAGCGGCAGATTCTTCACTAATTTGCATAAAGTTTAATTTGGTGTTTTTAAACTCAGGCTTTTCATTAAAAATACATTCAGTATAAAAATCAGTGTTATCAAAGTTGTATTCCGGAGAACTTTGCGCTAGCGTTTGATCATTAAAGTCAATAAGGCAGTTTTTAAATTCAAAGTTAAAGTCAGCTTCATCACTATTGGATAAATTGAGTTCCACTCTATTACTACCTGTAATGATACAGTTGGTAAAGTTTGCTGCTTCTAAATTAGAATCGGCAATAGTATTTTCTTTGTTTGGTCGATTACTAATATTTAAAGCAGGTTGGGAGCGTAAACCAAAATTAAAATAATTTGTAATGGTGGAATGAATAAAATTATAAGTTCCTCCTTCTTCAATATTTAGGCTAGCTTGTCCACTTTGGTTAATAACAACATTATTCCCCGAAATATTTGTGGCGTTTGCTTGTATGCCGGCAGCTTGCGAGTTGTAAATTTGTACATTTTCTAAAGTTAAGCTAGGTGTAATTTCATCTCCATTACCATCAATTAAAATACCAAGCGTAGCATTTTTTATAGTAGTATTAGTAATACTATTGTTTATGGAGCCTTTACGAAACCATATAAATCCCCACTGTCCTGGTAAGTCATCAAAATCTTCAGCTATACGATCACCTTCAATAAAGACTTGATTTTTTAAAGGTTCATCAGTAGGGCTTTCGGTACCATTAATGTTTACGCTCGCACCTTCTTCAATAATCAGCCCCGAATCTTCATGGAAATGTAAGCGAGCTCCAGCTTCAACGTTTAGGGTTTTCCCGGTAGGCACAACTGCATTTCCATAAATTACATAGGCCTTTTCATTGGTCATGGTTAATTCATCATCGGTTAAATTAAACGCTTTTAGTTTTATAAAATCACCTTGATCATCTCGTTGTCGCGTTTCAAATTCACGTCCAGTTTCAGTAGTTTCTTTAAAAATAAAAGTAGCATCTTTAACCAAGGTTACTAGATCGACATCTTTTTCTTGATTTGAGAATGTGATTTTATCATTATAAAAAGAGTCTACAAGCGGATCAGCAGTCGCATCAATAGTAGTTTCGATAAAAATAAAAATACTATCCTTAGCTAAAATATCGATGTCTTTAAATATTTTACCAGATTCGGAGGTTTGAGGGCTCCCTATTAAAGGTAGGCCATCAACACTTAGGGTGTACTTTGAAGTTGTTCCTCGTTCCAATGAAATCATCGGAATGGTGATATCATTATCCGACCTGTTATATACTTTTAAAGTTTGTGTACTTGATTGAATTCTGGAAAATAGCGTATCCATAAAAATGGTATCACTTGAAAATTCAATACCTCCAGGGGCTACAATATCGGTGTCAAAATCTTTACGGCAACTACTCCATAGCAGAATGCAAACAAAGGCAATTATAAAATGAAAATACTTCATGTATTAAAATACGTTTTTGGTAAAAATAGGATATTTTGGCAAAAGCTAAAGTAAAGTTTATTTGTTTGATGGAATAACTACGTATTTATACGTAATTAAGACGGTCAATTTTGATGCTAACAAAACAAAACATTTGTACATTTGCCAGAGTAATTAATAAACTAAAATAAGTTGTTATAATTGTAATTTAAAACGACTATTACCAAAAAATATATATTATGAGTTCATTTGATGTTGCTGTTATAGGTTCAGGCCCTGGAGGATATGTTGCTGCTATTCGTTGCGCACAATTGGGGATGAAAACAGCTATTATTGAAAAATACAGTACACTTGGAGGTACCTGTTTAAATGTGGGATGTATTCCAAGTAAAGCATTGTTAGATTCGTCACATCACTATGAACATGCTACAAAACATTTTGAAGGACATGGTATCGAGGTTTCGGGTGAAATTAAAGCGAATCTTGAAAAAATGATAGCGCGTAAGCAAACTGTAGTGGATCAAACATGTGCTGGTGTAGAGTTTTTAATGAAGAAAAATAAAATTGAAGTATTTCAAGGAACAGGTAGTTTTAAGGATGCTACTCATATTAATATCGCTACTGCAGAAGGGGAGACCATTGAAATTGAAGCTAAAAATACAATTATTGCAACAGGTTCAAAGCCTTCAGAATTATCATTTGCATCAATTGATAAAACAAGAATTATAACATCAACCGAAGCCTTGAAGCTGAAAGAAATTCCAAAGCATTTACTAATTATAGGTGGTGGAGTTATAGGGTTGGAACTTGGTCAAGTTTATCGTCGTTTAGGAGCGCAGGTATCTGTGGTAGAATATGCAGATCGCATTATACCTACTATGGATGCGGCATTATCAAAAGAATTAATGAAGGCGATGAAAAAGCAAGGCGTTAAATTCTATTTAAAGCATTGTGTTAAAAATGTTGAGAATACAGGTGATGAAGTAGTGATTACTGCTACAGATAAAAAAGAACAAACAGTAACTTTTAATGCAGATTATTGTTTAGTTTCTGTAGGAAGGAGTCCATATACTAAAGGCTTAAATCTAGAAGGTATTGGTGTTAAAACAACCGAAAAGGGACAAATAGAAACTAATGGTCATTTGCAAACTAATGTGTCAAACATATATGCGATCGGTGATGTGGTTAAAGGAGCTATGCTAGCACACAAAGCGGAAGAAGAAGGTGTACTAGTAGCAGAAGTTTTAGCAGGACAAAAACCGCATATTGATTACAATTTAATACCGGGTGTAGTATACACATGGCCAGAAGTTGCAGCTGTTGGGAAAACAGAAGAGCAATTAAAGGAAGCAGGTATTGCATATAAATCTGGTCAATTTCCATTTAGAGCTTTGGGTAGAGCTAGAGCAAGTAATGATTTAGATGGTTTTGTGAAGATTTTAGCTGATAAAACAACCGATGAAATTTTAGGAGTACATATGGTAGGTGCACGTTGTGCTGATTTAATTGCCGAAGCCGTAACAGCTATGGAATTTAGAGCAAGTGCCGAAGATGTAGCACGAATGAGTCATGCGCACCCTACATTTACAGAGGCTATTAAAGAAGCAGCTTTGGCAGCTACTGAAGATAGAGCCTTGCATGTGTAAAGGATTCTAATATTAGGTAATAAAAAGGCTTCATTTAAAATTTTAAATGAAGCCTTTTTTAAGATAGAATTTTAATAATTGATCAAAGAAATCGCCCAACAAATTAAATTTGTTGGGCGATTTTTTAATGCTATCAAGATAGTGTTCTATTGGAAATTATCTGTTAAAATATTGATAAGGTCAATAACAGCCCATATAAATAAACCTCCAAGTGTAACAATAAAAAGGATATTCCAACCAGCTGGTTTTTTAGCATACCATCTGTGAGCAGCAAAACCACCTAAAAAGAACCAAAAAGCTACAGCTACCCATTTATCGTACCCAGCTGATGCAGCAGGTGATGATAATTCAACTTCATCTTCAATGGTTGATACTTGTGTAGTTGCATTTGCTGTTACTGGAAAACTAGCATAAGAAGCTGTAATCGAAGCAAGAGCAACAAATAAAACGGATAAAAATAATTTAATTTTCATAATAGTTAATTGGTGTTTAATAGTTTAAATTTGGAATCTAAATTAAATTAATTAAATGAAATTCCTACAACTATTTTTGTTTGTTTTTAATTTTTATTTTATTTACGGCCAGTCGATTCCAAAAGAATTTTCTGGTGTAGTTAAAATAAATGATTCGTTATTTATACCTTATAATTTGTCACTTAATCGGATAAATGATACGGAAATTCTAGGGTATTCAATTACTGATAAAGGAGGAGTACATGAAACTAAATCAAATGTAACAGGCTATTTTGATGAAGAAAAAGGAGTGTTGAAATTTAATGAGTTTGATATAGTGTATACCAAATCACCTTATGACCAATTTGATTTTTGTTTTGTGCATTTTGAGGGTAGTATGAAAAAGTTTAAGAGTGCTAAAGCGCTTAAAGGAGCATTTTTTGGGAAGTATGTTAATGGGGCTAAATGTATAGATGGAGAATTACTTTTAGTAGATGAACAAAAAATTGAGAAAATAAAGAAGCGGTTTGATAAACCAAAAGTTAGAAAGTTACTAGAAAAAAGTAAAAAAATAGATACAGTTTCATTAGCACCAATCACAAAGAATGAAACGGTTAATGTATTTGTAAAATCATCAATATTAATGGTATCAATATATGATTCGGGTAAAGAAGACAACGATCAAATAGATTTGTATCTAGATGACAAACTTATTTTAAATGATTACGTAATAACCAGAGAAAAAAAGCAAATTCCAATTCAAATAACTCAAAAGTTTGCACGTCTTAAGGTTGTGGCATTAAATGAAGGAACTTCGCCTCCAAATACGGTTAAAATAGAAGTGCATAGTCCAAATGATTATATTTCTACTAAGACTTCACTGAATAAAGGAGAAATGGCGGTATTATCTTTTGTGAAAAAAGGAAAGAGAGCAAATAAATAAAGAGTTTATTATAAATAATTTTAGTATAACTTGTAATTTTTACGAAAATCATAAATACACATTTAACAAAAAAAATCATCAACTTATAAGTTCAAATTAACATTTGTTGGTGTAATATTAGTTAAATTGTTTACATGAATAATCGTTCGCAAGCATACACAGGTTTTGTATTCAAAAAATATGAAGCTCCGGAGCAAAGTATTTTTGATATTTTATTAGATATTTTCAAGGAATTGATCACGCATACCTCTGGTGATGTGGACGAAGCCTTAGATTGGTTGGCAGAATTGGATGCTGAATATGGAATTACAACTTCAGAATATACATTAAAAGATTTTGAAGAAGACTTGAAAAAGAAAGGTTTTATACGAGAAGAGATAAAACCAAACGGAAAAGGAGGAAAGGCTATAACTGCAAAAACAGAGCGTGCCATCCGACAGCGTGCCTTAAATCAAATTTTTGGGAAGCTTCGCAAGTCTGGAGCAGGAAATCACAAAACCAATAAAATTGGTATGGGTGATGAAACTACTGGTGAATTTAGAAATTATATTTTTGGCGATAGTGTGGAACGTGTTTCAATAACTGAAAGTTTACGAAATGCCCAGATTAATCATGGTATTGAAAATGGGTTTCAGTTAACCGAAGATGATTTGGTGGTACACGAAACTAATCACAAAGCCCAAATGAGTACTGTACTTATGATTGATATTAGTCATAGTATGATATTATATGGAGAAGATCGTATAACACCTGCCAAAAAAGTAGCCATGGCCTTGGCAGAATTAATAACGACAAGATACCCAAAGGATACGTTAGAAATAATAGTTTTTGGAAATGACTCTTGGCGTATTTCTATTCAGGATTTACCTTACTTACAAGTAGGTCCTTATCATACCAATACCGTAGCGGGTTTAGAGTTAGCACTTGATTTACTTCGGCGCAAGCGAAATACAAACAAGCAAATTTTTATGATTACCGACGGAAAGCCAAGTTGTTTACGTTTACCCGATGGGAGGTATTATAAAAATAGTAATGGCTTGGATGAATATATTGTAGGGAGATGTTATGGAATGGCACAGCAGGCTAGGAAGCTGCATATACCTATTACTACTTTTATGATTGCTCAAGACCCTTATTTAATGAAGTTTGTAGAAGGATTTACAAAGGCGAACCAAGGAAAGGCTTTTTATACCGGTTTAAAAGGTTTAGGTGAAATGATTTTCGAAGATTACGAACAAAATAGAAAGAAAAGAATAAAAGGATAGTATTATCTTTTACATATAATAATAGTATATGTTTTTTAAAAATAGCTTATGGAATATACTCAACTAAAAACATTAGGAGATTTAAAGTCTGCAGGATATCAATACAAAACCATAAAAGATGAATTACGTGATAATTTGTCATTTAAAATTCAAAATAATGAAACTATTTTTGAAGGCGTTCATGGGTATGAGCATACAGTAATTCCAGAATTACAACGTGCTATATTATCCAAACATAATATAAATTTATTAGGATTACGTGGACAAGCTAAAACAAGATTAGCCAGACAAATGATTTATTTGTTAGATGAGTATGTGCCTGTAGTTTTTGGTTCTGAAATTAATGATGATCCATTACAACCTATTTCACGCTATGCAAAGGAATTAATTGCAGAAAAAGGGGATGATACACCCATTACTTGGATGCACAGAGATGAGCGTTTTTCCGAAAAATTAGCCACACCAGATGTTACTGTAGCAGATATTATTGGCGATGTGGATCCGATAAAGGCTGCAAATTTGAAATTATCTTATGCCGATGACCGTGTGATCCATTATGGAATGATTCCAAGAGCTAATCGATGCATATTCGTTATTAATGAATTGCCAGATTTACAAGCACGAATTCAAGTAGCGCTGTTTAATATTTTACAAGAGGGAGATGTGCAAATTCGTGGTTTTAAATTGCGTTTTAATTTAGATATGCAGTTTGTATTTACTGCGAATCCAGAAGATTATACAAATAGAGGAAGTATCATAACCCCTTTAAAAGATCGTATTGGCTCACAGATATTAACGCATTATCCAGATAGTATTGAAATTGCTAAAAAAATAACAAAACAAGAGGCACAATCTGACTTACGTCAAAAGGAAACAATTTATGTTCCAGAACTCGCTTTTGAGCTTTTAGAGCAAATTGGTTTTGAAGCCCGAAATAGTGAATATGTTGATGCCAAAAGTGGCGTAAGTGCTCGTATGAGTATTACGGCCTATGAAAATTTGTTAAGTGCAGCGGAACTTAGAATGTTAACCTCCGGGGAAAGCCAAACTAGTGTGCGTTTAGGTGATTTTATGGGAATTATACCTGCAATAAACGGAAAAATAGAATTGGTTTATGAAGGAGAGCAGGAGGGAGCCGCTTCGGTGGCTCAATTGTTAATCCATAGGGCTATTCAGACGTTATTTTCAAATTATTTTCCTAAAATTGAAAAACTTGAGCACAAGGATAAAGCAAGCCCGTATGATAAGTTAGTCGATTGGTTTTATGATGGGACTGGTTTTGAATTAGCAAATGATTTATTAACACCTGAATATGAACAACAATTAGATATGGTACCTCCGTTGGAGGCTTTAATTAAAGAATATTTACCAGAAATTTCAAAAAAAGATAGTTACTTTTTTAAAGAATTTTTACTGTGGGGATTGGTCGAATTTAAAAAGTTGAGCAAGCTTCAAATGGAAAAAGGTTTCGAATTTAAAGATGCTTTTGGAAGTTATATTAGCGGTATATAGTTTAGCAAAAAAACGAAGGTGAAATTTTTTCACCTTCGTTTTTTAACTTTTTAGGTTAAGCTACTACCTCACTTTAAAAGTAATAGGCAATGTATAGGCCATTTTTACTTTAGTGTTTCCATGGCGTGCAGGTTTCATTTTTGGTAATAAACGAGCAACTCTTTTTGCCTCGTTAGCCAATTCTTTATTTTTTGAACGCGCTTTAATATTACTTACCAAACCATTTTCATTAATTTCAAAATAAAGAAAAATAGTTTGTTTTCCAGATAAACCTAAATCTTGGCCTAAACCGTTATTAAATTTTCGTAATACCATACGTTGCACTTTTTCCTGAAAACAAATAGCACGTTCATTATTTGTGCTATATCGATCACATCCAGGGAAAATTGGTAAAAATTCAACTGTATTTGGACGGTAAACACTAGGAGCTTTTACTCCTGTTGTTCCTTTTTTTGTTTGGGTTACTTTAGTTTCAACCCCGGTAGTAGCTAGAGTAGAATTTTTCGGATTAGTATTTTTAGTAGTTTCTTTAATTTTGGATTCTTCCGTTGGTTTTTCTTCTGTGATTATATCAACAACTTTAGGAATTACATACGAAATCGTTTTCGCTTTAGGTACTAATTTAGGTGTCTTTGGACGTGTACTAGCTTCGGCAATAGGATTGTTCGGAACAGCTATTACTGGCCCCATAGTAACAAATGTTTCAGTAGGTGTAGCAGTCGGAACCATAATGTTGGTTACCTTTTTAGAAGGTTCCTTGTAATTAAAAACACCATACATAATATAGCTAAAACTTAATAATGCAATTAATCCAATTTGGAAATCGATAGTCTTGTCTTTTTTAACGTTTACTTCATGCTTTTTATTCATAATTAACAGAATTTATAGTTAGTTGTTAATTGGTAACAAGGAACATACCATAAATAAGAGTTTACGATTTAGTAACATTAACAATTGATATTATTTTGTGAGATTATTAAGAGTTTGTTTTTTTAATATGTTGATTATTTGTGAACTATATGTTTTATGAAGTCATTTAAATTTTTTCAAAAAATTAAAATAAAGATTATTAATATATTTTTAAGTTGCAGTGCTTCTTATTGAAGTATTAATAAAAAATTAAGTTTTAAATAAGATTTTCTCTTTTTATTTATGATATAATGAATATATGGCACTTCTTTTTTTAAGTTAGCACTCTTTAAATTAATTGTTTATACAATTAATAATAGACTTCATCTGTTATTAAGTGTGAATAACATACAAGGGGTAGTCATAATTGATATTAAAATCTTTGAAAAATAGAATAAAGACGCTTTATTACTAAGTGTTAGTTTAACATAATTTAGGGTAGTATCTTATTATTAAAAGTAAGCCTATGCGAATTTCTAACTAAAGTAGGAGTAGAATTGATATCAATATTGAAAATAAAAGATTAATGAAACAAAATTTAATTATAGTAGATGATCATAAAATGTTTTCAGATGGTTTACTAAGTATTTTTGATAGTAAAAAAGAATATAACATTCTATTAACGGCTAAAGATGGAAAGCATATTATAAAATATTTAGAAATCAATACTAATGAAAAAATTGATCTAGTAATCACAGATATTGCCATGCCCGAAGTGGATGGAATTGAGCTGACTAAATACATAAAGAAAAAAGATAGAAATATAAAAATCTTAATTGTTAGTATGCATAATAACGTGGAAATGATTGATACTTTGACTAAGCTTGAAGTTGATGGTTATATTCCAAAAAATGCTGAAAAAAAAGAGTTGCTTAGGGCTGTGGAGTCTATTTTAAAAGGAGAAAAATATTTTTCTAAAGAAATTACTAATGCCTATATAGAGAATAAATTTTTAGAAAGTAAAAAAGAGAAAATAAAATTAACTAAGCGTGAAATTGATGTAATAACACTTATAGCGCAAGAGTTTACTACAAAGGAAATTGCTGATAAGTTGTGTTTGAGCAAACATACTATTGAAAGTTATCGAAAAAATTTAATAGCAAAGTTAAGTGTGAAAAACTTAGCAGGATTAACAAGATATGCTATGAAAATGAAATATATAAAGTAAATTACCCCAATATTTGGATAAAGTCTATTATTTAAATCTATCATTAAAGATTTATTTCCCCCTAGGGCTTGCCTATTTATGTGATAATTTTGAAAAACATTGTGCCTAAATTATTCTCAAGACTATTCTTTTATTACATATCAACCAGATAAGGCATTGATTAATTTTAACCAATTACTGATTTGAATTTTATTATAAAATATCTAGTTCTTTTTCTATTAGTTAGTAGTAGTACTAAAGTGATTTGTCAACATACTGATTTTAAATATGCTGAAATAGAGCATAAATTACGGAATTTTAAAGATCTTGATTCTGTAGATTTTTACAAATTAATATCCCCTATTTTAAAAAGTAAAAAGCACCATATAAAAGCTTTAAACTATTTAGGACGGTATTTTATGGAAAAAGAAGTTTCGGATTCTATAATTTATTATGGTCATAAGATTCAAGAATTAGCTTCAAATAATACAGATTCGACGTCTTATAAAATGCTGAGTGACTCATATAATATGTTAGCAGTAGGCTACGGGGTTAAGGGATTAATAGGCTTAAGAGGGCGTTATCATTTAAAAGGACTTAAACTTTACGAAAAAAAGCTTATCAATGAAAAAATAGCAGTTCATCATATTAGAGGAATGGCTGATTATTACCTAGATATTAAAGAATATGATAAGGCAATTTCTTTATACGAACAAAGTATTAAAATAGATAAGGACAACCATACCGTATTTTTTTCTTATAACAATTTAGGGGTAATATATACGCGAAAGAAACAGTATGAAACAGCATTGAGTTATTTGCGAAAAGCTTGCGAATCCCCTGTGTCACATAAAGCACATGCGTATTGTTATGAGAGTACTAGTGCTTGTTTTTATGAAATGGGGAAAATAGATGAAGCTATTACCTATGGACTAAAAGCTAAAAATATTTTTGGAAGTAATAGTGAGTATTCCAAATTTATGCTTTTAATAAATAATACCTTAGGGAAGTCATATTATAAAAAAGGACAATTTAACGAAGCAATATTGATTGGTGAAAGCACACTCCAAAAAGTTAAGGCAAAAGGCTTTCTTGATATTGAAATTCGAGTTTTGGAAAATTTAAGTAATGTATTTGCATCCCAATCTAATTATGAAGAAGCTCACAAATATATTAATCAGGCATATAAGCTTAAGGATTCATTAAAACAAATACAAAAAAATAGAGTAGACGCAGAGTTGGAAGTAAAGTTTCAAATTTTACAAAAGGAAAATGAAATAGCATTACTTAAAAAAGATAAACAATTAAAGGAAAGTCAACTTATATCGGAACAGAAAAATAAAAGGCTAATGCTAATTGCATTTTTAGTTGTTTTAGTGCCTTGTATTTTTCTTTTAATAATGTATTATCAAAAGTTAAATGCTAAAAATAAATTAAGTAAAAAGCAAGAAGAAATAAATATAGAAAAGGTTAATTCGTTGATCAAAGAACAAGAATTAAAGTTGATAAAAGCATCTTTGGATGTGCAAAATAAAGAGAGAAAACGAATAACTCAGGAATTGCATGATAGTATTGGAGGAAATTTAGCAGCTATTAAATTACAATTTGATTCTAAACAAAGAAGGGGAGATAAATTTGAAATTGCAAAAGCTCAAATTGATGAGACTTATCATTTAATAAGGGAAATTTCTCAGGACTTAATGCCTAAGGAGTGTAATGAAAATAAGTTTACTGATTTGATTGAGGATTATATTAAAAATATTGGGAATAAGCATGATATTGATGTTGTTTTTAATGTGTTTCCCGAAGAGCAAGTGAATAGTATTTCGAAAAAATTGAAGCTTGAAATTTTTAGAATTATTCAAGAATTATTTAGTAATACGCTTAAATATGCGAATGCCACCACGGTAGATTTACAAATTAATAGATTAGATAATGACCTTCAACTTTTATTTGAAGATGATGGAGTAGGGTTTGAACTTCATACAATCAAAGAAGGACTTGGTTTGCAGAGTGTGAGAGACAGATTAAAAAAGATCAATGGAGATCTTAAAATTGATTCTGTTAAAAATAGAGGGACTATATTAAATATTGAAATAAAAGGAATTTAAGTGGTATGAAATTGACTAATGACGTTAAAAAATATATAGATAAAAGTGTGTTGTGTTGGTTAGCAACGGTATCCAGTGAGGGAATTCCCAATGTGTCTCCTAAAGAAGTTTTTCAGTATTATGGAAATGATAAAATTATTATAGCCAATATTGCTTCACCTCAGTCTAAAAAGAATATAAAATATAATGAAAATGTATGTGTAAGTTTTATTGATATTTTAATTCAAAAAGGCTTTCAATTAAAAGGGAAGGCAAGAGTAATTGATAAAATGTCTACTGAATTTGAAGAAATGAAGACTATACTATTAAAAATAACTAATGGAGACTTTCCTTTTTCTACCATATTTGAAGTTACTGCAATTTCTGTAAAACCGATTATTGCTCCAAAATATATTTTGTACCCCGAAACAACCGAAAAAGAACAAGTTAAAAGTGCGAAGCAAGCTTATGGATTTAATGAATAGTATGTAATGACTTTTTCATAAACAACATATTAATACCTACCTTTGTATTCAATGAATAAAAAGGTCAATTATATAAATTTAGGGACAAAAGATTATAAGGAATCTTGGGATCAACAGGAAACAATTTTTAATGAAATTGTAGCATTAAAATTGAAAAAGTCGCGAGAAAATTTAGCTATAGATACGCCTAATTATTTGTTGTTTGTTGAGCATCCACATGTGTTTACATTAGGAAAAAGTGGTGAAATTTCTAATTTATTAACTCCAGCAGAAACTTTAAAAAAACAAGGAGTTTCATTTTATAAAATTAATAGAGGAGGAGATATTACTTACCATGGCCCAGGACAAATTGTTGGGTACCCCATTTTAGATCTAGATAATTTTTTTACAGATATTCATAAATATTTACGTTTTTTAGAGGAAACGGTGATTTTGACTTTAGCCGAATATGGAATTAAAGCCACACGTAGTGATGGAGAAACAGGAGTATGGTTAGATGTAGGAACGCCATTTGCCCGTAAAATTTGTGCTATGGGTGTACGTGCAAGTCGTTGGGTAACCATGCACGGCTTTGCATTTAATATAAATACAGATTTGGGCTATTTTGATCATATCATTCCTTGCGGAATAAGAGGAAAAGGAGTAACCTCCTTACAAGCCGAGTTAGGAAAAGCAATCCCAATAACTGAAGTTCAAGAAAAACTATTGAAACACTTCAAAACATTATTTGAAGTAATATATGTAGAAGAAAGGCAGTATCTACTAAAGAAAAAGGCCGACTAAATACTTTTAGACGGCCTTTTTTGAATTATAGTTATTGTGGATTGATTGTTCAATAGGAACAATCAGTTTGTATAAAACAATTAATATCTATCTCTACGTTTTCTGCGGTCTCTTCCGCCTCCACTATTTTCATTTCGGTCTTTACGATCTTTATTATCACGATTTCCTTTATAGTTGTCTTTGCGATCTCCTCCGCTATTTCTACGATCACCACGGAATCCACCACGACCACCGCCGCCGTTTCTACGCCCGCCGCCTCTACGATCACCGCGACCTCTTCCGCCACCGCGACCTTCAGAAATTTCAATATTTACTTTTCTGCCATCAATAACAATGTTTTCAAAAGCAGCTAAAACAGCATCTTTTTGCTCGTTAGGGGTGTTAAAGAAAGAGAATTTTTCTTTAACATCAACACGACTTATGGTATCACCACCTAGATTTAAAGTTTCCTTTAATAGGTCTTTTAAGTTCATCCAGTTATAGCCATCTTTTTCTCCGATGTTAATAAAGAAACGAGTGCTCTTGCCATCACCATAATCGCCTCCTTTGCTATTTGGATCAACAGCTTGAATATCCCTTGATTTTTTATAGTAGTTATGGAAGCGAGTAAATTCAACAGTTACCAATTTTTTGATTAATTCTTCTTTAGATAAGTGTTCTAAATGTGAATTAATTTCTGGTAAATATTCATCAACTTCGTCATTGATTTCTGTAGTTTCAATTTTCTCCGCAAGGTTAAATAATTGAATTTTACAAATTTCTTTTCCAGTAGGAACCGTTTTTTGCTCAAATGTAGTTTGTAAAGTACGTTCTAAGCTTTTAATTTTTCGAACATCACTTTTTGTTGTAATTACAATCGAAACCCCTTCTTTACCAGCTCTACCTGTACGTCCACTTCGGTGATTGTAAGTTTCATTTTCATCAGGTAATTGATAATTAATTACGTGAGTAATATCATTTACATCAATACCACGAGCAGCTACATCGGTTGCAACTAGCATTTGTATTTGACGATTACGGAAACTTTTCATTACCAAGTCACGTTGATTTTGACTTAAATCTCCATGTAAGGCAGCAGCGCTATAGCCATCTTCAATTAGTTTTTCGGCAATAGATTGTGTGTCTCTTTTGGTTCTGCAAAAAATAACTGCAAATATGGAAGGATTAGCATCGGCCAATCGTTTTAAAGCAGGGTAACGGTCACGTGCACTAACAACGTAGTATTCATGCGTTACGTTTTTGTTTGATGAGTTTTTTGAACCTACAGTTATTTCAACTGGGTTGCTCATAAACTTTTTGGCAATTGTAGCAACTTCTCTAGGCATAGTTGCAGAAAACAACCAAGTAGATTTTTCATCGGGAGTATGAGATAAAATTTTTGTGATATCTTCATAAAATCCCATGTTAAGCATTTCATCAGCTTCATCAAGTACACAGTACCCAATTTGAGAAATATCAACTAGCCCACGGTTAATCATATCTTGCATACGACCTGGTGTAGCAACAATAATTTGTGCTCCACGTTTAATATCGCGTGCTTGGTCATGGATACTAGCTCCACCATAAACAGCTACAGAATTTAATTTAGAAATAAATTTACTGTAGTTTTTAATTTCTTGTGCAATTTGTAAACACAATTCACGTGTTGGTGATAAAATTAAACCTTGAGTTTTTTTACTACTAGGGTCAATTTTTTCAATTAGAGGAAAACCAAATGCTGCGGTTTTTCCGGTACCTGTTTGTGCTAATGCCACAATATCGGTATCCTGCTCCAAAAGAATTGGGATTGCTTTTGCTTGAACTTCACTGGGTTCTACGAAGCCCATGGCATCAATAGCCTGTAGCAATGCTTCTCCTAACCCTAATGTTTTAAATGTACTCATATATTATTTTAAATAAGCTGCAAAAGTACGATTATTATTTGGGTTAATGTAGGAATAAGATTTTTTAGTGTAATAAGTTGTTTTTTAGTCTGTTGATGTGGTGTTTTATAGTGTTTTGAATAGGGTTTTTTAAGTATATCGTTTTCGGGTGGAGCTGCTTTTTTACAGTTTAAGGAAAAAAATGTTTTATAACCCCCGCCGTTCCATAGCGAAAAGTAACGCTACAGCTAGGCTTAGGCTAGTAGTAACAGTATTGCAGGCAAAGAGAATAAAATAAAACAAAAGCTATCTAAGGAATTGGGTTAGCTTTTGTAGTTGTAAACATAAATTTACTCAACAATTTCAATTTCAAACAAGCTATTCCAAAATTTACCCGTAACATACAATTGATTTGTTTCCGGTTTAAATGCAATACCGTTTAGTACATAATCAGCATCATTTGGATCCACATTCACTTCTTTTAACAAGCCTTTTAAATTAATAATCCCTTCAATAGCACCATTTTTGGGATTAATAATAGCAATACTAGGTTTTTGGTAAGTATTGGCATATATTTTTCCGTTAACCCATTCCAATTCATTAAACTTAGATTTTATTGCCGTGTTAGTGGCTACTTCAATAAAACCTTCTTCGGCAAGTGTTTCTTTATTTAGTTTCCAAATTTTAGTAGTACCATCACTCTTATAAATATATTGATCACTATGACATAAACCCCAACCTTGCTTACTCTTATTATAAGCAAATGAACCTAATTCTTTAAAGGTTTCAATATCATAGGTAAAACCAATATCCTCGCGCCAGGTAAGTTGGTGTATTTTATTACCAATAATAGTTAGACCTTCGGCAAAATAATTGTCTTTTAAGGCGTGCTCTTTAATAGTTTTTCCTGTTTTTAAGTTTTTTTGCAATAGTTTGGAATGCTTGTAATGTCCAGCACTTTCATATAAATTATCTCCTTTAAATTCCAAGCCTTGTGTGTAATGCTCTTTATTATGAGGATAGGTATTTATAATATTATACCCGTATATTTTAGGTGCTTTATTATTTAAAATAATTACTTTTTGTGTGTGTTTTTCTTCACTTCCGTTAGAAAAAACTGATGCACTAACTTTATGATTACCGAGTAGGTGTGTGCTTAATTTTATTTCAAAGGGAGCATTTCCTTTTAAAGTAATTGAGTTATGTTGGAATTTATATTTTACAGAATCAATAGTGGTATTAGCTTTACTTTTAGGGATTATTTTTAGGGTCTCACCAAGTTTAAAAGTACCTTTTTGAGTAGCCTCTAGTGAAAATTTAGGGGCATTTGCTTTTTTATCGCTTCCGCAAGAAGTAATAAATAAAGTCAATAAACTAATTTTGAATATATTGAAAGTGTTCATTTGTTCTATTTTATATCAAACGAATATATTTATTTTAATTCACATTATTAGGTATTAATAGATTTAGCTTAACTCGTGTTTTTAGATATAAAGTGATCACGAATCTTTATGGGATACTAATAATTATAAATCTATTTTACCTTCTAATTTAAAGAACGATAATAGTAGCTTAGTATATCATTATTGGCATAAAAAAAATAAAAATCAATGATTTTATTCTTTAGGTATACTGGTTAGGAGGGTATTAAATTATTCTGTAAAACTTTTTATAATAATAGTTTTAAAATCTAAAAAGCATCGTATATTTGCACCCGGCAAGTCCTACACAACTAGCTCCTGTTGAATCCCCCAGGGTGGGAACGCAGCAAGGGTAGACGGTCGTAGCAGTGTGATGTAGGTAGCTTGCCTTTTTTTGTGCCTTTTTCTCAGGTGTTTTCTTATCAAGTAAAAGGTTAAAGGCTAGTTTTTTACGTGTTTTTTAGTATAATAACCAACTTTATAAATCACTTATAAAAATCAAAATTTCAATAAAAGTCTAAATTTATTTAATGCTGAAGATTGGAATGTTTGTGAATTGTAAAAATCAAATTATCTTTCGTTTAAATCATTTTATTTATGTCATTGGCTAAAAAAGTAGTTTTAATTACTGGAGGGTCTTCGGGTATTGGTAAGGCTATAGGAATTCATTTAACAAAAAAAGGCTATACTGTTTATGGAACTACACGTAATGTGTCTAAATATCCAGATTTTACTCATTTCCCATTATTAGAATTGGATGTAACCAAAGCAGGGACTATTAAAAAAGCTGTTCAAGAATTACTGAGTAAAGAAGACGGTATAGATGTATTGGTAAATAATGCAGGAGTTGGAATAACAGGACCTGTAGAAGAAATCCCCGAACAAGAAATTAGTTCTCATTTTGAAACTAATTATTTTGGAGCTATCAAGGTAATGAAAGGCGTACTGCCACAAATGAGAAAGCAACAATCGGGATTAATTATTAACGTAACATCCATTGCAGGTTATATGGGCTTACCTTTTAGAGGAGTATATAGTGCATCCAAAGCTGCTTTGGAGGTAACCACCGAAGCAATGCGTATGGAAACTAAAGCCTTTGGTATAAAAATTACCAATTTGGCACCGGGGGATTTTGCTACAAATATTGCGGGTGGTAGGTATCATGCACCGGTAATAAAAGGTTCGGATTATCAAAAAAACTATCAATTATCCTTAGATTTAATGGACGCGCATGTGGATGAGGGTGGGGATCCCAAAGCAGTAGGTATAATGGTCGAAAAGATTATTTTAACACCAAATCCACGGATACATTATAAAGTAGGGGCTTTTATGCAGAAATTTTCGGTTTTTTTAAAACGAATTTTACCAGATAAAACCTATGAAAAATTACTACTAAACCATTATAAATTGTAATTTTGTGTCACTTCGCGAAAGCGTAGTAATTACCTTATTAATAACATTCAAATAGATAATAATGAAATTTTTTATTGATACAGCAAATCTTGATCAAATTAAAGAAGCACAAGATTTAGGAGTTTTAGACGGTGTGACAACAAATCCATCATTAATGGCTAAAGAAGGCATTACTGGTGAAGCTAATATTTTGAATCACTATAAAAAAATCTGTGAGATTGTTGATGGAGATGTTTCTGCTGAAGTAATTGCTACAGATTACGAAGGAATGATTAAACAAGGGGAGGAGCTAGCTGCTTTAAACCCACAGATTGTAGTTAAATTGCCATTAATTGAAGATGGAATTAAGGCATGTAAATATTTTTCAGACAAAGGAATCAAAACTAATGTAACTTTAGTGTTTTCTGTAGGACAAGCTATTTTAGCGGCAAAAGCTGGAGCAACTTACGTATCTCCATTTTTAGGTCGTTTAGATGATATTTCAACCGATGGAATGAATTTAATTGACGAAATTAGATTAGTGTATGATAACTATGGTTTTGGAACTGAAATTTTAGCAGCTTCGGTACGTAATACAATGCATATTGTAAACTGTGCTAAGTTAGGATCAGATGTAATGACAGGTCCATTAAGTGCTATCAAAGGTTTATTAAAGCACCCATTAACTGATATTGGTTTGGCTAAATTTTTAGAAGATTACGCTAAAGGAAACTAATATAAATAGATACAATTTATATACAAAAGACCGTCCAGTTCTAGGACGGTCTTTTTGTTTATAAAAAAAGCCAACAAATAGATGTTGGCTTTCGGTGTAATTAGGTAAGTAACTTGTCTAATTTTTACTCTTCATCCTAATTCCATTTTCATCAATTTGTAGGTTAAATTCCTCATCATCACTATTAAAATTGATGTCAATTCTTCCGTCACCATGATCATCATCATGATCCTCTTCTCCCCAATGCTGTTCATCACAATCTAGGCAGTTGATACGATTTGTGTCAATTTTTAAATATTGATTTTCTTTATTTTTAATAGGGATATTATTATTATGACTATTCCAAGTATTAAAATCATAGGTATTTCCATCGGCATATAAGGTTATGCCTACCGGTAATAACAAGGTGACGTTTACTTTTTGATTTCGAAATTGATTTTTTATTTCCGACAAGGCAAAAGAGTCTAAAAATAAGGTGTTACCCGAAAGTTGATAATTGTATTGTAGTTTTTCGGCACGTTGTCTGGCGTTTTCATAACTATTCCCTTGTGCTTTTTTAGTAATTTTTAAGCTAGCAGTTTTCTCAGGAGTAGACTTTATGTTAATTTTTATGTCTTGAAATACAAGTACCTGTTCATTATTGTCATTGGTGCGAATGCTAAATCCGTTGGAGTGATCAAATTCATTCACATACCTGTCATCACCTAACATTTTTATAGTTAGGGTATCACTACTATTTAAATATAAATTTTCGGTATTAGTAACGCGAGCATCGAAAGCACGTTCGGTAGCTTGTTTTACTCCTAAAAAGATAAGTCCCCCTAGCGAAATAAACCATAAGGCAACTAAGCTTATTTTGGCAGGCTTACCAATTGATTTTAAATTTTTTACTATTATTTTAAGTCCAAGGATAAATAGAAAAAAGAAAGGAATACCAACAGCAAATAGACTAAGTACTGAAATTAACCAAAAGGGAGCTCCAATATTTACTACATCCACATAATCAATCCAAGGGGCATCAAAAACATTAAAAGTAGTTAGTCCAAACAGCGCTAAAAATAAACTGATGATGACCACACCAGATAAAAAGAGTAAAAATAACCCAATACCTTTGCCAAAGAGTTTTACACAAAATCTTAAAATTTCGGATAAGCCTTCAAAAAAATTTGAAGAAGTGGATTTAACTTTGTTTCCATATTTTTTATAGTCGGCATTTTTTACATGATCGGATACGTTTTCAAAGCCTTCTTTAATTTTTTTTTCAATGTTACTTATATTCACGGCCTCTCCTCGCATAGCTAATTGATCGGCGGTACTGTTGGCTTTTGGAACAAAAATCCAAAGAGCTATATAAATCAAAATAAAAGTACCACTAGAACCAAGAGTTAAAAGTACCCATATAAGTCTAATCCATATATGATCTATACCAAAATAATAGCCTAAACCAGATGATACCCCACCTGCGTATGCATTTAGCGGATCTCTAAAAAGTTGTTTATTACTTTTTTGATGTGTGTTGGTTTGTTGATTTTCTTCGTATGATTCTTCACCCACATTATAATCTTCAGGCTGACCCATAATTTCGATGATTTCATCTACTTCGGTAGTACCAATGACTTGTCTTTCGTTTTGAATGCGCTCATTAAAAAGTTCGGCTATTCGTGCCTCAATGTCCGATAGGATTTCGTCACTACCTTGCTCGCTGGCAAAAGAACGCTTAACAGCCTCCAAATAGTTTTGAAGTTTTAGATAAGCATCTTCGTCAATATGAAAGAATATACCAGCAAGATTGATGTTTATAGTCTTGTTCATTTTAGTCGTTTTTTGTTGAGTTGGTTACTAGGTTAACAGCTTGTTGTAGTTCGTTCCAAGTGGAATTTAATTCGTTTAAAAATAATTTACCAGTTTCGGTAAGTTCATAATATTTACGAGGTGGCCCCGAGGTAGATTCTTCCCAACGGTAATTGAGTAATCCTGCATTTTTAAGTCGAGTAAGTAGGGGGTATATAGTACCTTCTACTACTAACATTTTAGCATCTTTTAGTGTTTCCAGAATTTCTGCAACATAGGCATCCTTATTGTTTAATATGGATAAAATACAGTATTCCAACACTCCTTTACGCATTTGCGCTTTTGTGTTTTCAATCTTCATATGAAGGTTTTATGATCAATATTAATTTTAAACAACAGGAAATAGAGTATAACCTATTATTTTCTTATGCAAATATATATCTAAAAGAAGGTACTATGCAAAACAAAGTACTATATTTTTAATTTTTTTAACATTTATTATATTAAAAATAGGAGTGATTTTTTTTAAAATTTGAGCTTGAAATAGGTGTAGGTTTTTGTTTTTAATCGTTTGTTAGTTAGTGTTTTATGTTTTTATTTTGATAGAAAAAAGATGAAGTGTTTTTGTAGTTGAATTAAATAAAAAGGCTTTTTTTTAACTTTTTCTTCTTTTTATTGGAAGACAAACGAGTAAGTTTGGTCTGATTTTTGAAAAAAAAGATGTTGAACTAATTAACAAGTTCGATTAATAAAACTAAATAACTTTAATTATTATGAGAAAAGCAATACTAGGTTTAGTGACAATTTTTGCAATTAATGTGTCATATGCTCAAGAACAACCTATTGAAACAAAAGCTTTAGATACAGTTAAATCCGTTGGAACTTTGAGGCAAATCCCATTAAAAGTGGACGAAAAAATCATCGAAGAAATTAAAAATATTGAATTAGAAAGTGGAGTTGAACAACTTGAAAATGTTAAGAATGAGGAGTTAAAAGCGGCTAAATTAAAAGAAGAAGAGTTAAAAGCAAAAAAAATAGAAGAAGAAGAAAAAGTAAGGCTAGCGAAGGAGAAAGAGGAGCTGGAAGTTGAAAAAAAAGCTGCGGAAAAACTTGAAGTTGAAAAAATAGAAGAAAAGAAGCTTAAGGAAGAAGAAAATTTAAAAAAGAAATATGAGAAAGCAGAAAAGAAAAAGGCGAAAGAGCTAGCTAAAGCAGAAAAACTTAAGAAAAAAAGGGAGGCTATAGCAAAATCAATTGCAGCTAAAGAAAATGTAGGCGCTAAATTAGAGGCTAAATTAAAAAAAGTTCAATCAAAATTAAAAAGCCAAAAACATAAATTATCAGACCTTAAAATAAAAAAGCAAGAATTAAAAATAGAGCAGATAAAAGAGAGTATAAGAAAGAATGAATTGAAATTAAATAAGTTGATGAAAAAAAATTAGTATTTCAAATACAACTTTGTTTAAAATGAAAAAGTGGGATTAATTTAATTAGTCTCACTTTTTTTATTTGAGATAGTGTTTAATAAAATTAGATTTATTAAATATCACTAATTATCACATGTTTGTTTATTTTTGCAGCAAATTAAAAAAGTACTCTATGTTATCAGTTTCAAATTTATCCGTACAGTTCGGGAAACGCGTATTGTTTGATGAAGTTAATACACAATTTTCGCAAGGAAATTGTTACGGAATTATTGGTGCCAACGGAGCAGGAAAATCTACATTTTTAAAAATTTTAACGGGTAAGTTAGAAGCTACATCTGGACATGTTCACTTAGAACCAGGTAAACGTATGTCTGTGCTAGAGCAAAATCATTATGCCTATGATGAATATACTGTTTTAGAAACTGTAGTAATGGGAAATAAAGATTTGTATAAAGTAAAATCTGAAATGGACGCCCTTTATGCCGATTATGATGATAAAAATGCTGATCGAATAGGGGAGTTGCAAGTGCAATTTGAAGAAATGAATGGTTGGAATGCCGATAGTGATGCGGCGCAGATGTTATCAAATCTTGGAATAAAGGATGACTTACATTATACCATGATGGCTGATTTGGATGGTAAACAACGTGTTCGTGTTTTGATAGCCCAATGTTTGTTTGGAAATCCAGATGTGCTTATAATGGATGAGCCGACCAATGATTTGGATTATGAAACTATCACCTGGTTAGAAAACTTTTTAGCAAATTTTGAAAATACGGTGATTGTAGTATCTCACGACCGTCACTTTTTAGATGCTGTATGTACACATATTTCTGATATTGATTTTGGAAAAATAAATCACTACAGCGGGAACTATACTTTTTGGTATGAGTCTTCACAATTAGCTGCAAAGCAGCGTGCACAACAGAATAAAAAAGCAGAAGAGAAAAAGAAAGAATTACAAGAGTTTATTGCACGTTTTAGTGCCAATGTTGCTAAGTCTAAACAAGCAACATCTCGTAAAAAAATGATTGAAAAGTTAAATGTAGCTGATATTAAACCTTCGAGTAGACGATATCCTGCTATTATTTTTGATCGTGAACGCGAAGCAGGAGATCAAATTTTAAATATTGAAGGTTTAGCAGCAAGCCAAGATGGGGAGGTGTTATTTAAAAATATCGATCTTAATTTGGCAAAAGGAGATAAAGTTGTTATTTATTCAAAAGATTCAAGAGCGGCTACCGCTTTTTACGAAATTATTAATGGAAAACTAAAAGCTGATGCTGGTGAGTTTGCTTGGGGAGTTACTACCACACAAGCCTATTTACCACTAGATAATAGTGAATATTTTGATAATGAATTAACACTTGTAGATTGGTTGCGCCAATGGGCTAAAACGGAAGAAGAACGTGAAGAGGTTCATATCCGTGGATTCCTTGGAAAAATGATTTTTAGTGGAGAGGATGCTTTTAAAACATCAAATGTATTATCTGGAGGGGAAAAAGTACGTTGTATGCTTTCGCGAATGATGATGACCAGAGCTAATGTATTAATGTTAGATGAACCAACAAATCACTTAGATTTGGAATCTATTACAGCATTCAACAATTCATTAACAAATTTTAAAGGAACGGTGCTTTTAACAACACATGATCATGAATTTGCTCAAACTGTTGGTACTAGAGTAGTGGAACTAACACCTAATGGAGTAATCGATCGTTATGCTACTTTTGATGAGTATATGAATGATCCAAAAATAAAAGAGATGAGACAGAAAATGTATAATTAATAAAATCAGTTATACATACTCAATAAGTATTAAAAGGTTATAATTTGATTTTATAACCTTTTTTTGTGCTTAAATTCAAGTATAAAGTTATACGATTTTTGGATAAATATTTCGCATATATCTTGTTTCTTTTTTACAATTCATACGTTAAAAAATTGAAACAATAACTAAGGCTATTTTTCTCTCCCTTCAAGCATCAACGGGCTCATCACTATAGTGCAGTCCTGTCTTTAACTAGTAAAAAATAATTCAACATATGCATACGAAATATTTATCCGCAAATCGTAAAACATTTTTAGTAGGAATGCTAACGTTAAAAACTGTGTAAATAAAAAAGACTGCCTTTTCAGACAGCCTCTTTTTCTTTTTTTATATTAAAGTTTTACTCTTTTAGTGTGGTAAGGTAACTATTTGAATATTTTTAGACCAACCAGCTCCATTTACTATTAAGAAATAGTTTTCGGAAACTTTAAAATTACAATGTTCTCCTAAGTTTATAGAAATTTCATTACAGCCTTTGTTAAGAAGTATTTCTTTTAAAGGTCCAATTATATTACCATCCATTTTATAAAAGGCATAACTAACAGTTTGTGTTTCTTGGATAGAAATATTTACAGTTAAATCACCTGTAGCCGAAATTGGATTAGGGAATGCAGTAACCTGGTATACCTCTTTAGTACAAGGATCAATTTTTTCACTTACGTTTACAGTAATATCATAATTAGCAGAACAATTTCCTTTAGTTATAGTAACAGTGTAGGTAGTTGTTTCGGTAGGAGTAACTATTTTAGTACTATTAGTATCCCCGTCATTCCATAAATATGTATCTCCTCCTGTAGCTTCAAGTGTTGTAGATTCTCCTTCTTCAATAGTTGTATTTGGAGTAAGGGTGATATCTTTTAATGAATCTTCAACTAAAATTTCAACTACTTGTCTAATAGCGTCACATCCATTTTTAGTGGCATTAAGGAATATCCAAGCATCTTTGGTAGGACTAACAGTAATAGATTGGGTAGTTTCTCCAGTAGACCAAGCATAGGTGTCAGCTTCCGTAGCTGTAATAACTACTTCTTCACCCAAGCAAATAATAATATCTATAGGACCATCAATAGTAACATCTGCTACATTTACGTTAACAGTAGCTTCTGCAGTAGCAGTACACCCTTGTTGGTTAGTCAATGTTACAGAATAGTTAGTTGTTTTATTAGGGCTTACTTCAATAGAAGGAGTAGTTTCTCCAGTAGACCAAAGTACGCTTCCTTCACCAATAGCAGTTAGTGTAGTAGAGTCTCCTTTACAAATTTCTTGATTTTCAACAGTTACAGTTGGGTTGCTTACTAAAATTTCAACTACTTGTCTAATAGCGTCACATCCATTTTTAGTGGCATTAAGGAATATCCAAGCATCTTTGGTAGGACTAACAGTAATAGATTGCGTAGTTTCTCCAGTAGACCAAGCATAGGTGTCAGCTTCCGTAGCTGTAATAACTACTTCTTCACCCAAACAAATATTAATATCTATAGGACCATCAATAGTAACATCAGCTACATTTACGTTAACAGTAGCTTCAGCAGTAGCAGTACACCCTTGTTGGTTAGTCAATGTTACAGAATAGTTAGTTGTTTTATTAGGGCTTACTTCAATAGAAGGAGTAGTTTCTCCAGTAGACCAAAGTACGCTTCCTTCACCAATAGCAGTTAGTGTAGTAAAGTCTCCTTTACAAATTTCTTGATTTTCAACAGTTACAGTTGGGTTGCTTACTAAAATTTCAACTACTTGTCTAATAGCGTCACATCCATTTTTAGTGGCATTAAGGAATATCCAAGCATCTTTGGTAGGACTAACAGTAATAGATTGGGTAGTTTCTCCAGTAGACCAAGCATAGGTGTCAGCTTCCGTAGCTGTAATAACTACTTCTTCACCCAAGCAAATAGTAATATCTATAGGGCCATCAATAGTAACATCAGCTACATTTACGTTAACAGTAGCTTCTGCAGTAGCAGTACATCCTTGTTGATTAGTCAATGTTACAGAATAGTTAGTTGTTTTATTAGGGTTTACTTCAATAGAAGGAGTAGTTTCTCCAGTGGACCATACTACATTTCCTTCACCAATAGCAGTTAAAGTAGTGGTGTCACCTAAACAAATTTCTTGATTTTCAACAGTTACAGTTGGATTACTTACATCAATAATAACTTCTTCACTAAGGGAGCAATTTCCTTTTGTCGCTGTTACTGAGTAAGTGGTTGTTTGATTAGGGGTCACTTCAATTGTTTTTGTAGTTTCTCCTGTAGACCATAAAATATTTCCTTCACTAATTGCTGTAAGACTTGTAGTTTGACCTAAACAAATGCTTTGATTTTGAACAAAAATGGGATCAAGAGTAATTTTTTCGTTTTTTATAACATATGTTCCTAATGATACAGGACAGTTATTATCTCCCCATTTAGTGATTACTGTGTATTCCCCTTCGGTTAAATTATCAAAAGTATATGAACCTAATTTATCTGATACCGATATAAAATTAGCTCCATTGTCAATTGAAAATTGTAGGTGCGTACGATTTGAAAAACCTTTAAAATTTAATGTTATTTTTCCTTTTTCAGAAATACAATCAATATTTGTTACTTTTACTTCAGCATCTGGAATTTCTCTAGCGTGAATATCGACTACATTTGAATAAAGATATTTATGGCTATTTTTTGCTTTTGCAGCTCTTCGGTACCATTTTGATCCTACATGAGCAAATTCTGGTAAATAATGAATGTTATTAGCACCATGAATATTTTGCCACTGCCCTTCCATATCAGTTTTTACTTGCCATTGATAAATTGGAGTATTACCCTTTTTTGTTTGTGCAGTTGTTCCAATAAATTTATTAGGTTGAAAGGCTCCACAAAAGGCTTGGGTGCTTTTTATTTTTCCAGCATTAGTAATAACATCAAATGAGGTATATGGGGTTTGTATTATTTTAATTGAGAACTTTTCCCATGGACCAATATGTTTACGATTACAGGTCAAAGGTTTTTTTCCATTTTCAGAAGAAACAAATCTTCCATTGGTTCCTTTTAATGCATAATTACCATCTCTTAATTTTATAATACGGAATTTTTCCCACCATCCTATAAATTTTCTGTTGGCAGTCATGAATTTTTTTCCATTTTCGGAGGAAATGTATCGACCATTATTTCCTTTTAGAGCAATCATTCCATTGCCAGCATTTACTATTTTAAATTTTTCCCAATGACCGATTTTGTTTCTATTGCTTGTAATAGGTTTTACTCCATTTTCTGAAGAAATATACCTACTATTGTTAGATTTTAATGCAATAACCGCATGAATTGGTATTTTGTGAAATGTTTTAGAACTTTCGGGGTTTTCACTTTTAGCATTAGCAGAAAAAGAAGTGAAAGAATGAAATAAGAGTAATGTTAGAATTATTCGAACTACTCTGTAGGGCTTAAAAATTGATTTTTTAACGTTGTTTAGTTTCATAAATAAAAAAATATAGTGTATTAAAATTGGTTTTGTAAATGTTTTTTTTGTGATTATTAGTTATTTACGCAAGCGAATTTACTTACAAAAAGCAGTTATTTCTAAAATAAAAGTTAAAAAAACACCAAAAAACGTTAAAGAGTTTAAAAAAATCTTTTAAATGTGCATTTTAGTTTGTATTTTATAAAATTAATCTCTTCTAATTCTACATATTTAAAAATTTTCGATACTTATACTCATCCTTTCAAAAGAAATTGATTTGTTTTTTTGGTCAGTTTCACATGTTTCAAGTGGTATAATTGCTTTAAGGTATTTTTATGTCCACAATAAAAAAAATAGTTCAACTATTTGGTTATAAGTGTAATTTGTTTTTTATTTGCAGTGTACTAGTAATCTAATACACTAAGAAAAATGATCACATTTAAAGATTATCACTTTTATTATAAAAAAGATAAGCCTTTGTTTCGGCAGTTTAATTTTGAATTAGATAAGGGGAAGGTTTATGGTTTGTTTGGCGAGAATGGGAGTGGAAAAACCACTTTGTTAAATGCTATATGCGGACTTAATTTTCCTAAAAAGGGAGCGCTTCTGGTAAATAATTTTAAACCGAAGGAGCGTCGCCCACAATTTTTAAAGGATGTGTTTTTTGTGCCCGATAGTATAAAGCTACCCAAAGTTAAAAAGAATTATTTCTTAGCCATTTATTCCGTGTATTATCCTAATTTTTCTCATGCAGACTTTAATCATTATTTAAAAGCTTTTGCAATTGCCGACAATGAAAAGCCTTATGAGTTATCATTTGGGCAACAAAAAAAGTTTTATTTGGCTTTTGCATTGGCCTGTAATACTAGCTTGATATTAATGGATGAGCCTACAAATGGGTTAGATATTCCTTCTAAAAATCAATTCAGAAAAATTTTAGCTTCGTTTATGAATGATGAAAAAACCATTATTATTTCGACACACCAAGCAAGGGATTTAGAACAAGTAATTGATCATATTTTAGTGCTTACTAAAAATGAATTATTAGTAAATCAAAGTGTATATGAAATTACTGATAAAGTAGCTTTTAATTTTTATTCGAGTAAGCCAGTGTATATGGATCATGTAGTTATGTGTGAAGAAACCATTGGGGGTTATAAAGTAATGGAAAAAAATACCGAGCAAGTTCAGACAGAGTTGGATATTGAGCAGCTAGTCAATGCTTGCTTTTTAGCGCCGGATATGATTAAAAAAAGTTTAAAAAATTAAAAGAAAGAAAATGAACAATATATTTAATTTAAAAAGATTTTTAAATCTTTTTAGGCAACTGTATTACGAAAAAGGGAAAAGTTTGTTATTAGGCTTCGGATTGTTGGTATTGATAAGTTCTTTTATTATGAGTACCGCGGTATTTGAACCTGAAGTTTATTTTGTGTTCAGGTGGGCAGTATTAGGTTTGGTGGTTTTTGGAGGGGTACATTTATTTGCCTATATATTGTTTAAACAAACTTTTAAAGATGATGAAAAAATCGCTTCATTATTAACGCTACCAAACTCAAATTTTGAAAAATGGTTTTTTCAAAGTATTTGTGTAGTTATAGTAAGCTTTAGTGTACTGTTATTAACCTTTAAAGGTTTGGAAATAGCATTATTTTATGTGTTAGAAAATTACAGTATAGATAAGTATTTATTATTACCTGAAACGTATTTACCCATAGAACATTATAAGAATGAAGTGTTAGTTTTTTTAATTATAACATATGTATCCTGCATTTATTATATGTTTGATTTGAGTCAAGGAAGTATAAATAAAAGAATTAAAATTTGGATTTACCCTACTATTTTTTTTGCTTTAAATTTTTTGTTAAAATACCTTTTCTTTAAAGATATTCTAGCAAAAAGTTCATGGTTTCAATATCCGTTTACAGATTTTTTCTTTAAAAATGAGTCTGAAAAGTATGAAGATTATTTAGTGACTACTGGTTTAAGTCCAACAGAAATTGTGACCTATATACTATTGCCAATACTGTTACTATCATTAGCTATTTATTATTTCAAATTAAAAGAGAAAGAGGTATGAGTGCGCCATTCAAAAAAAACACCTCTATTTATTTGCAAATAGCCGAAAGTATTTGTGATAAAATTCTTTTAAAGGAATATTTAGAAGAAGAAAAAATTCCAAGCATACGTGATATGGCTGTTAAATTAGAAGTTAATCCAAATACAGTGCAACGGTCTTATGAATGGTTGCAACAAAATGAAATTATTTTTACTAAAAGGGGATTAGGCTATTTTGTTTCAGAAAAAGCAACAACTAAAGTTATGGAAATAAAAAGAAATCAATTTGTAGAACATGTATTACCTAATGTGTTTAAAAATATGGAATTATTACAAATTGATATGAATCAATTTGAAGAGCGATTTACAAATTATTTAAAGAATAAAGCGAATGAAAATAAGTAACCTATTAATACTGATTTTGACGGCATTTATTTGTGCTGCTTTGCTATATGAAAAAGTAGTATTGAAATCTGCATACGAAAAAATAGACAAGAGTTCTCGTTTTGGACAATATGACTATACAAATGAATATGACCATTTTTCACACGTAGTAGTTAATGGGAATAATCAAGGCTTGGTAAGTTTTTATCAAAAAGGAACTAGCTTAATGAAATATAAAGATAACATGAAAGGGAAGTTTATATCAAGAATAACTAATGATACGCTTTATTTAGATTTTGATAAAAGTCTGACTGCAAATTTAATAAAACTTAATCGTTATAAGCGAATAGTTGTTTTTTATGATACACTTAAGTCAATAAAATTTACAAATTCTAATATTTATATTCATGCAAATGAATTAAAAACATTAAAGGCTAATGGCAAGGGGGTAAGTGATTTTTGTTTACACGGAAATAAAGTAGATAGTTTAATTTACCATACTTCGGATAAAAACACATCGCATTTTAATTATGGAGAGCCTTCGCATATTGACAATCTAATAATTAAGGCAAGTGGTGATAGTAGAACTTTTTTGAAAAATATTATAAGCAAAAAAGATGTTATCACTAAATCAGGTAATGCCTTTGTTAATTACAATAAATAATTTAAAAACTCACAAATCATGAAAAAACTCATTTTAACATCAATTACATTTTTAAGTCTTATAGTTTCTGGTCATGCGCAAAGCCATGTTTGGGAAGTAAGTAAGGGGGACAATAAATTATATTTGGGAGGAACGATTCATGCGTTACGATCGACAGACTTTCCGCTTCCTAAAGCCTATGATCAAGCTTTTGAAAAAGCAGACGCTTTGGTTTTTGAAACGGATATGGATGCGCTAAAAGATCCAGAGGTTGTTCAAAAAATGATGACCCAGGGTGTTTATGCAGACGGAAGTACACTTGAAACTAAATTAAAACCCGAAACTTATGCCGAGTTCAAAAAAGTTTGTGAAACCATGAACATACCCGTAGGCATGGTGCATACATTTAAGCCCTTTATGGCTGTAACTATGATTAGCATGCAAAAGTTAATGCAATTAGGTTTCCAACCCGGAGGAATTGATCAATTTTATTTTGATAAAGCAACTACAGCTCAAAAGAAAAAATTATATTTTGAAACTCCAGATGAGCAAATTACAGCATTATTAACTTCTGGCGAAGGTAATGAAGATGCTTTGATATTGAAATCATGTGACGATTTAAAAAATCTAGAAACCATGATTAATGGAATGATTGAAGCATTAAAGAGTGGAAATACAACAGTTTTAACAAAAGAAGCTTTAAGAACTCAAAAAGAATATCCAAGCGTATACAAAACCTTGTTAAAAGATCGTAATGACAAGTGGTTGGCAAAAATTCCAAGCTATGTAGATTCAAAAGAAGTGGAACTTATATTGGTCGGCGCGTTACATTTATATGGTAACGATGGATTATTGGAACAATTAAAAAAACAAGGCTACCAAGTAACAGCGCTTAATTAAAGCTTTTTTATTTTTCTTATTTACAGAAGGAGCAAAAACAATAAAAAAAACATTCTTAACTAAATTGTAAATCAATATATTATGAAAAAAGTAATTATTGGACTGGGATTGCTATGTGTATTTCAAGTAGGGAATGCTCAGGAAACAACGAAAGAATTACCGGGTAAACCAGCATTAGTTTCTTCAGAAGAAACTTTAGCAAAATTAGCTGCTGCCGAAAAAGGAGATTACAAGTATACAGTAGAAGATTATTTTAAAAAACCAGCGCAAAGTGAATTTCAACTTTCTCCAAATGGAAATTATTTGTCATACCGTCAACGTGATACTAATGGAAAAAGACATGTGTTTATAAAAGACATTAATACCAAAAAGACAACTTTAGTACTAAAGGAAACCGAAGATTTGATTCGTTACTATGGTTGGGCAAATAATAATCGTTTGTTATACATTAAAGATAATGCAGGGGATGAGAATCATCATTTGTATGCTGTAGATATTAATGGGGAGAATGATAAAGAATTAACACCATTTAAAGGTGTGAAAGTGTTATTTCAAAATGAATTACCAGATCAGGAGGATTATGTGATCATTTTAATGAATAAAACGAATCCACAAATATTTGAACCTTTTAAAATTAATATAAAAACTGGCGCATTAGAAAAATTGTTCGAAAATACGGATATGTTTAACCCCGTTGATGAATATTATTTTGATAAAAATGGAGATTTAAAAGCCTATTCCCGAAAAGAACAAGTAACAGAAAAAGTATTGTATTATCGTAGTTCAAAAGATGAAGCATTCGAAAAAGTAATTCAAACTAATTGGAATCAAAACTTTTATATGCTTGATTTTGATCATACAGGGAAGTATCCTAATGGTGCTTATATGATTTCGACATTGGAAACTGATACCAATGAGGTGGTGTTATATGATTTAAAAGAAAAAAAGGTAATCAAAAAAATGTTTCATAATGCAACTTTTGATGTAAGCTCTTGGAGGTATTCTAAAAAAAGAAACTATGAAATTGATTTTTTTTATTATAATGGTGAAAAACAAGTGTATGTTCCGGTAAGTGAGACCTATAAAAAAATGCATCAACGTTTTACTTTGGAATTTCCAGATAAAGAATATCAAATTACAAGTGTTACTAAAAATGAAGATAAATACTTGCTTTATATAACAAGTGATAAGTTATATGGCACGTATTATTTTTACGATCAACAAAAAGACACTATTGAAGAATTGTTCAATTTAATGCCACAGCTAAAACCAGTTGAGATGGCAGAAATGAGACCTATAAAATTTAAAAGTCGTGATGGTCTGGATATATATGGATACCTAACCATACCAAAAGAGATTGAGAATAAAAAAGTTCCTCTAATAATAAACCCACATGGAGGACCATATGGTCCAAGAGATTTATGGCGATTTAATCCAGAGACTCAATTATTTGCAAGTAGAGGATATGCAACACTTCAAATTAATTATCGCGGTTCTGGAGGTTATGGTAAAAAGTTTTTTACGGCAGGTTTTAAACAAATTGGAAGGAAAATGTTGGATGATTTGGAGGATGGAGTTGCCTATGCTAAAAGTTTAGGGTTTATTGATGAAACCAAAGTCGCTATTTATGGAGGAAGTTATGGTGGTTGGGCAGCACTTGGTGGTTTGGTAAAAACACCAGATTTATATACATGCGCTGTGGACTATGTAGGGGTTTCAAATTTGTTCACAGTTTTTAAATCGTTTCCAGTGTATTGGAAACCCTATTTAAAACAGATGTATGAAATGATGTATGATCCAGAAAACCCAGAAGAAGTTGAAATAATGAAAGCAATATCACCGGCCTTAAATGCAGATAAAATAACAAAACCTTTATTTGTAGTACAGGGGTCAAATGACCCAAGAGTGAATATAGATGAATCGGATCAAATAGTTGAAAATTTACGAAAACGAAATTTTGATGTGCCCTATATGGTAAAATATAACGAAGGACATGGCTTTAGTCATGAGGAGAATCAAATTCATTTTTATAAGACCATGATGGGTTTTTTTGCGCAGAATTTGAAGTAATATAGGTGTCATTTCTATTTAAAAAATAAAACCAAGATTTACTCTTGGTTTTATTTTTAGTAATGTAGGTAAGCGCACTTGTAGTTATTCGTTGTTGATTATAAATACATATAGGATTTTGTTTTAGTTCTTAATAATTTGTAGGAAAAAATAGGTGGATTATAGTATACTATTAAAAAAAATAAGATGTTATTTTGTATAGTTATTGGTTGTAAGTGATTATTTGATAAATGGAGTTTAAAATCTTTTTTTATTAAGAAAGGTTAATTAAAAAACTTGAAACGTAATTTTAAATAGAATTTTTAGTTTATAATCATTTAGTTTAATTAACATAATGCCAAAAACTACTGTAGTTTTTTTGTTTTGAGATTGTTGATATATGTTGAATAATAGAGTCCTTTTTGTAATAGTTATTTTTTTTAACCTTTTATTAGATCAAGGGGAAATAATTGCGCAGAATGAGGATCAAAATGAGGTGAGTTTAGAGTCTGATGATGCGTTTATATTTGGAGCTGTTCAAAAAGTAAACTATAACCCAGTAAATTCGGGTACTTGGGAATTAACATCTAATGGAGATAGAATTTGGAGATTTGAGGTAAAACGTGATGGAGCTACCTCATTAAATTTAGTATTTGATAAATTGTATATACCCAAAGGAGGGATACTTACTTTGAGTACTCCTAATCAAAAAGAGATAATTACATATACACATAAGGAAAGTCCAAGGTTAGAAAAGTTGGGTACATGGCTTTTAAAAGGAGATCAAATACTACTTGAATATTTTGAGCCCAAAGCTATAAAGGGTGGCACTAAAATTAATATATGTCAAGTTGTTAATGGTTTTAAAAAGTTAGCTTCAACAAGTTCAAAGGCAAAAGCAGTCAGAGTAGATGAGTGCGATATTGATGCCATGTGTGATAGTGATAGTGAGGAAATTAATACGTTAAAAGAAAGACTAATTCATTCTGTGGTATTAATTAATACGGGATTTAGCTTTTGTACGGGTACTTTAATAAATAATACACGTGGAGATCGTAAATTATACTTATTAACAGCAAATCATTGCATAGGGAGTACAGATCCAGCTTTTTGGTCATTCAGATTTAATTTTTTTAATGATGCTCAAGTTTGTGCCGATCCAGATTTTGAGACATTTTCAGAGTTTCAGGTTATTAATGGAGCCAAAATTTTAGCTCGAAATGCTAAAACTGATGTTGCTTTATTAGAATTGAATGGTACAGTGGATCCCGATTGGAATTTAGAGTGGGCTGGTTGGAATAATAAAAATGAAATCCCAGAGTTGAGCTTTGGATTGCATCATCCAGCTGGAAACCCTACTAAATTAGCGGTGGATTATCATGACTTAATTTCTGAGGAAATAGAGTTTAGAGAGGAACAAACAAAAGTATGGACATTAGATCCTGATTTTGGTGGATGGGATTTAGGTATTACCACCCAAGGGTCTTCGGGCTCTGCTTTGTTTAATGAGAAAGGAGAAATCATAGGTCAATTGCTTGGAGGGAATGCCAGGTGTTTGGAAAGTTTTGATAATGATAGACAGGATCATTACGGCAGGCTTACTGAATCCTGGGACATTAGTTCAAATCCTGCAGAATCCTTAAAGACATGGTTAGATCCAGATAATACCAATGCAGAAACATTAGGAATGCTTTCAAAGGAAAAACCATTCAATAGTGATTCTATTAAAATATTCCCCAATCCAATAGCTGATAAAACATTGTTTTTAGATCAGTTTATTCAAGGCGGATTTAAAATATATAATATGCAAGGAGTTAATCTTCTTCAAAAAGAACACATTTTTTTTACAAGTATTGATATATCTTCATTAGCAATAGGGCATTATTTAATAGAATTTTTTGACGAGAAAGGACAGAAAGCGGTAAAGCGTTTTGTGAAAATAAATTAGTTCTTTTTTTACTACATCACATTTAATGTCCAAAAAATATCCAACTAGATTTTAACACATCAAGTTGGTATCAATTCAAGGATAAATTTTAGTTTACTTTTCCTCCCACTATGCAGGTTCTATAATGAATACTGTCAGCCTTAGTCTAGCCCAATTAGCGTTGACGTAAGTTGCTATAACTACAAAAAACCACTTTTTTGGATAAAGTGCAATGCTTGTAAGTATTGAAAAATTGACAATTTTTTTTGTATTGGGTTAAATTTAAAAAAAATCTCGATGAACACCTCTTTTTCTGTTTTATAGAGGTTTCATTTTTTTGTGTGTACTAACAATCTTACATCACAAAAAAAACGTATGCCTAATACCTATTTTAGCAACATTGAAAACTAATTATACAAGTTAATTAAGCTCATATATGAAAAAGACTAAACACATTAACAAAATTAAATTCTTATCCATTGCAGTAATGGGTGTAGGCTTTGTGGGTTCTGCCCAAAAAGATTGGGATAATATTCCAGTACCTGCAAATGCTGGCGAAGGTCAGCAGTGGGAATTACAAGAGGATACCTCAGATGATTTCAATTATAAATTTGATGCGGTTAACCGAAGAACAAATTTCGGAGATGGAAAGTGGTATAATTTTTATCACAATCAATGGGATGGTCCAGGGACAACTTATTGGAAAAACAACCATGTTTCTGTAGAAGATGGAAGTCTTAAATTAACTGCATCGAGATGGAACAAGAATAATCAATCAAATCCTCAATATCCTTATCCTGGAGCTCCAGAAGCTCACAAAATGGGATTACCAAATAATGGGGTAAATTCAGGATGTGTAACATCAAACAGTAAAGTTAAATTTCCTGTATTTGTTGAGTCTGCAATCAGTGTTGCTAATATTGAATTAGCATCGTGTTTTTGGTTGTTAAGTCCAGATGATACACAAGAAATTGATATTATAGAAAATTATGGAGGAGTACCAGGCTTTAACCATGTAACTCATATTAGTCACCATAGTTTTATTAGAAATCCTTTTCATGATTACCAACCAAGAGATTGGAACAGTTGGTGGCCAGATGCACGTGTAAATCCAAATTACGGATGGGGTGACTGGGCATGGAACAACGGAAATAGACGTTTCTTGCGTTTAGGTGTGAATTGGATTAGTCCAAAGCACTTTGAATATTATGTGGATGGAGAAATAGTGAGAGTGTTATATAATGATGCTCTTGCAACTAGAATGAATGGTACATGGGAATACACATATTACAATCAGCAAAATCCTGCAAATACAAGAGATTCTTTTGGTAATAATGTAGGAGGTATGCCTATAAACTATACTTCTGGTAATCGAAATGGTTACTCGCAAGTTACGTTGCATGCTACTTCAGCTGCATTTGACTTTTCTAAATTAGAAGAAGCAAGTAAGGCTTCTAATGGAATTAATGTTGTTGATCCTGGTAAATATCAGAATGGTAGAGGTTTCCATAAGGAGATGGATATTATAATTAATGTAGAGTCTCAAAGTTGGTTAGTATCTAGAGGGCTTACGCCGAGTGATGCAAATCTTCAGGATAAGGGTAGGAATAGTATGTTGGTGGATTGGGTTAGAGTTTATAAGCCAATTAAAGGAGCTAATCAACCAAAACCGCTTGCAGGTGGAACTTTAACAGGAGGTCCATATACGTTTACAGTTGGTGATGGTATAGCAGATAATGTATCTGGAGTGAGTGTTTCAGGAAACCAAGGTCCAAATTCTGGATGGATAGTAACTGACGAAGCATTAAATATATTAGGAACCCCACCAAGTCCAGATAAAGTTAATTTTGACGAAGCTGGAGCTGGAGTTTGTTTAATATGGCATATTTCATACGAAGATGGATTACAAGGCTTAGCAAAAGATGGAAAAATAGCAGACTTAAAAGGAAACTATAAATTATCAACGAATAGTGTAAGAGTTAATAGAAATGCTTTTGTAGCGCCAGTAGTATTAAGTGGAGGAACCTTAACAGGAGGTCCATATACGTTTACAGTTGGTGATGGTATAGTAGATAATGTATCAGGAGTAAGTGTTTCAGGAAATGAAGGTCCAAATTCTGGATGGGTAGTAACTGACGAAGCATTAAATATATTAGGTACACCACCAAGTCCAGACAAAGTTAATTTTGACGAAGCTGGAGCTGGAGTTTGTCTAATTTGGCATATTTCATATGAAGATGGATTAGAAGGTTTGTCTGCAGGTGGAAAAATTGCAGATTTAAAAGGTAAGTATGACTTATCAGATAATAGTGTGACAGTGAACAGAAATCCTTTTGTAGCGCCAGTAGTATTAAGTGGAGGAACCTTAACAGGAGGTCCATACACGTTTACAGTTGGTGATGGTATAGCAGATAATGTATCAGGAGTAAGTGTTTCAGGAAATGAAGGTCCAAATTCTGGATGGGTAGTAACTGACGAGGCATTAAATATACTAGGTACCCCACCAAGTCCAGATAAGGTTAATTTTGACGAAGCTGGTGAAGGAGTTTGTTTAATCTGGCATATATCATATGAAGATGGATTAGAAGGTTTGTCTGCAGGTGGAAAAATTGCAGATTTAAAAGGTAAGTATGACTTATCGGATAATAGTGTAACAGTGAACAGGAATCCTTTTGTAGCACCAGTTACATTAAATGGAGGAACCTTAACAGGAGGTCCATATACGTTTACAGTTGGTGATGGTATAGCAGATAATGTATCAGGAGTAAGTGTTTCAGGAAACCAAGGTCCAAATTTTGGATGGGTAGTAACTGACGAAGCATTAAATATATTAGGAACACCACCAAGTCCAGATAAAGTTAATTTTGACGAAGCTGGTGAAGGAGTTTGTTTAATCTGGCATATTTCATATGAAGATGGATTAGAAGGCTTAGCACAAGGTGGAAAAATAGCAGACTTAAAAGGGAACTATAAATTATCAACGAATAGTGTAAGAGTTAATAGAAATGCTTTTGTAGCGCCAGTAGTATTAAGTGGAGGAACCTTAACAGGAGGTCCATATACGTTTACAGTTGGTGATGGTATAGCAGATAATGTATCAGGAGTAAGTGTTTCAGGAAATGAAGGTCCAAATTCTGGATGGGTAGTAACTGATGAGGATTTAAATATATTAGGTACCCCACCAAGTCCAGATAAAGTTAATTTTGATGAAGCTGGTGAAGGAGTTTGTTTAATCTGGCATATTTCATATGAAAATGGATTAGAAGGATTAAATACAGGTAGTAACATTGCTGATTTAGAAGGAAACTACGATATTTCTGATAATAATGTGAAAGTGTATAGAAATGCATTTACAGGGCCAGTTGATGAAATTCCAGTTGATGCCACGGTTATTCAGGCAGAAGATTATGTAGCAACTGGAGGTCGTTTTGATGGATGGAGAACATATACAACTCATGCAGGAATAGAAGCTATAAACTTTAATCAAACAGGTGATTGGGCAGAGTATACAGTAACTATAAAAGAAAAAGGCTTGTATGACTTAACTTATTTTGTGGGAACTATATTGGATAATACAGCTATTTCATTATATATTGATGGTATTTTTGTAGCTAAGACTGATGTGTATAACAATAAAGATTGGGATACATTTGTGAAGTTACCATTAGCTTCTCCATTTAATATTGGAGTTGGTGAACATACTGTAAGATTAGTTGGTTCGGGTACAAGTAGTACAAAATACGAATGGAACATGGATTATTTTGTAGTTACTAAAGTTGGTGATTTTGTGGAAGCTGATGTTGTGGATATGGATATTGAAGCTGAGTCATTTGTTAAAACAGGTGGTGATTTCAGAGGTGTTAGAAAATATACTACAATTAGAGGGGTAACAGGAACAAATTTTAATCAGACTGGTGACTGGGCTGAGTATAATGTGACTATCCCTAAAACTGGTGAGTATAATGTTACTTATTATATTAGTACTCCAATTAGAGGTGCAGCAATTGAGTTTATTGTTGATGGTAAGTCAATAATGCGTGATGCCGTACCAAATAACAGAAGCTGGGATAGATTTATACCATTACAAGCTAATCAAAAAGTGTTTTTAACTGCTGGTGCTCATACTATTCGATTATTAGGAGCAGGAACTAGTCCAGTGAAATGGGAATGGAATTTAGATCGTTTCAATTTATCTAATGTTGACACTGCAGGTGCTAAAGAATTGGATACTATTAATGCTGATTTAATTAAAATAACACCTAACCCAGTAGTTGATTTCTTTAATGTTATTGGTTTAGAAACAGGTGTTACATTGAATTATGCTATTGTTGACATGTTAGGAGGTATTGTGAAAACGGGTGTAATTGCAAATGATAATAATGAAATTACAGGTTTAAGTGGATTGGCTCAAGGTGTTTACTTTGTGGAAATTTACAATGAATCTGGATTCAAAAAAGTAATTAAAGTATTGAAAAATTAATTTTCAGCATAGTAGTTTCTATACTACTGTTTTATTTACATAACAATTGAGACCAAGGCTTGAAGAAATTCAGGCCTTGGTTTTTTTATGAGATTTTTTTTACCAATAAATTCATTCGAACAACAGTAGTAATGTCTTTGTGATGTGAATAATCGAAGTTGAGGATGGGGTAAATGTGCTCCTTTTAAATAAATGAAAATGAAATATGCCCTATTGTCAATTATTATAATTACAAATTGGTGTAATTTTCAAAGGAGCTAATTGCTTTAAACACTACGTTTTTCATACATTAGTATAACATAAAAAGAATACATTATTATGAAGAAATTAGCATTGCACTGGCAAATAGTAATAGGAATGATTTTAGGGATATTATTTGGAGTGTTAATGACTACATTTAGCGGCGGAGCACAATTTGTTAAAGATTGGATACAACCTGCAGGAACTATTTTTATTCATTTATTAAAATTAATAGCAGTTCCCCTAATTTTAGCATCCTTAATAAAAGGAATATCGGATTTAAAAGATATTTCAAAGTTTAAACGTATTGGAGGACGTACCATTCTTATATACATTGGTACTACAATAATAGCTATTGTTATTGGTTTAGTGCTGGTTAATATACTTAAACCAGGGAATGGAATAACACAGCAAACCATTAATAAATTGACAGAAACTTATGCGAGTGACGCCAAAATAGCAGAGCGTATTTCGGAGGCATCAAATCAAAAAAATGCAAGCCCTTTACAATTTGTGGTAGATATGGTTCCGCAAAATGCATTAGCAGCAATGAGCAATAATAAATTGATGTTACAAGTAATTTTCTTTTCCATTTTTATGGGAATTTGTATGCTTTTAATTCCTGAAAAGGAAAGTAAACCTTTAAAAAAGTTTTTTGATAGTTTAAATAGTGTTATTCTTAAAATGGTCGATGTAATTATGATAAGCGCGCCATATGCTGTTTTTGCATTATTATCAAAAGTTGTAGTAACTGCAGATGATCCCGATATTTTATTGGCATTATTACGTTATGCAGGTGTAGTAGCTTTAGGCTTGTTTTTAATGATAGCCGTGTATATGTTATTAATAACAATTGTAGCAAAAAAATCACCCTTATGGTTTTTAAAACAGATCAGTCCAGCGCAATTATTAGCGTTTTCGACAAGTTCTAGTGCAGCTACATTGCCAGTTACTATGGAAAGGGTAGAGGAGCATGTGGGAGTAGATCAGGAAGTATCAAGTTTTGTACTTCCGGTGGGTGCGACCATTAATATGGACGGGACAAGTTTATATCAAGCGGTAGCTTCTGTATTTATTATGCAGGTTTTATGGCCCGAAGGTTTAACATTTGGGAATCAAATTAGTATTGTGTTAGCTGCCTTGTTGGCTTCAATAGGTTCGGCTGCGGTACCAGGAGCCGGGATGGTTATGTTGGTTATTGTTTTGGAAACGGTAGGTTTTCCTGCGGATCGTTTACCTGTGGGCTTAGCACTTATTTTTGCTGTTGATAGGCCTTTGGACATGTTAAGAACAACCATTAATGTAACCGGTGATGCTACGGTAGCAACTATTGTTGCAAAAAGTGTAGGGAAATTAGGGGAGCCTAAGGTAAAAAATTGGGATGATGAATTGTAGTTGATTTGTTATTAATTGTCGAAATTTGCACTCATGAATAAGGCGTTAACAGAACAAGAATTACACAATTTGGCAATGAATATTGTGGGTAAAGATTTAGAGTCCAAAGGCTATGAGTTTTTGGCTGTGAATAGTAAGCTAAAAAAAGATCCTCAATTTGTAGCTTTAAAAAATAAAAAACTTCATTTTGTATTAGTGCAAGCTGTGACCTATCCCGATGATCCTAATGAATATGATGTAGTGTTTTTTGAAACAATGAAACAGCACGCATTAAAATTTAAAGCACGAACATTTTACGCTCCTGTGGGTTTAGCAAATGCCGATGATTATAATTTACCAGTAACCAATAATGCTGATTACGTGGTTAATTACCCAGGATTTAAAGAAGTTTAAATAATTAGCATATTTAATAATTTAATGAAGAAGATATTTTTTTTGCTATTAGTAGCCATTGTTTTAGTTTCATGCGGAAGCACAACTAAACAGCCTAAGCTTTATAATGAAATTGGGAAAGCATTAGGAACTACTTATTCTATTTTGTACATCGCTCCTAAAAAAAATGAAACTTTAGAAAAAGGATTGGATAGTATTTTTGAAGTAATTAATAATTCGATGAGTACCTATATAGCTACATCAGATATTTCGAAAATAAATAGAGGAGATACTAATGTTAAGGTGGATGATATGTTTGTAGATGTATTTACACTTTCAAAAAAAATACATAAAGTATCTAAGGGTAACTTTGATCCAACTGTGGGAGTATTAGTTAATGCTTGGGGTTTTGGCCCCCAAATGGGAATAAAACAAATGACTCCAAAAGTAGTCGATTCGTTAATGCAATATGTAGGATTTGATAAAGTGGATTTGAAAAACAATAAAAGTATTCAAAAAACAAATCCAAATGTATATTTGGATTTTAATGCCATTGCTAAAGGCTATTGTTTGGATCGAATTGCAGTGTATTTAGATGGTAAAAGCATTGATAACTATTTAATTGAGTTAGGAGGGGAGTTGGTGGCAAAAGGCAGTAAAATTGATAAAAACACACCATGGACTGTGGGGATTGATGATCCAAACCAAACAACTGAACGCACTTTAGTTACTACATTGAAACTAAAGGATAAAGCCATGGCTACTTCGGGTAATTACAGAAAATTTAGAGTAGACAGTTTAACAGGGAAAAAATATGTACATACCATTGACCCATTTACAGGTTACACTAAACCATCTGATATTTTAAGTGCCTCGGTTATTGCGAATAATTGTGCTACTGCCGATGGATATGCGACCTCGTTTATGGCAATGTCATTAGAACAAACAAAGGCTGTGTTAAAAACACAGCCTTTGGATGCTTATATTATTTATAGTGATATTTCGGGAAACCTAAAAACCTACATTACTAGTGGTTTTCAGGCTTTAATTAATGAATAACTCACTAACTATGTTGTGTGTTGTTATATAATTTCAAATAAATCGTCAATAGATTTACGAATTTTGGGGGCATTTGCCGTAGCATCTTCGCCGGAACGATAACCAACAGCAGTAATCACGGCGGCAGATAAATCTTTGGAATCAAGTGCTAAAATATCATTGTATTTTTCAATATCAAAACCTTCCATAGGGCAAGCATCTATTTTTAATTCAGCGCAAGCGGTAAGTAAATTACCCATGGCAATATAGGTTTGTTTTGCTGTCCATACCTTTTGCATATCTTCGGAAAGAGCGCCAATACTATTTTTCATAAAATCACTATATCCTTCTAAGTCTTTAGTGCCAATATTTAGGGATTTTGATTTAAGATTAATGTAATCATCAATATTTTTATCAATTACTTTAGTGTAATTGCAAAAAATGAATATGTGTGAGGCTTCTGTAATTTGAGTTTGTTCCCATGATGCCGGTTTTAACTTTTCTTTAATTTGATCACTTTCAATAATCAATACTTTGTAAAGTTGTAAACCAAATGAAGAAGCTGATAGTTGAATGGCTTCTTTTAGTTTTTTTAAATCGGATTCATTAACTTTTTTGGATGAATCAAATTTTTTAGTAGCATAACGCCACTTTAAGTTTTCGAGTAAATTCATGATTAGTCTATATTTATAAGTCCAAAGGGACTTCCATAATTAGGATGCGATTATCGGTCAGCGATTTTATTTTAAAATCATTGCTATCCCAAATACCATATCCATCTCTTTTATTAAGTTGTTGTTCATTAATAACCACACTTCCTTCTAAAATAAAAACATACACTCCGTTAGTATTATTTTTAAGTTGGTAGTTATCGGTAGTATTTGCATCAAAATCACCTAAGTGAAACCAAGCATTTTGGTGTATCCAAACACCTTGGTCATTTTTGTTAGGGGATAAAATCTGATACCATTTATTTTTAGTTTGAATTTCCTTTATTGAAATTTGATCGTAACGGGGTTCAACATTTTGTTTGTTTGGGATCACCCAAATTTGAAGAAATTCAACAGGAGAATCGGAAGCTTCATTAAATTCACTATGAGAAACTCCGGTACCCGCACTCATTACTTGTACATCCCCCTCTTTGATAATTGCACTATTTCCCATACTATCCATGTGTTTTAAATTTCCATTTAAGGGAATGGATATAATTTCCATATTACGATGTGGGTGTGAACCAAAACCTCGACCTCCAGAAACTATATCATCATTTAGCACTCTGAGTACTCCAAAATTCATTCGCTCTGGGTTATGGTAGTTAGCAAAACTAAAAGTGTGATAACTGTTTAACCATCCATGATTAGCATGCCCACGGGTATTTGCTTTGTGTAGTATGGTTTTCATAGTTAATTTTACTTATAATGGTGTAACATCTAAAGTAATCATATTAACAATCATGGCAAACCGAAGGCCTGCCATGTGTTATTAATAAAATGTTAAATTAGTGTTAGGTTAAGCTTTGCTTGCAATCCAGTCATCTACTAGTTTTTCAAGCACATTTAAAGGAACCGCTCCATTGGTAAGTACTACATCATGATATTCTCTAATATCAAATTTGTCACCAAGTTGTTTTTTTGCGTTTTCACGAAGCTCTAAAATCTTATTCATTCCAATTTTATAGGCAGTAGCTTGACTTGGCATAACAATATGTCGTTCAACCATTTTTATAATATCAAACTCTTCGGTTGGTGTATTATCCTTGTAGTATTTGATGCCTTGTTCACGAGTCCATTTTTTGGCATGAATTCCAGTATCAACCACTAAACGACAAGCACGAAATAACTCCATGGAAAGTCGACCAAAGTCTGAATAAGGATCGTTATAAAAGCCCATTTCTTTAGGTATATATTCGGAATATAATCCCCAACCTTCTACATAAGCAGTATATCCACCTAGTTTTCTAAACATTGGAATATCTTTTAACTCTTGAGCAATAGCAATTTGCATGTGGTGACCTGGGATCCCTTCATGATAAGCTAATGCTTCCATTTCAAATTTAGACATGGATTTAATTTTATACATATTGGCATAATAAATCCCAGGTCTAGAACCATCCATAGCAGGTTGTTGGTAAAAAGCTAAACCAGCCGTTTTTTCTCGGAATGGTTCAACCTGTTTTACTTTGATATCTGCTTTGGGTTTGGTTAAAAATAATTCATCCAATCGGCTTTTCATGCTGTCAATAATATGCACCGCTTTCTCCATATATTGTTCACGTCCTTTATCGGAATCTGCATAGTAGAATTGTTTGCTATCCTGCATAAATTTAAAAAAGCTAGTAAGGTCACCTTTAAACTTTACTTTTTCTTTTATGGCTTTCATTTCACCTTGAATTCGAGCTACTTCTTTTAAACCTAACTCGTGTATTTCATTAGCAGTCATGTTAGTGGTAGTTGTTCTAGCTAAAGCATTATCAAAAAAAGCATTACCATTGGGGAGTTTCCAAACACCAGCATCCGTAGTGGCTTTACTTTCTTGTGATTTTAAAACAGTAATAAGATTTTCATAAGCAGGTTTTACTGATGATAACAAACTTTTTTTAGCATCATCAATAAGTGTGTTTTTTTCATTTTCGGAAAGTTCTAATCCTTTAATTTTATTTGAAAAATCTGCTAAAAGTGTACTTTGTTTATTAGAGGTGTCAAAAGGTTTTCCTTTGGTAATATTTTGACAAGCATCAATAACTTTTGGAAAAATAAACTTTGGAGGAAGTATACCAGCTTTTTCTCTGAGTTGTAATTCAGTAACCAATTGATCAAATAATTTTTTAACTCCTTTTAGTCGTGAAATATAAGCTTCGGCATCTTTTTTTGAGTCTATTAAATGCATGTTGATCAAAAAGGACGGTACTTCGGAATGTGTTCCGAACATTTGATTTACCGGGTAATCATGTAGTCTGTATTTATCATCCGAAATTTCATTTTCAGTTTGTTGTAATGCTAAATTATAGCTTAGAAGTGTGGTTTTATTTAAAGCAGCAGTGTTTACACTATCTTTTAAGTATTGAAGTCTTTTTTTGTTTCTGAGTAGCGCTTCATCTTGAGCTTTTTGAGAAATATCATCCCATTTATCGTTATTTTTCTTTTCACCTAAATAGGTAGATAACATAGGGGATAATTCTTTTTCTATTTCAAACTGTTTTTGAAACCAATTGTTTAATGAGGCCGAAGTTTGAGTAATTTGCTCTTGTGTAATTTCGGGTTCAATAGTTTCTGGACTGTTAGTATTGTTTTTACAGCTAAAAAAAGAAAGTAAAAAAACTACCGATACTAATGAAATGCTACTACTAGTTTTCATAATATAAATAAAGTTATAAATGTTAGTGTTGTATACTATTTTAATACCAAAATTTGAGGATAAGAAAGGTATTTAAAATTAGTATTGGGGAAAGTTATTTTATATTATTTGATATGTAGTTCTTTTTATAAATAACTTAACATTTTAATAGAGAAAAAACCTTACGGAAGTTTAAATTTATTTTTAAATGAAGAGGAAAGGTTTGTTTTTTTACTTTATTTATAGCAAACAGGTATAATTTCTCCTTTTGACAAACGGAATTGATCTATTTGTTGATCACTTAATGTAGCGGTGTAATCGGCTTCGTTTACTCGAAAACCAATATTTCGAAGTTTATCAAAGTAGTCACGGCCATAGATGCGCACATGGTCATATTGTCCAAAAATACGTGTGCGTTCTTTAGGATCGGTAATACTATCATCCTCAAAAGTAGTTGTTCTATTTAAATCTTGAGGAATTTGTAAAATAGCAGTACCTCCGGGTGCAAGGATTCTAAGTAACTCTTGCATGGCTTTGATGTCATTAGGGATATGTTCTAATACATGATTGCACAAAATGAAATCGAATTCATTATCCTTAAAGGGAAGATTACATATGTCTGCTTTTACATCGGCTAAGGGTGAAATTAAATCGGTAGTAGTATATGTTAAGCTTTTAATTTTTTTAAACCGCTTGTGAAAGGCTTGCTCGGGGGCAAAGTGTAATAAACGCTGTGGTTTTGTAAATAAATCAGTTTCGTTTTTTAAATACAACCAAAGTAATCTATGGCGTTCTAATGATAGGGTGGAAGGGGAAAGTACATTTGGTCTAGGGTTTTCATAGCCATAAGGTAAAAAAGTACGAAAGCTTTTTCCATCAATAGGATCAGTATACTTATTTCCTTTTAAAAGGAAACTAAAAATGGGTCTAATATAATAACTGACTCTAATTAAAAAAGGTCGCGGAAAAAGACTTAGTCCTTTTTTGAAAATATACTTAATCATATTTTTTAATCCACCTTGTTGAGGTGGCTATCTAGTTAGCCGTTTTTTTATAAGGAGCCTCTTCATCAGTTTTAATTCCTAATACATCATGTACATAATCAAATGTAGAAAGAATTTCTGGAGCGCCATTAATAATAGCCACATCGTGTTCAAAATGAGCACTTGGTTTTCCGTCGGCAGTTAAAATAGTCCAGCCATCCTTAAGCTGCTTTATGTTTTTTGTTCCCATATTGGTCATAGGTTCAATGGCAACGACCATTCCTTCGGCAAATTTTTTACCTCGACCTCTACGTCCATAGTTAGGCATTTCGGGTTCTTCATGCATAATACGACCTAAGCCATGTCCCACTAATTCGCGTACAACTCCATAACCAGCGTCTTCAGTAAATTTTTGTATGGCGTAGCCTACATCTCCAACACGGTTATTTACTCTAAATTGTTCTATACCTACATAGAGTGATGCTCGAGTAACATCTAATAAACGTTGTACATCGTCAGTTATTTTGCCAACAGCAAAGGTGTACGCATGATCACCATAAAATCCATTTTTTAAGGCTCCGCAGTCTATTGAAATAATATCACCTTCTTTTAAAGGCTCATTATTAGGAATACCATGAACCACTTGAGCGTTAGGACTCATGCAAAGTGTATTCGGAAAATCATAGAGTCCTAAAAATCCAGGTTCAGCACCTTCGGCTCTAATAAAGTCTTCTGCTAATTTATCTAAATAAAGTGTAGTAACCCCAGGTTTTACTTCTGCGGCAAGCATCCCCAAAGTTTTTGATACAATAAGCGCACTCTCTCTCATTAATTCAATTTCTTCGCGTGTTTTTAAATGTATCATAAATTAGTGATTTTAGAAAAGCGCAAATATACAAATTACTTATTTTCTACTATTCAAAATAGCTTGACTAAAATTAATTTATGATGTTTTTAAGTTTATTTAGATTAGTGTTCTTTAAAGATTCAGGATGACTTTGTTTCAAGAAAGATAAACCAAGATTAGATTTATGAATATTGAAAATAAAACTTTTTCCTTTTTTGAATTTTTAAAGTAACTTTTATCAAAAGAATTTAATCTCAAGCTTTATTTTTCCATTTACCACCACCAATATAAAAACCTAGAGCAAGGTTCAAATAAGAATTTTTTGATTTGCCAATAATATCACCGTTTAAATTATTGAGTTTAGAATCCGGAATTAGATGATAGCTAGCCTCTAAACGTAATTTGTGCCATTCGAAACCGGCACGTAGCATGCCACTAAATTTATCATCTATATTAATTTCATTTTCCTTCTTTTTATCTGACCTTCCTTTTTTTAGATCATAGCTATATTCTGTAACTGTTATGGCATTTATTCCAAAGCCTCCACCTAAATAAGGAGCAAATGAGGAGCCTCCTTTATTAAAATAATAGTCATAGGTAGCAAGTAATGGGATGGTTAAGCCTACAGTAAAAAATCCCTCTTGATTATCGGTAGTTGATTTGGATGTATTAAACAGTAAAACTGCGCCATATCGGATTCCGATATTCATATTTTTTTTTAGGTTATACTTAAATTCAAAGTTGGAACCATACCCAAAGTTTTGATTTTTAAAATCAGTTAAAGTAGCATAGGATACATCCATACCAAATCTAACTTTTCCTTTTTTTTGAGCAAAACAGCTTAATCCCATTATTAGCATTATACTAAGTACTAAAATTTTTTTCATAATTTATTTTCTTAGTAAAACAACTTTATGTGGCCTGACCCTAATTTTTTCTAAGGAAAATTTATAATTGTATATGAGTTAAAATAAAAATGGTACCTGAAAACTCAGGTACCATTTTTTTAATTATAAAATTAATTCGTTTTATACTAGCGGAAAGCGGGTCATAGCTTCGGGTTGTTCCACGCCAATTAGTTTTAAGATTGTTGGCGCCATATCACCTAAAACTCCATCCTTAATTTCTTTTAATTCGTTATCAATTAAAATTACAGGGACCGGATTGGTTGTATGAGCTGTATGTGGGCTTCCATCTGGATTCATCATAGTTTCGCAGTTACCGTGATCGGCAATAAGTAAGGTCGTATATCCATTTTCTAAGCCAGTTTCAATAACTTGCTTAGCACACTCATCAACAGCTTCACAAGCTTTAATGGCAGCTTCCATTATACCAGTATGTCCTACCATATCACCATTGGCAAAGTTTAAGCACACAAAATCAGCCTCTCCTTTTTTTAAGTCTTCAACTAGAGCGTCTGTTAACTCATAAGCACTCATTTCTGGCTTTAAGTCGTAGGTAGCTACTTTTGGCGAATTTTTAAGAATACGGCTTTCTCCTTCAAAAGGAGCTTCCTGTCCACCCGAGAAAAAGAAAGTTACGTGAGGGTATTTTTCTGTTTCTGCAATACGGATTTGCTTTTTTCCAGCATTCGCTAAAACCTCTCCTAGGGTTTCAGTAATATTATCTTTATTAAAAATGACTTTAATTCCATTAAAACTATCATCATAGTTGGTCATGGTTACGTAATACAAGTCTAATTTTTTAGTTTCTTGTTCTGGGAAATCATTTTGCGATAACATATTAGTTAATTCGCGTCCACGATCGGTTCTGAAGTTAAAAAAGATCACAACATCACCTTCTTCAACTTTAGCTATAGGATTTCCATTTTTTGTAGCAACCAATGGTTTTGTAAACTCATCAGTGATATCGTTAGCATAGTTTTCGTTTAATGAAGCAACTACATCATTAGTTTCGATCCCCTTATTATTCACAATAACATCATATGCTAGTTTAACACGCTCCCAACGATTATCTCGGTCCATGGCATAATAGCGTCCAGTAAGGGTTGCAATTTCGCCAGTAGTAGCCTGCATATGGTTTTGTAAATCGGAAACAAATCCAGCACCTGCTTTTGGGTCAACATCACGTCCATCGGTAAACCCATGTACAAAAACATCGGTTAAACCTTTGTTATTCGCAGCAGTTAATAAACCTTTTAAGTGATTAATATGGGAGTGTACTCCGCCATCACTTAATAAACCTAATAAATGTACTTTTTTGTTGTTTGCTTTCGCGAAGTCAAACGCATCGTTAAGTACAACTTCGTCTTTTAAAGTATTATTTTTAATTGCTAAATTGATACGTGTCAATTCTTGATAAACGATACGACCAGCACCAAGATTCATGTGTCCAACCTCACTGTTTCCCATTTGTCCTTCGGGAAGCCCAACATTTAAACCATCGGTACGTAAAGCAGCATTTGGGTATTTGTTGTAAAGTGAATCAATATAAGGAGTTTTTGCATTATCAATAGCAGAAACTTTAGGATCGGGAGATGTTCCCCAACCGTCAAGAATCATTAAAATAACTTTCTTATTCATGTCTTGGTTTATTTGTTTTGAGTTGCAAATATAGCATAAATGCACTCAAAATAACTAAGTATTTTTAGGCTAGAATATTATGAAAAGTATAGGTTTACATTAAATGAAACTATAGTGATTACTTAGGATGTAAATGATTTTTAATATATAAATGGGGTTTAATGCTGTCTGTATTTAGCAATGGCTTCTCTAATATGTTCAATACGATTTTCGGGATCGGGATGTGAGCTTTGAAATTCTGGAGTTCTGTTGGGACCCGCAGCTGCTTTTAAAATTTTCATAACACCAATCATTTCTTCGGGGTTATAACCTGCATTAATCATGAAAAGTACCCCTAGTTCGTCACTTTCTAATTCATCGCCACGCCCATTTTTTAATAATGTGGATTGCCCATATTGATTCACTAGACCTCCTGCATCTACACCAACGGATGCTCCCGCAGAAACGGTTTTCCAAAATTCACTATCGGCAATACGTTCGGCAGAGTGGCGACCTAACACATGACCAATTTCGTGCCCTAGTACACCAGCTACTTGATCTTCATTTTCTAAACGAGAGAGTAGGCCATAGGTCATAAATATTTGACCACCCGGTAACGCAAATGCGTTTATCGATCGATCATCTCTTAGTAAATGAAATTCATATTTATAGGGAGTGTCCCTAGCCATACTTGAATTAACTAGTTTATCACCAACGGCGTCAATAAGTGATTGTAATTTAGTATCGGGATGTAAACCACCATGTTGTTGCGCCATTTGAGGAGCACTTTGGATGCCAATAGCAATTTCTTGCTGTGGATCCATGCTGATGTTTTGGACTCTATTAGTATAAGGATTTACTGTTTTGTTACTGCATTTTTTTATAAAAGCAAATGCAACGATAACTACCCCTATGAGCAACCTAAACTTAAGTCCGCCTCTACGCATGATTGTTTATTTAAATAATATATGTGTAAAATACAAAACTCCTTGATCGTTTGCAATTGTTCCAATACCAGATTTAGTGAAATCTCCTTCTAAATTTTTGCGATGTCCTTCACTGCCAATCCAACCATCTACAACAGCTTTAGCGGTTCTGTAGCCAAAGGCTACGTTTTCGGCATAGGAAGTAACATTTTCATTATTGAATAATATATTAGATCTTTCACTACCATTATCATGGTTTATATCATTAAGGTTTACTTGATATTGTGAATGATTTAAGGCTTCAATTTTTGCGGTATTGTTATCAATTAAGGGACCTAAGTTTTTTGTAGAGCGGTATTGGTTAACTAATACTAAAATTTGATCACTAATACTTTTTTGGTCTTTATTTAATAATGCAGTTATTTCATTTTGGGCTACGGGAGTAACATTTGTTGAGGTGACAGTATTAATAGTAAGTGGCATGTCATTAATTTGACCTTCGTCCTTTAATTCATTAAGCACATCATCTAAACTTTTATCTGTAATTTCTTCTTTTTCGCATGAAGTAAATAATAAACAAGTGGTAATTATACCAACTAGGCTGATAGATTTAAATAAATTCATAATGTAGGTTATTTTGGGTGCTACAATATATGAATTTACTGTGATATTAAAGTAGGATTAATCTCTAAAATATTACAATTAATATAGTTAATAATGAATTTTGACGATAAATAAGTGCTTCCTAGCGTTTTTTTATGGTCTAATTTGCTAATGGTATTATAGGTCAAATATTCCGATAACATTTTTTTTGATGTTGCGACATAGCTGTAATGCCAAGGTTCGTATTTAAAACCTTTTCTACCGGCTGTATTGGTGTAAACTAATTCAAAACCATAGTTATGGGCATGTGCGTCCATCCATTTTTTTAAAGGATAAAAAGGCTGATGCTGTTCAAAGTTACGAGCATTTAATAATGATGAAGGAGGATTGGGAATATCCAACACAATATCAATATCCGTTCCCCAATGATGGCGAGAAGTTCCTGGTAGGGTTGAGTATTCTATGATTTTGTTTATAGCTTCTTCTGGCGAAAGCCCTTTAGCTGTGTATTTTTTGTATTTTCTATTCCAAATTTGTTGCTGCCTTTCAAAACTTCTAAAACTTGAAACAATTTTAAGTTGAATTCCTTCTAGAGCAGCAGCTTTTTGCATTTTAATGAATGCGTCAAAGACTTCTTCTCTTAATGAAAAAGGATTGTTGGCATTGGCTGGTTTTTGTATACCTGCCAATTCGTTATGCGTAAAAGGTATTTGTTGTCCAAATATAGATATGACTAAAAAAAATAGTATAGTTGAAAATACCGTTTTAATATGTGGATTTTTATCTGTTAACATATAAATAGCCAGATTTACATTTACGTCCACCTTGTGGGCCAACTTCGTAATCTAATATATAATAATATGTACCCACAGGGAGTAGTTCGTTGGGTTTAATAGTAGCTCGGCCATTTGATTTTCCTGTAAATACATCAAAACTACCAAATTCACTATTGCCAGTTCCTTGAGGGTCAGGATCATTGTAGCCATCCTTTGAATAAACAACAACTCCCCAACGATTAAATATTTTTAAGGTATTGTTTGGGTATTTGTTAATTCCTTGAATTTTAAAGTAATCGTTTTCTCCGTTTTCATCACTAGAAACCGCATTAAAAAAGACAAGTTCTTCATTAGAATCAAGTATTTCTGTCCCGGCAATGGTGAGTACCTCATAATCATCGGGATTAAAAAAGCCAGAAGTGATTTTACCATTTAAAATATCACCACTGGTATTGGCATTACCTAAGTTGACCCATTGTTCTTCTTCTTTACTCCATCCTACAACAATGAGTTCAGTGATGTCATTATCAACAACAAGGTCACTAATATTACTCATAGGGTCCCAGGTTAATGTAGCTCTGGTAGTTTTGTTTCCATCTAAATCCCAAAACTCCACAGGACTTACAAAGGCAATCTCATTTTCTTTTTGACTACGATCAAAATTTGTAGGAAATGTTGAAGGCGTATCTGGGTTTTCGAAAAAATAGCCAGCCTTTGAGGTGTTTTCAGCAGCAGTGGCTTGTACCGAAATTGGGCGAAGTCTAAAAGCATCCCCAACAGGGAATAAGTATTGATCATTACCTGTGTAACTGGTATAACCATCAACATGAGTGTCATCACCTTCGTTTACATAAAGGTCAGTATTTACTAAATCAAGTGATGTTTCAGGGGAACTTCTTGGTGTAACCACATTTCCATTAACAAAAAATACACCGGTGGTTACTATAGTATTTATTTCAAGGTTGATATTTTGATTAACATCAACAATTAAGTTGGCAAATTCTGGAGCGTTATTACCTGAAATTGTTAGCGGGTTATCATTGTTGTAAAAACCTACCTCGCTAGTGTCTCCATTTTCGGTAAATTCACCGTCATTGATTAAGTTGCCATAAATTCCTATCTGGTTATCTGAATGTGAGCGTATAGAACTATTCTCGTGATTTTTAATATCACAGGTGACTTGAGCTATTCCGCTTAACGCAGAAAACAGCACTAACAAAAAAGGAAAGTAAATTGTTTTCATAGTTAATTATTTTAAATATTCCAGAGGGTCATTTGATTTCCCTTTGTTTCTGTTAGTTAATACTTGTTTAAAATGGATTACCCATTTACTTACAAAATTATTTTTAAGTGATACATTTAATGTTACTATTATTAATAGTCACAAGTATAATGCCATTTTAATTTGGTCTGACCCTATAGGTAATTCTTCTGTTTGTAATCACACTTGCAGCTGCTAATACTTTTTTTCTGGAAAATTCAGAAGTAGTATTAGCTACAGTAGCTGTTGCTGTAATTAAGTTTCCAGTAACGGGAAGGTTTGCACTTAAAGTTACTGTGATGTTAAATCTGTTGGTTGTATCTGTATTTCCATCGGCATCAATATAATTGGATGTTGTTGAGTCTATATCTAAAGTGCTGCCTTCGGTAACAGATGTTAAATATAGTTGTCCTTCGCCATAGTCATCCGAAAATCCAGGGAGTTGGTTATCCCCTTGAGTTGCCGTTCCTAGTTGAACATCTGTAAGGAAAATTTCTAATATAGCACCGGGTCTTGACCAGCCCGAGACTTTTAAGATGTTTCCACTGATTGTTGCCGTTTCAAATATTGGAAAGTTTAGGAGTCCATTAGGACCATTATCACTATCATTTGTGTCATTAATTGTTATGCTATCACCAGCGCGTCCCGTATTAACATCTAAGTCAATACCCAAGGCTTGTCCACTAGTTCCATTGGCAAAAATAGAGTTTTGACTAATCAAATTACCCGATGTATTACCACCTCCTAAAACAATTCCAGCTCCACCGTTGTTATTTATGATATTGTTTCGAATTATAGAGTTGCTTCCATTTAAAACGATACCAGCATTTTCGACCACACCATTACATATTCCTCCATTTTGTCCGGATTCTCTTATGGTGTTTTCTTCAATGATTATGTTTCCTGTAGTCAAACCAGCAGCATCAATTCCTAAGGCGGCAGATTTTTCGATGAGGTTGTTTCGAATAATAACTCCAGAGGAGCTTCCTTGTATTCGTATATTATCCCAGCAACTGGCATTACCATTTTCGGTAATATGATTGTTTTGAATTAGAGTTGAATTTCCTCCATTAATAAAAACCCCTCTATTTGTGTTAGTTGCTATGTAATTATTAGAAACTATTGTACTGGTATTAGTCCCTTCGATTTCAACACCGCGATCTATATTTCCAGCATTATTACCAAGAGCATTTACTCCTATTAGATTTTCTGTAATAGTTATTTCTCCCGAAAGGGGCATAATACCACTATTATCATCTGCATAAATAGCTAAATTACGAATAACGACGCCTGTACTTTGCGATCTGAATACATCACCATTATTTTGGTGGACTTGGATTTCAGGTAGATTATAGTTTGGGAGTAATGTCCCCAAGCGACCTACAGTAGTTCCGCCTGCACCTACAGTTCCTGTATTGGTGTTTCCAGAATATGCAGTTTGAGTCCTTCCATCAATATGGGTGTTGGTTCCAGTTATAATGGGTAAATCTGTACTATCTGTAATAAAAATATCAAAATAGCCACTAGCATTAAAATTTGGATCAGTAGGCCTATTAAAAGGGTCAGTAGATGTTGGAATCATAAAAATAGAAGTATCCACGCCAGCAGATGGGTTCAGTGATGAATCATTAGGGTGTGCTTCAATATCTAAACCTGTTTCACCTAATTCATTTGAATGTATAATGAATTGAGCCAATGATCCTTGACCACTTTCATTGGTGTTTACGATAGTGTTGAAATTAAAACCGAAGTCAAGTCCAATAACTCCTTCATTTTCTATGGATACATTGGATATAGTCTGAGATCCAGGAAGGGTTACTGTGGCTGTCGGATCAGTTAGCGAAGGATTAGTTCCTCCTATTTCATCTGTGATGTTCGCAAATTGATTGGTAGTTGTGCTATAATTTTTTCTAAAGGTTTGTATGGGTATACAAGTTGTACAGGTACTTCCTCCGGGTCTTGTTGATCTAACAGAATTATTATTAACTTTTATTTGATAATTTCCATTTGGCATTCCTCCAAATGAGTATTCTCCCGATGCATCTGTTGTGGTTGCCTCTTCTAAAACAAATGTTCCAGAATCTAAAGGAAATTCTCTAAAAAGTTCAACGGTAGCATTTTCGATTTCTGCCCCATTTGCAGTGGCTATATCTCTACCATTTCCACCTCCATAATTTATATCCTCAAATACAGTACCTACAATTAAGTTACTAGGTACTTTTAGCAGTACGGCATTAAGTAGTACAAAATCATCACCTACAGTAACATTAGTAGTAGCTGTTGTTTCTCCTTGATTTATAAAAGATGAAATATCAAATGTATCTAAGTCAATTCCATAGGTGTTACTTGAGTTAACAATAGGGGAGTCGGTATTGTCATATATAGTAGCATTAAAAGGATTGTTTGTAGTTCCTGTATTACTTCCGTCTCCATTTAAAATATTGGTTCCAGTAGTAGTTGTAAGACTAAGTAATTCACCAGTTCCTAACCCATCATCACCTTCCCAAGATAAAATAGATGTTTTGGCTTCAGTAGAACCAATTGCAAAAAAACCATCTAAGGTAAAGCTTTGAGTATTATTAATCTCTCCATCAAAACCTTGATAAAAATTAATACTTGATGATATCAGGTTTGGGTCTTCGTATATTATAAACAATGACCAACCACCTAATGTCGTATTAAAGGTACAATGGTTTCCTGTGTTGTCAATGTTCAAATCGGTGACATCAAATGTATTGGTATTTATATTAGCTAAAGGAATACTATTAATAATATCAGTCACGTCGGCAAGCATGGAATGGAATTCTCGTCCAGCATCAAATGTTGCTCTGTTGATAAAATCTGCTGTAACTTGTTGGTTTTCAAAAGTTACAATATCGTCTGGAGTGGATCCTGAATGAGTCCAAATTAAAAAAGCACTTTCAATGGTAGCTGTAGCAGTTATATCTGAGGTTAGTTGATTTGAAGAAGTATTTGTTATAGAGCATGTATCGGTTCCACTATTTCTAAAAGTTCCTCCAGTAGAGGTGTAATCAAAATTACCATTAAATTCTTGAAACAGTGTTAAGGGGACATCAGTAGGTAATGCAGGATCAGTATCGGTTATAGTAACTGTTCCGTTAACTAAAGCAATAGAGGTGTTACTAATATTACTAAGATTAACAAAAAATGTTTCATCAGCTTCACCGTATGAATTGTCAATTATAGGGACAGAAATAGTTAGTGTTTCTGGATTTCCTGAAAAATTAAGAGTTCCCGAGGTAGCGGTATAATCCGATAATTCTAAAGCTGTATTTTCAAAAGTAGTATAATCCACAGAAAAAGGACCTGGAGCATTACTTGCAATAGAAATATCAATCAAAGCATTACCTACACTTTCATCTACTGAAATGTTCTGAACACTTAAAATTAGAGGATCATTAGCACTTATTGTACCTTGCCCTTGATTGTCTATTATTGTTATAGAAGGATCACTGGCACTAATAAGATTTACAAAAAAGTTTTCAATTCCTTCTGGTATGGTATCATCAATAATAGGAATAGAAATAGTTCTAGTTTGTGGTCCAATTATACCATCAAAATTTATAGAGCCTCCAGTTGTAGCGTCATAATCATCGGGGCTTATAGCAGAGCCATTACTGGTATTATAAGTAACATTAAAACCACCAGTTATTGCAGGACCTGTATACGTCACTGTAAAATCTATGGTGCCTGCATCTTCATTTACGGTTGCAGGATCGTTAATTGTTATTTCTGGAATTAATGGAATATCTGTTGTTATTACCAAATTATCAATAATTGCAAATTCACCAAATTCAAAACCAGTCCCAAATCCGTCTAAAGATTGGAATCTAATAATAGTATTGGCAGATATAAAAGGGGATATATCTATATTTTCGGTACCCGTATTGGTGCCTATTATTGTACCTGGATTTAGTATGGTAAATGAAGCTCCATTATTATTAGAGATAGCAATTTCTAATTCTTCAGCAGGAGTAGTACCATCAAAAAAAAATCCTAGATTATTAGATTGCCAGTTAAATGATAAAGTAGCCGTAGTTGCTCCAGTAAGATCAACAGTTCGTTGTATTCCTTCGTTTGGATCACCAACAAATGCTAGGTTATTTGGTCCTAAGCCTACATCTCCGATAAAAATAAACACTTCTCCTGTTGTCGGACTTCCATCATCATTAAATTCAATCCAGTTAGTTGACCATGTACCTACTAGGCCATCATTTCGATTATATTCTTGAGTTGTAAAGTTATCGGCAAAGGTAACTTGACTATAAGATTTTTTGAACATACTAATGAATAGTATGCCTATGAAAAAAATCTGTATAGTTTTTAATAGTTTCATGCACAATAGTTATTTTACAACAAATACGACATTAATCAACGAATTAAAATCGGTAGGTTGTCCAACAATAGTGTAAGTCATTATTCCAGTATCACCATCAATACTAATATTTGAAAAAACTGAAGGATCTGCAAAAGTAACGTAATAGTATAACTCATCAACATTATAAATGGGTATGTCTGGAGCAGCTACGCCAGCAATGGTTGAACGGATAATACCTGCTCCTGAATGTTGGGCTACGTATTGATCGTATAAATTCAGGGTAAAGGTTCCATTTATAGATGCATCTATTTGTACGGAAGGAGGATAAAATACTCTTCCGTTTTTAGAAGTGATAGGAGTAATGGCTTGAATTACTTCTTGTATATCAGTTTCATTTGAGGCATTAGGGTCAGTAGGTAAATTGTTAACATCAATAGGTGTTCGTAATTCTACTTCATCATCAAATTGATCATCTGTTCCTGTATCAGCAATCCAATTTGTTCCATCAAATCTATAAATACGATCATCGGAAGTAACATAAACAATATTACCTTCATTAGGAGTACCAGTTATATCAGTAAGATTTGTAACAGTGGGTAAGCCCATTGTAGCATTCGCATCAAGGGTTTGAGATATCAAACTTGATGTAAATAATGAAGTGATTAATATATACAGTAAAACTCTCATTTGTATTGGGGTATTGTAAATAATTTCAGCTAACTATATTTTTTAGCTAATTTAAGGTAAAAGATAATAAGTTACACATCCACATCCTGGGCCAGATCCTAATCCACCTGTAGGGGTAGGAGCAGGAGGGTCAGCTGTTATTTGTCTAAACCCTGCATTTCCTGAGATAGGGCTTGTACTTGTGAACAAATAATCAAAAGTACCATCACCGTTATCGGATTCAACAACAGTATGATCACCTAAATTTAAGTTGTTTAAAGTATAAGGAACATTATCAAGTAGTATTTCATAATTCTGTCCTACTGCTGGATCAGGCCCATTAAATCCAAGCCTCCATGGTTCAGTCGCTCCAGTATCTTGTAATTGAGTTCCAGTAAAAGATGTTGTTACTGTTCCTGTAGGTGCGGCTGGGTTTGAAGCAGGCATTGATGGCAAAGGTAATTTTGTGACAGTAAACATGAATTCTAAATCAATATCTGTTTTTGGATTAGTACCATTATCGCTGTCTCCAATATTAACTTTAAAACCTCCATCTTGAATATCGTAATAACTAATTCCAGGATCATCATAGTTTGAACCTCCAACAGGTGGGCAATTTCCTCCGCAATCCATAGGTGTTAATTGTACTATGTAGTTGCTCGAAGGGATAGAAGTATCAAAAGTGATTTGATAGTCACCAGTTGAATTCGGATCAGTAGATACTTTTTCAACTGTAGCACCATATATTGTAATAGGAGTACCATCACCATTAACTCTACCTAAAGCACAAACAACAGGTATGTTTAAGAAGGCACCACCATCACTACCCACTGAAATATTATTTTGCGTATCAGTACTAACTACGTTTGCAGTTTGATCTGTTCCTTCTTCGTTTGTATATGTGATTATTCCTGTAGTATTATTTTGATTTAGGTTTGTAGTTGTTTCTAAATCGCCATCTATACCGCTAGCACCAGTAGGACCCGTTGCTCCCGTTAATCCAGTAACACCTGTTAATCCAGTCACACCGGTAAGTCCAGTAACGCCTGTTAATCCAGTAACACCAGTAAGCCCAGTCACACCTGTTAATCCAGTAACACCAGTAAGCCCAGTAACGCCTGTTAATCCAGTAACACCAGTAAGTCCAGTAACACCTGTTAATCCAGTAACACCTGTTAATCCAGTAACACCAGTAAGCCCAGTAACACCTGTTAATCCAGTT
>NZ_JH621250.1:153883-183475 GCF_000255455.1 Aquimarina agarilytica ZC1 | reverse complement strand
CAGTCAACATCGCATTCATCTATAGCCTATCGGCAAGACGAATGCTTTATGTGTTGTATGCCGTTTTTATTTTATTCATTTCGTTTTCAGCGTTGGGGCAAACATACTCTTTGACAAGTTTTGGCTCGTGCGGTTGGTTTTTGAGCGACTTGACAATGTGTATGATTGCTTGCGTCAGGTGTTCTTAGTGTGAATCACTCCTTTTAATTCTTCTCCGTCAAAATAATAAGCTCCACTGATTTCTAATCTTCCTAGATAGTTAGTTCCAAAAGATCGTCCGCCAATTATTTGTTTTTCTCCCAATACTGTCCAAACTATCTTTAATTTGTTCTCATTTAGAAACTTCAAAAAAGAATGTTTTCGAACAATTAAATAAGATTTTGAATTATGATAGACATTTGGTGCAAAACATTGTACCACTTTGGAGTTGTCAACAAACTCTCCCTCGCTTAGACTATATTTTAAATCCATACCCTTATGAATAACGGTACTTGGTTTCAAAAAGCTAATGGTTTCTTCTTTTGATTTATCAAACTCTTCCTCCCATAAAAAGCCTTGAGCAGTTACATTGACTTCTGCTATATACTCCCCTGATTCCCTGTCATGAACTTCTGTCCATTCAGTGCCTCCATAATATTCAGTCATAAAATAGTCCTGAGCAGGTGACCAATAATATTCTCTGCTGAACATTTCGTATCTGTCACCACTTTCAGGCATCCAACGCCCCATGAATTCCTGTTCGATAGCCCAATCTTTAAAAGAATTGAATTCATCATCTTTAACTAAATAACTTCTGATATGACTCCAAAGCTCCTTATGTGGTTGATCCCATTTTTCTTCACCAATTTTTTTTGGTTCTGACCAGGAGGGATAACCCTCCAATACTAACCATTCTTCTCCCTTATCATCTTTTATCTGTATGATATCTTCCATATTAGGCAAAGTTTCTGAATCACTTACCCAGTTTTCATTTGTACAATCCCAGTTAAATATTTTGTTGTTAACCCACCAGAATTCCTGCTGTATTTCTTCATCATAACTTCCTGTTTTACAGATTAACATGGTAGGATCGATATCTCTTATGTACGGGCTCCAAGGCCCCTGGTAGGGTTCTTCTTTTTCCTTATTAAACCCCCATTCTTCGTATTTCTTAAAATTGTCGGAAACTCGAGCTACCATTTCGTAAAGAGCAATCCATTGATATTTCTTGCCAATACGTTCTATTGTTGATGCTCTTCTGTCATGTGAGTTTGTATTTTTATCATACTCTCCATGTTTCTCAACATTGTAACCATATTTTTCGAAAATCCACTCGATAGCAAGATTGCTAAGATCGTTTGTGTTGACATCCCATGATCTTAATGCACTTTCAAAAGTGTATCGTCCAAAATCACCATACCCACCAGTACCTCTTCCATATTCAGTGGTCATTGAACTAATTATCGAATTCTGAGACCAATAATGTTTTTTGAAGTCCTTTGCCTCATAATCAAATTTATAATTTTTATCAACTTCCTCATTTGTCATGATTTGGTCGGGAAATGAACTTTTATATGGAGGTCTAACATCTTCTATATCAAATGGCAATTTAAAACCAGAAAAATTGGTGAACTCAATTACTCCTCGTGCATAGTCACGAAGAAGAACATGTGGGTAAACTTCATCTTTATCCTTAAAGATTGTTTGATATATATAATCACTTAGACTTGCTAACTCTTCTTTTTTATTTGTTCTTATTGCACACCCATAGGCAACTGCAAACAAACGATCGTATACGTACGGGTCATTAACCGTTTCAAACTTTTTAAGGAGTTTAATAAGTATATGAAGTCTATCTTGAAGTAAGCTAACTAATGCCTTTGTGGAACAGTCTCTAAGTTCTCTATTCGTTGAAGTATGAAACCATGTTAATGTGATACTAGATAACAAAATTGATTCGTCAGAAATGTGTGATTTATCTGTCTGATTCCAAGCCCAATCGATAAGACGTTTTACTGACGATTCATCAGTGTATCTATGTTTTATAAATTGAGTCCAGTTGGCATCTCGGTCAGGTAGTGAGTGTTTGATCAAATGATTATGCAAAGAATGAGCATTAAAAAAATGGTTTGGAATTCCTGTAACCGCAAGTATAGTTTCCCAGAAATAGTCATGTGTGCATTGGTAGGAAAACACATGCTCATTTACATATTTTTTTGATTCTTCATTAACGGTTTCGACCTTTCTCCAAAGTAAACTTTCAACAAAAGATTCGATAATTGGATTTTTATCTTTAAGATCAGGAATAAGGGTGTAAAACTCATATCCATTTTTTTCAGGAACTTGAATAGAAAAAGCCTCAATTAGTCCTTTATGTCTGTAAATTGCATTTTCGTTTTCTACATAATTATAGAGTTCACCATTTTCTTTGAACTCTTTCTCTAAGTCAGAAAATTGTTCGAGCAAATACTTAACAGTTAGGTGGTCTTCAAATCGCTCATATGCTAAATAAACCCCCTTCTTCATAATCATTCTCTTCTTTCCAAAAAAGGTTTTTTGATAGTACACCTTCAGTAATTAATTCATCTATAAATCCTTTTTTGTCAATAAAACTTGAAATGGATTCATTAATAAGTTCATGTGCTAATTCATATGGTAAATATCTAAGTTTATTGTCAACTTTACACTTTATTAAAGCATAAATGGATTTTTGCACTAGGTTTAAACTATCTGAGTACCCAACTCTTTTTGGTTTTGATAAAACAACATTTACGTTTTTGACAAAAAAGTTAATAATTGAGGTGATTCCTTGAAGACCATCAGGAATTCGGGATAATCCAGCCTTGTTGATTCCTTCACAAAATAGTTTTAAGAAGAGTGGATTTTGAAACTCAGGGTGCAATAATGGCACATTAGGCAGTTCAATTTTATAATTATCAAAAAATAATTTGCTTGCTTCATATTCAATATTCCTAAATCCATAGTGATGATGTTGTACTATGTCAAGAATGGACATTTCTACTTCAGGAAAAATTAAATTTTTGTAGGAAGTTCTTATTGTTAATACAAGACCAAGCCATTCATATTTCTTTATCTCATTAATGAAGCTTTTTACAAACTCATTCCAGAAATAGTTGCCTTTTCCTTCATTGATAGCATCAATAAAAAGAACTATTCTCCTTCCTGACTCTTCAGCTCTTTGATTTAATTTTCTAAGAAAATCTTCAGATTTAGAGTTGATTTGAAGTCTTTTGAAAATTTGTGTCCACGGATCTTCTTCGGTTACAAAATGCTGACCAAGAAGAAAAACACTTTCATGTCCTTTATTAATTCTTCTTGATACTATATCTCCAATCAAATGTGACTTCCCGATACCAGCTTCACCATCTAAAAGCAAAAAAGGATTATTCGCAAGTTTAAATGAAGAACCATGAATTAAATCTTGAAAAGTCGAAAGCTCATGTTCAAACTCTCTAATATTTCTTAACTCAGTACCGTGTTTATGATAATATTGGTAATCATTTTTTTCTTTTTGAAGTTTTCTTTCTTCCGTTATATAATAATCATAAATTTTTTGAGCTGAACTCTGAGCATCATTTAACAAACTTTCGAATTCATCTATTGGAAGAGAGATAGTTCCTAAGAATTCAATTTTATGAAACAAAGTCTTTAATCCATCAAAGGCTTTTTCTAAACTCTCAAGACTTTCTTTTACTTCAGGTTGATCTTTTAATATCTTTTTTCCTTTTATCAGAAACTGATCAAAGAGCTTTGTTACTTTCCTTTTGAACTCTTCGGTTCTTCCAATTCCTTCGAAGATTTCGGAAACTTCAAGTTTTACATTTAATTCTGGTGTATACCTTTTTCCAAGATCATGTATTGATGATTTACATTGCTCTTGAAACCAGTCTTGATCTGGTTGAAATGTTAGTTCTGACTTTATTACTTCAATCTTATCGTCAATCTCTTTTGAAAGTCTTTTAAATAAACCATTTGAAATATCTTCTGCCGAAATTTCAACCCCTTGTTTTTTAGCTTTTAATTCCTGCAACCAAACATATGTAAATAGAATAAGCATTAAAAAGAGGAGCATTACACTCCACCAGGGAAGGTTAATACTTACCCAAAAATGGACTGCACCCCAAAGTACTTTTAGCCATGTATCACCTGCTTCTGAATATAGTTTGTAAGTAGCCTTTACAATGAATTCTAACTTATTAGCAATTTCACCCAGAATCACTATTCCTATAGGTACTGCAATACTCCAATAGGTTTTTCTCAATCTTAGTTTGAATACTAAGGAAAGAATCCATTCAACAATTGATTTTATTTTTTCTATTCTATTCATTCAATATGCGTAGGCTTGAAATAGCTCTTTTGGTTTTTCAGCGTTTGCCTTTGTGTTGGTAAAAACCAAATGTGCTATTTGTGCGGTGGCTTTTTCGCAATGGCATACAACGCCAAATATATGAATCGGAGCAAGGCAAGCAAGCCTTAACCAATTGATCTATCTGTGCATTTTTATTTCTTGTTTAATTTATAAAAATCTAGCGCCATCACAAAAAGGAAATAACCTTTCGATCTAGTACTAAACTTTTGCTCTGATTTCATATATAATGTTACCAACTGTATCTTTTTAATCGTATTTATTAAAGATTACATTTCCAATTCTTTCCGTTTCCCAGTATTCAATTTGCTCTAATTCCGTTTTACTTAGTAAAGTCAGATGCTCTTTTTTCAATTGTTTATTTAAGAAATCAGTTTTCAATTCCGTTAATTCGCTTTTTAGAATGTCCGTCACTGATTTTGGTAAATCATAAAATTCAATTGTTGTCCAATCCGTTATACTTTTTACTCCGCAATAGAAAGGATATGAAGAGTTAATTCCAATAAAATGTTTTTCCTTATCTGCAAATGCAGAAATTATATAGAAATTATTATCAGCTTGTGGTTCGCTTAATACAATAGTTCTAAACAATATTTCTTTTTGAAGTTTATCAACTATATTCTCTATCAAAGATTTATCAGTTGAAGGAGGCACTTCCTCTCCAATTTTCCAAAACCCGGTGATTCCTTTGGGTAATTTTTCCATATAGTTGGTAACGATTAGGCTATGACGCGTTTTAATGCGTTATAGCCATTGTTAGGTTTAGTTTTCTTTCAATCGCATTTCTTCCAACAGTGTAGCAATAAAGACTGGATGGAGTAAAATCATATGTTATTCCATCATCATCTTTTATTTCTTCAATATTTAAGGTTGTGACCAATGTTCTATCTAAATTATTTTTCTGGCAAAAGGATTTTATATTTGATAATTTACTTAAACTCTTTACAAAACGATTACTCCATTTGATTTCAACAGCCCATAATGGTTTCTGTTTTTCAGCTGATAGACTTACTATATCGACTTCTCCACTTTTCCAACGAGCATAATAAGGTGTAAAACCAGTATTATGACCCCATTGTGAAAAAATAGCTGTTTCAACCATATTGCCAATAAAATCATCTGTTTTATCAATTGGAGCAAATAAAGCACTCCTTAATGATGGATTTGTTAGGTATATTTTAAAAGAGGTTGCTCTTTTAAATTTTTTTGAGTTTTGGTCAATCTTATTTATTACACGGATTAAAAATGCAGCTTCTAAATATTCAATATATCTTTTAATCGTATTTTTAGCCACACCTGAACTAATAGATAATTGTTCATATGTAAATTCATTTCCAGAATTGTAAGCTATAGTTGTAAATAATGAGTTTAGTTCTTGGACATCTTTTATACCATATAAACTAGGTAAATCTCTTAATAATACTTTATCAACAATATCATTTCTAATGTATCTTCCGGGATTGGATTGAATTTCTGTAGAAAGAGAAACTTCTGGATAACCTCCATAATTGATATAGTCAATAAAATGGTTATTAAATTCTTCAATATCATCAGTATGAAAATAGTTACCAATATGCCCTTTCCATTCCTTTTCTCTTAATGTAATTAGGTTAGACAACCCTTTTAAGTCAATATATTCATGAAAAGTTAAAGGAGGAAGCATGAAATCTGTAAATCTTCCAGCACCAGATTCATTACTTTTTAATTTTAAAGCAGCTGCGGCTGAACCTGAAACTATAAATTTAATTTTATGATACGAGTCAACTAGCGTTTTCAAATGTACTTCCCAGTCTTTTAAATATTGTATTTCATCAAATATTATGTAATGTTCTTCGGAAGGGGTTTGATTAGTTACGTCTAAAAAACGATGAAGAAGTTCTTCTAATGATAAGCCATTATAAATAGGATTTTCAATTGATAAATAACATATTCTTTTAGGAGAAACTCCATTATCAATTAAATCTTGAACTAAATGAAAAAGCATAACAGTCTTCCCAACTCTTCTTGGTCCCATTAATACTACCGCCCTCTTAACACTTTTTTCATAAACCAAAGGAGAGAATAAATCAAAATATAGACGTTTTTTCATAGTAGAATAATAATCGTCTATTTCTGATTTTTCCCACCATGGATTTTCAAATCTTATTTTACTAATTATTTGTTCTTTAGAAAAAGAATTTAGACTTTTCATTTTAGATTAATTTGATGACTCTATTTGCAAATATATAAATATAGAATCATTAAACTAATCTTAAGTTTTGTTTTTTTTAATTAAACCTAACAATTGTATAAGTGTACCTAGTTACACATATATCTTTTATATAAAGAGCTAATCTAGTGGATTTTTAATGGTCTGCAAATTATTTGTAGCAACTCTGGTGTAAATTTCTGTAGTTTTTGTGGAACTATGCCCTAATAATTCTTGAATGTATCTTATATCGGTACCAGATTCTAGTATATGTGTGGCAAATGAATGTCGTAACATATGTGGAGTAACTTTTTTATAAATGCCGGCTTTTTTTGCGGCACGTTTTACAATTTTTACAACACTTGCCGCACTGTAAGCAATTCCTTTTTTACCTTCAAATAAATAAATTTGAGGTTTATATAATTTAAAATATTCACGCAGTTCTAATAGCACCTTTTTAGATAGTAATGTATAGCGGTCTTTATTTCCTTTTGATTGCTTTACGTGTATGAGCATGCGCTCGCTATTAATATCGGTAAGTTTTAAATTCAATAATTCACTTCGGCGTAAGCCAGCTGAATACAACAGGCTTACTATACAACGGTGTTTTAAATTATTAGTGTTGTTAATAATGGCAATCACTTCTTTTTTTGATAGTATTTCGGGTAGTTTTTCTTGCTTTCTGGGACGTTCAATTTCATAAAATCGATTAGGCATATCCAATACAATTTCATAGTAAAATTTAATACTATTGATACATATATTTATGGCTGAATTTGACCTGCCTTGTTTTATAAGTAGTTGTATGTAGGCCCTAATGTCTACTTCATTTAAAGTGTTTAGTTCTTTTGATTTGTAGTGGTTTATAAAAGCTTCAAATGCCGAAACATAAGAGTTTACAGTATTTAATGCATATTTTTTTAAAATCAATTTTTGAATATAACTATCTGGGCATTTTTTATAGTCAGTTGGGTAAACTCGTCGCTTAAATAATGAGGCATCATTGTTATTGTTATTGTTATTGTGTAAGGGGTTGTTTTTAAAAAAATAGGAAGTATTGATCCAAGCTACCCCTTTAAATTTTTCGAAAATAAGATCAAGGTTTTCTTTGGTGTTTTTAATGTAAACCATATTTAATTTCGCATGCCACTTAGGGTTGGGGAGTTCTTTTATAAGTGCTTGAATGACCTTGTCAGGATAAAATAACAACCCAATCATTTTAATGTCATTAATGAGTAGGTGTTTTAGGGTGATATTTTTTAAATGAGAATGTTTCATTGTCTCCAAAATTCAATGAAAAGAATGATAAATAAAATTATAACTGTGTATTTATACGTATATTAAACGTTTAATTCAATGATTAATACGATGGATACTACTTGTTTGTATTGTGATGAAATTTTGTTTGGGAGGTTAGGTAAAAAGTTTTGTTCACCTCATTGCAGGTCAGCATATCATTATAATGAAAATAAACATAAGAAAGATAAGTTATACGATTTACTGATAATAATTTCGTATAAATATGCTGAATTATTTTTTATTAGTCTAAGGCAAAAAAATCAAGCATAGCCTTAGTTACGATTGCTTTTTTTAACGCCAGAATAGTGAAAAAGAAACAGCATATATGCGAAATTTTTGTTAGTAAATCGTATTATACGTTGCTATTGATAAGCAATTGAAATTGAATCGAAGAATTTTAAAAGAGTACAATAAAGCAGGATTAGCTACAGTGCGAAAACAAAAATTGCTGGATGCTGGTTTTAACCCAAAGTATTTTACTCATTACTGGAAAAATAAAAAAGGACAAGTCTATTTATTTTGCTATGAATTTGGTTTTTTAGAGGTGCAAGAACCTAGCAAAATAAAATATGTGTTAATTAAATGGCAAACTTATATGGATAAGTCTAAACCTTAGGAAAACCAATACGATGGCCTCTTTTACCGAACCATAAAATGTAGCTATAGCAAACAAGCATCACAAATACAAAAGCAGATTTAAAATCGAAGCCAAAAATGTTTCCTTCGTGATACAGCCATCCGTAAAATGGCGGAATTAAAGCTCCACCTACAATTCCCATAATGAGTAGGGCGGAACCTATATTGGAAAACTTTCCAATGCCTTTAATGCCTAATGGAAAAATAGCAGGCCACATTACGGCATTGGCAAAGCCTAAAGTAGCTAAACAACCAACGGCGTAGGAACCAGTAACAAAATAAGAGCCTATGGTTAATACAATCCCTAAAATGGCAGATATGGTGAGCCAGTTTTCTTGTTTCATGTATTTAGGAATCAATATAATATTGGTAATATACCCTACAAGTAAACCTACTAATCCAAATACAGCAAAGAATTTTGAAGTATCATCCGAAAAGCCAAGGTTTTTACCATAAATAGTAATTAAATCACCTGCCATAACTTCGGCGCCTACATACATAAATATGGCAACAGCTCCTAGGAGTACATGCGGGAATTGAAAAACAGAAGTTTTACCTTCGGAAATATCCATACTATCTGGGTTAGTATCCGAGGTTTGGCTTTTAATATCAGGCAATGATGATCTGTAGATAACTACAGCAATCACTAATAAAAAAACGCCTAAAACTATATAAGGAGTTTCTACCCGGCTAGCTAAGTTATCAAGTAATTGATTTTTTAATTCGAGATTGGTTTCATTATCTATTTTGGTTTGAATTTCGGTAGCGTTTTTTAATAAAATAGAACCAAACAATACATTAGCCAAAATACCTGCCAGTTTGTTACAAATACCCATAACACTAATTCGCGTAGCGGCAGATTCAATGGGGCCAATAAGACTTACATAAGGGTTTGCAGCCGTTTGCAAAAGGGCTAATCCCATACCAACAATAAACAGGCCTAATAAAAATATAGGGTAGGAGCGACTGCCTGCGGCCGAAACAAATACCAAACAGCCCAAAGCCATAATAACTAATCCGGTGGACATTCCTTTTTTAGTGCCTAGTTTATCTAAAATCCACGATGATGGGATGGCCAAGAAAAAATAAGCAGCAAAAAAAGCCGTAGTTACATAAAAAGCTTGCTGATCGGTAAGCTCGCAGGATTTTTTTAAAAAGGGAATCAATATACCGTTTACCCAAGTAACAAACCCAAAAACAGCAAATAGTACTCCAATAATGGTGATTTGATATAAATAATTTCGCTTTTTTGAGTTAGTAGTTGTTGGCATAACGGAGTTAAAAGTTAGTTGTTAATTGGTGGTATTAGTTAGCGTTTTGGATATCGGAATTTGAGTCATTATTTTTTATAGGAGGAGCAATGGCATTTCCTTTTCGGTCCCTTGTGAGAACCGCTTTAATGGTGGTAGGTTCCGAAATAATATCTCTGGGATCAATATCACTAATCATTTCATGTGCTTTCTTTGTTTTTTTTCTGGGAATACTAGTTTTTGAATCCGAATTACCCGAAGTCAAAGGGATGCGAGCACAGATATAACCTAACACAAATGAGATCAATAATAGAGCTACAATTTCAAAAATTGCAGTAGGTCTATCCATAGGAGTCATATTTTCAAACATAGCGATCTATTCAATTAGTAATGTAACTCCGAAATCCAATGGAGTTCCTTTTTTTTGAGTTTTTAAAGCGGTGATATGCATACTGGCATTTGATAAGCCTTTTTTTAAAACATAGGATTGTACGCTAGTAGCTAATGCTAATCCAGCTTGATAATTTTCATCGGGGCTTTCATTTTCATTAGTGTACCCAATCAATTGTATCTTTTTTACCGATGTATGATGTAATAGAAAACTTTTTAAACCTCTCGATCCCTTAAATTTAGCATTTTTAAAGTTAAGTTGGGTAACCGTGTAGCTTGCTGGATTGTTAATAGTCTCTTTCGGAACAGTTATTTCTTCTTTGACTACCAGTGTTGGGTTTTTAAGTAGTGTTTTTTCAGTAATTGTATTTTTAGAAAGCTCAGTGGTATTTGGGTAGGTAATAGGAGTGTTTTGAAATTCAATTTTTTCAATAGTAGGTATTTCAACAGCATTATAACCAATATGCTTTAAATTTACAGGGAGTTCCGAAGCCTTAAAGTCAAAAGTGATTCCTCCTTTAAATTTTCCATTTTTGTTATAATCAAATGAGGCAATTTGTGTTTTGGTGGTAATTAATGAATCGTGTATTCCTAATTTAATTAAACGATCTGCCATACCCATGGCGCGATCCTTGCCAATTTCAACAGCTTCATTTTTATTATGATAGCCAGTTATGTTAAGGAGTAAGTTTTTGGTGTCCATTTCTTTGGCAATAGCATGCCCGTAGGTGCTCATGTCAAAAGGAATCTGTATGCGATCAGAATTTTCATAAATTCTAAAATTACTAGGAAAATAAATAACCAATTCGCCTTTGTAGTACACACTAAATTGGCTTGGCTTTAAGGTATCCTTACTCTTTTGGGGAAATGTTGTGTTCCTAGTGATGGAATCGAGTGTATCTTCTGCAGCAGCGAATTGATTAGTAATCGTATCGGTTTTGTTAAGTAAAGGAGTTGTATTGGCTTTTGTAAGTATAGTTGGTTGTGTAGTGTTTTTTTGTAGTTCATCAGTTGGAATAGCTGTAATCGTATCTGTAGTGCACAAGCCTTGAATAATGCATGCGTAATAGGTGCTTGCTAAAGCTGCCCAAATAGAGAAAACAAAAAAACTAAGCGCCAATCGCTTCATAAAATTCAGAATAACAAAGACTAAAATAGCATAAAAACTGGAAATAGATAGAATTAGGGGATGTATACTTAAAAAATGTACGTAATAAGTTGAAATTGGTTTAATAATTTATTTATTTTGCTGCGTACTTATAAATAAGTCCAAATTAGATAAAATTAGAAAATGAATTATTCATGTGCACATCACCATCATTACTACTTAATCGCTCAAGCGGGGTAGTTTGGTATGTAAACATGTAAGCATATTTTAAACCCGTTTGAGTTTACCTCAAACGGGTTTAATTTTTTAAATGGATACAATAACAATTGTTATGACAAAAATTAGAATAGCTATTCAAAAAAGTGGTCGACTTAATGAAGATTCTGTAGCAATACTTAAGGATTGCGGAATTTCTATTGACAATGGTAAAGACCAATTAAAAGCAGCAACGCGAAATTTCCCAATGGAAGTAATGTTTTTACGTAATGGGGATATTCCTCAATATTTACGTGATGGCGTTGTGGATATTGCTATAATTGGCGAAAATGTATTGATTGAAAAAGGTCAGGATATTTCGATTGCCGAGCGTTTAAACTTTTCTAAATGTAAGGTTTCTTTAGCAGTGCCAAAGGGAGCAGAATATACTTCTATTAAGGATTTAGATGGTAAAAAAATTGCCACCTCATACCCTAATACGGTTGATCAATATTTAGCCGACAAAGGAATTAGTTATGAAATTCATCAAATTTCTGGTTCTGTAGAGATTGCTCCAAATATTGGTTTGGCCGATGCCATTTGTGATATCGTTTCTAGCGGAAGCACCTTGTTTAAAAACAATTTAAAGGAGGTGGAAGTGATGTTAACTTCGGAAGCGGTGTTGGCAGTATCGCCTAAAATATCGGAAGAAGCTAAAGCACTTTTAAGCAAGTTGCAATTCCGAATCCAGTCCGTTTTAAAGGCGCGTAATTCAAAATATGTATTGCTAAATGCACCTAATGATAAGCTAGACGAAATACTAAAGCTATTACCGGGCATGCGTAGTCCTACTATTTTACCCTTGGCGGAAGAAGGTTGGAGTAGCGTACATACGGTGATTCAGAAAAATAAGTTTTGGGAAGTTATTGACGAATTAAAAATAGCGGGTGCCGAAGGTATTTTGGTTTGCCCAATTGAAAAAATGGTGTTGTAAAGTGTTTTGGGCTAATGGCAATTAGCTTTTAGTACAAAAGTAAATGAATAATTTGTTAAGTTAAACGCTAAAGGCCATGTGCTAATAGCTTTTTTATAAAAAAATGAACAAAATATACAATCCATCTCAAGCAGATTGGGAACAAATTTTAAAAAGACCTACGCAAACGGTAGCAGATATTGAGGGCACAGTAGCGGAGGTGTTTAATGAGGTGCGTTTGAATGGAGATCAAGCCATAGCTACCTATACTCAAAAATTTGATGGCGTTCAGTTAACTAATATGTTAGTTACTGCCGAAGAAATTACGGAAGCGGAAAGCTTGATAACAAAAGAGTTAAAAGAGGCTATTCAGTTAGCAAAAGGGAATGTAACTCGTTTTCACGAAGCGCAAAAAACAACACGCGTACAAGTAGCAACCATGCCTGGTGTGGATTGTTGGCAGGAAAAACGCCCTATTCAAAAAGTAGGTTTATATATCCCCGGAGGAACAGCTCCTTTGTTCTCAACTATTTTGATGTTAGTATTACCCGCTAAAATAGCCGGTTGTGAAGAAATTGTATTGTGTTCCCCACCCAATAATGAGGGTAAAATTCATCCAGCCATTTTATATACCGCTAATTTATGTGGTGTTACCAAAATTTGTAAAGTAGGCGGAATCCAAGCTATTGCAGGGATGACTTTTGGAACCGAATCCATACCACAAGTATATAAAATATTTGGTCCCGGAAATCAATTTGTAACGGTGGCAAAACAATTAGCCACAAAACACGGGGTAGCTATTGATATGCCTGCTGGTCCAAGTGAACTATTGGTGGTGGCCGATGATAGTGCCAATGCCGGTTATGTGGCTTCGGATTTATTAAGTCAGGCAGAACATGGAAAAGATAGTCAAGTAATTTTGGTATCCACCTCCAAAAAACTAATGGATGAGGTTGAAATTGAAGTGGACAAACAATTAGCCATATTACCACGCGTTGAAATTGCCACCGAAGCCATAAAAAACTCCAAGTTGATTTATGTAGAAAGTGATCAAATTGCCTTGGATTTAATTAATGAATATGGCCCGGAGCACTTTATTATTTGTGTAAAAAATGAAGACTTTTATGTGGATCGTATAGCCAATGCAGGTTCGGTATTTATAGGGAATTATACTCCCGAAAGTGCCGGGGATTATGCCTCGGGAACCAATCACACCTTGCCGACTAATGGATATGCTAAAAATTATAGCGGTGTCAATTTGGATACATTTATGAAGAGTATGACATTTCAAAAAATAACAAAAAAAGGTATACATGCTATAGGAAATGCCATAGAACTTATGGCTGAAGCCGAAGGTTTACAAGCGCATAAAAACGCAGTAACGCTTCGACTTAACGAAGAATAGGTATTCTTTTAATATTAAAAACATTTCAAAGCCACTTTATTATGAAGCTATTAATTACATATGTCATATTATTTTTAACAACATTGTCTGTATTTGGACAAAAAGCAGCGTATGTAATCTATAATGCTAAAGGTAAAGTAGTGAAATATGAAAAAATGCTAGGGGGACTATCAAAAAATGATATCCTTCTTTTTGGCGAACTTCATAATAACCCCATTGCACATTGGTTGGAGTTGGAATTAGTACGTGATTTAAGTAAACAACGGGCATTAATTTTGGGCGCCGAGTTTTTTGAAAGTGATGGGCAAGCGGCACTCAATGATTATTTATCGAATACTATTGATGAAGGGACACTGGAAACACAAGTAAGTTTGTGGTCAAATTATGAGACGGATTATAAACCAATTATTGAGTACGCTAAAAGTAAAAAAATTCCATTTATTGCAACAAATGTACCTAGACAGTATGCAAGCTTAGTGCATAAAGAAGGTTTTAAAGTATTGGAACATTTAGTACCCGATGAAAAACGCTTTATAGCACCTTTGCCTATTAAGTTTGATCCAGATTTACCTACGTATAAAAAAATACTGACCATGTTTGAGGATCATGGCACGCCAGAATTAGTAAAAGCACAAGCCATAAAGGATGCGACTATGGCACATTTTATTTTAGAAAATTATAGTCAAAACAAACTGTTTTTTCATATTAATGGTGCCTATCATTCCGATAGTTATGAGGGGATTCTTTGGTTTTTAAAACAACGGAATAGCAATTTAAACTATGTAACGGTATCTACGGTGGAACAAAAAAATGTATCGGAGTTGTTGGAGGAAAATAAGAACAAAGCAGATTATATTATTTGCATTCCCGATACCATGACTAAAACCTATTAAAGGGCCATAAAACAGACAAGCAAGATTTATTTACTACTTAAAATGACAAAATTCAATTTAAATAATTTGGTTAGAGCGAATGTCAAGGCAATGAAACCTTACAGTTCGGCTCGAGATGAATATGTTTCCGATGGATCCGAAATGGTGTTTTTAGATGCCAATGAAAACCCTTTCGAGAATGGAGTAAATAGATATCCAGACCCACAACAGCGTAGTTTAAAATCAATTATAGCTGCACAAAAAGGAATTGATGAATCCCATATTTTACTAGGCAATGGGAGCGATGAGGTGCTTGACTTATTATTTAGAGCTTTTTGTCAGCCCAAACAGGACAATATTATAACGCTACCACCTACCTATGGGATGTATACGGTATTATCAAATTTAAATGAAATTGAAGAGCGTAAAGTAGTATTGCAAGCCGATTTCCAGCCAGATGTTGATGCTATTTTAAAAGCTGTAGATGCCCATTCAAAATTACTATTTATATGTTCGCCTAATAACCCAACGGGTAATTTAATAGCCATAAAAAAGGTAAAGCAATTATTAGAAACCTTTCAGGGTATAGTGGTGATTGATGAAGCTTATATCGATTTTGCCGATCAATCAACTTGGGTTAATGAGTTGTCCAATTACCCTAATTTAATTGTAACACAAACCCTTTCTAAAGCTTATGGTTTAGCGGGTATTCGTTTAGGTGTATGTTTTGCTGCTGCAGAAGTAATAGCGGTACTTAACAAAATAAAACCCCCTTACAATGTAAATGAGCTGACGCAAAAAGCAGCTATGGAGCGCTTAATGGATGAAAAAGGGGTTGAAAATGAAATCAAAGCGATTCTTGAAGAAAGAAGTGGATTAATAGCAGCTTTACAAAATGTGGATTTTGTGAAAACTATTTATCCAACCGAGGCTAATTTTGTGTTAGCAAAGGTGGATGATGCCACTAAACGTTACAATGAATTATTAGCCAAAGGTATTGTAATAAGAAATAGAACCACACAAGCATTATGTGAAAACACCTTGCGATTTACAGTAGGTACACCCGAAGAAAATAAGTTGTTAATAGCAGCCTTGAAATCATTATAATTAACAAGTAAAAAGTAGTTGTAAAATGAAAAGTAGTGTTTTATTATTTGTTTTAGCAGTAAGTTTATTTTTTTCAAATTTACAAGCGCAGTCTTTACCATTGGGACAAAAAAGATGGAGCGCTACAAATACATTGAATGCGGATGATTATAAAATTGAAGTAGGTATAAATACCAATGAATTAATTTATAGCCAGTTTTTAATTACCCATCAAGTAATGGGTTTTGATTTTATAAAGAAAAACTTGAATAAGAAGATAGAAAATATTTTTGTTGGAAAAGCTTCTTGGGTGGATACTACTAGAGTTTCGAGCTTAAGTGCTTCTATTGCATATCAACAGTTGCAATTTGATTTATGTGAAGTGTATGCACGAAGGTTTAGAAAACAACTTTTTATAAATAAAAAGAAGTTATTAAAAGGCTTGGATTTTGTTAAAGAATTAAATAATAAAATGATAGCTGGTTTTTCTGAAGAAAGAGCCTTATTGGTGCAAGAAACCAAAGATGGTAGTGATAAAGAACAACTAACTGTTTGGGAAGAAAAAATAAGAAACTATTTATCAACTTTAAAGCAGTTTGATTATGCCAATGATGCCAAAATTAAACTTTAATTTTGCACAGAATTAAAATAGGAAAAGTAAAGCGTAAAGGATAGAGCGGTTACCCCGCAGTCCGACCTAAGGAGGAACGAGGAGTAGTAGCGAAAGCCTGACCCGTAGGGATACGCCCAAAAAGAATAAAAAACAGAAACAAGCTAATGGCCAATAGCTTATAGCCTAAAGCCATATCGAAAAGCGAAATAAATATGAAAAAAGTATTATTTATAGATAGAGACGGTACTTTGGTGCTTGAACCACCAGTGGATTACCAATTGGATAGTTTAGAAAAATTGGAATTTTACCCAAAGGTGTTTCAATACATGGCTAAAATAGCAAATGAATTGGATTATGAATTGGTAATGGTAACTAATCAGGATGGGCTAGGAACGGATTCGTTTCCTGAAGATACGTTTTGGCCTGCCCAAAATAAAATAGTATCCGCTTTTGAAAAAGAAGGAGTGGTATTTTCGGAAATATATATTGATAAAACATTTCCACACGAAAATGCGGAAACACGTAAGCCAAGGACAGGCTTGCTAACGCAATATTTTGATACGGAAAAGTATGATTTAGCCAATTCATTTGTATTGGGGGATCGTATTACTGATATGGAATTGGCTAAAAATTTAGGAGCCAAAGGCATTTATTTGTCCGAAGATCCAGAATTGGGAGCCGATGAAATTGAAAGTGATAAAAAAGCAATTACGGATTGTATAGCACTGACTTCAACAGACTGGAAAGAAATTTATGAGTTTTTGAAATTAGAAGATCGCGTAGCTGAAATTACACGTAATACTAATGAGACTAAAATTTATATTAAGCTAAATTTAGATGGTTCTGGTAAAAATGATATTGCTACAGGTTTGGACTTTTTTGATCATATGTTAGATCAAATTGGGAGACATGGTGCTATGGATTTAACCGTAAAAGTGGATGGGGATTTACATGTTGATGAGCATCATACGATTGAAGATACCATGATTGCTCTAGGGGAGTTGTTCCATAAATCACTAGGGAATAAGTTGGGTATTGAGCGTTATGGTTTCTGTTTGCCAATGGACGATTGTTTGGCACAAGCTGCAGTTGATTTTGGGGGACGTCCATGGTTAGTTTGGGATGCCGATTTCAAACGCGAAAAAATAGGTGATATGCCTACCGAAATGTTTTTACATTTATTTAAATCATTTACCGATGGGGCTAAATGTAATTTAAATATAAAGGCAGAAGGTGATAATGAGCATCATAAAATAGAAGGTATTTTTAAAGCCTTTGCAAAAGCTATGAAAATGGCTGTAAAACGTGACGCCAATAAAATGTTTTTACCAAGTACGAAAGGCTTGCTATAAAGCAAGCTAGTACAAAGTAGTCAGTACAGAGTACTGAGATTAAGAATATACTTTATAATTAGTGTATCAAGTAGTCTTTGTACTGTGTACTATTTACTGTATACTTTAAAATATGAAAATAGTAATAATAAACTACGGAGCAGGAAATATTCAGAGTATCAAATTTGCTATTGAGCGTTTGGGATACCAAGCTGTGTTGAGTGATAATGTTGACGAAATTAAAAATGCAGATAAGGTAATATTTCCAGGTGTAGGTGAGGCAAGTAGTGCTATGAATAAGCTTCGTGAAAGCGGATTAGATAAATTAGTGCCTACGCTAAAACAGCCTGTGTTGGGAATTTGTTTAGGAATGCAGTTAATGTGTAATTCAACTGAAGAAGGAGATACCAAAGGTTTGGGTATTTTTGATGTGGATGTCATCCGTTTTACTAATGAGGTAAAAGTGCCACAAATTGGTTGGAATCAAATCAGAGATTTTAAATCCCATTTATTTGAAGGAGTAACAAACGAATCATACATCTATTTGGTGCATAGTTTTTATGCCCCAGTTTGTAATGAAACTATTTGTGTTACCGATTACGGAGTGAATTACAGTACCGCGTTACAGAAAAATAATTTTTACGGAACCCAATTTCATCCAGAAAAAAGTAGTGATGTTGGGGAGAAAATTTTGAGAAATTTTTTGAATTTATAAGAAAAAAGAATAAAGAAAATAGAAAAGAGATTGATCTATATTCTTTTCTCTATTTTCTATTATCTGAAAAGCTATGAGAATAATACCAGCAATAGATATTATAGACGGACAATGTGTTCGATTATCAAAAGGAGATTACAATACTAAAAAAGTGTATAATGAAAATCCTTTAGAAATAGCCAAGCAGTTTGAAGCACACGGAATCCAGCATTTACATTTAGTGGATTTAGATGGGGCTAAGGCAAGTCATATAGTAAATCATAAAGTATTGGAAACCATTGCGACTCAAACCAATTTAAAAATTGACTTTGGAGGGGGCTTAAAAACGGATGATGATCTGCGTATAGCCTTTGAGAGTGGTGCCAGTCAGATTACTGGTGGGAGTATAGCCGTTAAAAATGCCGATGTGTTTCGTAATTGGTTGACTAAATTTGGAGCGGATAAAATTATTTTAGGAGCAGATGCTAATAATGAAAAAATAGCTGTTAGTGGTTGGTTAGAGGAAAGTGATCAAGAACTTATTCCGTTTGTAAAAGGCTATCAAAAAGAAGGAGTAAGCTATGTAATTTGTACCGATATTAGTAAGGATGGGATGTTACAAGGTCCTTCGTTTGATTTGTATAAAAAAATGCTGAATGAAATTCCTAATATTAAATTAATTGCTTCGGGAGGTATTTCAAGCTTTGATGAACTTCCTAAATTAGCCGAAATCGGTTGTGAAGGCACCATTATAGGGAAAGCGATTTATGAGAACCGAATTAGCTTAAAACAATTAGAAGAATATATTATTAGTTAAGAAAAGATAATCTAAAGAATAGGTGTAGAGCAAAAAGGCTATTCTCTTTTTTCTATAATAATGAGAAAAATCTATACTCAAGATTAAAATTATAATTAAGGAAACAGTACTTTGTACTTTGTACTCAGTACTTAATACTAAAAAGAATGCTTACAAAACGAATTGTACCCTGTTTGGATATTAAAAATGGACGCACCGTAAAAGGAGTAAATTTTGTGGATTTACGCGATGCCGGTGATCCAGTTGAATTGGCCGCAATTTATGCCAAAACTGGGGCTGATGAGCTCGTTTTTTTGGATATATCAGCCACGGAAGAACGCCGAAAGACCTTAGCTGATTTGGTCAGAAATGTAGCTAAAGAAGTAAATATCCCTTTTACTGTGGGTGGCGGAATTTCATCGGTGGAGGATGTGGATATATTGCTTCAAAATGGAGCGGATAAAGTTTCGGTAAATTCTTCAGCTGTAAAACGCCCTGAGTTAATCAATAAACTATCAAGTAAATTTGGGAGTCAATGTATTACTGTAGCTATTGATGCTAAACAAATTGATGGGGAGTGGATAGTGCATTTGGTTGGAGGTAAAGTACCTACTGAGCTTAATTTATTCGATTGGGCGAAAGAGGTGGAACAACGTGGAGCAGGTGAAATTTTATTTACATCTATGGATAATGATGGTACCAAAGATGGTTTTGCTAATAAAGCTTTGGCACGTTTAAGTACCGAGCTCAATATTCCAATTATAGCATCGGGTGGAGCAGGGAATATGCAGCATTTTGTCGATACATTTAAGGAGGGTAAAGCAGATGCAGCCTTGGCAGCAAGTGTGTTTCATTTTAAAGAAATTGGTATTCCAAAATTAAAGGAAAAATTAAAAGTAGCGGGAATTCCAGTACGCTTATAATTTGTAGGAATTTTGTTTATATTTATAAAAAACAAATAATTCATAATGGAAGAAATTCAATCATCATTACCAGTAAGTTCACTTACTGAAGACAGAAAAGTAGCTTTTTATAAAAAGACGTATACGCATTTGGCTTTAGCTGTATTGTTATTTGTAATTGTTGAATGGGTGTTTTTTCAGAGTGAGGCTATCGTAAATTTAGCATTTTCGCTAACACAAGGATGGAAATGGTTGCTAATGCTTGGTGGTTTTATGTTGGCGACTAACTATGCAGAAAAAGTGGTACATACCAATCATAATATAAATCAGCAATATGCCGGTTTATTATTATATGTAATAGCAGAAGCGTTTATTTTTATTCCTTTAATAGGTATGGCAACCATGATTGCTGCCGAAGGTGGTGAAAATATTTTACAACAAGCAGTTGTGTTAACCTTGTCACTTTTTACAGGCTTATCAGCTGTGGTACTTATTACCAAAAAAGATTTTTCTTTTCTAAAATCAGGATTAACCATAGGCGGGTTTATAGCCTTAGGCTTAATTGTTGCCGGTATGTTTTTTGGTGGATTTAATTTAGGTTTATGGTTTAGTGCGGGTATGGTAGTATTGGCATCGGGCTCTATTTTATATCAAACTTCTAATATGGTTCATAAATATTCCGAAGATCAATATGTGGGAGCAAGTTTAGGCTTGTTTGCCTCATTGATGCTATTGTTTTGGTATATTTTGAGTATTCTTTCGAATGATTAGTACTTGTTTTTGTTGAAGAGTTTTTTTTTGATATTAATAAATTATACAACCTTTCATTTAGATTATACTATTTAAAGACTTATTTTATTAACAAAACCGTTAAAATATTCAATTTTAGCGGTTTTGTTTTTTTTTACTTTTGTAAGTTTTTTCATCATTACAAGATGGTAAAATTTCGATAATATGAAAATGAAATAAGATCAAAAAAACACTTTTGTTTAATTTTTGTTAAGTTTTATTAAACAGTAATGCAAGGTGCTAAATTTGTGTATCAATCAAAATAACACAAATATGAAAACATCATTTTTAACAAAATTCCAAGGATTTTTACTAGCAAGTTTTATGCTAGTAGGTATTGTTTCCTGTGAAAAAGAAACAGATTCATCTGATTTTGAAAATCAGGGACAAGAGCAAGTATCAGAAACACTTTCTGGTTCAGAATATCTGACTATTGAAGAGTTTGAAAAAATATCTGAAAATTTATTAGAAGGAGAAACTATTTCTTCGTCCGATAAAGGGGCCAAAGAACTAACTGACGAAGCGGATAAATTAAGTTTAGATTTTAGTGCTAAAATTACAAGAGGTGCATCAACTGGAACGGAAATAGCAGGAGATGTTGATATTACCGTTACTAGAACTTTTAGAAACTTTAGTATTTTTAGAGGAAAATTAGCTTTACCTAATGGAACAGAAACTGGGGTTAGAGGTGCTTTTACTATTGATGGTTTTGTATACATTATAACAAAAGTTAAAGGTATAGGTATTGTTTTAGCAGTAGGAAAACCTGATGATCTAGGAAATATTTCGGGACAATTTTTATTGAGGTCTATAAAAGGCTTTAGTAGAGGAGAGTGGACAGCTAGGCCAAATGACATCCCTACACTTGATCCTACAATTGTTGATTTAGCTTTAGCTACACCTTCATTATCAACATTGTTTGATGCGATAGAGCAAGCTAATCTTATCGATACTTTAAATGGTACTGGTCCATTTACCGTATTTGCGCCAACTAATGATGCTTTTGCACAATTAGAAGCATTACCAGAAGGAGATGCTTTAGTTGAGGTGCTGACATATCATGTGGCTCAAGGTAAACTAACAGCTGCAGATTTAATAGCAGCAGGTAAAGTAACCACGTTACAAGGAGAGGAAATTACAATTGAACAACGAGAAGATGGCGTATTTTTAAACGGAAACGTTCAGGTTATTATGGCAGATATTGAAGCATCTAATGGAATTGTACACGTTATTGAGCAAGTACTAGTGCAAGAAACACCATTACCTTCAATTGTAGATATTGCTACTTCTAATGATAGTTTTACCACTCTTGTTGGGGCTTTACAAGCGGCTGAGTTAGTCGAAACACTACAAGGAGAAGGGCCATTTACTGTATTTGCACCAACTAATGATGCGTTTGCTGCACTAGAAACTGTACCTAATGGAGATGTTTTAAAAGAAGTATTGTTATATCATGTTGCTGCGGGTAAATTAACAGCAAGTGATTTATTAGAAAGTAGAACAGTGACAACAGTTCAAGGTGACGAAGTCACTATTGAAATGGTTGGAGACAAGGTATTACTAAATGGATCTATAGAAGTTGTGACTGCTGATATTGAAGCGTCAAACGGTATTATTCATGTGATTATAGGGGTGTTAGTACCTTCAATTATAGGTCTTGCAGCTAACCCAGATTTATCAACATTTGTAAGTGTCGTACGGTCACAAAATTTACTCGAAGAGTTAGAAGGTCAGGGACCATTAACAATATTTGCACCGACTAATGCCGCTTTTGCTGCATTAGAAACTGTGCCTAGTGGTAATGCTTTAAAAGAGGTATTACTAAACCATGTAGTAACTGGTAGACTTACTGCTGCTGATTTATTGGAAAGAGGAACAATAACAACATTACAAGGAGCAGAAGTTACAATTGAAATGATTGATGACAAGGTGTTACTTAATGGTGTGGTTGAAGTTACAATGGCTGATATTCAAGCGTCAAATGGTGTTGTGCATGTTATTACAGATGTATTAATTCCTTAATTAATTTTATAATTATGGAGTTTGAGTCCACTTGGAAACTTTGTTTTTAAGTGGACTCATTTTTTAATGCATTATTCGGGTTTAAACTAGAGAATTTCAAGAGGAGCTGTTTTTAAAGGAATAACTTCACCAGATTTCATTGTATTGATATATACATTTCCTACCCGAATACGAACTAATCGTAAAGTTGGGAAACCAACAGCTGAAGTCATTTTTCTAACCTGTCTAAATTTCCCTTCAGTTAACGTAATTGAAACCCACGATACTGGGCCATGCCTGGCATCCCTTATCTTTTTTTTACGTGGCGGTAAGTTTGGTTCGGCGTCTAATAAAGTAACTTTGCAGGGTTTAGTTAGGTACTTTTTACCATTAAATCCAATTTCAACTCCATTTCTCATTTTTTGCAGCGCATCTTCACTAATAGCACCATCAACTAAGGCATAATATTCCTTTTCAAATTGACTACTGTTTATAAGGTTACTTACTTTTCCATCGGTGGTTATAAAAAGTAAACCTTCCGATTTTTCATCTAACCTTCCTACTGCCATTACACCTTTGGGGAAATCATAAAGCGCACCTAATAATTTCTTTTTCCCTTGCTTAGGGCCATTATTTATAAATTGACTTAAATATCCATAAGGCTTATAAATAACAAAATGATGATGTGGTGTAGTAGTTTTTAAGGACATTACATAATTTATGATGGCGTGAGTCAAAAGTACTTTATTGTTGAATAAAAAGACAAAATAGTTGTAAATTTAAAGCGCTATGATTTTTAGAAGCTTAAAATATTTTTTTGTGTATTTGTTACCAGTAACCGTGTATTATTCATTTAATGTTTCTGGAATACAAACATTTATGCCTTTGTTTGTGTTTTTTGGAGGCGTACCTTTACTTGAGTTGTTTTTAAAACCAAATATGGTTAATCTTGAAAAAGAAGTAGAAGCAAAGGAAAAAAATAAGCTTATTTATGATTTGATTTTATATGTAGCACTGCCCGTACAAATTGTTTTTTTAATTTACTTTTTTAATAGTATTCAACATGTTCCTTTTGGTACTGTAGATTTTTATGGAAAAGTAACAGCTATGGGATTAATGTGTGGGGTTTTGGGGATTAATGTGGGGCATGAGTTAGGTCACCGTAGGAGTAGGTTAAAACAGTTTGTTGGGGAGTTATTATTATTAAGTTCATTAGATACACATTTTTTACCCTATCATAATGCGGGACATCATAAAAATGTAGCTACTCCCGAAGATGCAGCAACAGCCAAAAAAAATCAATGGGTATTTAGTTTTTGGTTTACCTCTCATTTTAGAAGTTATACGCAAGCTTGGAGACACGAATGTTTACGATTAAATCGACTAAATAGAAGCTGGTTTTCTATTGATAACAGAATGATCCTTTACACTATAGCAAGCTTACTTTTATTAGGAAGCATCTATTTGTTTTTTTCATTACATGTATTATTAGCCTTTATTTTGGCTTCCATATTTGGAATAGGCTTATTAGAAACAGTTAACTATATTGAGCATTATGGCTTACTTCGAAAAAAAATGGAGAGTGGCCGTTATGAAAAAGTAAAACATAGTCATAGTTGGAATTCGGATCATGTTATTGGGCGTACGCTGTTATTTAATTTATCTCGCCATTCGGATCATCATTATAATGGAAGTAAAAAATATCAAATTTTAAAATCATTACCCGAAAGTCCAAAAATGCCAACAGGTTACCCAGGTATGATGTTATTAGCTTTAGTACCTCCAATTTGGTTTTTTGTTATGAATAGAAGGCTGAATAATTAATTTTTTTATATTAGATGTATGAAAAAAATATTGGTAATAGGAGGGAGTAATAGCATAAAATCAATTAATAAAAAGCTAGCTATTTATGCCGCAAAAAAGCTTGAAAATGTTCAATTAAATATAATTGATCTAAACGATTTTGTAATGCCTATTTATGGAATTGATTATGAATTAGAATATGGTATTCCTGAAAAAGCGCTAGAATTTGATCATATAATTAGTGAAACCGATGCATTAATTATTTCATTAGCCGAGCATAATGGTTCTTATTCTGTTGCCTTTAAAAATATATTAGATTGGCTTTCGCGAATAGATCAAAAAGTATGGAAAAATAAACCTATGCTTTTAATGGCTACTTCACCAGGGAAACGTGGAGGTGCTAATGTGCTAGAAGCTGCCAAAAAGTTTTTTCCGCATTTAGGTGGTAATATAGTAGCTGATTTTATTTTGCCTTCATATAATGCTAATTTTAATGAAAAAGGAATTAATAATGATGAATATGAAAAGCTGTTAGTTGAAGCAGTTGCTGTTTTAAATAAAGCGTTTAATAGTGGGATTCATTCGATTAAAAGTTAAAATGTATAGGAAAATAACGTTAATATGGTTGCTCATAACTTTCGTTTGCAATTCTATTTCTGGACAGAATATAAAAGAAATTATTAAATATATAGAGAATCAAAGTGGATATAAAATAGATTCTTATTCGACTAGTATAACAGGTAACTATGACTATGAATCACCAAAATTAGTAACTGATATGACCATAAGTGGTTCTATCATTTGGGACCTGAAAATTCTTGATACATTTCCAAGATTGAAATTTTTAAGAATAATTGAATCTAGAGTAAATAGAATAATTAATTTACCTTCTTCAGTTAATGAATTAATGATTAATGATTCTAAAATTAATTCTAAAATTAACATTCCATCTAATGTTAAAAAATTAATTTTTGTAAATAATAATACAGACTTATTTCCTAATATTTTAGATGATTTAGCAAAATTGGATATAAGTAGAAATAAGTTTACAAAAGTTGAATATTTACCAAAGAATTTAATAGAATTTGATTGCTCAGAAAATCAATTTAAAAAATTACCTAATTTACCTCCAAACTTAAAAAGTTTAAGATGTGCTAAAAATAATATCAAAAGTCTTCCGGATTTACCATTAAAGCTTGAGAGTATTGATTGTAGTTTTAATAAAATTGAAAGTTTTAATACTTTACCTATTGGACTTAAAGAAATTGATTTTAGCGGAAATCAAATAGCAAAAATATCAGATCTTCCTAATAATTTAAAAGAATTAAATTTAATTGATAATCCAATTAAGAAATTGCCAAAAAAAATTAAAAAACCTTTACAAAGAATTTTACCAACATATCTCAATCAAAAAAACGATTATAGAGATTTGTTGTTAGGCTATAAAAGTAAATGCCCTCTTAAATTTAAAAATATCTCTAATAAAATTTATAAATCTTTTATTAATTATGACTTTGAAGCATTTGTAACTAATTCAATTAATCTAAACGATTTTTCTTGGATTTCTAAATCATTAGAAGGTGATTCAATTTCAAAAATGAATGAATTAAAAACTATAATAAATGAAGAAATTCTAACCCCAGAAGAGAGAGAAGTTTTTTTTGAAATTGCTAGAGACATTGATCAAGAATTACTTTTACTTGATAGAATAGAAGTGTCAAAAAAAGTTTTTTCTGAATTTATTCCATATAAAACTTACATGATAAAATTTTATTTTAAAAAATTAGGGCATGATGTTTCCGATAAATATTTAAATTTTGATTTAATAGATTCTCCAAGAGGTTTTTTATGGACTTATTTTTCATCAAATTTGAAAGATTTGAAATTAAATGAAAACAAACCTTTAAATAGAAGACCTTTACCTGATAAATTACCAGAAGACTTTGAAATATCTATTTTTAAAGAACATGATTATCGATTTAACTCTGGACAAGGTATATATAAAAAAGCATTAACAGGTAAAGGATCTATATGTAAAGTTAATCTAACAAAACAAGAAAAGAAGTTGATTTATTCAATTTTAAAGGAGACTAATTTTAATAATCTTGAAAAGGATATAAGAGGAGTTAATACTTTTTCTATAACTTCAATTTCAATAAAATACCTAGGAGTTAGAGAGAAAGTTTTTTTTAAGGATGTGACTACAGATGAGTATAAGAAATTAGGAGAATTAATTGAGGTTTTGGATAAAATTTTAAAAAATAAAAAAAGAGTGAAAAAACTTCCAGAAAGGAAATTTATAGCTATTTAAATTTTCAATAAAATAAATTCACTTCTTTTTCTTAAAAAATCCATATAACGATTGTTGTACAAAGTTTTTTGGAAATTTATCATCCCCTTTAAAGCCTATCTTAATGGTTCCACTATCTTCGGGAATATAATTAGTTTTAAAAATATAATCCCATAGACTAAGGCTAATTCCAAAATTAACGCCATAAGTACCTTTAGGTAATACATAGGCGTGATGATATAAATGCATTACAGGATTATTTATTATATATTTTAAGGGCCCCCATGTAATTTTGATATTGGAATGATTAAAATGACCAATGGCTATAGCAATAAAATGAACAATATAAGCTTGCTCAGGTTCAAAACCACCTAAGAGCATTACGCCAAAGGTTTTTAAGGGTTTGTATAATATATTTTCCATCCAATGGTAGCGTAAATGCGCAGCAAAGCCCATTTCTTTTACACTATGATGTACTTTATGGAACCTCCATAAAAAAAGATATCGGTGCAAAAGTGTGTGAGTAAACCATTGTAAAAAATCAAGTACAATAAAAAAGACAAGTAGTTGAGACCACATGGGCCATTCGGTAATGTTAATAATAGCTAATGAGTTTATTTGAATACCCATACTTGCGAATCCAGCTTCAATTAATTTGTACACACCATTGATAACAATAGAAAAAACAAAAAAATTGAAAAACATGTAAAAGGCATCTAACCAAAAATCTTTTCTAAAAATAGATTGATTTTTTCGCCATGGGAATAAAATTTCGATGCCCCAAACCAACAATGAAATGAATATTAATCCCCAAAAATAATTAGTGTACCAAGTGACATTAAATGTAATACAATTCCAAACCCAATTTATGGTGTTTAGACTTGCCGAGGTGATAATATCAAAAACTTTTAGCATTATTCTTTTATTGATTATATAAAATTAATGAATTAAAGTATCAGTCGTTGTAACAAAGATTACATAACTAAACAAGTAAAAGCTATTCCCATAAATCGTATTATTTTATTAGAAATTTAAAAGTTAAGATAGTGTGCTATTTATGGAGTTCTTATTTTTGTGGGAAATGATGAGAAAAAGATTTTACTATTTAATAGAAATCCAATATCTAGGATTTCGCTATCATGGATGGCAAAAACAACCCGAAGTAAATACTATTCAGCGTATGTTAGAGCGTACTTTAAAGTATGTTTTAGATGATGGTGTAAAGTTTAAAACCCTTTCAGTGGGGCGAACAGATGCTATGGTATCAGCCAGACAGTCTTATGTGGAATTATTTGTGGATACTATTTCATTGGACTTAGAAGAATTTTTCCCTTTATTAAATATAAATCTACCACCGGACATACGTGCATTAAGTATAAAAGAAACTACAAAGGATTTTAACATTATTCAACATCCTAAAGTAAAGGAATATCAATATTTATTTGCAGTAGGGGATAAATTTCATCCTTTTTGTGCTCCTTTTATGGTGAATATTCAAGAAGAGTTGAACATTCCGTTAATGCAACAAGCGGCTAAATTATTTGAAGGGGCCCATGATTATTGGTCTTATGCTCATCGCTCTAATGAAAAAACAATTACTGAAGGTGTGATTACACATTGTAGTCTGGAAATTAATGAGCAATACAAAGCAAATTTCTTTCCCGAAAAGACGTATATTTTGACTGTAAAAGGAGCAGGCTTTAAGCGTAATCAAATACGTTTAATGATGGGGGTTTTATTCGACTTAGGAAAAGGTGAAATAGATTTAGATTTTGTCAAACGGACACTTCAACCCCAAGAGTATCGTATTAAATTGGAGCATATAGCTCAAGCATCTGGTTTGTTTTTAAATAAAGTGACATTTCAATAAAAAACTGTTATGAAAGTAATTGCAACAAATATTGGTGAGGTAACCGAGATAGATTACCGAGGTAAAAAAGTTAAGACAGGGATTTATAAAAAACCAGTGGTTAATGGAATTTTTTTAGGAACAGAGGATGTAGAAAATGATCACGTAGTAGACAGGCGTTTTCATGGAGGGATTGATAAAGCTTGTTATTTATACAGTGCCGATTTTTATGACTTTTGGAAATCTCTATACCCAGATTTAAGTTGGAATTATGGAATGTTTGGCGAAAATATAACGGTACAAGGTTTGAATGAGTTAGAAATTCATGTAGGAAATCAATATCAAATAGGTGAGGCTATAGTTGAGGTTTCTCAACCCAGACAGCCTTGTTTTAAATTTGGCCATAAAATGGGAAACTCTGGAATATTAAAACAGTTTATTAATACTACATTTTCGGGTATTTATGTGCGCGTTTTAAAAAAGGGGATGGTCAAGCCAGAAGATAAAATGGAGCTATTAATTGAAAAAAAGAGTAATCCGACTATCGCTGAAGTATTTTATTGCCTATACAAACCCGAATTGAAGCGTTCCGTTTTAGATAAAATCTTGTCCTGTGATGAGCTCGCCGAAAGTCCCAAAAAAGAAATTCAAAAAAGGCTAGGTTGATTTTTTAATATTAGTTGTCAGTTGTCAGTTGTCAGTTGTCAGTTGCCAGTTGCCAGTTGTCAGTTGTTGGTTGTTGGTTGTTGGTTGTTA
>NZ_JH621250.1:95977-153788 GCF_000255455.1 Aquimarina agarilytica ZC1 | reverse complement strand
ATCTAAAATCTAAAATCTAAAATCTAAAATCTAAAATCTAAAATCTAAAATCTAAAATCTATATATGTTAAACATAGTTTTAATTCATCCCGAAATTCCAAATAATACTGGAAACATAGGTCGCTTATGTGTAGGTACAAATTGTCACTTGCATTTGGTACATCCTTTAGGTTTTCAAATAACGGATAAGAATTTAAAACGTTCGGGCTTGGATTATTGGCCTGAGTTGAGCGTTACGGAATACGAAAATTTCGAAGCTTGGAAAGCACAGCTTTCCGACGAAAGTCGTGTATTTTTATTTACATCTCATGCCAAACAAAACTTTTTAGCTCCTGAATATAAAGATGGAGATTGGCTAGTTTTTGGGAGAGAATCAAAAGGTTTAGAATCAGAAATTCTTGATTTATTCGATAATCATGTGTCTATCCCAAGTACAGGGAAAGTTCGAAGTTTTAATATAGCAAATGCCGTAAGTTTTGCCATTGGCGAAGCTTTAAAACAAATTAATGGGTTTCAATTTTAATACTTAATTTTAATGAATGAATTTATTTTTTAAAGATTTAAAGAAACTGCTGCCAATAGGTGGTATAGTATTATATCCTTTTTTTGTTTTTTTAATATTCGGTTTCTTTTATGTTCCATCTACTTACGGGTATTTAAAAGAAATAGTAGCATTTGGTCTTTTTTCGGTGATACTATTTGTGACAATATTTTTATTTAAACCACTCAAAATCCGTAATTTTTTATTTGATTTTTTGATTGTATTATTATCTATTTTGATAATAGTAAAGCTTTTTTTTTATAGTACTTATGAAACTAAATTAAGTACATCAGCTTTATATGTGATATTTGAGTCTAATAAAGGAGAAATATCTGGATATTTTTATGACTTTATAAAAACATCAAAGGTTTTATTTGTTTTAATGTTTTTGTTTGGAATCCTTTTTTTTGTAAAAAAATATTTACGTGATAAAGGAACCCTCAATTTAAGTGATATACCTTTGTTATGTTTTACTAATGGTATAGCAAAAATTTTTGTTTTGATTTTTGTTGTACTATCTAGTATGCTTATTTACAAAAAGTTTAATGATGAAAATATATTAATTGAAATCTATAATTCTTATGCTGAATATGTTGATTTAAAAACTAAACTTAAAAATACACTAGCAAAAGAAAAGAGTGACTATATAAAACTTGTTTCAAAACTTGATGTAGCCCAAACTTATGTTGTAGTCATAGGTGAATCAACATCCAGTTGGCATATGCAATTATATGATTATGCAAGAGAAACAAACCCTTTACTGTCAGAAATTAAAGATGAACTTATTATTTTTAAAGATGTAATAGCTCCTCATGTGCATACTATAGCATCTTTAGAAAAAATATTGACAATGTCAGATTATTCAAATCCCAATGTAAAGGAAAATAGTTCTATCATTCAAATAGCAAATGAAGCAGGTTTTACTACTTATTGGTTGTCAAACCAACAACCCATAGGAATAGATGAAAGTATTCCAACGTTAATAGGTAATGCAGCACAGCATAAGTATTTTATCAATACAGATGATTACGGTGATAATGTATATGATGAAAAATTGTTACCTCAATTACAAAATATTTTAAATGAAGATGTGACAAAAAAGATGGTGTTTGTCCATTTAATGGGCACACATACTCCGTATAAAAGAAGATACCCTAAAGAATTTCAGTTTTTTAATAATGATAGTGGCTTTAAGTTAAAGGTAAACGAATATGATAATGCAATTCGGTATAATGATTTTGTAATAAGAAATATTATTGAAAAAGTAAGGGAGCTAGAAACTAATAGCTATGTATTGTATTTTTCAGATCACGGAGACGAAGTTTATGATACGATGGATTTTTTTGGACATAATGAATATCATGCTACAAAGCCAATGTATGAAGTGCCTTTTATATTTTGGTTTTCAAAAGGGTACAAGAAAAATATTTCTCATATAAAGGAAAGTGATCTTTTACTTGAAAGAAAATACAACTTAGAAAACTTTGTTCATAGTTTTTCAGATGTAAGCCAAATTAATTTTAATAGACTGGATAGTACTAAAAGTATTTTTAGCAATAAATTTAAAGAATCTAAAAGACTAATAAAAAAAGGGATAGATTATGACAAAGATTAAATACTTTTTTCTTTTCATTAGTTTTTTTATAGGTGCTTTTTTTGTGTATTATTATGTACCATACAAACCTGAACTTTTAGGTTACTATGACAAAATATGGGCACATCGAGTTAATAGTTTAAAAAAACTAGATTATGCTTTAAAATTTTATGATGGAGTTGAATTGGATTTAGTGTATAATGAAACCGAAAATTTTTTAGATGTAAACCATTTACCTCAAAAATCAATTCATTTAAGTTTTGAAAATTATATTTCACATATTTATTCTTTAAAAGAGGAACCTTTTTTGTGGTTAGACATTAAAAACCTTAAACAAGATAATTCAGTTAAAATATTAAAAAAAATACTTCAAACTTTAAAACATAACAATTATCCAATCAACAAAGTTATTGTTGAGTCTAAATATTATAAATCCTTACCTATTTTTATTAAAAATGGGTTTAAAACAAGTTATTATCTTCCGACTGATTTGAATCAGATGAGTTTTAATGAAAGAGAGTTAGTATTAAATAAAATAGAAAAAGTGTTAGAAACTATACCAGAATCAGCAATATCATCTGGTATAAAAGATTATACAATACTAAAAAATAAATTTCCAGAACGAGATAAATATTTTTGGTCTATGGGAATGGTTTTATATCATAATTTATTTTCTACACGTCAAGCTTTAAAAGATCCATCCGTAAAAATAGTATTAACAAGTTTTAGAGTATTTAAGGGAGATCGTTAATTAATTTAATCCCTTTTATAATACGCAACAATCGAGGCTTTTTCAATAGTATTTGCAAATAAATTGAAGCCTACCACCGCGGCATTTGTATTTTTGTCCAATCCAAGGGAAGCTACTTTTAAAGCATGAATGGTAATTACATACTGATGAAAACCGTGACCTTGAGGTGGGCATGGTCCTCCATAGCCAAAAGCACCATAATCTGTAACACTTTGTATACTTCCTTTAGGTGCTAGATTAGCTTCAATATTTCCTGCATTGGATACTAGATCGTTAACAGAGGCATCAATATCAAAAATAAGCCAATGCCACCAACCACTTCCAGTAGGAGCAGAGGGATCATGAATTGTAATAGCAAAACTTTTTGTTCCTTCAGGAGCATTACTCCAGCTTAATTGGGGTGAAACATTACTTCCGCTACATCCAAAACCATTAAAAACTTGTTTGGAGGTCATTTGCCCACCAATGTCGTTACTTTTTAAAGTAAAAGTTTGAGCGATTGTTGCGATTGAAAAAAGGAAAAAAGTGAATAGTGTTGAAATTTTTAACATAATAGAAATAGATTGCAAATGATTTGTTTTTAAAGATAGTAATTCTTTAAAAAAGTAACAGATGTATAATAAAGTTTAATTATTAATTGAGGCTGATAACGTCGACATTTAATTTTTTTGAAGATATCATTTAGATTGATACTTATTGTTAGTGAAATTAATTCTACCTCTTGAGTCTGTTTAAGTTCTTGCTATCCTACCAATAAAAGAGTATAATACAATTTGGGTGTTGTAAAATCAACATATTTTTAATGCATAAAAGGCTTTGTATAGAATCATTATTTTTTATTAAAATATGAATTTATATGTGTATTTTTTAATGAAAACTTATAATTATATAAATTTATTCAAAATTGTAAGGTTTTAATTAGATTAACTAGGATATAAGTATCTTTGCAGCCAATAATGAGAAAGCTTAATTTTTTGAACTTTATTTAACAAATAAAAAATAATTGTGATTGTACAAGTGGCTATTTTAGTTTATTGGTAATCAAATAGTTAATTTTATTTTTTTTAAAATGACTATTGTAGTACATGTCTAGTTATTAAGTAAAATTAATTTTGTACTGTTATTTTTACATATAAAGTGATTTAAAAGAAAGCTCGTTATTTTTAAATAAAGAAAATACAGAATATAATAAAGTAAACGAATGGAGATTAACAAGTTTAGTAAACGTGTAACGCAAGATGATACGCAACCGGCAGCACAAGCAATGTTGTATGCAGTTGGGTTAAAAGATGAGGACTTTAATAAGCCATTAGTAGGAATTGCAAGTACAGGATATGAAGGTAATCCATGTAATATGCATTTAAATGATTTGGCAAAAAAGGTCAAAGAAGGCGTCAATACACAAGAAACTTTTGGATTAATTTTCAATACTATAGGAGTAAGTGATGGTATTTCTATGGGAACACCTGGAATGCGTTACTCATTACCATCTCGTGATGTTATTGCAGATTCTATGGAGACTGTAGTACAAGGTTTATCATATGATGGAGTAGTAACTGTTGTTGGTTGTGATAAAAATATGCCTGGTGCATTAATGGCAATGATTCGTTTAAACCGCCCATCTATTTTAGTATATGGAGGAACTATTGCTTCTGGTTGTCACGAAGATAAAAAGTTAGATATTGTGTCTGCTTTTGAAGCATGGGGAGAAAAGGTAGCGGGTACCATGGAAGAAGGCGAATACCGTCAAGTAATTCGTAAAGCGATTCCTGGTGCAGGTGCATGTGGAGGAATGTATACGGCAAATACTATGGCGTCTGCTATTGAGATTTTAGGGATGTCAATGCCTTATAACTCTTCAAATCCAGCAATTAGTGATGTAAAACAAGCGGAATGTGTTGCTGCAGGAAAGCAAATGCGTTACTTGTTAGAAAATGATATTAAACCATCTGATATTATAACACGTAAATCATTAGAAAATGCAATACGTTTAATCACAATTTTAGGAGGTTCAACTAATGCCGTATTACACTTTTTAGCTATTGCTAGGGCAGCAGATATAGACTTCACGTTAACGGATTTTCAAAAAATTAGTGATACCACTCCTTTTATAGCAGATTTAAAACCTAGTGGTAAATATGCGATGGAAGATTTACATGCTGTGGGAGGAATTCCAGCGGTATGTAAGTATTTATTAAAAGAAGGTTTATTGCATGGAGATTGTTTGACTGTAACAGGAAAAACATTGGCAGAAAATTTAGCTAGTGTTCCAGATCTAACAGAAGGGCAAGAAGTAATCATGCCTTTGGATAAGCCAATAAAAGCTACAGGTCACTTACGAATGCTGTATGGTAACTTAGCTAAGGAAGGTTCGGTAGCAAAAATTACAGGAAAAGAAGGTTTACGTTTTTCTGGAACAGCAAAAGTATTCGATAGTGAGTATGATGCTAATGACGGTATACGTGATGGTAAAGTAAAAAAGGGAGATGTTGTAGTTATTCGTTACGAAGGACCACAAGGAGGGCCTGGTATGCCAGAAATGTTAAAACCTACAGCTGCAATTATGGGAGCTGGTTTAGGTAAAGAAGTAGCTTTAATTACAGATGGTCGTTTTTCTGGAGGAACTCACGGTTTTGTAGTGGGACATATTACACCAGAAGCACAAGTTGGAGGAGTAATTGGTCTAGTGAATGATGGTGATATTATTACTATTGATGCAGAAACAAATACAATCAATGTTGAGGTGTCTGATGAAGTATTAGCTGAAAGAAGAAAAACATGGGTAGCTCCCGAGTTGAAAGTGAAGAAGGGAGTGTTATATAAATACGCACGTTCAGTATCTTCAGCTTCTCATGGGTGTGTAACTGATGAGTTTTAGTATTCTAATTAGAGATAAAATATAAAGGTTATTCTATATGATTATTCATTGAGTGGGTAACCTTAAACAATTAAATTTTCGGATTTATATAAAAAATCTGAAAAAATAAAGCGAATAGCTAAAAGCTAATAGCCAAAAGCTAAAAAAATGAGTAAAACAACAGAACGTATAACAGGAGCAGAAGCAGTAATTAAATGTTTACTAGCCGAGGGAGTGGATTTGATCTATGGATATCCAGGTGGAGCAATTATGCCAGTTTATGATGAGCTTTACAAGTATCAAGATAAATTAACTCATATATTAACACGTCATGAGCAAGGTGCTACCCATGCAGCGCAAGGTTATGCCCGTACAAGTGGAAAAGTCGGTGTTGCAATAGCAACTTCGGGACCTGGTGCTACTAATTTAGTCACAGGAATAGCAGATGCTCAAATTGATTCGACACCTATGGTATGTATTACAGGCCAGGTAGGATCACATTTGTTAGGATCTGATGCTTTTCAGGAAACAGATATTATTGGGATTTCAACCCCTGTAACAAAATGGAATATTCAGGTGACTAAAGCCGAGGATATACCTGCTGTAATGGCTAAGGCATTTTACATTGCACGTTCGGGTAGACCAGGACCAGTTTTAGTTGACATCACTAAAGATGCTCAGTTTGCTGAGTTTGATTTTAGTTATGAAAAATGTAAAGGAGTTCGTAGTTATAAGGCTATTCCTAAAACAGATCCTGAAACCGTAAAAGAGGCTGCTGCAATTATTAATGCGGCAAAAAAGCCTATGATTGTATGGGGACAAGGAGTAATTTTAGGTGAAGCAGAAGCCGAGTTTAAAGCACTTGTTGAAAAAACAGGAATTCCAGCAGCATGGACAATTCTAGGAGTATCTGCATTGCCAACCGCACACAATTTAAATGTAGGAATGGTAGGGATGCATGGTAATTATGGTCCTAATAAGTTGACTAATGAATGTGATGTACTTATTGCTATAGGAATGCGTTTTGATGATCGTGTAACAGGTGATTTGTCAACGTATGCAAAGCAAGCAAAAGTAGTGCATTTTGAAATTGATCCAGCAGAGGTAAATAAAAATGTTGACACGGAAGTAGCTGTAATGGGAAGTGTTAAAACTACCCTTGCCGATATTTTACCTTTATTAGAAGAAAAAACACATACAGCATGGTTGGGTGAGTTTAAGGCTTTTGATAAAATAGAGCAAGAAAAAGTAATTCAAGAAGAATTGTTTCCTTCAAAAGAAGGAATGAGTATGGGCGAAGTAATTCGTAATATAAATGAAGTTACTAAAGGAGATGCGGTCATTGTGACTGATGTTGGACAGCACCAAATGATGGCTATTCGTTATGCCGAATTTGAGAAGTCTAAAAGTAATGTAACTTCTGGTGGTTTAGGAACTATGGGATTTGCTTTACCTGCAGCTATTGGAGCTAAAATGGGAGCACCAGACCGCCAAGTAATTGCTGTTATTGGTGATGGTGGTTATCAAATGACCATTCAGGAGTTAGGAACTATTTTTCAAAATAAAACAGGAGTTAAAATAGTGATATTAAATAATGAGTTTTTAGGAATGGTACGCCAATGGCAAGAGCTTTTCTTTGAAAACCGTTATGCTTCAACGGAAATGACTAATCCTGATTTTGTGAAAATTGCCGAAGGTTATCATATTCCAGCGCAACGTGTAACGGAACGGGTTAATTTGGCCGATGCGGTTAAAACAATGTTGGAAACAGACGGACCTTACTTTTTGGAGGTATGTGTTGAAAAGGAAAATAATGTATTTCCAATGATACCAACAGGAGCTTCGGTTTCTGATATTAGATTAAGCTAACTCACAGTAACGTGAGTTTATTAATAAGAGAATATTTTTCTCTTAGAGAAATAATAGTTAAAAAATAAATAACTCAAGGAAGCTTGAGATAGTTTAATTACTATGGAAGAAGAAAATAGACAATATTTTACCATTTCGGTATATACAGAAAATAACATAGGACTAGTTAACCGAATATCTGCAATTTTTTTGAAGAGACACGTCAATTTATTATCAATGACGGCTTCAGAATCTGAAATTGAAGATGTGTATCGTTTTACAATTTTGGTAAAAATGACTGAAGAAAAAGTCAAAAAGATCGTCGGTCAAATAGAAAAGCAGATTGAGGTAATTAAAGCATTTTATCACACGGATAGCGAAACGATATCGCAAGAAACGGCTTTGTATAAAGTAGCTTCAGGTTTGTTATTTGATGAACCTCAAATACAGAATATCATTAAACGTAGTGGCGCATCTATAGTTACTGTTAATAAGAAGTTTTTTGTAATTTCTAAAACTGGTAGACGCATAGAAACAGAAGCTTTATATTCCGCTTTAAAACCTTATGGTTTACTACAATTTGTTAGATCTGGACGCATTGCGGTTAGTAAAGAAGCAATGAATATTTCTGATATTTTAAAAGATTTTGACGAGTAAAAACATTGTTTTATTCTCATAATAAAAGCTTCATTTCACCTGTGTGAAATGAAGCTTTTTCTTTATTGGTCTCAGGAATAGATAAAACTAAGCACTTTAGTGTATTTCGCTTTTAGTTTCTAAAAATAAGACAAAGAGCTATTGGTAGTTAGCTGTTAGCTTTTTGTCAAAGTGCTAATAACTAAGAGCAAAAATGGATGTTTAAAAAGATGGTGACTTTCAGTCATAACCAAAACTATGAACTTCAGGCACATAGTTGTTCATTATATGATATAGGGCTTTTTTAGAAAGTAAGGATTCTGAAAATTAAATCAAAGTGGATGTTATTAACTAAAAAAATAACCCTCACTAACTTAGCAAGGGTTATAATATATTTTGTTAAAATTCCGATTGTTTACAAGTGAATTACCTCGTCGTATGCATCGGCAACAGCTTCCATTACAGCTTCACTCATAGTTGGGTGAGGGTGAATAGCTTTTAGTATTTCATGTCCAGTAGTTTCAAGTTTACGAGCAACAACAGCTTCAGCAATCATGTCAGTAACTCCAGCACCAATCATGTGGCAACCTAACCACTCTCCATATTTGGCATCAAAAATTACTTTGACAAAACCATCTGGAGTTCCACCTGCTTGTGCTTTACCAGAAGCGGTAAATGGGAATTTTCCAATTTTTAAATCATATCCTTGTTCTTTAGCCTTAGCTTCTGTTAAACCAACACTAGCTATTTCTGGAGTAGCATAAGTGCACCCAGGAATATTAGAATAATCAACTGGAGGAGTATGTACACCTGCTATTTTTTCAACACAAGTAATTCCTTCTGCAGAAGCAACATGAGCTAAAGCAGGTCCAGGAACCACATCACCAATAGCATAAATACCAGGAATATTAGTTTGGTACCATTCGTTTACCAAAATTTTATCTCTATCGGTAGCAATACCAAGGTCTTCCAAACCAATATTTTCAATATTTGTTTTAATTCCAACAGCAGAAAGTACGATATCAGCTTCAATAGTTTCAATACCTTTAGCCGTTTTAACAGTTGCTACCACACCTTTACCAGATGTGTCTACACTTTCAACAGCAGCATTAGTCATTACTTTAACACCTGCTTTTTTAAAGCTTTTTTCAAATTGCTTTGAAATATCTATATCCTCAACAGGGACCAAGTTTGGTAAAAATTCAACAATAGTAACTTCTGTTCCCATTGAATTGTAAAAGTGTGCAAATTCAACTCCAATTGCACCAGATCCCACAACGATCATTTTTTTAGGCTGCTTTTTAAGAGTCATAGCTTGGCGATAACCGATCACTTTTTCACCATCTTGTGGTAAGTTTGGTAATTCACGTGAACGTGCACCTGTAGCAATTATGATATTTTTTGCAGTGTAATCAGTAGCAGTACCTTTATCATCAGTAACAGTTAGTGTTCCAGCGGCTTTTAATTTTCCAAAACCATTAATAACATCAATTTTGTTTTTTTTCATTAAAAACTGAACCCCTTTACTCATGGTACCAGCTACATTTCGGCTACGCTTAACTACGGCTCCAAAATCTTTATCAAATTCAGAAACAGTTAATCCGTAATCACTGGCATGTTTAAGGTAATCAAATACTTGCGCACTTTTTAATAATGCTTTGGTTGGAATACATCCCCAATTTAAACAAACACCTCCAAGGCTTTCTTTTTCTACTATTGCAGTTTTTAAACCTAGTTGCGAAGCTCTAATAGCAGTAACATAACCACCCGGACCACTTCCTAACACAATAACATCATATGCGCTCATACTGTATAAATATTTGATTGTTGAGGGACGAAAATACGTATTAATCCTTAATTTAAAAAGCCATTCTGTGCTTGTTCTACTTAGATAGAAATGTCACTTTTGAGTATTTTAATTAGTATTGTTGTTGTTTTAATTGTTTTAAGAGGATATTACTGTTTTTATGACATTGTTTTTTTAATATACCAGTCGAATTGATAATTTAAAACCAAAGCTTTTTAAAGTTAAGAACTATGCATTATTTAGCTGTTAACAATGAAAAGCGATAACTTAAACCAAAATTAAAAGCAGTACTATTAAGTTCACCTCCACTAGCTTTTACATAACCAATAGCAGCTCTAAAATTAAGTTTATCGGTTAAATGGTAATAAAACCCAATACTTGGTTTAACAATAAAACCTTGACCAGTACTTATATTACCTCCGCCAGCAGCTCCACCCAAAACTTGAGCAAAAACACTGATTTTTTTATCGATTAAAGAGGCAGATTGTAGTCCAACTCCTAAAATACCTTCGGCATAAGCGCCTGCATTACCAAAGTTGGCAAATGAAGTTTGACCTGTAGCATAAATATATTTTTTAAGGAAAAGATCGACTTGAAGTGATATTTGATATAAATCTTCGGTCGGGTTTGTAACTCTTTTAGCATTAGTATATACATCTTGCTTTACAATAATATTTAATCCTTTAAATTTTGTTTTAGTCAAGTCTTTTTGATCAGCTAGTGAGCCTTCAGTATTTACATAATATTTAAGCCCAAGGCCTAATGTTGAGGCATTAAAGTGTTGATTAGGTGATAACATAAATCCTTTATTAACGGAAATATAAAAGTCATCATATAATTTTTGCTCAATTGAAATATCCGGGTAGAGTAGTGTTCCCCCTTGAGAGTCTACTCCGCCACCGCCTCCGGCACCTACAGCAACTTTAGCTAAAATATTGGTACGGTTTTTATTCATTGAAAAATGGTAACCACCACCTATAAAAATATCCATATAGCCAGCAGGAATACCACTATAAGCGCCATCTGTTTTAAAAAGCCAAAACCAATTATTTGTGATATAAGAATTGATTTCAACGCCTGAAAGTCGAATTGTTTTATCATTTAATGACACACCAAAATTATTGACAGAATCTCCCATTGGCGACAAATTATTTAAATGTGCCATCACCGAAATACGATTTGAAATTTTTTCCCAAAAAGATCCTTTTAATTCATTTGTAGTATACTTTTTTTCGGCATGTAAATAATTGGAATAATCAAAAGAAATAGGAACTTGAAGACTTACATAAAACTGATCACTTTTAATGTCACCATCATCAAAAAAGTTTACATAACTATACCCCCCAGTAACTGAAAATTTATTGAATTGATAACCTAAACTAATATGAGGTAAAATGAATGCACCACCACCATCTGGTGCTGCTGCGCCGCCGCCTCCGCCAAAGTGAATACCTGTATCAATAAAAAGTTTAGGAGTAATTTCTTTTTGGATTCCGGCATTAATTCCTAAAGTAAAAAAACCACCTCGTATGCCACTAACGGAGCCATAAATACCTAAGCCACTGTAAAAATCATTAAATTTCAGGTTGTAATGAATACCACTAAAACCCATATTGGCTTCATTGTCATCAGGCATTTTAATAGATAAAAAATCTAAGCTTGCTTGTGCCTTTTGCGATTTAAATTCGGGAATAACTGATGATTTTTGGGCAATCAATATTTGGAAACTACAGATTAAAAAAGAAACGCACAAAATTTTTTTTTCGAAGGACCAGATATGCTTCATAATTAGTTTATAGGTGGTAAATAAAAAAAGCTAAAGGTAAACCTAGTCTTTGAAATAAAATAATATGCTATTATAATATTTGTAATAGATGTAATTGAAAGGTAATTATACTGTAAATATATTATGTTGTTTTAGTATTGGTAGATTTAATTATTGCACGGTTAGTATTAGAGTTTATTATTTATTTTCAGGATAATTTCAATTTATTTTTGAATAAAGGGGAGCATATCAGCTTCGAACCATGGATTTTTGGCTTTCCAAAGTCTATTTGTAGGTGGGGCTGTGGTAATAGGAGGTATTTTGAGGAACAATTTGACCAAGGACCTGATCAGTAATAATGATTTTTGAGAACCATTTATAATAGAATTTGCCCCAAGTGGTATATCCTTGAGGCAAATGTTATATTATTTTATATATATGTCGGAATAGATCTTTATTCAGTAAAATTTAAGCGTTGCGCTCCTTGTGAAATAGTTTCATAATTATATCTGCTGTCATTTAAAATTTTAGCTGACGTATTTACAGATGATGTATTAACACTAACAACGGCAATTCTAAATATTTGATTTGTCAAAAAGCGGCTAACTTGATCGGGAGTTAGGTCGTCAAGATTAAAATTTGAATCTATAATAATCTCAAAATCATTTTTTGTATGATTAAAATTAACCTGCAAAGTTCCTTGGTCTAAAAAATAGGCTTGTGGTAATAATTGCCAAACATCATCTCCAGTGCTATTCAATTCGTTTGACCTATAAATTAAAACTAAATCAGAATCATCAATGGGAATATCATCAGGGATAATATCACCAAAAGAATAGTTTTTATCTTTTTCAAAATCTACATCTGCAATTTCGAAAATAAAAGTAGGACTACCATCTCTTCCATCAAACCCATCCCTTCCAGGGGGACCAGTAGGACCTTCGCACGAAGCTAACATAAAGCTAAGGCTTAAAAGGCTAATTAAAAGTGTTTTTATTTTTTTCATCATTGTTATTTTTTAAAATTAATACTTAGTGAGTTTACACAATAGCGTTGTCCAGTTTCTGTTGGTCCATCGTTAAATACATGTCCTAAGTGTCCGCCACAGTTAGCACATAAAATTTCAGTTCTTATCATTCCATGACTAGTATCCCGATTGTAAATAATTGATCCTTCTTCTGAAGCATCAAAACTAGGCCAACCACAACCGCTGTCAAATTTTTGCTCACTAGTGAAAAGTGTAGCGTTACAACCTTTACAGTTATACGAGCCTTTTTCATAATTTGTATTGAGTGCACCACTAAAAGCGCGTTCGGTACCTTTTTCTCTAAGAATGAAATAGGATTCTTCACCTAATTGAGCTTTCCATTCCTCGGCGCTTTTTTCTATTTTAAATTTTTTCATGGTTCAGTTGATTTAAATTCTAAGGATACACTATTAATACAATGTCTTTTTCCAGTAGGTCGTGGACCATCACCAAATACATGACCTAAATGACTTCCGCAACTAGCACAAAGCAATTCTTTTCTAGCATAACCCAATTTATAGTCTACACTTGTATCTACATTATTTTCAATAGCTTGATAAAAACTTGGCCACCCCGTACCGCTATCAAATTTATGAGCACTATCATATAAAGGAGTATGGCAAGCTTTACATTGATAAATCCCTTTTTTGTAATGTTTGTCATATTCACCAGTAAATGCTCTTTCGGTACCAGCTTGCCTTAATACATAATATTCAAAATCGGATAAATCTGCTTTCCATTCAGCTTCAGTTTTAGTTATGGCATAAGTTTTGGACTGTTCCATATTGTTTTCTTGTCCCTTGCAAGAAAATAGAATACCACAAATAGATATAAAAGTTAGAATTTTTTTCATTTTACCGAAATCGATTTTTAGTTGCTTTTAAACGAATATCTCAAAAAGTTAGCCAAACTTTATTTTTTTAATAAAAAATTTAGAAATAATATTTGCAAACTTCCTTGAGTTAGTAGGAAAAATAAAATGTTCTTAACATAATTATTTAAAAAATTGTAATTTTATTAAAGAAAACAAAACAGGGTTATTATGAAGTATAGAAATCAAATAATAGGAGCTTTAGCATCAGTTTTACTAATGGGGTGTGCTACAAATCCTTTTACAGGAAAGAAAACATTGGCATTGGTAAGTAATAGTCAGATATTTCCTATGGCTTTTCAGCAATATGATCAGTTTTTGAGTCAAAATAAAGTAGTTAAAGGAACTTCTGATGCTGAAATGATAACACGAATAGGTCAAAAAATTTCAAAAGCGGCTGAACGTTGGTTTAATGCCAATGGACATCCTGAGTATTTGGAAGGTTATAAATGGGAGTATAATTTAGTGGATGATAAAACAGTAAATGCTTGGTGTATGCCAGGGGGTAAAATTGTTTTTTATACAGGGATTTTACCAATAGCGGCAAATGAGGCAGGTATTGCCGCAATTATGGGGCATGAGGTAGCCCATGCTTTAGCAAATCATGGACAGCAACGTATGAGTGCAGGTCAAATTCAACAAGTTGCTGGTGTAGCCGGATCAATTGCTATGAGTGGAAAAAGTGCAGCGGCGCAACAAATATTTGCACAAGCATTTGGGATAGGCTCACAAGTAGGAATAATGCTTCCATTTAGTCGAAGTCATGAAACTGAAGCAGATAAAATAGGAATTAATTTGATGGCTATAGCGGGGTATAATCCCGAAGAGGCCGCAAAATTATGGGTACGTATGAAAGCGAACTCATCAAAAAGTGGCAATGGGGCACCACCAGAAATGTTGAGTACTCACCCATCAAACGACACCCGTATTGCTAATTTAACAAAATGGGCGCCTGAAGCAAGAAGAGAAGCCGCTAAATTTGGTGTGACCTCATTTAAATAAATTACTATCTAGTATTTATTATATGTATTAAACCATTCATTGAACAGTGAATGGTTTTTTTATGTTTTGAGGTTATTGTTACACTAGAATTTTAGGAATGTTTTTTTAGTTTTTTTGAATCTAAATTGCATTTAAAAGATTTTAATAGGTGTTTTGTCTATTTTTTGCTTTTTTTAAATAATAGGGGTAGGGGTTTTTAATTGTTGAGCGTATTAAGGTATATCAATTAAAAAGAATTACTGATGAATAGCCTACTTTACTCAAAAAAAACAAATAAACTGAAACGATCTTTAGCATCTATTTTATTGTTGGGATCATTTATGTCTAATGCCCAAACTACTGACATATGTGATACTAACCCATTATTATTTAAGGCAGAAAATACGGACAAGCCAAGTTGTAACGATAAAAATGGAGTTTTAGCAATAACTATTGAAAAAGGTGAAGCACCCTTTGATGTAATGATTTTAAATAAAAACACAAAAGAAGTTATTATTGATAGACAAGATATCAGTTTAGATAGCTTTGGATTTAATATTTTTTCGGCAGGTCAATACAGTGTTAAAGTAACAGCAGCTAATGGTTGCGAAATGACTAATGATGTAAATGTGTTGTCATCTTTTTTAGCCTTAGGAATTGAAGATGATACAGCCACATGTTTACCTGGAGATGAAAGAAAGCTTGTTTATAATTTTGCTTCTCCAAGTCGTATTCCTGGAACATTAGGCTTATTTGAAATTTTAGCCGATGGATCTCGATCTTTAGTGAATAATACCGAAGTTACCGCGGGTGTAGTTGTAAGCAATTTTATCAAGCCTAATACCACTTACTTAATAGTTGCCGAAAGATTGTCATGTAAATTAGAACAATTCTTTTCCATTAGTGAATGCGATGAGTCTGTTGATGCTCCAGTTTTAAGTGTAAATAATGTAGCAGGGAATCAATCCAATGTAATTACAGTATATCCGAATCCGACTAGTGGAGCTGTAAAATTAAGTTTAGCAGATGGTATTGAAAGAGAGATTGATATTTTTGATATCTCTGGGAATACCGTTCAAAGCCTGACTACTAAATATAATGATTTAGATATAAGTAGTTTGAGTCCTGGCTGCTATTTGATAAAAATTAAGTCAGATAAAGGAGATGTATTTCAAAAAATAATAAAAAATTAAACTATGTAATTTGTTTTTTACATAGTGTTTCGCCCTTGGCATGGGATTAAAATTGCTAATTAAAATTGCTAATTAAAATTGAAAAAGAGGAAAAGAGGCTGTTTGAAAAGACAGTCTTTTTTTTGTTTTGCATTGTCTAAAATTGTAGTATTGATTTATGGCAAAAAAAATAGTTAAAAAAGGTAATAAAAAAGTGATGAATGCTTGGGCATTTTATGACTGGGCTAATTCTGTGTATTCACTTGTGATAGTTTCTGCTATTTTTCCCATTTTTTGGAGTGGGCTAACCACTGATGAATATGGAAATGATAGGGTTCAATTTTTAGGGATTGATTTCAATAATGATTCTTTGATAAGCTATATTACTGCAATAGCTTTTATGACAGTCGCTTTTATAAGTCCAATTTTATCTGGGATTGCAGATTATGCAGGTAATAAAAAGTTTTTTATGAAACTGTTTTGTTATTTAGGCGCATCTGCATGTATTGGTTTGAGTTTTATAACACTCGAAAATTTGTTTTTTGGTTTACTATGCTATTTTTTAGCACTTATAGGTTTTTGGGCTAGTTTGGTATTTTATAATTCGTATTTACCAGACATTGCAAGTACCGAGGATCAAGATGCGTTAAGTGCGAAAGGGTTTTCATTAGGCTATATTGGAAGTGTTTTGTTGTTAATCATTTGTTTATTTTTAATAGAAGGTTACAGCTTATTTGGTTTTGAAAATAAAGGCTTACCTACCAGAATATCAATAGGCTTAGTAGGTGTTTGGTGGATTGGTTTTAGTCAATATACGTATGCTCATTTGCCAAATTTCAAAAATGAAAATAAGGTGACTAGTTCAATTATTTTTAATGGATTTAAAGAGTTAATGTTTATTTGGAAACAAATAAAACAGCATATTGCTTTAAAGCGTTATTTAGGAGCCTTTTTTGTATACAGCATGGCAGTACAAACAGTCATGTTAGTAGCCACATATTTTGGGGTCGAAGAAATAGAATGGGGAAAAGGAGGATCAACCATGGGCTTAATAATTAGTATTTTATTAATTCAATTAGTAGCCATTTTAGGAGCACTTATTACTTCGCGTATAGCCAAAAGAGTAGGTAATATTTATACATTAATAGGGATTAATATTACTTGGTTAGTAATCTGCCTATATGCTTTTACCATACATTCTCCTATGGAATTTTATATTACAGCTGCTTTTGTAGGTTTGGTTATGGGGGCAATTCAATCATTATCACGCTCAACATATTCTAAGTTATTACCAATTAATTCAAAGGATACTACCTCGTATTTTAGTTTTTATGATGTTTCAGAAAAAATTGGAATTGTAATAGGCATGCTATTGTATGGTATTTTGGGGGATCTTACCGGGAGTCCTCGATTTTCGATTCTGTTTTTTGCTTTGTTTTTCTTTATTGGAACGTGGTTATTATTTAGGGTTCCTAAAAAAATGGTTTCATAAGGCAATAAACTGTAACTTTGTTCCATTATAGTAGAAACCAATGCGACACATGAAAAAAATAATTTATATAATTTCTCTTCTAGGTTTATTACTAGTTTCTTGTGAAAAGGAGGCAAGTGCCGGAGACTTTTTGAATGGAGATCAAATAGAAAAGCTAAAAATAATCTCGAGAGGAGTTAAAGATCCTAATACCGGTCAACTTATTGATCCTATAACAGGAGGGATAATTAATCCAGATACGGGTGTGATTACCGACCCTGAAACAGGATTGGAAATAGATCCCAACACAGGTGAACCAATAGGATCAGATGGTGGCGGAACACCAGCACCGATTGATGAAATTTTTGCTATGTCTGGAGATTTAATTGGCACTTTGGATGGTGATGATTTTAATATGCGATCAGCAACAGCTTTACTAAATGGGAACTTATTAACCATTAGTTTTATTAACGAGAATGGAAATTCAATTACATTAGCAGTAAACAATCCTAAAACACAACCGTTTGGAGTGAATTCGGCTGAAAATTTTACGGGTTCTATCGATAAAGGAGGTGATGTATTTAGTACAGATTTTTCAAGTGATGCTACAGGTTTTTTACAATTAGTTTATGATGGAGATACCGTTTCAGGTTCATTTGAATTTAAAGCTTTTTTTAGAGATGCTAGTGGAGTAGAAACAACAGAAACGTCCGAAGTAACAGGTGGCGGATTTGGAAAAATAGAGGTAACGTTTCTTTAGTAATTAAATTAAGAGTGTAATTTTTATAGATTAATCAGAAATAGATTTTTTATAAATCATTCGAAATGAGTTAGAGCTTAGCATTTAGTTAAATTTACACTATAATATATTCAAAACAAAAAGTTTGCTAAACCATTTAGCAAACTTTTTGTTTGAATAAGGCTGGCACAACTATTGTTTTTTATTAATCAGTAAAGTTCAGTTATCTTTGCAATAACTTGAATTTCAATACTTATACTAATTTATTATAAAATGAATTACCAAAATGAGCTTCAAAAAAGTGTCATTTTGGCAAATAAATATATATGGCCAAATCTAAAATACTAAGTCTGGACAATTTGTCATTACAAGATATGAATGAAGATGCAGAGTTAATACCATTAATGACTCCAGAAGATGAAGAAGAAATACGACAAGAAAGCCTACCCGAAGCGCTTCCAATTTTACCATTACGTAATACAGTACTTTTTCCTGGAGTTGTAATTCCTATTACTGCAGGTCGTGATAAATCAATTAAATTGATTAATGCCGCTAATAAAGGCGATAAAGTTATTGGCGTAGTTTCCCAAAAGGATGAAACTGTTGAAAAACCATCTATTGATGATATTAATAAAATTGGAGTAGTAGCTCGTATTTTAAAGGTATTAAAAATGCCAGACGGGAATACTACAGTGATTATTCAAGGAAAAAAGAGGTTTGCTATTGATGAAGTGATTGCAGACGAACCTTTTATGATGGCTAAGGTAAGTGAAGTAAACGAGGAACGTCCAAGTCAAGATGACAAAGAGTTTGGAGCGATAATAGATTCTATTAAGGACTTATCGTTGAAAATTATTAAAGAGAGTCCCAATATTCCTAGTGAAGCTTCATTTGCAATAAAAAATATAGAGAGTAATTCTTTTTTGATCAATTTTGTTTCTTCAAATATGAATTTATCTCTTGTTGAAAAACAAGAATTATTAGAAATTAATAGTTTACAGGATCGTGCCTTAGCTACTCTAAAATTCATGAATTTAGAGTATCAAAAGTTAGAGCTTAAAAATGATATTCAGAGTAAGGTGCAGCATGATATGAACAAGCAGCAGCGTGAATATTTTTTGCATCAGCAAATAAAAACAATTCAAGAAGAACTGGGAGGCGTATCCCATGATGATGAATTGGATCAAATGCGACTAAAAGGGAAGAAGAAGCAATGGGATAAAGACGTAAAAGCGCATTTTGAAAAGGAATTAGGTAAAATGCAGCGTATGAATCCTCAGGTTGCCGAATATGGGATTCAACGTAATTATTTGGAGCTATTTTTAGAGTTGCCTTGGAATGAGTATAGTAAAGATAATTTTGATTTAAAAAGAGCACAAAAAATATTAGATAAGCACCATTATGGCTTAGAGGATGTTAAGGAACGTATTATTGAGTATTTAGCAGTTTTAAAGCTGCGTAATGATATGAAATCACCAATTTTATGTTTATTCGGTCCTCCAGGTGTAGGTAAAACATCATTAGGAAAATCAATAGCTGAAGCTTTAGGTAGAGAGTATGTACGCGTATCCTTAGGAGGTTTGCGTGATGAAGCCGAAATAAGAGGACATCGTAAAACGTATATTGGTGCTATGCCAGGTCGAATTATACAGAGTTTAAAAAAAGCTGGAACCAGCAACCCTGTTTTTGTCTTAGACGAAATAGATAAGCTAGCAGCAGGAAATCAAGGAGATCCGTCTTCGGCTTTATTGGAAGTATTAGATCCAGAGCAAAACAGTGAATTTTATGATAATTTCCTTGAATTAGGATTTGATTTATCAAAAGTAATGTTCATTGCCACTTCAAATAATATGGGGAGCATTCAACCTGCTTTGCGTGACCGTATGGAAGTGATTAATGTTTCGGGGTATACCATTGAAGAAAAAGTTGAAATTGGTAAAAAACATTTACTACCGAAACAATTAGATGAGCATGGACTGTCAAACGAACATTTAAAAGTGCCTAAACCTGTTTTGGAAAAAATAGTGGAAGGGTATACGCGCGAGTCTGGAGTTAGAGGTTTGGAAAAACAAATAGCCAAAGTGGTAAGAAACACGGCAAAGAATATTGCTATGGAGCTAGATCACGATGCTAAAATTTCTGCTAAAGATGTCATTGAAATATTAGGTCCACCAAGACTAGAGCGTGATAAATATGAAAATAATGATGTAGCGGGAGTAGTAACAGGATTGGCTTGGACTAGAGTAGGAGGTGATATTTTATTTATAGAATCCATTCTTTCAAAAGGAAAAGGATTGTTGAATATTACAGGAAACTTAGGAAAAGTAATGAAAGAGTCTGCTACTATTGCTTTAGAATATATTAAAGCTAACGCAAAATCATTAGGTATCGATCCAGATGTAATTTCAAATTATAATATTCATATCCATGTTCCCGAAGGGGCTACACCGAAAGATGGACCTAGTGCAGGAATCACTATGTTAACTTCATTAGTCTCACTTCTTACGCAACAGAAAGTGAAGAAAAGTATTGCTATGACAGGCGAAATTACCCTTAGAGGTAAAGTATTGCCAGTAGGTGGGATTAAAGAAAAGATTTTAGCCGCTAAACGCGCTAAAATAAAAGAATTGATACTTTGTGAGGAAAACCGTAGAGATATTCTTGAAATTAAGGAAGACTATTTAAAAGGTTTAACATTCCATTATGTTTCCGAAATGAGTCAAGTATTAGATATTGCAATAACAAAACAGAAAGTAAAAAATGCCAAAAAGCTAGAGTTAACAAAAGCAACTAATAAATAGTATTGTTTGTATTAAAGCGAAATCAAACTGTTTGATAAAAAAAGCCTCAAAAAATTGAGGCTTTTTTTGTTGTTATCGGGTTGATTATGTGATAAAACTTTGTTGGGAGTATTGAACACTCAGTAAAATCTAGTATTTTCTTAATTGTAGCATAACATTGGATTACTATATTAAAGTTAAAAAGAGCAGTTACATAATTGATTTAACAAAGCTTTAGATACGGGATTGTTTTAATTGTACAATCTGGGTTTATATATATTCATTAATTTGGCTATAAATTGTATTATAAAAAAAATGAAAGAAGAAGCACTATTAAAGGCTATTAATAAATACGTCCAATTGACTAAAAAGGAGAATGAATTTCTACTTTCAAAAATTAATACAAGAAAGTATTCAAAAGGGAAATACTTAGTAGTGCAAGGTGATGTATGTAATTATACTAGTTTTATAATTTCAGGTTGTACAAAAACATTTCATACAGACAAAAAGGGGAATGAACATATTGTATTATTTGCTGAAGCCAATTGGTGGTGTTCCGATTTAGGAAGTTTTATATCCAAAAGTCCAGCAGATTATAATATTCAATGCATTGAGGCTACAGAGGTGTTTGAATTTTCATATGCTATTCGCGAAGAATTATGTGAAAAAATTCCAAAACTAGACAGATTCTTTAGAAAAATATTAGAAAAAGCTTTAGTAACATCTCAAAAAAGAATTGTTCGTAATTTGAGTTTAAGTGCCAAAGAAAGGTACTTGCTTTTTTGTAAAGAATACCCAACTATCGAACAACGTGTTTCACAATATATGGTAGCATCCTACTTAGGTATAACTAAGGAGTTTTTAAGTAAATTAAAGAAAGAGCTTATTTACAAAAATGAAGGTTAAATTAAATTTATCTTTTTTTTGTAAACTAGTTTATTTTTTTGAGTCTAACAAAAAGTAATATTTGCACATATAATATAAAAACACAAATTATGAAAAATGTGATTAAAAAATTGAGTTTAGCCTTAATGGCTGTTTTTGCATTGTCATTTACAAGTATTGAGGGCGAAAAAAAGGAAATAAACACTAAGGAAAGTAAGGTAGAGTGGAAAGGTTATAAAGTAACAGGTTTTCATGAAGGGACCATTGCTGTAAAATCTGGAGCTTTAGAGTTTGATGGTGAAAAATTAGTAGGAGGTTCGTTTGTAATTGATATGACAAGTTTAGTATCAACTGATTTGGAAGGAGAATATAAAGGCAAGTTAGAGGGACATTTAAAGTCAGATGATTTTTTTGGTGTTGAAAAATTTGCTACATCTACATTGACTTTTAAAACAGTTACGCCAAAAGGCAAAAACAGCTATGAAGTTGTTGGGGACCTAACGGTAAAAGGTATAACTAAACCAGTAACTTTTGATTTTTCTGTTTATGGTAGTAAAGCTACTGCTTCACTAAAAATTGATAGAACAAAATATAACGTAAAATATGGATCAGCTAGCTTTTTTGATGGTCTTAAGGATAAAGCTATTTATGATGAATTTGATATTCTAGTAGATTTAAAGTTTTAAAAATTAAATCATTGTATTGATTTAAATTAGTGTAGAAAAAGCCATTATAACGTGATTGTTATAGTGGCTTTGTATTTTTTACAAATTGATATTATTCTAAACTATAGACAATACTATGAGTGGCTACAATAGCAGCGGTTTCGGTTCGCAATCTAGTATTTCCTAAAGTGATGGGTTGGTAATTGTTGGTTAATGCTAAATCAATTTCTTTTGTAGAAAAATCACCCTCCGGGCCTATGAGTAATGTGAAGTTTAGACTTTCGGTATTAGATAATATTTGTTTTAAACTAGTACGTTTAGTTTCTTCACAATGAGCAATTAAGCAAGTTTCATTTTTATGATTTGTTATAAAATCCTTTAATGTCGTTGCATTGTTTAGTTTAGGAATGTGGTATCGTAATGATTGTTTGGTTGCACTTTGAATAATTTTTTGAAAGCGTTCAAATTTTATAGCTTTTCGTTCACTATGATCGCAAATAATAGGGGTAATTTCTTGAATGCCTATTTCTGTAGCTTTTTCTAAAAACCATTCATACCGATCATTCATTTTTGTAGGAGCTACGGCTAAATGAATGTGATGTTTTTCTTTATCTTGGTATTCAGTTTCAGTAATACTTGCAATACATTTATTTATTCCAGCTAATGTAATTTTGGCTTTAAACAAATAACCTTTTCCATTAGTAATAAACAAATCATCATCCAGTGTTTTGCGGAGCACTTTTATAATATGTCTACTCTCTTCTTTTGAAAATTGGATTTCAGTATCTTGAGAAGATATAGTTGAGTTGAAAAATAACTGCATACTTAAAATTTAGTTCTTGCGGAAGCAGTAATGCTTAAATCAGCATATTCCTTTTTTAGATATTTAAAATAACCAACGATACCAATCATAGCTGCATTATCAGTAGTATATTCAAATTTTGGAATGTGTACTTGCCAGTTATACTTTTTTTCTGCGCTAAGCAACATATTACGAATGCCAGAATTAGCCGAAACACCACCGCCAATAGCAATAGTTGTAATACCTGTTTGTTTTACAGCTTTTTTTACTTTATCTAAAATAATTTCAGTTAAGCTGTATTGAATTGAAGCGCAAATGTCGTACAGATTCTCTTGAACAAAATTAGGGTTTTCCTTGGTTTGTTTTTGAACAAAATAAAGCACGGCTGTTTTAAAACCACTAAAACTAAAATTTAAATCAGCTACTCTAGGTTTGGAAAAAACAAAGGCTTTTGGATTTCCTAATTGGGCATATTTATCAATTAATGGGCCTCCAGGATAAGGTAGGCCTAAAGTTTTGGCACTTTTATCAAAAGCCTCTCCTATAGCATCATCAATGGTTTGTCCAATAACTTCCATTTCAAAATGATCGGTAATTTTAACTATTTGTGTATGTCCACCACTAATTGTAATTCCTAAAAACGGAAATGTAGGTTTTTGTATACTGGCACCATCAATAAAATGAGCTAATAAATGACCTTGCATATGATCGACATCCAATAAAGGAATATTTAAGGACATGGCTAAGGATTTAGCAAAGGAGACACCAACGAGTAAAGATCCCATTAATCCTGGTCCTTTTGTAAACGCTATTCCATGGAGTTGTTCTTTTGTAATTCCAGCTTTTTTAAGGGCTTGATCAACCACTGGAACAATATGTTGTTGATGTGCTCTGGATGCTAACTCGGGAACAACACCTCCGTATTCTTCATGTATTTTTTGGGTTGCAACAACATTGGCTAAAACCACGTCATTTTTAAGTATGGCAGCAGCTGTGTCATCACAACTGGACTCTATAGCTAGTATATAAACATTTTGTGTATCCATTAAGAGGAAAAGGGCATAGAAATTGTTAATATTGTTCTAAAATTACACCACAAAGTTAAAATTAATTGTTAATCAAAAAACTTACCAACATACTGTTTCGCACCTTAGCAGTTATTTTGCTATTATTTGTGGTGTTGGTTGTCTTGTTTTCATTTCCCAAAGTACAAACATGGGCTGCTAAAAAAGTAACCACCTCTGTAAATGAAAAATACAATACAGACATTAAAATTAAGGGAATTGGTATTGGTTACACAGGAAATATTGAATTAAAAGAGCTTTTTGTTAAAGATCATCATCAGGATACATTAATTAGTGTTGGGCAATTTGAAACATCTATCGTTAATTTTTCGGATCTTATAAAAGGAAATGGTAAGTTAACTAATGCTTTTTTAGAAGATGTTCATGTAAAAATGCAATATTATGAGGAAGATTCAATGGATAATTTTAGAGTTTTTCTGAAAAAATTTGCCACAGGAAAAAAAATAGCTAAACCATTTTTATTACAAACAAATACAGTTACCATTAAAAATGGTAAGTATGAGTATTATTCAGAGCGATTAAAAGATGAGCCTATTGTTTTTGTAAAGGATATCAATTTTAATGGGAGTAATTTATTGGTCAATGGTACCAATGTAAGTTTAGAATCTGAACAACTTTCATTTACCTATAATAATGCCATAAATGTAAGTAATTTATCTACTTTAATGGAGCTTTCTACTGGAGTAATGAGTTTTAAAAATGTACAGCTACAGTCTGATAAAAAATCTGACGTTAAGGGGGATGTGTTGTTTACTTATAACACAGGTGATATGGAAGATTTTAATAGCCGAGTAAAGGTAAAGGCCTCGGTGGTTAAAAGTAAAGTGTCAACTACAGATTTAAGATTTTTTTATAATGAATTTGGGAGAAATAGGTTTATTACCGTTACATCGGAATTTGAAGGAACATTAAATGATTTTAAGTTAAATCAATTACATTTAAGAGGATTAAAAGAATCCATTATTGTTGGAAATTTACATTTGAGAAATTCGATGTCTAAAAATCTGATTGAAGATTTTAAAATGTCGGGAAATCTGAAAGAATTGACGAGTTCCAAAAAAGATTTAAGTGATTTATTGCCGAATATATTAGGGACTAGATTACCAAAACAGTTAGATGCCTTAGGTAAAGTTACTATTGATGGGGCAATAAAAGTAACTCCGAAAAGTGTTGATCTAAATGGAGGAGTTGAAAATAAATTGGGTAAAGCCAATGTTGTACTTTTAATGGATCAATTACTCACACCATCAAAATCAACATATCAAGGGAATTTAAATGTGTCTAATTTTGATTTAGGAACTTATTTAGATAATAAAAATTTTGGAATAACATCATTTAATTTAGATGTGAATGGGAAAGGTTTCTTTCTTAAAAATCTAGATACTAGTCTTGAAGGAACATTTTCTAAATTAGAATATAAAGGCTATAGCTATACGGATATTGCAGTTATTGGAGAGTTAAAGGATCCGCTTTTTGATGGTAAAATCATAGCAAATGACCCGAATCTTCAATTAATATTTAATGGTTTAGTGAATATAAATGAAGCACAAAATGACTATGATTTTTCGGCCAATGTAACTAAAATAGATTTTAATACTTTAAATCTATTTAAAAGAGATAGTTTATCATTTTTTAGTGGAAATGTAGTGGCAAAATTAAAAGGAACCACTATTGATAATGCTTTTGGGACTATTTCATTTAGGGATACTTATTATAAAAACCAGAATGATGCCTATAAGTTTAAGGATTTTAAAGTAACTTCTTCATTTGATAATGAAAATATAAGGACTATTACTATGAATAGTCCCGATATAGTTCAAGGAAAAATAAAAGGAAAGTTTAAGTTTAAAAATATTAAACGATTATTTAGAAATTCACTGATTAGTTTATATAATAAAGCACCTAATAAATTTATTGCAGAACCAGAATTTATAGCTTTTGATTTTAAAATATATAATAAAATTGTAGATGTATTTTTTCCTGATGTTAGTTTAGCACCAAATACTTTTATTAAAGGAAATGTGTCAAGTGATGTTTCAGAATTTAAACTAGATTTTAAGTCGCCCAAAATAACAGCTTTAAAAAATAGTATTGAACAATTCAATTTTGAAGTAGATAATTCCAATCCATTATATAATGCTTATATAACTGTGGATAGATTAAATAGTAAGCGTTACCCAATTACAGATTTTAGTTTATTGAATGTAAGTCTTAATGATACACTTTATGTAAGGTCTGCTTTTAAAGGAGGAAAAAAGGCTAAGGATGTTTTTGATTTTAATTTATTTCATACTATAAATAATGTTGAAAAATCGGTTGTTGGAATTCAAAAATCCTATTTAAATTTCAAAGGAAATACTTGGAATATGAATTATAAAGATGATAAAAGTCATTTAATAACTTTTGATCATGATTTTAATGAAATAAAAGTAGATTCTATAGAGGTAGTTCACAAAAACGAACGTATTGATTTTTCGGGTATTGTAAAAGATTCTACGTATAAAGATTTTAAAATAAAGTTTTCGGAAGTAGATTTAGCTAAAATTACTCCAAGTGTGGATAGTTTGTCATATAAAGGTACAGTAAATGGAAATCTATCGATTTTACAAAAGGATGGTGCTTATTATCCAGAATCTAATGTGACTATTTCTAATTTTATATTAAATGAAATTCCTTTAGGTGAATTTGTGTTGAGTGTTGTAGGAAATATCGATTTGACTAAATATGTGATTAACTCAAGGCTTAAGCAGAATGAAGCTTTTCCGTTATCGCTTAAAGGAGGAATTGATGTTTCTGGTGTAAAACCTTTAATAGATTTAGATGTTGATTTTAAAAAATTTAGATTGGAACCATTTAGTCCATTAGGAGGAATTGTATTATCTAATTTGCGAGGAAATGTTAATGGTAGAGCAAAAATTACTGGGAATTATAAAAATCCAGATATAAATGGCGCACTTTTTTTAAAAGATGGAGGACTTAGTTTTCAATACTTGAATGTAGATTTTGGTATTGAGCAAGATTCAAAAATAAGTTTGACAAAACAAGAAATTAGATTTGATAATATGGTACTTACCGATACGCAATTTGGAACAAAGGGGTATTTAAATGGGGCAATTTCACATAGTAAATTCAAGGATTGGAATCTAGATTTAAAAGTAAATAGTGATCGTTTGTTAGCATTAAATACCAATGAATCGGATAATGATTTGTATTACGGTACAGCTTTTATAAATGGTAATGCGACTATTACTGGGAAAACAGATAAATTATTAATTGCAGTCGAAGCAGCGAGTGAACCCGGAACTAAATTTAAAATCCCAATTAGTGATGCAGAATCTGTAGGAGATAATTCATTTATTCATTTTGTGACACCCGATGAGAAAAAAGCACGTAATCTTGGTGAAAAAGTATATTTTGAGGATGTTAAAGGTTTAGAACTTCAATTTGATTTGGATTTAAATAAAAATGCCGAAGTCGAAGTAGTGGTAGACAAAGAATCGGGAAGTACATTAAAAGGTTCAGGTGCAGGTACGTTATTAATTGAAATTAACACCAATGGGAAGTTTAACATGTGGGGGGATTTTGTAGCTTATCAAGGTACATATGATTTTAAATATGGAGGCTTATTATCCAAACGATTTGATGTGCAAACTGGAGGTAGTATAAGTTGGGACGGAAGCCCTACTGCAGCTAAATTAAATTTATCGGCGGTATATAAAACAAATGCGAATCCTGCTATTTTGCTAGAGAATTCATTTGTAAATAGAAAAATACCAGTCGAAGTAATTACCACTTTACAAGGCGAGTTGTTAAAGCCAGATTTAAGTTTTGATATCGAATTCCCGCAAACAAGTTCCATTGTTAGGAGTGAGTTGGATTATGTGTTGTCCGATAGAGTTACAAAAGAACGTCAAGCATTGTCATTAGTAACTCAAGGTAGTTTTTATAGTGATGCGTTAATCGAAGGAAATTCCATAGTGACAGATAATTTAGTAGAACATGCGTCTAGTTTAGTGAGTAGTATATTTTCAAGTGATGACGACAAACTAGATTTTGGTTTTGATTATGTTACTGGGGATAGGACAAATCCTGATCAAGAAATTTCAGATCGTTTTGGGGTATCGGTAACTACTCAAATTAGTAATCGTATTTTGATAAATGGTAAAGTCGGGGTGCCTATTGGGGGGGTAAATGAATCTGTAGTTGTAGGTGATGTGCGAATTGATTTTCTTTTAAATAAAGACGGTACATTAAGAGCTACAATTTTTAATAAGCAAAACGATATTCAACAATTAATTGGGGAAACAGAAGGATACACCCAAGGTGTAGGGCTTTCGTACTCTTACGATTTTGATACATTTAAAGAATTACTTCGTAAAGTTTTTGTGAATGAAAACAAAAAGAAGTAAAATAAAAAGTAATAAAAGGATTTTTATTTCTAAATAACTCTGTATCTGATTCTTTAAAAAAATCTTCATTAATTTATTTAAAAGGTAAAAAGATAGTTTAGCAAAACTATTTTGTCTGATATTTATGCTTTTCATCTATTTTGTTAATGTAATACCTGTTTCAAAGCTTGATTAGAACACGTTAGTTTCGATTTTTGGATTATGAAATTCAAAATACCAACAATAGTGAAAAGTCATTTTGAGAAAAAGAAAGAGGTACTATTAATAATGGAAGGGACTTATCCATATAATACTGGAGGGGTATCGACTTGGGCACATTCTTTATGCCAAAAATTAGACGATTTTGATTTTACATTATATTCTATTAATGGAAATTTTGAAACAAAATTAAAATATAATTTGAGTGATAATGTGAAAAATATTATTCAAGTTCCATTATGGTCGCTAGAGGAACCACAATCATACATACATTATGGTAAAGAGTATTATAAAGTGGTTAGGAAAAAAGAACAAACGAGTGACATTGTTGTTGCTGAAAAATTTGTTCCCATTTTTAAAAGACTTGTTGTTAGTGTTTTAAATGAGACCTATAAAATTTCAGATATTGATGCTATTTTTAAAGATATGTGGCAATTTTTTCAACAGTACGATTATGAAACCACAATGAAGAATAAATATATATGGCAAGTATTTAAAGATGTCATACACGATTTTTCAATAAAACAAAAAACAGTACATATATCTTTGCAAGATATAACCATAGGAATGAGATGGTTTTTTCATTTTTTACTTCCTATATCGATAGATATACCTAAAAAAGATATTTCACATATAACACTATCTGGTTTTCCAGTAATACCAGCACTTATTTTAAATTATAAATATAATACCCCCATTGTTGTTACGGAACATGGAGTTTACATAAGAGAACGCTTAATAGCCATTAGTGCTTCTGATTATTCCTATTTTTTGAAGGACTTATTAATAAAATTTTCAGAATGTATAACAAGGTTAGTTTACTACAAAGCTGATAAAATTTTATCGGTAAATAAATTCAACAAAACATGGGAAGTAATGTATGGTGCTGATCCAGCAAAAATTGAAGTTATTTATAATGGTATCGATCATAATGAGTTTAAGCCTAGACCGAAACCAAAACACTTACAAAATGTACCTACAGTAGTTGCAGCTGCTAGAATATTTGAGCTAAAGGATATTATAACAATGATTAAATCATGTGCGGTAGTAAAAAGAGAAATTTCAAATGTAAAATATATTATATACGGAAATAAAGATGCAGTTCCAGAATATACTGAAAAATGCGAGGCTTTAATTATTGAAATGGGATTACAAGACAATTTTGTTTTGGCAGGCTTTCATGATCAGCCACATTTAATTTATTCCGAAGGTGATATTTCAATTCTAACATCAATTTCTGAAGGTTTTCCATATACTGTTATAGAATCTATGAGCTGTGGTGTACCTGTAGTTTCGACAGATGTAGGTGGAGTTACAGAAGCTATAGATGAATCAACAGGTTTTGTGTGTAAACCTAAGGATCATGAGGATATTGGTGAAAAAGTAATAAAGCTTTTAAAGGATGAAAAATTAAGGAACTTAATGGGGGAAAACTCAAGAAAAAAAGTACTCGAAAATTTTACAATAAAAACTTTTACTGATGCCTATGCTCATGTTTATAAATCCATGACAACCAAAAAAGATATTAGAATTGTAGGTAGACCCCAAAATAGAGAAGTGAAAAATCATTCATTAACATAAACTTTTCAACTTATTGTTTTCTAACACTACATTACAAAAATAGATGCCCTCTAATAATAAACAAGATAGTAATTGCCAAAAGCTTTATTTGGATATTAAGAATAAAATAGGGAAACCTGTAAATGTTAAAGTTGTAAGAGCTACCATTGAATCATTTGGGATTAGAAATATAGATACTAGTAGTGATTTTGGTTTTGGATCAATTGAAAGCCTTGCAAAAGATATTTATATCAAGCTAAATATTACAGAAATTGATAAAAACAATACCAATAATGAAACACTTGATAAAAGCATAGCCGTTTCTGGATATCAATGGGTAAATGCTAAATTGTTTATAAAGCATTATCCTTTGGGGTTATTTCATTTGATTCCAATTTTTTTGCAAATAGCATCAATTATAATATTTAGATACTCTTTATGGACTTATTTAGGTTTTAATAAAATACAATCCACAGCAGTGGTTTTGGGAGTTATTTTAGGATTAATTATAACAGGAGGTTTTGTTCAAGTCATTGGTAGGCAGGCTTCTTATCATTGGTATCAAAAGGACTTTGATTTAACAAAAAAAGTAAGCTTAGATATTATAAAATTAGGGATATATGCTATTGTAGGAATTTTTCTTATTATTTGTTTAATAAACTTTTTAGTTTACTTATATCCGTTTGAATTTATCTTAACTGTATTTGTTTATTCATTATTAATAGGAGCTTTATTACTTGTACTAGCTCCCATGCACACAATAAAAAAACGTGGTGTAATATCAGTAGCTATAATTTTAGGAACATTTGTAGCTATTTTGTTAAAAATAAAAACTGATATACATATTTACTTTACACATTGGATAGGTATAAGTTTAGCTATTGTTATAGCTGTGGGGTATTTTAAGTATTATTTTAATAATAAAACAACTGAATCTAAAAAGGAAGTAGCATTAAGAAGCCCAAGAATTTCATCAATAATTTATAAAAATTATCAATACTTTACCTATGGGGTTTTATTGTATGCATTTGTTTTTTTAGATAGAATATTAGCATGGTCATCTAGTAATAATAGTAATGGACCACTTCCATATATTTTATATTATGATAAAGATTATGAGATAGGAATGGATATAGCGATTCTTTCATTTTTTCTATTAGCCGGGGTTTTAGAATATAGTATAGTGGCATTTAGTAAATTTTTGGATGTAGGTCAAAAAGAAATTTCTTTTGAAAACCATCAAAAATACAATCAAAAAATTTATAAAATGTACCGTAAACATATTGGATTATTACTCTTTACAAGTTTATTTATTGGTGCTTTAATTTATAATATAGTGGTTAAAGATTGGGGATATCAATCTCAGTTTGGCGAAGCCTTATCAAATACCAGTAAAGTAGTTTGTTGTATTGGAGCCATATCATATACTTTATTTTCTATAGGTTTATTAAATACATTATATCTATTTACTTTAAATAGACCAAGCAAATCGTTAAATGCATTAGCATGGGCCTTTTTAGTCAACCTTATTATTGGTTTATTATTAAGTAGAAATGTATCATATGAATACAGTGTATTAGGCATGTTTAGTGGAGCCTTCTTATTTATGATTCTAACGACAAAAGAAAATATTAAGTTTTTTAAAAAATTAGATTACTACTACTATGCGTCCTATTAATTTAATGTTTTTTATTATGGTAATTTTTAATACAAATTATACATTTTCTAATTCCCTTGTTAAGAATAAGGATTTTATGATTTGTTATGGAAAATTAAATCCAAAAGAAGTTAAAGACTATAATTATGTAATATTAGAAGCTCAACACTATACCCATGAGGATATTACTATTTTTAAAAATAACAATAAATCTATTTTAGCTTATATAAGTTTAGGAGAAGCCCATCCATCAGTTCCATATTACAACGAAATATTGCCAAATACTTTTGGTAAAAATGAAATTTGGGGAGGAAATTACTTGAATTTACAAAAAGAAGAAACCCAAAAGATTCTTATAAAAGCCATGGGTAATTTGTTTGATATGGGTTTTGAAGGGGTGTTTTTAGATAACATAGATAATTTTACAATATATGGACCAATGAAAGATCAAGCAGATGATCTAATTAATTTTTTGAAAAGAATAAAACAAGAGTTTCCTTCTTCTTTTTTAATGCAAAATGCGGGCTTATCATTATTAAAAGACACATCTATTTATATAAATAGTTTGTTAATAGAATCTGTTGCTACAGCTTATGATTTTGAAAAAAAGAAATATAAGCTTAGATCAAAAAAGGATTTTATTTACAGAAAAGAGGAATTGGAAAGAACAACATTACAAACCAATATTCCAATACTGATTATTGAATATGTAGATTCAAAAAAGCTTTGTAGAAAAGTAAAAAAGCGAATTAAAAATAAAGGCTGGAGTTATTTTTTTGCAAAAATAGATCTTCAAACATTATCTAATTATAACTAAATAAAGTACCTCTATATGTTAGATAATTATTCAATCCTAATAGGACCTTTAAGGTTGATGTTAATTTTTATTTTCTTGTATTTTTTAAACAAATATGTTATTAAGTACAGCATACAAAAAGATAGTATTAATTTTTTAGTTACTAGGTGGGTAAAATATGCGAGTTTATCAATAATTATAGTTTTTTTACTTGTTCAAATTAATGCTTATGATATTTTTTCATTATTATTAATTTTTATTTGTTCATTAGTATATAAATTCACAGGTTATGATGGAAATTCAAAATTTATAGAACATTTACAAAGAGAAAAATTATCATTATTATTATTTGGGCTTAAAAAAATTGAAAAAAAGTCAAGTATTCTTATTAAATATAAAAATAAGAGTCAATTACATAAAAAACTTACTTTATTGTTAATTATACTAGTAGCTATGCTGGCCTTTATAGTGCGGGTGTATTTTTATAATTATGATTTATATACATTTTCTCCATTTTGGTTCAAAGATCTAACGATTTTAAATAATTTAAATCATCAGCAATGGATTTCTACAGGAAATGTGATGATTGGAGAATATGCTTTAATTAGTCTATTCGCAAAATTAACAGGAATCAATCCAGAAATGGCTATTCAATCTTTTTCAATTATTGAATCAAGTTTGATATGTGTTGTACTTTATTGGTTTACTTATGTTTTATCAAAATCTAGATATGTAGCACCTCTAATAAGCTCATTATCTTTCGCATTATTGTATTTTTTACTTCCTATTAATATAAATTTTATTACTCAGCATAGTCAAATGCTGCTAGCACTTATGTTATTAATGCCATGCATGATTTTCATATTAATACCAGAACGCTTTGTATTTGATAAGAAAAAGTATTTTAAATATCATGTGATTTTTATTGGTGCGATTTTTTTAACTAATTTATTTACAGCATTAATTTTATTTCCTTTATTTCTAGTTATTGCATTCTTTTTTCATAGGAGAAGGAATTATAAATATTTAAAAAAAGCAATTAAAGCTTATTTTTTAGCCTTTACTATAGTTGGTGTTTATTATATAATTGGAGGATATATTTTAGACTTTAATTTTAAAGAGTTTTTATATGCGAACTTAATTTCAATAAGTACAGTTAAGTTTACACCACAACTTATAATACCTTATAAAAATTTAGTTATAATTCATTTACTATTAAGTGTATTAAGTAGTGTAATAATTTTATTAAAGGTAAAGTATAGAAAAAGTTATAATAGACCATTATTTATTTTTTTATCCTTTTTTAATGTATTAGTTTTTGTTGAATATTTAGTAAAAAGTTTTGATGTATGGTTTATTGATGAGGACTTAATTATGCAATCAATGACGATCTTCATGAGTATTTCATTAGGAGTTAATAGTGTCATTATTTTTAATCTTCTTAAAGTGATTCATAAAATAGAATCAAGAAAAATTCCTGCAGCAATAGTTAGTAGTATAATTTTAACGCTATTTGTTTCTGCTTTTTGTTTGGGTCATCAAAAAGTGAATTTATATAAGGTGAATACAAATATAGGCTCGCAAAAAATGCTCTTAGCATATTATAAAATTTCTCAAACTTTTTTACCCTTTTCTTATGCTGTAATTAATGAAAATAAGTTTCAATCAATAAGTACGGATAAACACTTTTTTATAAATTATAAAGATTTTGTTAATAGCTATGAAGCGAAAGATTCTATATATTTTAAACATATTAACGATAAAGAATACCTGAAAGAGAATCCACAAATTATTTTACCCGCAAGTATTTTAGTCTTTATAAAAGAAGCACAAAAAGAAAAAGAGGAAACAAAAGAAAAAGAGGGGCATCACCACCATCACCATACAGAAGAGGATTCACATTCGACGTCAAATTCAGAAGTAATAAGCTTGTTAAATAAATTGAAAAAAAAAGGAAGAAAAGTAACTCCCTTTTTTAACGGTGGAAAAACTAAAATATTTGAGATAGTTAATAATCCTAAATCAAGTAAAATCAAAGATCTCATATTTTAATATGTCAAAGAAGATAACCAATTTTGATTTGTCATTACTAGAGAAACTTTTTCTGTTAGTAATAACTTTAATGATAAATTCTTGCCAAAAAATTATTGAAGAAACCTACATTGATGAAAAAGAGGTTTCGTTAGTTGAAAAAATACCACAAATACAATTTATAAATGATCATGAGATAGCAGAAAGCATTAGTTATGTAAAACATTTTCAGAAAATTTGTGATTATACAAAGTTTTCTTTTTTGGAAACAAGTATTCAAGATTGGAATAAAAAGCATTTTATTCCAAGTAGTGTTAAAGTACTTATTGTAAGAGATACCAGGAATATAAAAACTAGAACAATTAATACTATTGTTGAATTTGTTTCCAATGGAGGTTCATTAGTATTGTTAAGTAATATAGAAGATAAAAGATTCGCCTATTTTATGGGTTTAAAGCCCGATGCAAGCTTAGTTATAGATAATACAGCTACGGGGATACATTTTCAAAAGGCAGTATTACCTAATTTAAAAGGCAATAAAAGTGCTTTAAAAACAATTCATTTTGGTTTAGCAAGAAATAATTTTGTTAAAGATATAAATGTGCTGGCGACATCTGTATCTAATACAGAATTCCCAGTATTATTAGAGCATAAAATAGATAATGGTAATGTAATTTTATATAACAGTACAAATGCTTTAACAAAAAGAGATAGAGGTTTACTTTTTTCAATGATAATTAAAGGATTGGAGGGCAGACCATATCCAATAGTTAATGTGAGTACTATTTTTATCGATGATTTTCCTTCTCCCTTATATGATTCTGAAAATGAACCAATAAAAAGTGAAATGGGTATTTCCAATCGTGATTTTGTGACCAAAGTTTGGTGGCAAGATATGTTAGCTTTATCCAAAGAATTTAATATTGATTATACGGCATTAGTTGCTTTCGAATATTCGGATAATACATTACCTCCTTTTGCTTTTGAACAGTGGGATTTAAATAGCCAAAAGGGAGATGTTTTAGGGAGTAATTGGATGGCAGAAGAAGTATTAAATCAAGGACATGAATTAGGCTTGCATGGTTATAATCATGTCTCATTACTTTTAAATGATTGGAAAAATGCTAATTATATGGGGATGTCCTTAGTGGCAGCCAAAAAAAAATGGAAAATTTCTCAATTAGGAAAATTGCCAGTAAGTTATGTGCCACCATCAAATTATATTGATAGTGTAGGGTTAAATAAATTAGTAAAAATAATTCCTAGTATTAAATACATGTGCAGTCTATATTTAGGGAATTATGCCGAAGGCAACGAAAGAGAGTATGATACAGATAAATTAAATAAACATTTGTTTGATTATCCAAGGATTTCAAGTGGCTATGTTATTGAAAATGAAAAAGATTATGATATACACTCTTTATACCTATATACAGGTATCTGGTCTCATTTTGTTCATCCCGATGATGTGTACCAAATAAAATCAGAAAAAAATACGTCAAGGGGTCATTTTGAATACAGAAATAAGCATAATTTATTTTGGAGAAAATCGATCAATGATAAAGAAGGAATGTTTACTACTTTTAGAAATTATTTAAAAGAATTTCAAGGAGTATATCCTTTGAATAGATATTTAAATGCCGAAAATGCATCAGTAAGTGTACAAAAGTGGAGAAAAGCTCATTATTTCTATAGAGAAGAAGGAGATAAATATATAGTTGAAAAGTTAGAGATTAAAGATGCTGCAAGAGAACATTTTTGGTTTATGTATGTAAGTGATGCTAATAGTTATAAAATGGATTTATCCTTAACAAAGGAAGGAATTGAATTTTATAAAACAGAATATTTGGATGGATATTTATATTCCTTAAAAACAAATAAAAAAAGTATAACTGTTTTTGACTTGGAGTCTAGCGAAAAATCAAAAGTTAATACATCAACAAAAGAGTATACTGCTTTTTATAAAAGAAGAGCAGAAATTCTAGCTATTGATTATATGATTCAAGAATATATACAAGAAGATAATTTAGAGGCGGCTATTTTGAATTTAGAGAATAGAATGAAATCAAATCCAATTATAAGGCCAGAAGTTTGGAATGCTTATATAAAGCTAAATAGTTGGGAAGAAATAGAGATTGATATATGGGATTTATTGGATAAACATTTTATTAAATATCCATATCCAGAAAATTTAATTTATGCAAAAGAGCTAAGTTATGTTATTGGATATAAAAATGTAGCGGCTTCAAAAAAATGGCTTGGAAGGGAAATTAAATTATTTCCTAATGCTGTTGAACCCATTAAGAAATACATAAAAACTTTTTCATCTGAGAAAAATAAAGAAGAAATAATAGGTTTGTTAGAAAAACTAATAACGTTAGAACCTAATAAAGAAAATCACGAACAATATATTCAACATTTATTATGGTATATGCCTACTAAAATTACTAGTAAATTAAATAAAATCAAGCCTTGTGTTGTAGGAACAATAGATAAATCAAGTGATATAGCATGGATTTATGCTCAAAATAAAAACTATAAAAAGGCTTTAAACTGGGCGGATTGTGATGATGAAATAACAGAAGAGACACGAATAGACTGGATAATAAAAGCTAAAGATTTTAAATTACTAAAACGTAAAAATTATGCTAGATATATTCAATATCTATTAAATAATGATCCTGTTACACTAGAAGAAGAGTTAAGTGAAATTACTATTTGTAAAAAAGAAGAATTAACTAATTTAACCGATGAAATAACCTGGTTTTATGCTGGCAAAAAAGATTACAGTAAAGCCTTGGAATGGGCTAAATGTAGTGATCAAATTGAAATAGATTCTATTTTATACTGGTATTATGAACTAAAAGATTATCATGGATTAAAAGAAGCGTATAAATCATACATAGAAAAACATCCTGATGATTACAAGATAAAAATTGTAATGGTAAATTATTTACATGCAATGGGGGAGTTTAAATCATCATGGGTTTTAGCGAATTCACTACCCAATAATGACGGTAAAGAAATTCCAAGAAAAATGTTAAATAATGATGTTTTGTATGAAGAAAGAAATTTACAAAAAGAATTAATAAGAGATTATTCGGCTCTTTTTTACCCAGAAACAAAAAAGGAATTAATAAAAAGAATACGAATAGCTGAAGGAAATATTTTAACAGTAAATTCAAATATTGAGACAAACAATGATGTAATTAGTTTTTTTTCTAAAAGAGCAGGCTATACTTTTTATGATAAAAAGAAAAACAATCATTCAATATTTGCAACACATACAAATATTTACAAAATAGAAATTCCTTTTGATAGTTCAGATAATATTGATCGAAATTTAGTAGGAGCACAGTATGAATATTACAATAAAGCAAAATTTAAAAAATATAGATATAAATTAAGGGGAGGGGCAGAATTAGATAAATCAGCAAATTTATTTTATAACTTAGGTGGTACTTTGCATACCGTAAATATTAAAAACTTTTTTGGAGCAGAATTAGATATTTATCCAGTTAGAACCGGACCAGGTTATAGTAAAAATATATATAGGTCTCAACTTAATTTATACAAGGAACACTATTTAAAAAGTAGGTTTCAAAATATAGTTTCGTTAGAAATAAATTATTATACAGATAATGAAATCCAAGGAGTGGTAGTAAATAGAACAACATTATTACCTTTAAATAAAGAGATGAAGCATACTTTTTACCCTTTTATTGAAGGAGCTTTTTCAAAGGCTTCGGTCGACAGAGGTGCAGGATATCCTTATTGGACAATTGATCAAAGGTTGAATGGAGGTTTTGGGCTTGCATACAAATTAGGGAAAGAAAAGAGTAGATTTAAATTACGAGTTGATGGCACTTTGTTTATAGATGATTTTTCAGGTCTTTTTACAAGGTTTACTGGTAAAACCTCTTATGATTTAACAGATTACACTATTCTTACAAGTAATTTTGAAATTTTTAATGATGATGATTTCTTTTCAAATGTATTTCAAGTAGGTTTAAAGTATTATTTCCCTTATAAATAGTTCTAAAAAAGAAATAATATTAGCCACCAATAGCAATCATACTTCGGTTATTTGAATGTAGTTTTGGGTCTTCCAATTTAGCCATAGTATCCATGCCACCTCTATATTTATGTTTTCCTAGCATGGCTAGTTTTATTTTGGGTGTAATATCCAAACCATTTCTAAAATCGGTTAGTAGTTCGCTTTCGCTAGCAGAAAATAAACAGTTTTTAAGTTTGCCATCAGCCGTTAAACGAATTCGGTTACAAGAGTCACAAAAAGGATTGGTTACGGAACTTATAATGGCAAAATCACCTCTAAATCCATGAATTTTGAAGTTGCGTGAAGTGTCATTGGGAGCATCCGTAACTCGGATAACTTGATTTGTGTAAAAGTGAGTTTTTAGCTTTTCTAAAATTTCAGTTTGTTTCACTAGTTTTTCAGTATTCCATTCATTCCCATCAAAGGGCATAAATTCAATAAATCGAATCTTTAAATTTTCAAAACGCGTTAATTCAACAAAATTGATGATTTCATTATCGTTAATCCCTTTCATTAAAACTACATTCAATTTCACTTGATTAACAATAGTCTGTAACTTTTTAATCGTATTCCATACCGTTTCAAAATAATTACGACGCGTAATTTGTTGATTTTTTTCAGCGTTAAGTGAGTCGATGCTTATGGTAATATTTGTAATTCCCAATTCGCGTAAGAGTGGGAGGAAGCGTTCTAATAAAATACCGTTAGTAGTGATGGCTATTTCAACATTAAGTGTAGCCAATTTTCGAATCACTTCTTCAAAATCTTTTCGAACTAAAGGTTCACCACCAGTGAGTCTAATTTTTGATACTCCATGAGTAACAAATAGTTTGGTAATTTCAAAAACTTCATTAGCAGTCATTAAATGTGCTCTAGGAGCTAATGGAATTCCTGCAGCTGGCATACAATAGGTACAACGTAAATTACACTTCTCCGTAAGGGAAATACGTAAATAGGTATGTTTTCGATTAAAATTGTCGGTTAATATGTTTGATGCAGTATTCATTAATGCTGAGCTCCTTTTAAAATTTTAAACGCATGTAGAGCAGCAGGGAAAATAGCATCCATAGATTCTTTAGCACCATTTGTAGAACCGGGTAATGCTAAAACAATGGTATTTCCAATTACACCTGCTAAACTTCGTGATAGCATGGCATATGGCATTCTATTTTGGCCATAACTACGAATAGCCTCCTCAACACCTGGAATACGTTGTTCAATTAATGGGGCTAAGGCTTCTGGAGTTACATCTCGGGGTGATAAACCCGTACCACCAGTAAAAATGATGAGTTGGTTTCCTGCTTTTTGAAGTGATTTAGTTTTTTCTTGTATTTGATCAAATTCATCGGGAATAATGGTGTATTCGCTAACGGAAACATCACAGCTTTCAAGTTTATTAATAATTGCTTTTCCTGCTCGATCTTCTTTATGACCAGCACTTATACTATCGGAACATACGATTACAGCGGCTTTGATATCTATACCTGAATCTTTATATGATGATTTCCCTCCCTTTTTATGTAATAGTTTAATATTTTCTATTTCAATATTTTTATCTATAGGTTTTAGCATATCGTACATAGTGATAGCTACAACAGAGGCTGCATGCATGGCTTCAACTTCAACACCAGTTTTGTATAAGGTTTTAATGGTAACCTTAATATGAATTAGTAGATTTTCAATAACATACTCTACGCTAGTAAACTCAATAGGTAAGGGGTGGCAATCAGGAATCATATCACTAGTGCGTTTTGCAGCAAAAAGTCCAGCGGTTTTGGCCATTTCAAATACATCTCCTTTGGGGATTTGTTTTGTTAGAATAGCTTCTATCGTTTTAGTGTTTCCTACTTTTACAGAGGCTTGTGCAACTGCGGTACGTAGTGTGTTATTTTTATGCGTTATATCTACCATTATTGTTTTAAGTTGTCAGTTGGAATTTTATTAAAAAGTAGTCGACTTAGTTGTTTACTTTCCAAACATGGGTTTCGTCTTCGAATACTTCTTTACCAAATATGGGGGCTTCTTTTTTAATACGTTCTACTAAATATTCAATAGCTTCAAAAACAACCTTTCTATGCGGAGCAGATACAAAAACAAACAAGCATATTTCGCCAACTCCAACTTTTCCAATACTGTGATAAATGTGGGAGCAGGTTAATTCAAATTTTTCAAAAGCGGCTTCTCTGATTTCATGAAATTTTTTATTCGCCATTTCTTCATAAGCAGAATATTCAATAGCAGTGACTTGCTTATCTTCAATTTGGTCAGCACGTACTTGACCTAAAAAAATATTATGGGCACCAATGCTTGTTTTGGATTGGTGTTTATGTATGGAATTTCCAATAAATTCTGAAGTTATTGGGCCTTGCCTAAATACGTTTTTCATTTTTAATTTTTTTTATGCTAATTATGAATTTTAATTCAAAAAAGTAGTTTTTTAACTACCAACTACCAACTACCAAAGATTACCCTCCAGAAAAAGGAGGAAGAATAGCAATTTCACTAGCTGTAGTTAGTATTTGGTTATCACTAGCTAATTTTTGGTCAACAGCTATTTGATAACTTAATTTTTCTAATACATTATGTTTATCTACCAAAATTTTTTTTATTTCTTTTACGGAAGTAGTATTGTTAAATACTAATTTTTCTTGGGAGCATTGAATAGCCTCAGCTACTAAACCAAAATATAGGATGTTTATAGTCATAAGGATAGCTCTTTTAATTGTTTTGGAGTGTTAATATTAGCCGTTTGATAAGCTAAATTTTCGGGGATTTCAACAAAATTAATGTGCAACTCCTTTAGTACATTCATTAATTTTAGTTGTTCATTTATTAGGTGTCGTTCAAAAACAGGTAAGCTATTTTTATTATAAATAGCAATCAGTGGCATTTGTTTTCCATTACAAGTAATCACGGTACCATCATAGTCAGCTTTATGTTGATTGAGTAACCAGTTAATTAAATCCTTTTTAATTAAAGGAAGATCACAACTTAAAATAATATTGGTATCCGTTACAGTATTTTTTAACGCAGTTATTATTCCAGAAACAGGACCTTTATTATTAATAATATCCGGAATACATCCGGTATTCAAATTCGTATGCTTAGGATTAGAGCTTACCAATACAATGCTACTTTCTAAATAATCAACAGCTTTAATTATTCGAGATAGAAAAGTTTCTCCTTTATATATAGACAGTGCTTTATCGGTCATCATTCGAGTACTTTTTCCTCCACATAATATATAAATAGTACTATCCATTAGTCTTTAAATAGTTCACTTTGCGAATTCATAAATTCCCAGCAATTCTTTTTTAAAATGTCAAATTGCTTAATTTTAAATTTGCCATAATCAGTAACAAGTGTACCGCCTCCGCCATTACCTCCTGTAGATTTAGTTACAAAAGGTTTTATTGAGGATTTATTGATAGCATCAATTAGATTCCAAGCTTTTTTATAAGACATATTTAATGACTTTGCAGCTTTAGATAATGAACCTTCGGTTTCAATAGCTTTTAAAAGTTGAATACGACCTTCTCCTAAAAAAATGCCCTTTTCTCCTTCTAACCAAATACGGCTTTTAATTTGATACATTTTAAATTCGTTATGTATGCAAAGATACAACGATTGATCAAAATACTATTTATTAGTTTGTAAATAAATTTGGACATGTATTTAATCTAAAAACAATAAAATTAAGTAAGAAAATTCAAGCGAACTAATATCGTTTTCGTAGATTAATCAACGTTTAAGAGAGATTTTGGTATTTTTTTTAAAATAGATGTGTGATATTTGGAATTAAATACTATATTTATCGAACAATTAATTTAAATAACATTAAAATTTAACTAAAATGAAAAAAATTACATTTTTATTTGCAGTATTTGCAGGTCTAGTTGCTTTTGCGCAACAAAGCATATCTATAGCTTCAATTAATGGTCAATCATATGGTGATTTTGCAACAGCTACAAGTACAACACTACAAGTTGGAACAGATTATGTTTTTGTTATTGATTACACAGATCAGGAAGTGGTGGATAATGATATTCAGGTGAAGATTATAGTAGATGATGCATCATTTGCTGATACGGAAAATATAGTTATTCAACCTATAACAACGGCATCTGGTCAAGTAACATTGACATTAACACCAACAGAAGTAGTTCCTGCAGCTACTATACAAATAAGATTGAAGCAAACTACAAACTTTGGTACAGAAACGCCTGAAAACTTATTTTTCTTTGGTTGGGAAGTTGAGGCTGCTCCTTTATCGGTAAATGATTTCTCAAAAGACAACATCTCAGCTGCAATAAGTCAAAAAGATGGTATAGTGACAATAGCTAACAGTGTTGAGACCGAAGATTATAAATTATATGACATGTCTGGTGCTTTGGTAATTGAAAAAGAAGCTGATGGAATCCTTGACATTAATGGATTACCAAACGGAGTATATATCTTATCTACTGACGCTGGATTAACTAAAATAGGGAAGTAGTAAAGTAATTTAATTTTAACTTTGATATTCTTGTACGAAGTAAAAGTTTAAATTTTTTAGAACAAAAGCGAAATAATCGAAAGATTGTTTCGCTTTTTTAATTCTTATTTTAAGTGAAATTCTTACATGTAAAATCAATTTTATATCGTTTAAAAGTTGTTATTATACGATTAAATAACTTAATAAAACTATATTTTTTGTTAAGTAACTGTAAATTAAAAATTTATAAATATTAAAATTTTGTTACAAGTTTTATTTGTAGAAGTATTTTGCCTACATTTATTATAAATTAAAACATTAAAATATTTATCATGAAAAAAATTACATTATTATTAGCAACTATGATTACATCTGTTGCTTTTTCTCAAACTTTAACATTAAATAGCTTAAAAAATTCTGAAGGAGTTGAAACAACAACTTTTTTGCCAGGTGATGTAGTAACAATTGATGTTACTTGGGCGGGAGTTGTTGCACCAGATACATTTAGGACAATACAAACTGGGATAGCCGGTGAATCTCCTTTTTTCTACGATCAAGATGCTGATGCAAACACTGGGCCTTCTGGGATGGCTAATGAGGTTTATACGTATACGATTCCTGCTGGTGTTGCAGATGGTGATACTTTTTTGGAATTGATTTTTCAAGTTAATACAGCAGCGGGAACAACTTTTCCTGCAAATGCAAATACGGCAGTAACAATTGATTCTACTTTATCATCTGACAGTTTTACACAAGACAATATTTCGGCATCAATCAGTCAGTCTGAAGGAGTTATTAATATTGGAAGTGATATTGAAACTACATCATATAAATTATATGATTTAAGTGGGGCTAAAGTAATTGATCAAGCAGCTAATGGTTCAATAAACGTTTCTGGTTTATCTAGCGGAGTTTATATTTTAGCTACGGATGCAGGTTTAACTAAAGTTGCGTTTTAGTGATTTATATACATTAACGTATAAAAAAGAGACTGTCTAAAAGTAATTTTAGATGGTCTTTTTTATTTTGCCTATGTAAAAGTGTGGAGATTGGAGTTAGTTTCAATCTTATCTTAGTCAGGTTAACATTTAAGTCTTTTAAAGATAAATAACCTTAATCACTCAATAGTGCAACTATTTAATTGAAATTTTTTTCAAATGACCTATAAGTTGCTTGCCTCAAAATCATTATTTATATGATGGCCTATAGCAATTAGAGTGCAAAGTCATGTTAGTAGCTGTTTTCCTGTATGGATAGCTCAATTTTAGAAAAAAAAGATTATAAAATAAATATATACAATTACTTGTTTAATTATCAGTGGATAATAACTATAGTTAGGAAGGCTAATACAACATACTTGTGTAGGTCTTGTCTTGTGTGTATTTATTGATATCTAAATGATCAATAAATTGTATTAAAAATACGGATTGAATGATTCTTGGTGACTAACTCATCATAATTGGAGGGTAAAAGACTTAATGGATCTTGCTTGTAAGTCTTAAAAATAACATGTGGGTCATGCCTAAAGTTAAAAACTAAAAGGATTTTAATCCAAAAGAGACTGTCTGAAAAGACAGTCTCTTTTTCTGTTCAGGGGGGGTATCTATCTTTTTACTTTTTTTAATAGCAAGGCTGTGATTGACGTAGATTTGTTCAGTTCTTTAATACAAGATAACTCTTCTCTAAAGTTATTTGATTTATCGCTATCCATTTCTAAAACAATAAACGATTGTATAATAGCTGTAAATAAAAAAATAGCTATTAATTTTAGGGGGAATCCTTTTTTCATATCATCAAGAATTAACATCAACATTATAAATGTAAGAATTTTTATTGTTTTCACCAAGAAATAATGCATTTAATCTTGTTTTTTGTGTTTTTTAACTTATTTGTTATGACTTGAATATTTGTTGAGTGTGTGTTTTTTAATTTTATTTATATATTTTTTTTGCTTTATTTATATATTTTTTTAGTTTTTTTTGTTTGTTTATTGTCGTTTATTCAAATTCTGGTTTTTTAATTAATAAGAAAAATCTTACTAATTGTTTTTGGTTGTAAGTTTTGTGTTTAATGGAATAAACATGCATAAAAGTTTTAAATGAATCTAGTTTATTATCATTACGGAATGATAATTTTTTTATAATGGAATAGACTCTTATTAATATATAATTTCATTGTTATATTTACGGTTATGAAATTACTTGGATTATCACATATAAAAGAGGCAGATCGTTTAACTGTCAAAAATCAAAAGATTACTTTTTTAGATTTAATGGAAAGAGCAGGACTCGCTGTTTTTAATACCATACATGAACGTTTACAAGGTGCACAAGTACCAATTCATGTTTTTTGTGGTTTAGGCAATAATGGAGGTGATGGTTTAGTTATTGCACGCCATTTAGTTGAACATGGTTATAATGTAACAACATATATAGTTAACTTTAGCACAAATAGGAGTGAAGCTTTTTTAGTTAATTATGATCGTTTAAAAGCTATTGATAATGAATGGCCGATACAATTAAAAGGGGAAGAAGATATACCCACTGTATCTTCAAATGATATGGTGATTGATGCTATTTTTGGTATAGGCTTGAATAGGCAAATGGAGCCTTGGGTAAAAAAACTAATTAGTTATATAAACGCTTCGAATGTTTTTGTTTTATCCATTGATGTTCCATCAGGTTTATATGCCGAAAAATCACCTGAAGATGAAACAGCTGTAATCTATTCAAACGTATGTCTAACATTTCAGGCTCCAAAACTGATCTTCTTTTTACCTGAAACAGCTAAATATGCTCAGGATGTAGATTTTGTTGATATTGGATTAGATACAGGATACTTGAATGAAGTTGATACCAAAATGGATCTTATTTTAAAAAATGAGGTATTAAAGTTATATCGACCTCGAGAAAAATTTAGTCATAAGGGGACCTACGGACATACTTTATTAATAGGTGGAAGTAAAGGGAAAATAGGAAGCATGTTACTCGCTTCCAAAGCTTGTTTACGAGTAGGAGCAGGTTTAGTATCAGCTTTAATACCGGAATGTGGTTATCATGTAATACAAACTGGGATCCCAGAGGTAATGGTAGTAGACCATGATAATGACGATTATTTAGAAGATTTTAAATTTGAATTAGATCCAAGTGTTATTTGTATTGGTATGGGATTGGGGATGCATAAAAAAACAATTTTAGCATTTGCCAAATTTTTAAAAGAGAATACCAAACCATTAGTCATTGATGCCGATGCTATAAATATACTTTCTGAAAATTCGGAATTACTTGATTACATTCCAAGACAAACCGTATTAACACCACATGCAAAAGAGTTAGAAAGATTAATTGGTGTTTGGAATGATGATTTTGAAAAACTTGAAAAAGTAAAGTTATTTTCTAAAAAGTACGATTGTATTTTAATTATTAAAGGAGCAAACTCGATTACAGTTTATCATGATGAGATTTATGTAAACACAACAGGGAACCCAGGAATGGCAACTGCAGGAGCTGGCGATGTATTGGCAGGAATGATTTCGGGGCTTATTAGCCAAGGATATGGAGCTTTACAAGCAAGTATTTTTGGTGTTTATATGCATGGTAGTGCTGGGGATATAGCTGTGAATGGCTTAGGCTATCAAGCACTTTTAGCGTCTGATATTGTTGATAAAATTGGTCCAGCATATTTGGAATTATTTAAACAGCCAGAACAACCAGTGAATGCTTAATTAAATAATAAACCCCACAAACTATAAAGCTTGTGGGGGTTTATTATCTAATAGAAAAATAAAATTAATTAGTTTTTCTTCTTTTTCTTCTTTTTTGGCTTACCCAAAGTTACTCCATCAATTGGTTTTGCTTCTGCTGCTAAATGTTCAAATACATTTTCAGGATCTGCCCACATTGATAGTGTATAGGTGTAATTAGATTTTTTACTTAATTGAGAAGCTCCTTCCCAAATCCATAAACTTAAATCAATAGTTTTAGTTCCAGCTCCGGCAACTTTATGAATAGCATTACCAATCGCTTTTCCATCCTTCTTTATGCCTAAGTAAATAGTACTAGGTTTAGTAGCTGTATATTTTATTTTGTAACCAGGTATACTTTGCGCTTTAGGAATATAAGTTTTAGGAGGAGTTGCAAACTCTACACTCTGCGCAAATGATACTGCCGAAAATAATAAAGCAATACTTAATACTAAAAATTTAAAGGTCTTTTTCATAATTTAAAATTTAAATTGAGGGTTATTTTTTTGCAATAATACACTATTTAATTCAAAAATAATAGTACTATAAGCTTTTAGCAATAATTAAGCCATTTTGCTGATTTCTCAATAATTTTTTTTACGAAGTACTAAATTAAAATGTAGGTTATTAATGTATAAGGCTTGATATAATGACTCCATATTAATTTTTATACGATTAATTGCTTTTTTTTGACCTTATAGCGGCTTCTAATTGGTCCCATAATGCTTCAGGAATTTGTTCCAATAAATTCATTTGACCAGCTCCTTTTAGCCATTCTCCACCATCAATAGTGATAACTTCTCCATTCATGTAAGCAGAAAAATCTGATGCTAAATAAGCAGCTAAATTGGATAGTTCTTGATGCGCTCCAACACGTTTTAAAGGAACTTTTTTGGCTAAATCAAACTTATCTCTAATATCCTCGGGTAATAAGCGATCCCAAGCTCCTTTTGTAGGAAAAGGACCAGGAGCAATAGCATTAAATCGCATACCATATTTAGCCCACTCCACAGCTAATGACCTAGTCATAGCCAATACTCCTGCTTTGGCAGTAGCACTCGGAACTACGTATGCAGAACCAGTCCAAGCATATGTGGTAACAATATTAAGTACACTAGTGTTTTTTTGTTTGGTATCAATCCAATGTTTACCAAAAGTAAGTGTACAATTTTTTGTTCCTTTTAATACGATATCTATAATAGTATCAAAGGCATTAGCAGATAAGCGTTCTGTTGGTGAAATAAAATTTCCTGCGGCATTATTAAGAAGTACGTCTACTTTTCCAAAAGCTTCAATGGCTTTTTTGTGCATGGCTTCAACTTCTTTTATATTTCTTACATCACAGGCTAAAGCTAGACATGTTCCTCCTGTTTCTGTTTCTAATTCCGTTTTTACACGTTCTAATTTTTCTATATTACGCGAAGTAATGATTACGTTAGCCCCTAATTCCATGAAATAAGTAGTCATGGATTTACCCAGACCACTACCACCACCTGTTACAACAATTGTTTTTCCCTTTAAAGCGTCGTCACGCAACATTTTAGCAGTATAATTCATGTTTATTTTTTTGTTGAATTTACAATATTAAAGCTTAGTGGCACAATTTATTTTAATATGAAGAAAATTCGGAATACACTTTTAAAAATAAAGTAGCTGTTTTTTCTTCTATTTCTTTACTTCCTGATAAACAGTCAATAGGAAATTTAGGTAGTAAAGATTGAATTTTAATAAATGTATTATACAATCTATCATTAACAACTAAAGTATCCACTTGAGCTATTTTAGCTAAGTTATGTGTATTAAAAATGGTATTTATAGCTTCAGGAAAAGCTATAAAATTAAATTTTAAAGTATTGGGACTTTTGTATAAATCATCACAAATACAAGCTAAAACAGTCCTCAATGTTCTTATTGAAATTATAGTATCTATGGCGTCTGTAAATGGAATCTTTAAGTTGATGGTAGTTGTTTTATGATGTAATTCTTTTTGTAATACAATTTCATTAAAAAGAACTGTCATTTGTGTGACTGAAAAATCAGAAAGCCGAAAATGGATTGAATCTGTAAATAATTTTTTGGTAGTTACTTGTGTTGAAAAATTGTGTGTATGATATCCACGAGTAAAAGGAGGAAAACCAGCCGCTTGTTGGTTTTTTCCATTCGACATATCAATTTCGATATAATTTACATAAAGCTTATCCATTTGAATAGAGTTTATCCCATATAGGTTTTTCTTGTGGAGCGGTTAATCGTTTTTTAATTATTGGTTTCCAAAAAGGTGAATGCCCTTTAGTTTTTAAAAAAGGATAGTGTATAGGAGTTTTTTTTGTTGTTGGTGTTGTTACTGTGAATTGTTGATTAAAGGCTTTTTGTTCAGCACTTTCTTTTTCTTTTATTTTTTTCTGAATAATTCCTTTGCGTAATTGGTTTGTAAAACCACCTCCTTGTTCAATACTTTCAAATAAAACGAGTGTTTTATCAATCAGTTGTTGGGTTAATTTTTCAATATAAATAGCGTCATTAATTGGGATACTACTATTTTTAATATTTTGTATTAATAGTTTATTTTGAGCATTAATTATAGGAATATCTTCTTTAAAATATAGGTAATTTTCGGGATAAGCAGTTATAAAATCAACACCTGCGCATTGACCAATTTGACACTCAATACTCGAGATTTCATGATTTATATCCGAATCAAATAGCTGTATAGTACGTTGACTTTTTTGTTGAAAGAGCAAGCAATTTAATGTGATGTTTTGTGATTCAAAATAGCTATTAGTGAGTATACGAAGTGCTTTTAATTTAGCAATTTCTATAAAAAAATCTGTTCCTACAGCAACAAAATAAGTTATGGTATTACATTTTTTTAAAGAAATTTGATGGTCATATTGTTTTAATTGAGTTAGTGAATATGCTAATTGTTGTACAGGAGTAGCGCCAGCATCGTGAAATAAGCTTTGATTGATAGTTAAGCTTGATGGCGAATGATTTAAAATAAGATCTAATTGCTCAAAATCATGATTAAAGTTGCGATACCAATTTCCTGTTTGGGTAATTTTACCAATAGGATCGGATAATACAGTTACCTGAGGATAGTTAGCCTGTATTTTTTTATAACTATCAATGTTTAAAAAATGAGGTATGATAAAAGTAGATACGCTAATATTTTGTAGTAAAATATCCATATCCAATTCCGCATTAAAAATAGTAAAGCAGATATTAGTGAAACCAGAATTAATAGCGTTTACAGCTTTTGTATTGGCTGTAGCTTCATTATTCACTGTAATGTATATACAGGTATTTATTTTTTTTGGAAAATCAGCAATACTTCGATACTTAAGTTCAGATTCGGAATAAAAAGGCAATTGCGGAATTCCATCAGCACTACTTTTGACCAGAGTTTTTTGGTAATCTAAACCTTGGAGTTCATATTGAATTTTCTGCTTCCATTGTTTTGTTGAAATAGCAGCAAAACGTTCAAAAATGATATCATTCATTTTCATCAACACTGTTTTTTTCGTAATCAATGATGTAAATATCTTCATTTTCTTTTTTCATGAAGTATTTTTCACGGGCATATTTTTCTAAACCCGAACTATCTTTTAAAATTGTTATAAGCTTTTCGTCCTTTGATATTTCTGTTTGATAGTATTGCTTGTTTTCCTCTAGTCCCTTAAGTTCTTTGTTTAGAGTACGGTGAATTAACCATGAATTAGTATCTAAAAATAGCATCCAAATAGAAAAGAATAGTGCAATAAATAAGTATTTATTACTTATAAATTTAAAATATCTTTTAGTGAAAAGCTGTCTTAATTTCAAGGTCAAACTACAATTTTGTTGAGGGTAAAGTTATAGTAATTCAATCATAATTTTAAAAGAATATCGTGTTATTTTGTTAAATTAAGTGAAGCTTCTTTCATTAATAAAGAAAATTTACAAAACGTATGAAACAAATAAAAATAATTTTTAGGATACAGAATGCACTTGCTATTGATAAATTTTTAAATTTATTTGTAATGAAAAGGATTTCATGTATAGTTACCTTACTGACATTTATTTTTGTTTTTTCAAGCTACACTTTGGTAAAAAGTAAAAAGGGAATAGAATTTTTTAAAGGGACTTGGTTGGAAGCTTTGGAAAAAGCAGAACAAGATAAAAAATTCATTTTTTTAGATATTTATGCAGATTGGTGTTCTCCTTGTAAAAAATTGAAGCGTATAAGTTTTAAAAACGAAGCAGTGGGGGAATACTATAATGAAAATTATGTAAATATAGCGGTTGATGGAGAAACAAAAGAGGGTAGGGCACTTATTGACAAGTACAGTGTACGTTCCTATCCAACACTTTTGATTATAGATTATCATGGGAACCTAAGGACTAAAGTTGTGGGTTTTAAAAAGCCTCAAATTCTTATTAATTTTGGAAAAAGAATTATTCCTTAAAATAGCCTAATGTTGTTTATTGATAAACTAGGGGGGGATCATAATACTATTTAGATTCAAAAAAATAGATTTACTACAGTACCTGTATTTTCAATGCTGTTTATTGTTATTTCTCCTTTATGTAGTAGCATGATTTGTTTACATAAACTTAAGCCAATACCACTGCCTGTTTTTTTGGTAGTAAAAAATGGGATAAAAACTTGATCTATAATTTCATCAGGAATTCCTTTTCCATTATCAATAACATGAATAGTGGGTTGACCAGTACTATTTATTTTGGCTTTAACTATAATTTTGGGATTTTGAATACCTTCGAGAGATGCTGTAGCATTTAAAATTAAATTGATAAGTACTTGTTCAATTAAATAAGGATCCATTTTAATTTGAATACTTTCATTATCAATTTCAAAGAACACTGAAATTAATTTGTTTTTTAACGAAGGTAATAAGAGCGTTTCTATGGAGTTAAATAATTCTTTGATAGATACTTTACTTAAATTAAGTTCCGTTACTTTGTTTAAGCTACGATAGGTTTTAGCAAATGAGAGTAAGCCTATGCTTCTTTTTTTAATACTATCAATCCCAATATTTAAATCATCAATATCCAATAAATTTTCAGCAGGATTATTATTATGCGCAGTTATATGAGCATGTAATGTTTCTGCTAATGATGAAATTGGAGTTATGGAATTCATTATTTCATGAGTCATAACACTCAAAAGTTTTTTCCAAGCTTCAGATTCTGTTCTATTTAATGTATCAGCAATATTTTTAATTACTATTAATTTGAATGATTCATTTTGTGCTTTAAAAGTGCTACTTGATACTAAAAAGCTTGTTTTTTTATTATCAATAATCACATTAACATTGGAATCATTAACATAGTTTTTAGAAAATAGTTTATAATAAATTTTTGGAGTCCTTTTTTCTATAAACTGAATATTTTTTATTGAAGGAATATCTAATTGTCGTTTAAATGAATCATTAACCCATAATACATCTTTAGATGTTAAATTATAAGCTATAATACCCGTGTCAATAAGATTTACTATTTTTTTAAGATGAAGGTGTTGTACTTCTTTTTCTTTGTAAAGTTCCCTAATGCTTGTATTTACCGAATTAAATTTTTTATGTAATTCCCTAATACCGTAAACCCCATTTTGTTCATTAAAATGGCGAGAAAAATCGCGATAGGAAATCGCTTCAAAAAAATTATCTATTTCATTGAAGCGTTTAAAAATAGAATCATAAATAGTATAAAATAAATAGAGGACAATAATAACTAAAAAAATAATTACCCAAGTAAGGTGTAATGTTGATTTAAAGTTAACTATATTTATAAAGTACGCTAGTGAAGTAAGCGTTAAAAATAAAACTATAACTCTAATAGTTAGAGCTAATTTATATTTTTTATAAGTCATATTTATGTAGTCTTCTATATAGAGCAGTACGCGTAATACCTAATTCTTTTGCTGATTTAGAAATATTACCATTATGCTTTTCTATAGCTTTTAAAATAGCCTTTTTTTCAAGAATATCAAGTCTTAAATCACTTTGTTGTATGGTTATGGTATCCTTTTCAATAGGTGAAAATGTTAAATCATTTTTATTTAATAGATTATTTTCAGACATAATAACGGCACGTTCAATAGTATATTGAAGCTCACGTACATTACCTGGGAAATGATATTTTTTTAATTTTTCAATAAAATCATCTCCTAGTTGGAGTTGATCTTTTAAATATTTTTCGGCGTAAACTTTTGTAAAATGTTGGGCTAATAAAATAATATCTTTTCCCCTTTCTTTTAAAGTAGGAATAATTAGTTCTACTGTATTAATTCTATAAATAAGATCTTTTCTAAATCTAGTTTCATTAGCAAGTAATGAAATATCTAAATTGGTAGCACAAATGAGTCTAATATCTATAGGAATTGGAGTGTTTGTACCCAATGGAATGAGTTGTCTATTTTGTAATACACTTAATAATTTAGCTTGTTGTTGTAAACTAATATTACCTATTTCATCTAAAAAGAGTGTACCACCTTGCGCTGCTTCAAACCTACCTTTTCTACTGGTTTTAGCATCTGTAAAAGCTCCTTTAGTGTACCCAAATAATTCACTTTCAAATAAAGTAGGAGTTAAAGCACCAACATCTACTTTTATAAAGGGTTTGTTTTTTCGTAAAGAATTTTGATGTATGGCTTTGGCAATAAGGTCTTTTCCAGTTCCATTTTCACCTAAAATTAAAATATTGGCATCAGTTGGAGCTACTTTATCTATTTTAGAAAAAACCGCTTCCATAATGGAGCTTTTTCCTATTATTTGAGACTCTGAGTTTAATAAATTGGGCTTATTATATGTTTTCGACTTTTTTTGATTTAGTATTTCTTCAATTGAAGTAATTAATTTATCATTTTTCCATGGTTTTACTAAAAAGTCAGCAGCTCCTTTTTTTAAGGCTTTAATAGCTAGATCAATATCGCTATAGGCGGTAATAAGAATAACATGTAATTGTTTATTTATATTTTTTATTCTGTTAAGCCAAAAAATACCTTCATTTCCCGTGTTTATGAGTCCATTAAAATTCATATCCAGAATAACAAGATCAAATTTATTCCGGGTGATTAATGATTCGATATTATTAGGATTCCTTTCGGTAATCACTAATTTAACCTTAGATTTTAATAAAAGTCTTACAGCGGTTAATACATCACTATCATCATCAACTACTAATATGTGGGCATTTTTTAATAGCATATGTACAATATTACAATAATATTAAGCCTATCAAAAATTATGAATTAGTAATATGTGGCATTAAAAAAAGTGTATCATTATCGTACACAGATGAATCGTTTTCGAACACCTTAAATTACATAGATTTGTTTAAGGTGTTTATTTATAAGGGGTTATTGTGTTGGCACGATTGTTATAATGTATGTTCTAAATAGATTAAACATGATTGAAATAAATAATTTAGAAAAATATTACAGTACAAAAGAAGTTAAAACAACTGCTTTAAATAAAGTTTCATTTAAAGTGTATAAAGGAGATTTTGTAGCTATTATGGGACCTTCAGGCTGTGGAAAATCAACCTTACTAAATGTGTTGGGAATGATAGATATTCCAGATGGAGGGAATTACATTTTTAATGGAAATGATGTAACAAACTATAATGAAAATCAACGAGCAGATATCCGTAAAGATGCTTTGGGTTTTATATTTCAAAACTTCAATTTAATAGATCAGCTTACTGTTTTTGAAAATGTTGAATTGCCTTTAATTTATTTAGGAATAAAAAAAGGAGAGCGAAAAGAAAGGGTGCACAAAATATTAGAAAAAATGGAGCTAATGCATCGTCGAAAGCATTTTTCTAAACAATTGTCGGGAGGGCAACAACAACGAGTTGCTATTGCCAGGGCAGTAATCAACAATCCAAAATTAATTTTAGCCGATGAACCAACAGGAAATCTTGATAGCAGCACTGGGAGTGAGGTAATGGAGCTTTTAATGGAATTAAATAATCAAGGGACCACCATAGTTATGGTAACACACAGTGAGCATGATGCCAAATATGCGCATAAAATTATTAGAATGCTTGATGGGAAAAAAGTATTTGAAAATAGATTGTTTACTCAGTAAAAGTGAAAATAGAATTGTCAATTATTTTTCCATTACCTAATTAAAAATATACAAATGATTTATTATTATTTAAAGATTGCATTTAGAACATTATTGCAAAATAAAAAACTGGCGACAATAAATATTTTTGGTTTAGCTATTGGTTTAGCAGCTACTGTATTAATTGTACTATATGTTAGTGTTGAATTTAGTTATGATACATTTCATACTAAAGCGGATAATATTTATAGGGTAGAGAGTGATTTTTATGAAGGAGACGTGTTAACTGATGCTTGGCCTAGTGCTTCATTTGGATATGGACCGGCCATAAAGGAACATATCGCAGGGGTAAAAAACTTTGCAAGATTAGACATTGGACAAACAGAGCAAATAGTTGGTTATAAGGATGAATATATCCGAGAAAATACGGTGACTTATGCAGATACTACTTTTTTCGAATTGTTTGATTTTAAATTATTAGAAGGAGATCGGTTAACTATGTTGGATAACCCAAACACGGTTGTTATTTCCCAAAAGGTAGTTTCAAAATTTTTCAAAGGAGAAAGTGCTATGGGCAAAGTAATGACTTTTGCTACCAAAGAGGGAATTAAGAAATGTGAAGTAACAGGAGTTATTGATGATTTTCCTGAAAATTCACATATAAAATTTGATTATTTTATATCATATAGCAGTTTACCAGCTTGGAAACAAAATTTTTGGTATTGGCATACAGCGTATACTTATGTACAATTAGATAAACATACTGATCCTAAAACAGTAGAAAAGGCTTTCCCAGCAGTGGCAGAAAAGTATAAAACAAAAGAGGCTTTAAAATCAAAAATATGGGGAATCTCATTAGTTCCTTTAAAAGATATTCATTTAAATAAGTGGAAAGAATCTGAAAGAGAAACTAAAGGGAATAAAATAACTTTATATGCTTTATCATTTATAGCTGTAATTATATTAATTATAGCTTGGAGTAATTATGTAAATATTTCAATAGCCCAATCTTACGAGCGCATTACAGAAATAGCGATAAAAAAGGTACAAGGGGTTAAAAAGAAGAAGCTATTTAATCAATTCATGTTTGAATCTTTGTTAATGAATGTGTTGGCTTTAATTTTAGCAGTTGTATTAATTGTGATAGCCTTATCGGAGATAAGTAATTTGGTGGATTTAAAGCTGTTTTTTTTACCATTAAAACAGTTTAGATTTTGGGCTATAGCCATGTTAGTTTTTGGTATCTGTGTTTTTCTTTCGGGGTTTTATCCTGCTTTTATTTTATCATCATTAAAACCAGGACTATTACTAAAAGGTAAATTAAGAGTAGGGAAGTCAAAAATAGCTCCTTTAAGTTTTTTGGTAGTCCTTCAATTGGGTCTGTCTTTATTTTTAATTATAGGAACGTTAACTATATATAAGCAAATTAAATTTATGAAAACACAACCTTTAGGGCTTAATGTGAATCAAAAAATGATTTTAAAATTTCCTGTAGGGACAGATAATATGTATCATAAATTAGAAAGTTTTTCAAAAGAATTAAAAAGTAGGACCGATGTTGAAAATGTTAGTTTGTCAGGTGCCGTACCCGGGATGGATATACCGATTGCAGCGGCAAATAAATTAAAGTCTGCAACAGATGATAAAAATCGATTGTTTAAGATGCTTCCTGTGGATTATCACTATTTAGATACGTATAAAATAAATTTAATAGCAGGTCGATTTTTTGATGAAGATTTTGGAGGTGAAAAGCAGAAAATAGTCATTAATAAATCCGCCTTAAAATTACTTGAAATCAAAAATGCAGAAGAAGCTATAGGAAAAGAAGTACTATTAGAAGAACAGTCAATACCTTTTATTATTGTAGGAGTAACTGAAAATTGGCATCAACAGGGGTTAAATAATGGATATACGCCTGTAATATTTCTTTTAAATGGAGTTATTGAATGGATTCCAGCCAATTATATCACGATTAGTTTATCGACAAATAAAATTGATGACTTTGTTGATATTACAAAAAAAATATGGAATACACATTTCAAAAAAACGAGTTTTGATTACTTTTTTGGGGATAGTTTTTATAATGAACAATACATTCGAGATAAAAATGATGGAAAAATGTTAACTTTTTTTACGCTATTAGCATTATTGGTTACGTGTATGGGGTTATATGCATTGGCGGCTTTAATTGGAAATAAGCGTACTAAGGAAGTTGGGGTAAGGAAAGCTTTAGGAGCCAAAACAAGTGAATTGGTCATCTTACTTTCTAAAGATTTTTTAAAATTGGTTTTAATTGCATTTTTAATAGTGCTCCCTGTGGCTTGGTATTTAGTTGCAGAATGGTTGAAAAACTTTGCTTTTCATATTAGTATACCATGGCATTTATTTATTCTTTCAGGGATAATTATACTAACAATTACATTGTTAACAGTAAGTTTTCAAAGTTATAGAGCAGCAATAGCAGATCCAGTAAAATCCTTGAAAGAGGAGTGAGTTTGTTTAAAACAATGTGAAATAAAAAAACCACTCTAATTGAGTGGTTTT
>NZ_JH621250.1:0-95935 GCF_000255455.1 Aquimarina agarilytica ZC1 | reverse complement strand
TCGAACCTGCGACCTCCTCGTCCCAAACGAGGCGCGATGACCGGGCTACGCTACACCCCGATAATAGTTTTCTATTTCGGATTGCAAATATAGTTACTTTTTTAAGTTTAGAAGTGTTTTTTTTTAAATTTATTTTTGAAAAATAATAAAAGCTTATTACAGAATTATATTATTAAGTCCGTAAGGAATATTTTTGAATAAGACTAAAAAGTTTAGCTTATATAGTACCTTGTACTTATTATATAAAAATTTAATTTTTGAAACAACAAAGAATACTTTTTTTTATAGTTATTGCGCAGTTTATGTGTACTTCGGTATGGTTTGCTGTAAATGCTATAATGCCCGAATTAACAATAGCATATGAAATACCTAAGGATAGTGTAGGTTTTTTTACATCTGTTATTCAGTTTGGGTTCATTATTGGCACTTTAATATTTGCAATTTGGAGTATTTCTGATCGGTTTTTGGCAACAAAAGTTTTTATGTATTGTGCTATAATTTCAGCATGTAGTAATATAGGACTTTTACTAAGTTTTAATACATTTTATAGCATTACTTTATTTAGGTTTGTTACAGGAGTTTGTTTAGCGGGTATTTATCCAGTAGGGATTAAATTGGCAGCAGATCATTTTAAAAATGGATTGGGTAGGGCTTTAGGCCTACTTGTTGGTACTTTAGTATTAGGAACATCCATACCCCATTTTTTTAATTATATAGCTTTAAAGAATAGCTTGTTTGTTGTAATAGGTTTAACATCAGCCTTGTCAATAATCGGAGCATTACTGGTTGGCTTTTTAGTTCCCAATGGAGAATACAGTAAAACGGGAGCTAAGTTTCAACCCAAAGTGATGTTTCAAATGTTTAGATCAAAAGGCTTTAGAAAAGCTTCATTTGGATATTTTGGACACATGTGGGAGCTATACACCTTTTGGGCTTTTGTTCCTTTTTTTATAGGTTTATACAATAGCGTAAATCATACTAATTTGAATATAAGTCTATGGACTTTTATAATAATTGGAATTGGTTTTGTATCCTGTGTTTGGGGTGGTTTATTAACAGCTAAATATTCAAGCCAATTGGTGGCTAAAGGAAGTTTATTAGGATCGTTAATTTGTTGTTTGCTATTTCCTATAGTAGTACAAGCTCCTTCTTTTTTGTTTATTTCATTTATGCTTCTTTGGGGAATGTTTGTTATTAGTGATTCGCCACAATTATCAACTTTAGTAGCACAATCAGCACCCGTAACATACAAAGGAACTGCTATTACTTTGGTGAATTGTATAGGGTTTTCTATAACTATTGTGAGTATCCAAGTATTAAGTTATTTACAGCTTCATTACTCCGAGACTTATATTTATTGGATATTGGCAATTGGGCCAATGTTAGGATTGTTTTTTTTAAATTTAAAACACAAACCTAAAAAGATTGAATATTAAATTACTTCCCATATTTGATTTGCATTTAAGCGGAAACTTTTAATAAAATTAAATTTACATTCTTGAGGCGAAAGTAACGAAAGAAATGTACTTTCATCTTCTTTTTTATAAAGGTGATAGATTTTTCCAACAGTGGGTTCAAAACTAAATTTTGCTTCGTAAATGAGTGTATTGTACTCATATTGTTGCATTAATTTTTGGTATTCTTCTTGAATTTCTTTGAATTTAGCACCTAATTGATGGTTTACCTTATTAATGGTGTTATTTTTCCAATGAGTGATATCTGTAATTTCAATTTTAGGAGCGCCTACATTGGTGGCATAAGGTGTAATTTTTGCATTGTAGGCTTGTAATTCATTATCAAAAACAACTTGATCAGGTTTTTTTGGCATAATTTATTTTTTACAAAATTACGTAAGCTTTAAGGATCAAGTGTTAAAATGTGTTAATATTTACAGCCTTTATTGAGCTGAAATTAGTTTTATACACTGACAGTTATTAAAATTTATATTTAAAAGTCAAACTCGATAAGACAATGGAAAATTTAAAAAATAAGAAAGCAATAATAACAGGTGGAAGTAGGGGCTTAGGTAAAGCTACTGCATTAGCACTGGCTAAGGAAGGTATGGATGTTGCCATAACTGGTCGTAATGAAAATAAATTGCAAGAGGTAGTTAAAGAATTGAAGCAACTAGGAGTACAAGCAATTTATGCTGTTTTTGATGTAGGTAATTATAATGAGGTACAAGTAGGGATAAAGCAAATAATTACTGAATTTGGAGAGGTAGATATTCTAGTAAATAATGCTGGTATAGCTGCTTTTGGTTCGGTAATGGAAATGGAAGTGTCCGAATGGACAAGTATTATACAAACCAATCTACTAGGTATGTATTTTGTAACTAAAGAGGTGTTGCCATTTTTGATTGATAAAAATGAAGGAGATATAATAAATATTTCATCAACAGCAGGCCTGTCGGGAAATGCTAGCATTTCGGCTTATGCTGCATCTAAATTTGGAGTGATAGGCTTTTCGGATTCATTAATGAAAGAAGTTAGAAAAAATAACATTCGAGTTTGTACATTAACGCCAAGTACAATTGCTTCAGATATGGCTTTTGAGTTAGGAATAACGGATGGTAATCCAGATAAAGTATTGCAACCAGATGATTTTGCTGAATTAATTGTAGCAGGTTTAAAGCTACCAAGACGAGCAATGTTAAAAGGGGCTTCTTTATGGTCCACAAATCCTTAAAAGAAGAATAATAGAACGTACAGTTGAATAATTAATGGTAAAATAAGCTTTTGTTTTGGCCTATTATATCATTAATTATTCAAAGTATTATTAGTTACAGACTCATTCTTAATTTAACATTGAGTAAACGAGGTGTTAAAAAGTTAGGAACAGCAAACTCTCTTAAACTATTTGCGTCTCGTACAAAAGTATTAGTAATGGAGTTTTGAAGGTTAAATAAGTTAAATACTTCAATACCTATTTCAAAAGTTTCAAAATTATTTAAAAAACGCAGTGTTTTTGCTTTTTTCTTTTCTCCATCAACAATAACATAGGATGTCCCTACGTCTACCCGACGATAGTCATTTAAGCGTGATTGAAATTTATAAGGATCAGCAGAACTAGGAGATCCTCCTGGTAGTCCAGTTTGATATACTAAATTTAAATACATTTTTAAATTGGGAATGCTTTTAACATAATCTTGAAAAAGTACTCCAAATTTTAAACGCTGATCAGTTGGACGAGCAATATATCCTCGGTTGTCTAGATTTTCTTCCGTACGTAAATAGCCAAAACTAAACCATGATTCTGTTCCTGGGACAAACTCTCCATTAATTCGTAAATCTAAACCTTGAGCAAAAGCTTCAGCATTATTATTTGCCCGATAACGTATACGTACATTTTCCAAAGTATAGGTGTTTACATCGGAAAGTTTTTTGTAATACACTTCGGAAGTAAGTTTAAATGCACGATCCCACATTTTAAAGCTATAATCATTACTTAATGAAATATGAAATGATTGTTGAGCCTTTACATTAGGGACTACGGTACCTAAACTATCACGCAATTCTCTATAAAACGGGGGCTGGTGATACAAACCAGTTGATAAACGGAATAACATATCCTTTTTCCAATTCGGTTTAATGGTAAATTGCGCTCTAGGGCTTACTGTAATTTGTCTTTTGCTTATTGCCTTACCGGCACTATTAGTTATTTGCCATTGTTGGGAACGTATACCAGCGTTTAACCATGCTTTGTGGTCATTGATGAATATTTTTTTACTCCACTGTGCATAATTTGATAGTCTATGAATACTTATTTCATTTTTGGCTCGAACGTTACTAAAAGGTATGATACGTCTGTCATTACGATTGTCTCTTGGATCTCCATCTAAAGGGTCTTCGGGAGTAGGATCTACAATTTGTTCTTTAAAAGGAGAAGCTACAAAAAAGCCAGAGTTATCCACAAATTCATATTCACGAACACGATCCCGCACATTTTCATTAGTATATTTTAAACCCCAATCAAACTGATTGTCATTTTTAGTGTAAGTACCTCGGTGTTCAATATTAAAAATTAAGGCGTCTAAATCATTACGGGCATGTGATATTTGAGCTCCAATACCTTCAATTGATTCGATTTCTCCAAAGGAATCACTTCCAATGGCTGCATTTACTTTTCCAACCCGATATTGTGCTAAAAAATCAAAATACTCCTGCTCTTGGGTATGATAGCCCGAAGCAATTAAACGTAAGCTTAAGTCTTTATTAGGTTTATATGTTCCTTTAAAAGCACCAAATAACGTTTGGTATCGATCATTTTCCTGTCCGTCATAAACAACTGTAAGTGCTCGGGGACTATCTAGAGTACCAAAATTGGTTCTTCTGCTAATTGGCTCTAAATCATATAAATTGATGGCAACGTTTCCTAAAAAGCTTAGTGCAAATTTGGAAGAGAAGTTATGCGTTATATATGTTTGAATATCGCCAAAGCGCGGACGGAAATTACTATTAGTATCTCGAGCATCAACCAGAAGGCTATTATCACGGTAACGCAAACCAAGCATAGCAGTCGTATTAGCGTCTTTAGAAATACCTTGTAAGGCAAGGCTACCTCCTAATAAACTCAATTCGGCACGTGCTCCTAATTTTTTTGGAGTTTTATAAGTTACATCAAGCACAGAGGATAATTTATCACCATATTTTGCTTGAAACCCACCAGCAGAAAAATCGACATTGCTTACCAAATCAGTATTAACAAAACTTAAACCTTCTTGTTGTCCCGAGCGAATTAAAAAAGGACGATATACTTCAATTTCATTTACATAGACTAAATTTTCATCAAAATTCCCACCACGTACATTGTATTGAGTACTTAGTTCATTATTATTACTAACTCCAGGTAGAGTTTTAAGTAAACCTTCGACACCAGCATTGGCAGATGGCGTATTACGAATGGTTTTTGGATCTAGATTAACAATACCTTCCACATCTTTTCGGCTGGTACCAGTAATTACAACTTCAGAAATTTGTTCTACATCTGTTTTTAAAACAGGGTTAAACTCATATTGCTGATTTGGTTTTAGTAAAACTTGGAATGATACTTTTTTTAATCCCGTGTAATTTATAGTAATGGTTACTTGTTTATTAGCAGGGATAGCTAATAAGTATACACCATTAGCATCGGTTTGTGTTCCTGTATTTGTATCCGATACAACCTCGGCTCCATTTATTGGATTATTAAATTCATCTAGAACAATACCTTTTACTTCAGCTGTTTGTGCGTATATGCTTAATGTAAATAGGCTTAAAATTAAAAAAAGAGTAGTTTTCAAATTAGTTAGTTTGTCTGTTATTTCCTGTAAAATACAGCTTCAAAAATAGTATTATTTCCCACATTATCTTCAACATAGACCTTTAAGTTGTTTTCACCTTGAGTGCTAATACCATCTTCAAAGTTATAAACAAGTAAATTTGTTTTATAATCGTATTCCATTAACGCAAAATTACCATTAATAGTTGCCTTGTAATTTTTTATTCCAGTTTGTAGGTCTTCAATCCACACTTTAAGCGTTTTATTATTGGATATCCATTTTTTATTACTAAAGTTTATAGGTTTTATTTTTGGTGCTATGCTATCGGTAAATACACCAAATTTACCAAAGCTACGAGTTCTGGCCGTAATTCGATTTTTTACTTTATTGGCACCAACATATTTAGGTTTTTTTTCATCGGTATAGGTCCCTACATAACACTGATTAGGAAGTATTTGATTTTTCAACGAAAACGAAAGATGCATGTATTTATGCAAGGGAACCGAATCATCATGTATTTGGATTTTATTGTTTGGTAAATCGGTAATTTGTATAGGAACAGATTCATAAACAGCTTTTTTAGGTATTGTAAATGAGACATAATCATTTTTGTATGAAAAAGATTCTTCAGGTAAGGCAAAATAAGGGGAACTTATAGAAATATTATTTCTTGAGGAAGGTAGAGCTTCTCCAGTAATGGGAATAAAAATAGATTTTGTGTTTCCTTTTATATCAGAAATACTAAGATCTACTGTATATGAGAGTTCATTAGTTACCGAAATATATCCATTACCATAATTGTTGTTATAAATACTTAATGGGTTGTTATTTTCTATAAAAAGCTTGGTAATCCTACTTTTATTTTCAGACCAATAGCTGTAATCTAGTAACCTATTGATATAACGTGTTTCCGAAAAAGAAAAACGTTTCATAATGAGCTCAAAATTAGGAGTACCATTTAATTTAGTATGAATTTTATAAACGCCATTTTTGTTTGGAGCAGCATTCTGTCTGTCGTAAGTGCTCACACCAATACCAATTTCACCACAGGCTTTTACAGGAGTGGTAGTTAGTGTACCGTTTTTATGGGTATTAATTTTTAAACGATAAGGCTGGTACTGTCCATTAATATGAGAATCTTGTGTTAGTGGATATAACCATACACTGTTTACTAGAGGTTTTTTTGTGTCCGGAATATCAATACCAAACAGCATAGGGTTCATAGGTCTTGATTGGGCATCCCTAATTTCAAAATGTAAGTGAGGACCACCACTACCACCACTATTTCCAGTGTAAGCTATAATTTCATCTTTTAATACAGGAAGTTCACTAGCTTTTGGATACAATTCAATGCTATAAGATTCTTTAGCATATTGCTTTTTCTTGACATAAGCTTCTATCTTTGGAGCAAACTTTTCAAGGTGTGCATAAACTGTTGTGTATCCATTGGGGTGTTTAATATAAATGGCTTTACCGTAGCCTCCTTCAGATATTTTGATACGGCTTACATGGCCTTGGGCTACGGAATGTGTATTAATACCTTTTTTTCCTTGAGTTTTTATATCCAGACCCGAATGAAAATGATTACTTCGTAACTCTCCAAATGTGCCCGATAATACAAGTGGGATTTTTAAAGGGCTAGTAAAATAGTTTTCAGGAATTTGACTCCAACTATTTTTCGTTATTAGAAAAGAAAAGAAAAGTAATAAGAAATATTTCATAAAATAAGTGTGCTTTTTTCGTTACTATCTGATTACGTAGTATTTAATATAAAGATTATTATGGGTTAAAACTCAATAATAATTCCAAATAATTTTGATAGCAAAAAAAATACCAAAACGAAACTATAGAAATTATTATGGATTAAGAAAAGATTTAATAAAAACTTAATTTGAACTTGCAAGATAGCTAGGGTATGTTAACTTTGTAAGTATTAGTAACGCATTTTGTGTATGAATGAGCGTTTTGAACAATTGATTGATTCTCTTGAAGGTAGATTAAAGGTATTGCTTAATAAGTATACCGTCCTTGAAGAAAAGAATCAAACGTTACAGTTAGCTTTAGAGCAAAGGGAAGCAGATAATGAAGGGTTGAAGCAAAAATTAACTGAATTGAAGCATCAAAATGATTTGCTTAAAAATGCAAATGCTTTACTTGGTAGTGACGAATATAAAAGAGAGACTAAGCTTAAAATAAATGCACTAGTTAAGGAGATTGACCAGTGTATAGCACAACTTTCGTAATTTTGTATATGGCTGAAAGACTAAAAATAAAATTGTCAATTGCAGATAGGGTGTACCCGATGACTGCTATGCCAGAAGAGGAAGAAGGATTGAGGATTGCTGCAAAAAAAATTAATCAATTAATTAAGCAATTTGAGCAAAATTACGCGGTAAGGGATAAGCAAGATGTATTGGCAATGTGTGCCTTGCAGTTTGCATCTCAAACTGAGCAAAAGTCGATTAATAAAGAAAAGGATATTATAACATCAACAAATAGATTAGAAAATTTAATTGATCAAGTTGATGTTGTACTATCAAAACGTTCATAAAAAACAAAGTTACTGCCTGTATTAGTACTTTTTTGATAAACTCAACAAGAATTTATTTGAAAAGGGTGAGTTTTGTGTTGTAAGAGCGTGCCATCTAGAATGGATTATCGAGCAGCCAGTTAGCCCTAAACCTGTTTTTACAGAGTTTATACAAAACCAAACTAATGCAGGCTTTTTTTATATATACATTTAACTAAACTATGGATTTAATTATACTCGTACCTGCACTGGTTGTAGGCGTTGTACTAGGATTTGTGATTTCTAAAATTCTAGAAAAAAAGAAAGGAGCAGGCAAAATAGCTGAGGCGGAAAAGACTGTAAAGTCAATGCTTAAAGAGGCTAAAATAGAAGCTGAATCCTTGAAAAAGGATAAAATTTTACAAGCTAAAGAGAAATTTATTGAGCTTAAGGCAGAACATGAAAAGGTGATTTTATCGAGAGATAAAAAAATGGCAGAATCTGAAAAGAGAACAAGAGATAAAGAATCACAAGTTTCAAGTGAACTTTCCAAAAACAAAAAGTTAAACCAATCTTTAGAGTCAAAGTTAAAAAGTAACAATGAGTTAAAAGAAAAGCTTACAGATAAGGAAGAAAAATTAGCAAATATTTTAGATAAGAAAGTAAAGGAATTAGAAACAATTTCAAACCTTTCGGCAGATGAAGCTAAAGAACAATTAGTGGAATCATTAAAAGATAAGGCAAAAACAGATGCCATGTCTTTTATCCAAGATACAATTGAAGAAGCTAAGCTTACTGCACAGCAGGAAGCAAAAAAAGTTGTGATTAATACGATTCAACGTATAGGTACAGAGGAAGCTGTTGAAAATTGTGTTTCTGTATTTAATATTGAAAATGATGATGTTAAAGGTCGTATTATAGGTAGGGAAGGACGTAACATTAGGGCAATAGAAGCAGCTACAGGGGTGGAAATTATTGTTGATGATACTCCCGAAGCTATTATTTTATCTTGTTTTGATTCTGTTCGAAGAGAAGTAGCACGTTTATCACTTCACAAACTAGTAACGGATGGGCGTATTCATCCAGCTCGAATTGAAGAAGTAGTTAGAAAAACACGTAAGCAAATTGACGAAGAAATAGCAGAAGTGGGTAAGCGTACAGTTATTGATTTAGGAATTCATGGTTTACACCCTGAATTAATTAAAACAGTTGGGCGAATGAAATATCGCTCTTCATACGGTCAAAATTTATTACAGCATTCGCGTGAAGTTGCTAAGCTGTGTGGAGTGATGGCATCGGAATTAGGTTTGAACCCCAAATTAGCCAAAAGAGCAGGATTATTACATGATATAGGTAAAGTGCCAGAAACGGAGACAGAGGTGCCTCACGCAATTTTAGGGATGCAATGGGCTGAAAAATATGGCGAAAAACCAGAGGTGTGTAATGCAATAGGTGCGCACCATGATGAAGTAGAAATGACATCATTATTGTCACCAATTATTCAGGTGTGTGATGCCATTAGTGGTGCCAGACCAGGGGCTAGACGTCAAGTATTGGATTCTTACATTCAACGTTTAAAAGATTTAGAAGCTATAGCATTTGGATTCCAAGGAGTAAAGAAAGCTTATGCTATTCAAGCGGGACGTGAATTACGCGTTATAGTTGAAAGTGAGAAAGTAAGTGATGAAAAAGCAGCGGCATTATCTTTTGAAATTTCTCAGAAAATTCAAACGGATATGACTTATCCAGGCCAAGTTAAAATTACAGTAATTAGGGAAACAAGAGCTGTTAATATTGCGAAATAAATAGTTTTATATCATATAAAATTGATATTTATTTAAAAATGAAAAGATCATCTACAAATTTAGTAGATGATCTTTTTTTTGTAAGTATAGTGTAAATAAAAACTTACATATTGTTGATTATTAGCGCTTTTTATTATTGTAAAATGTTAATTGTTATATATTTACTTACTTAAATTCCTACATTTCATTCGTAATTTGCAGTAGTTTTAAAGAAAATAACTGATTAAATGGTAAATAAAAAAGATAGAAAAGCATCATTTATTAGGCTTTACGGAGCTGGTGGTCATTCACAAGTAATTAAAGAAACACTAAATTTAACAGGGGTTGACGTTGAAAGTTATTACGATGATTATTCAGCAAGAAAACATTTTAAAGTCCCTGTTATAAACAAAGGAGTTCGTAATGATTTTGAAGGATTTGCTCATAAAGGAAATCCTTTTATTATTTGTATTGGAAATAATAAGGAGAGAGCAGAAATAGCATCATTAATCAATAATAAGTACAGTAAAGCAATACATCCAACAGCAATAGTATCTGAAAATTCTTTAATAGGTGAAGGGACAGTGGTGTTTGCGGGAGCAATTATTCAGCCGAATACAAAAGTAGGAAAGCATGTGATTATTAATACTGGGGCAAGTATTGATCATGACAATATAATTGGCGATTATGCACATATTTCTCCGCAAGCAGCATTATGCGGACATGTCGAAATAGGAGAGGGCACCCATATTGGAGTGAGTGCATGTGTAATTCCTAAAGTGAAAATAGGAAAATGGTGTACCATTGGTGCAGGAGCAGTTATAATTAATGACATTCCTGATTATTCAACGGTTGTAGGTAATCCAGGACGGATCATTAAGCGTAATTTTCCAGTAATAAAAAATAAAATTAATGATTTAGTTTTTGTAGGATCTGGGATTTCTTCTTCTTTTACACTTTTAGAATTATTAGAAAAATTTGATAAATCAAAAATAGATAAGACATTAAATATTACTATAGTTGAAAAGGCTAAAGAATTTTACACGGGGATACCATATGGATATAGATCTTCTGATTCTACATTACTAATAAAGCCACTTAGTAAATTTTTACCGATTGATGAGTTAAAAAAATTCACAGACTGGCTGTCAATTAATAAATCATGGCTTTTATCAGAAACCCTTTTTTGTGGAGGAGAATTAATAAAAAAATGGTACGTCGAGAATGAAAAAGCCATTAGGGCTAATATATGGAATGATTTATTTATACCTAGAAGTTTTTTTGGGAAGTATATTACATCAATGATTACTAGCAAAATTAATTATTTGACGAACAAAGGGAGTCTATCTGTTGATTTTATAAACGATGAGGTGCAAAACATTGAAAATAAGAATGATACATATCTTATTTCATTTAAGCAAAAAAAAGAAAAGCTTGTAACAAAAAAAGTAGTCCTGGGAGTTGGTTCAGTGCCTAATCGAAGATTGTTTGCTACTTCTATACTAGAAAAAGTATGTGATTATGCTTTACTAGTTGAGGATCCTTATAATTCAAGCATAAGTAATACTCTAAATCGGATTAAAGATTTTATAGGAAATAAAAAAGTAAATATTCTTATTTTAGGAACTAATGCTAGTGCTATAGAATTAGTTTATAAGTTAAATGATTATTCGGGAATAGGGTCAAGAATAAATCATTTTTATACACTTTCACCACAGAAAAAATTACCTGATTTTTATGTGGATTATGATGATACTATAAAATTTATTCCAATTCATCTTATAAATTTACTTAATTCTGATACAGTTGTAAAAGCTTTTAAAATAGCGGAAGCTTGTAAAAATGACCTTGACTTTGCTGAAGAAAATAATATAAGTGCGATTTATTCTATACAACCAATTTCATTAATACTTCATGATTTACTAAAAAAGTTAAACCACGAAGAAAAAGAGCAGTTTGCTTCATTTTATGGAAATGAAATAGGGAAAAGACAAAGAGAAGCAGGGGAGCATTATTCTCAGGTTGTTCTAGATTTAGAAAAAGAAAAGAGAATAACCTATATGGCGGGGAAATTTTCAGGGATAAATATTAATGAGACTAAAATGGAAGTAATGTATATTTCAAAAGAAAATATAACGACTTCTATAAATGATTCCATAGATATTATAATTAATTGTACCGGAGGGTGTGATATTAAACATGAACAAAATGAAAATACCCTTTTAATAAATTTGATGAGTAATGGAATTTGTAAATTAAACAAATCAAACAGAGGTTTTTGTGTTGATAATAATATGAAAGCATCTAAATCATTTTATATAAATGGCCCTTTATTAAGTGGTAATGTAATTGATAATAAAGCTATTTGGCATGTGGAACATGGAGGTAGGATAGCTACTTTTTCTAAAAAATTAGCCGAAATATTATTTAAAGATTTATTTGTTGAACAAGCAAATCTAAAAGAAAAAAAGCTTGTAGATATTTAGGTTTATTTATAAAGTGAAATATTCAATGATAGATTAATTTTATTCGCTATCAGGTTTAATACCTCGAGGCTTGCCTCGTTAATTATTACTATTTTGTGACTCGATGTCCCAAAATAGTAAATATATCCATAAGAGTCATAATGTTACAGTTTTGCTGTATCATTTGGTGAGTAGTGCTAAATATAGAAGAGTAGTATTTTGATAGCACGGGAAGTTTTTCGACGTTGCCCAGAGGTGAAAAAACAATTATGGGGAGGCGAATTTTGGGGCAAGGGGTATTTTGTTAATACAGTTGGTCAACATGGCACAGAACAGATGATTGCAAAATATGTCAAAAATCAAGGGATTGAAGAAGAGTATAAGGTTTTGAAAAAAGATAATCAGCTAAAATTATTTTAATGCCTCGTGGGCTTGCTCCGAGGATTATTTACTGACCATTGTTTGATAAATAGAGTTCTGCCCTTTTATAGATAAATTAAATAAAATCTATTCTAAGTAACTTATTATTAGTATAATCAAGTTTTTGTCTTGTTTTTAATATCAATTATGTTAATTGTTTAATAATTAATATCGATAAGATGATATTTTAACTGTAAATTTATGTTTTAACTTAAAAAATATGGATTATGGAGGAGGTTTTTTTAACGATAGACAAAAGTGTTGAAGATATTCATGAGAGTATTAAAGGCTGGTTAACCAAGTTAGAGTTTATTAATTATGAGATAAATTTTATAAGGAATGATTTATTGAATTCTATTTCATTTGACCCTTATACAGAAGATCTGTTTAATACACATGCCTTTCTAGAAAATAAGATGGGAGATTTAAAAGTAAAATCTGAAATTTTAATAGAAGAAATAAAGGCACATGATAATAAAATTGGAGGGATTTTGGAATGTGTAGGTACTGAATGTGTAGGTACTGAATGTGATATAATTTATAGGGATAGTCATCAGGTTTTAAGGGAGCAATATGAGGTGTTTGAAGCTTACTACATGAAATCAAAAAAAGAATTAATAAGTTATGCTTTAAAAATATTGAAGTACAAAAAAAATAGTTTTTTAATACGTTTTAAAAAAAGCATCAAATAAATTTTGATGCTTTTTTTGTTAATAATTGTTAATTGTAATTTATTTAACACATTAATTTTAATAATGTTAGGTAGCTAACATGTGAAGGCTTTATTTGATTATAATTTTGCGGCAAGATGAAAATTTTGTTTAATTAAATTGTATAATCATGAAACGTTTTTTACACAAACAAAAACTAATTGTATTATTTTTTATTGCTTTTTTGGGAGGAATATTGGTAACTAATGCGAATGTAATTCCGAGATTTACAAACGTAAATACAGAAACGAACCAAGTAACCATAACAAATTTTGGTAACCAAGCCGTTGATTTGAATAATTATTGGCTTTGCTTGGGACCGGGGACTTATAAAAAAATAGGAGATTTAACACCTATAAGTGGGTTAATTAATTTACCAGCGACACAAAGTATAGTATTGCCATATGTAATGCCAGTTGAGGGAAGCGGTTTGTCTCTTTATAACTCGCCTAGTTTCACCACAGCATCTGCTGTTGTTGATTTCGTACAATGGAAAGTTGGCGGAAATATCAGAGAAAGTTTGGCGATAACTCAAGGTCTTTGGGAAAAAGGAGATTTCATTATGGGAGAAGGTCCATATATGTATATTTCGGACGGTTCAGAAAATGGAGTCGATCAATGGCAAGTATCTGTAGATGGAGGAACAATAACTGGAGGTCCATTTGAGTTTATTGTGGATGGTGAAGCCGATAACATAGGCGCCGATGATATTGTTTTGGAAGGTGCAGTAGGGTCAGAAATGGTTTGGGTAATTACTGACGAAGATTTAAACATATTAGGTACTCCTCCAAGTTTTACCATTCCAGATTTTGATGCGGCGGGAGTAGGTGTTTGTTTGGTATGGCATTTAAGTCATGATGGTTCATTAACCGGAGCTGAAGTAGGAAAAAACGCTGCAGATTTAGGGGGTAATTATGATTTATCAAATTCTATAAAAGTAACCAGGTCAGCATCTGTGGACGGAGGAACAATTACTGGAGGCCCATTTGAGTTTATTGTTGATGGTGAAGCAGATAACATAGGCGCCGATGATATTGTTTTAGAAGGTGCTGTAGGTACAGAAATGGTTTGGGTAATTACTGACGAAGATTTAAACATATTAGGTACTCCTCCAAGTTTTACCATTCCAGATTTTGATGCCGCTGGAGTAGGAGTTTGTTTGGTATGGCATTTAAGTCATGACGGTACATTAACCGGAGCTGAAGTAGGAAAAAACGCTGCAGATTTAGGGGGTAATTATGATTTATCAAATTCTATAAAAGTGACCAGATCCGCATCTGTAGATGGTGGAACAATTACTGGAGGTCCCTTTGAATTTATTGTTGATGGTGAAGCTGATAACATAGGCGCCGATGATATAGTTTTAGAAGGTGCTGTAGGATCAGAAATGGTTTGGGTAATTACCGACGAAGATTTAAACATATTAGGTACTCCTCCAAGTTTTACCATTCCAGATTTTGATGCCGCTGGAGTAGGAGTTTGTTTGGTATGGCATTTAAGTCATGACGGTACATTAACCGGAGCTGAAGTAGGAAAAAACGCTGCAGATTTAGGCGGTAATTATGATTTATCAAATTCTATAAAAGTGACCAGATCAGCATCCGTGGACGGAGGAACAATAACTGGAGGTCCATTTACTTTTTGTGTGGACGGCGAAGCCGATAATATAGGCGCCGATGATATAGTTTTAGAAGGTGCTGTAGGATCAGAAATGGTTTGGGTAATTACCGACGAAGATTTAAACATATTAGGTACTCCTCCAAGTTTTACCATTCCAGATTTTGATGCCGCTGGAGTAGGAGTTTGTTTGGTATGGCATTTAAGTCATGACGGTTCATTAACTGGAGCTGAAGTAGGAAAAAACGCTGCAGACTTAGGGGGTAATTATAATTTATCAAATTCAATAAAAGTCACTAGAGTAGCACAAGAGGATTGTGACGCTTTATCGCTTAATGATTTTGATAAAGAATTATCAGTGGCAATTTTTCCAATCCCAGCGGATGATATATTAAATATAACTACAAAAGATACATCTGGTAATTTGGAAATTAAAATTTTTAATCTGCTAGGGGAAGAAGTTACCGAGGATATAAAAGTAATTGAAAATGATCAAATACGTATAAATGTGCAAAATTTACCACCATCGATATACATAATAAATATTGAAGATACAGGTGAGGGAAAACAAACGTATGAACAAATCGTAATTGAATAATTTCAGATTAAATAATTTTAGTATTTAGACTTTATAAGTTTCTTTGGGATTGTTAATTTTAAAATATTTAATAACAGTAAAAAACCATCTATTTAATAGATGGTTTTTTACTGTTATTAAATATCAATTGTAAATTATGAATTTAATTTTTGCTTTTTTTAAATTTTTGCTTTTTTTAAATTTTTGTTTTTTAGTGTTTTATATTTTTTTGAACCGTTGTAAAGCTATTTTGCATATCTTTTGATTATGGAAAAAAAAGTGATTGTAAAATGTATAATGTTAAGAGAGTTAAAGTTTTATTAATTTTTTGGGGTTGTTTTCTTACATTTTTAGACATACTTTAGCGCTGCCATAAAAATGGTTTTGGTATAAAAAACGTAATACTCTCTATCTATGACTAATGAACAATTAGCATTATTAAAATCTTCAAAAATACTTGTAACTGGAGCAGCAGGTTTTATTGGGTCTAATCTTTGTGAATCCTTGTTAAAAATCGGTAGTACAGTAGTAGCATTTGATAATTTTGCGACAGGACACAAAAAAAATATTATTCCTTTAGAAAAAAATCCAAATTTTACTTTTATCAAAGGTGATATAAGAAATCTTGAAGATTGTCAAAAAGCGTGTAATGGTGTGGATTTTATTTTACACCAAGCCGCATTAGGATCTGTTCCAAGATCAATTAATGATCCTATTACAACAAATGACGTAAATGTTGGTGGCTTTTTAAATATGTTGGTAGCGGCAAGGGATAATAATGTAAAGCGTTTTATTTATGCAGCAAGTTCTTCTACATATGGAGATTCAATTTCCATGCCTAAGGTAGAAGATAAAATAGGGAATCCATTATCTCCATATGCAATTACTAAATATGTAAATGAATTGTATGCGAATAACTTTAAGAAAACGTATAACCTGGATACTATTGGTTTACGTTATTTTAATGTGTTTGGTCGTAAGCAAGATCCTAACGGAGCATATGCAGCTGTTATTCCAAAATTTGTTATGCAACTCATGAAACATGAATCACCTGTAATTAATGGGGATGGATCATATTCCAGAGATTTTACATATATAGATAATGTAATTCAAATGAATATGTTAGCTATGGCTTCAGATAATTCGGAAGCTTTAAATAATGTATATAATACTGCATTTGGTGAGCGTACTACATTAAATGAGTTGACTTCACTTTTAAAAGAAAATTTATCGATGTATGATCCAAAAATTGCAGGTGTTGAAATAAAGTTTGGACCAGAACGTAGAGGAGATGTACCGCATTCATTAGCTTCTGTAGATAAAGCAAAATCATTATTAAATTACGATCCAAAATTTGATATAAAATCAGGTTTGAAAGAAGCGGTGGATTGGTATTGGGAAAATTTAAAATAAGTTAGGTTATGAAAGGTATTAAGATGGCAATCATTGGTTTAGGATATGTAGGTTTACCTTTGGCAAGACTTTTTGCTACTAAATATTCAGTGGTAGGTTTTGATATAAATGAAAATAGAATAAAAGAATTACAGTCCGGGAATGATTCAACATTAGAGGTTGACGATACAGTTTTAAATGCTGTTTTAAAGCAATCTGCTAATGATTCACAAGGTTTATATTGTACCAATGATTTAGGGGATATTAGTGATTGTAATTATTATATTGTTACGGTTCCAACTCCTGTTGATAAAAATAACAGACCAGATTTAACTCCTTTATACAAGTCTAGTGAGACGGTAGGAAAGGTATTAAAGAAAGGAGATATAGTAATTTATGAATCTACAGTATATCCTGGAGTAACAGAAGAAGAGTGTATTCCTGTACTAGAAAAAGTAAGTGGTTTAAAATTCAACGATGATTTTTATGCAGGTTATTCTCCAGAACGTATTAACCCAGGGGATAAATTACATACTGTAGATAAGATATTAAAAGTAACCGCAGGTTCCACTCCAGAAATTGGAAAAAAAGTAGATGAATTATATAATTCTGTAATTACAGCTGGAACACATTTGGCACCAACAATAAAAGTTGCCGAAGCGGCTAAAGTGATTGAAAATTCACAACGAGATATCAATATTGCTTTTGTGAATGAGTTGGCTAAAATTTTTAATTTAATGGATATTGATACGCATGCAGTTTTAGAAGCTGCGGGGACAAAATGGAATTTTTTACCATTTAAACCAGGTTTAGTTGGTGGTCATTGTATTGGTGTAGATCCTTATTATTTAGCACAACGTGCTCAAGAGTTTGGATATCATCCAGAAATTATTTTAGCTGGCCGTCGATTAAATGATAGTATGGGGCAGTATGTATCATCTGAAATAATAAAACTGATGGTAAAACATGATATTCGAATAAAAGGAGCGAATGTTTTAGTACTAGGGATTACTTTTAAAGAGAATTGTCCTGATGTTCGGAATACACGTGCAGTTGATGTCATAAATAACTTAAATGATTTTGGAACAAACGTGACTATATATGACCCTTGGGCAAATACAGAAGAAGTAAAGCATGAATATGGTTTAGAAACAACGAATACGTTACCTGTTCAAAAGTTTGATGCTGTTGTATTAACAGTGGCTCATAAAGAGTATTTGGAGTTAGATTTGAAATCATTACTTATTCCTAATGGGGTTTTGTATGATGTGAAAGGCATTTTGAAAGAAAAAGTAGATGGGAGATTGTGATATGATATTTCAATAAGTACAACAATTACATTCAATATTAATTAAAACAGTAGAATTTGAGTCAATTAAAAAAGGGAGCTATTTTATCTTACGCTACAATATTTTTAACAAATATTGTAGGTCTATTGCTTACTCCTTTTATCATAAAAAGTTTAGGACAATCGGAGTATGGTCTATATATATTATTGGGTTCTTTTGTAGGGTATATTTCTCTTTTAGATTTTGGTTTAAGTAATACTATAGTTCGATTTGTAGCAAAATATAGAGCTAATAAAGATAAAGAAGGTGAAAAAAACTTTTTAGCAACTGTTTTTTTAATTTATACAGTAATTTCATTTTTTGTATTAATATTAGGTTCGTTAGCTTATTTTAATATAGAATCTATTTTTGGAAGCTCTTTAAGTTTAGAAGAGCTTGAAAAGGCAAAAATATTAATGTTACTATTAGTCTTAAATATGTCTATTACATTACCAGGTCAGGCATTTACAGGGATTTGTAGTGGTTATGAAGAATTTGTTTTTCCTAGATTGGTGAATATAGTAAGATATGTGATTCGATCATTATTAGTAGTAACTATATTACTTTATGGTGGTAAATCAATATCAATTGTAGCCATTGATACGGGTTTAAACATATTGATAATTTTTGTAAACATGTACTATGTTTTAAAAATTATGAAAGTTAAAATAAAGTTAGTAATTTTTGATAAAGAACTGATTCGTACTATTTTTAATTATTCGGTTTGGATTTTTGTTTTTGCAATGATTGGTCAGCTTTTTTGGAAATCAGGACAAATGATTTTAGGTGTAACAATTAGTACCGAGGCTGTAGCGATATTTGCAATAGGGATTGTTTTAAGTGGGTATTTTGGAGCTTTTGCAGGAGCTATAAATAGTGTTTTTTTGCCAAAAGCTACTTTCATGGTTGAAGAAAATAGCTCAAGACAAGAATTGACTGAGATGTTTGTAAAAGTAGGAAGGATACTAACTTTTCTATTAATTTTCATTTGGGCAGAATTTATACTTTTTGGTCAGGATTTTATTGAATTATGGGTAGGACCAGAGTACAAAGATTCTTATTTAATAACTGTGATAATAATGACGGCATATGTTTTGCCATTGGTTCAAAATTTCGCTAATTCATTAATCGAAGCCACTGGGAAATTTAAGTTTAAAGCAAAAGTATATTTTTTTACAATCTCACTAGGAATTTTACTGGGAGCATTATTATCTCCATACTATGGCTATTGGGCAATAACATGGAGTTACTCTATTTTTTGGGTGATATCTCAAATAATAATGAATTGGTATTTTGATAAAAAGCTAAATTTAGATATGAAGAGTTTTTTTAAAGAAACCTTTGGGAAATTGATCCTTATTTTATTAATCTCTTTAAGTATAGGGTATTTTATAAATAATTTGTTTGGACTTAGTTGGGGATATTTTATGCTAAAAGCATCATTATATGCTGTCTTGTATTTAGGAATGACTTATTTTTTCGTGTTAAACGAATATGAAAAAAAACTTTTTTTAAAATTTAAGAGGTAATATGAAGCGAAAAATACTTACATATATATCAAAAAAAATTGCAGCTTTATATTGGGGCTATTTAAAAAAAGAGATAGATGATTTTGTAATAAACTCTCAAAAACCACATTTTAAAAATTTAGGAAAAAATGTATTATTTAAGGCGGGAGGAACTATTTATCATCCTGAAAATTTAGAAATTGGGAATCATGTACGTATAGGTGATAATTGTTTTATTATGGCTATTGGTGGAGTGCAAATAGGTGATGGAACAGTTATTAGTAGAAATGTATGTATACATTCAGGGAACCATAGTTACAAATCGGACAATTTAGTACCTTATGATGATACTTATGATAAAAGAAAAACTACGATTGGAAAGGCCGTATGGATTGGTCAAAATGTAAATATTCTTCCGGGTATTTCTATAGCAGATGGTGCTATTATAGGAATGGGAACTACAGTATCTAAAGATGTAGGAGTTGGAGAAATTGTAGTAGGAAAAGGACAACGTACTTTAGCAGAAAGAGATATTGAAAGTTTAAAAAAAATGATCTCTAACGACGCTTATTTTTCAAAAAAACACCCTAATTTATAGTTTATGTTGGTATCAGTAATTATTCCTACATATAAAAGAAGTTTACGTTTGCCTATTGCTATTGATAGTGTACTTAAGCAAACACATAGGTCAATTGAAATTATTGTAGTCGATGATAATAATGATGATGAGTTTAGGAAGGATACTAAGAGAATGTTACAGCCATATATTGACAAACAATTCATCAGGTATATTGAGCACGAATTTAATAAGGGAGGTTGTGCCGCTAGAAATACAGGGGCTTATAAAGCCAATGGAAATGTAATTGCATTTTTAGACGATGATGATTTTTATGAGCCTACTAAAATAGAAGAACAGTTAGAATTTTTAAATAAGAATAGATCATTTGACGCTTGTATGTGTTCCATGTTTAGAATTGATGAAGATCATAAACAAATTATCTCCAGAGAAAATAAAGCAAGAGGAATAGATTTAAAAGAAACTATTTTAGATGGAAACTTGTTTACCTCGATGCTTTTAATAAAAAAAGAAGTATTTGTTAAATTAAAAGGTTTTTCAGAAATACCTAGGTTTCAGGACAAGTATTTTCATTATAAATTTTTAGAACAAGGTTATAAAATAGGCATACTTGATAAACAATTATTGACTTTGGTTGAACACAATGATTTTAGAATTTCATTATCTGCAAGTAATAAAATTATTGAAGCATTACATACATTGCACTCCTTTGAAATAAAACATAAACAATTGTTTACAAATAAAGAATGGAAGTATCTTTTGCATAGGTTTTACTATAGAAAAGCATATACTTTGTGTGAGGGAAATATTTCTCAAAAAATTAATGGTTTTTTTAATATTTTAAAGTCGTTTAAATATTATACTGGAGATTTTAATATTACCAAGATAGCTATTAAAACACTGATCCCTAATTTTATATTAAATTATAAAAACAAGTAAAATATGATACCTAAAATTATACATTTCTGCTGGTTGAGTACTGATGAATATCCACCACTTATACAAAAGTGTATTGATACTTGGAAAGAAAAATTACCCGATTATGAATTTATTCATTGGGATACCAATAGGTTCAATTTAGAGGATAGCATATGGGTAAAACAAGCATTCGAAACCAAAAAGTATGCTTTTGCAGCTGATTTTATTCGATTATATGCTGTTTATAATTATGGAGGTATTTATATGGATACTGATATTGAAGTAGTAAAAAGTTTTGATGATTTATTAAAGCGTCCTTATTTTATAGGAACAGAGGGAAAAGGAATTATAGAAGCAGGTATTTTTGGAGCAGAGAAAAATGCTGATTGGCTAAAAAAGTGTTTGGACTATTATGATGGGAAAGAATTTATAAATCCCGAAGGGACATTTAATACACAAACTTTACCTAGAATAATGATGTCTCAAATTAGTCAAATCAAAACTTTAAAAGAAGTATTTCCAGAAATTATTACTGCAGAAAAACAAGAGCAAGATATTCAAACTTTGTATATGTTTCCAGAAGATTACTTTTGTGCTAAAAATCATGGAACGGGTGTTATTGAAAAAACAGATAATACCTATTCGATACATCATTTTGCGATGTCTTGGGTGCCAAAAAAACAGATTTTTTTACCAAGCATAAAAAAAAAATTGATGAAAATTTTTGGTGTTAAAACCATTAATAGTTTTGTGAAATATTCAGGTTTGTTAAAATTGAGGCAAAAATATTACTATAAAAAATAATTTATTTGATAATTTAATATGTTACTATCCATAATAATACCTGTATACAATGTTGAAAATTTTATAGAAAGATGCGTTAGATCTATAGCAGATCAGTTAAAAGATTATAGTGATATTGAATTAATTTTAATCGACGATGGTTCCTCAGACAATAGCCTGAATAAATTAATGATATTAAGTCAAGAATATCAATTTTTAAAGTTAGATAATAAAGAAAATGGCGGTGTTAGTGAGACAAGAAATTTAGGTATTAAAAAAGCTAAAGGTAAATATTTATGGTTCGTTGATTCAGATGATTACATTGATATTAATTTTATAAGCGAGGCGTATAAAATATTATTGAAGGAAGAACCAGATATATTTTTATTTGGTCATAAAATAGTTTCTGCTGAAGGGGATGTATATTCAAGTATAACATATGAAAATGAAGTATTGAATAGTCAAGATCTTATAGAAAAAAAAGTTTATGTAAATTCCGTATGCTTTAAAATAATAAAAAAAGAGATAATTGAGAAAGGAAAAATTCTTTTTGATACAAGTGTTATTACTGCAGAAGATTTTGAGTTTAGTTTTAAATTACACTATTTATCAAATAAAATAATTACGACTAAATTGACCCCATATAATTATGTAGTTAATTTAAATTCAGTAAGTAATAAAAGAAGTAAAAGTCATTTGTTAAATTTAGCCAATGATAGTGTTGTTATAGCTCTTAAGTTAAATCAATTTCTTAAAAAGAAAAGCAATATCAATAGAAATATATTTTTTAAATTTTGGCTAAATAACTATTTGTATGGTCTATTTTTTAGTTTATTTAGATTCAATTATGATTATTTAACAATAAAAGGAGTAATAAAAGATCTTAAAAAAGAATCGATATATCCTCTGAATTCAAATAATATGAAATTCAAAAAGCGATTATTTGTTTATTTTGCTAACAGAAAACAATTGTTTTTTTTAATTGTTTTTTTTAGAAGAATGCTAATAAAAAACAATAGTTAGTTTTATTTAAATGCAAATGATGAAGATAGTTTACTATACAGATCAAGTTTATTTACATGGAGGTTTAGAAAGGGTTATTTCAAATAAATTAAATTATTTAAATGAAAAAACTGATATAGAATTAAATGTAATTACATTTCAACAGAAAAATCAACCAGTTTGTTATGGAATGAGTGATAATGTATCGTTTCATGATTTAGGGATAAATTATGATAGAAGTTTAAGTTTTTTTCATCCAATAAATTTTAAAAATGTATTTAAACATTTTAAAAAATTAAATAAAATTATCAATAAAATAGATCCAGATATTGTTGTTGTTTGTAATTATGAGTTTGGATTTTATTTTATGCCATTATTATGCTCGAATAAAATTTTAATAAAAGAATATCATTCTTCTAGACATTTTTATTATCATAATAGACAAAATAATTCTTCTCTGATAAAAAAAATAATGTACAAAGTTGTAGATTTTTTTGAGTCTAAATATAATTATTTAGCGTTATTAAATGAAGATGAACTTAATTATTATAAATCAAATAATAAGATTGTAATACCTAATGCTTTATCATTTTTTCCAGATGGTATTTCAGAATTAAGTAACAATAGGGTAATAAGTGCAGGAAGGATAGCACCAGTAAAAGGTTTTGAAAAATTAATTATGGCATGGAAGATAGTTAATGAAAGTTACCCTAATTGGAACTTAGATATATATGGAGATGGGGAACCTAGCTATGTAGAAGTATTAGAAAAACAAATAAAAAAAATAGGTTTAGAAAATAAAGTTACGTTAAAAGGGGCAACAGATAATTTAAAAAATGAAATGTTGAATGCTTCATTGTATGCAATGACATCAATAACTGAATGTTTTCCAATGGTTCTTCTAGAGGCAATGAGTTGTGGTTTGCCAATAGTTTCTTTTGATAGCCCTACAGGTCCAAGAAATATAATAAAAGATGGTGTCGATGGAATTTTAGTTGAATATAATGATGTAGAAGACTTGGCAAGAGAAATAATATATTTAATTAAAAATCCAAAGCAAAGATTTGAAATGGGAATAAAAGCCTATAAGAATGTTAAAAGGTTTAGTGACGAAAAAATAATGAATAAATGGTTGAATATTTTTGAATATGAAAAAGTATAATATAGCAGTATGATTTTTAATTCAATTCAATATTTAATTTTTTTACCAACAGTTTTTTTGTTGTATTGGTTTGTTTTTAATAAAACTATTAAGCTTCAAAACTTTTTACTTTTAGTAGTTAGTTATATTTTTTATGGTTGGTGGGATTGGAGGTTTTTATCTTTAATAATTTTTAGCTCTATCATAGATTTTTATTGTGGGATTTTTATAGAAAAGACTAACCAAAAAAAGGATAAAAAAAAGTGGTTAACTTTAAGTATGCTAATAAATCTAGGTTTTTTAGGGGTATTTAAATATTTTAATTTTTTTTCCAATTCTTTAAAAGAAGGCTTACTATCATTAGGTTACCAAATAGATACTTTAACATTAGATATTGTATTACCTGTAGGAATAAGTTTTTATACTTTTCAGACAATGAGTTATACTATTGATGTGTATCGCGGACAGTTAAAGCCAACCAAAGATCCAATAGCATTTTTTTCGTTTGTTAGTTTTTTTCCTCAATTAGTAGCAGGTCCAATAGAGCGAGCTACTAATTTATTACCTCAATTTTACACTAAAAGAACATTTGATTTAGAAAAGGCTAAAGATGGTTTAAGGCAGATATTATGGGGACTTTTTAAAAAAATTGTTATTGCAGATAATTGCGCTATAATAGTAAATGAAGTTTTTGATAGCTATACGGATTTTAATAGTAGTACGCTTTTTATAGGAGCTTTGTTTTTTGCTTTTCAGATATACGGAGATTTTTCAGGATATTCTGATATTGCCATAGGAACGGCACGCTTATTTGGATTTAACTTAATGCAAAATTTTGCTTTCCCTTATTTTTCCCGAGATATAGCTGAGTTTTGGAGAAAATGGCATATATCATTAACAACCTGGTTTAGAGATTATGTGTATATTCCTTTGGGAGGAAGCCGAGGAGGAGTTTGGATGAAAGTGAGAAATACATTTATTATTTTTATTGTTAGTGGATTTTGGCATGGTGCAAATTGGACCTTTATAATATGGGGATTATTAAATGCATTATATTTTTTACCCCTTCTATTACTCAATAAAAATAGAGTAAATACTAATGCGATTGCATCAAATAGTATTTTTGTAGAGCCTAAAGAGTTTATCAAAATAATACTTACGTTTTTTATAACACTGATAGCTTGGATATTTTTTAGAGCACCTAATGTCCATTCAGCATTCAGTTATATAAAAAATATGATTTCTTCATCTATAATTTCTGTACCCGAAGTAAGCTTAAAACCTTTGGTTTTTATAATTGTTCTTGTAATTGTTGAATGGTTCCAACGAAATAATAAACATGGATTGTATATGAATGAATTAAAAATGAATAAATTTAGCCGTTGGTTAATTTATTATATTTTGATCATAATCATATTTTGGTTTGGTGCAGAAAAACAAGAATTTATTTATTTTCAATTTTAATGATGAAGCATTTTATAAAATATAGTGTTGTATTTGCCATAGGTGTATTTCTTTTTGTTTTTGTAGGTTTGATACTTCCCAATAATAATCCTGTTCGCAGTGTGGATTATAGTTTAGTTGCTAAACATAATTTATTGCAACAAAATAAACAACCAAAAGTAGTGCTAACAGGTGGCTCAAATGTAGTTTTTGGATTTAATAGTCAAATTCTACAAGATGATTTAAATTATCCTGTAGTTAATCATGCTATACATGCAGGTTATGGTTTAAAATATATTATTGAAGATGTTTTGCAATTTGTTAATGAGGGTGATGTCATTGTGTTATCTCCAGAATATTCACATTTTATTGGTGATAATTATTACGGAAAAGAACCCTTATTATTTTCATTAACCGTTAAGCCAAGTAATTTAAAATTAATATCGTTTCAGCAATTAGCTAGTATTTCAGAATTTATACCACAGTTTTCGTTTGATAAAATAAAATCTTTTGTGTATAATAAAGCGAAAAATAAACCACGAAGAACGAATTCGGAAAAAAATTACACCGAGTTTTCAATTAATAAATTTGGAGATCATTATACACATTGGGATGATAAAAATGAAGATTTAAAGCTTTATAATTTCAATGGAGTGGTTAATGTTGATGTAATTGAATTTTTAAATTCAGTTAATGATCAAATTAAAAGAAAAGGAGCTAAGTTTTTTATATCATTTCCTAGTTTATGTAGGTCAACCTATACAAAGAATAAAAAAACAATTTTAGCTATAGAAAAGGCACTAAAAAAATATGGGAATTTTAACATATTAGATTCACCAAAAGATCATGTTTACAAAGATGTACTGTTCTATGATACCTCATATCATTTAAATGGAGATGGAGTTAGCATAAGATCGAAAAAGCTTGCAAGTGAATTAAAAGGACAGCTTAAATGATAACTTTAATTCCTTTAGAACATTATTATTCTATTTATGTACATGTATGCCTTTTTTTAGTATTGGCAAACTTAATACATGCCTACACTTTAGATATTGATGACCCAAAGAATATTTTGTTTTTAAAAACGGTAGGTTTTGTGTTGTTATTTTTGTCAATTGCTTACTTAGGATTACGCCCCATAAGTGGCCGCTATTTTGGTGATATGGGAACTTATTCTAAGTATTTTAATGCTTATAGTCTAGGAGAACCTGTAACAATTAAAAAAGATTTTGTATTTCATTACTACATAAAGTTTTTATCAAATTTTACAAGTGTATATGGTTTTTTTTTTATTACTGAGTTTTTATACATTTTTCCAATGTATTTAATTTCAAAAATACATTTTGAAGAATATTGGTTTTATGCTTTTTTTATGTTTTTGGTGTCATTTTCTTTTTATACATACGGAGTAAATGGTATTAGAAATGGAGTGGCTACATCTATGTTTTTATGGGGGTTGTGTTATTATAATAAAAAAGCATTAATGTTATTGTTTTTTGTTTTAGCAGCTTTATTCCACAAAACACTTTTGCTGCCAATAATGGCCTATATAGTGACTTTGTTTTATAATAAACCTATGACTTATATTAAAGCCTGGTTATTTTCTATACCCTTATCATTTGTCATAGGTGGGGCTTTGATTAGTGTTTTTACTGTTTTAGGTTTTGGAGATGATAGATTAGCAGCCTATTTGAGTGAAAATACAACAGTAGAAAACGTTGGAAAAACAGGCTTTCGTTGGGATTTTATTTTTTACAGTTCTTTTGCAGTATTCACAGGATGGTATTTTGTAATAAAAAATGAATTTGAAGATAAGTTTTACAATCAAATTTATGGAGTATATCTGATTTGTAATAGTTTTTGGATTTTGGTAATTAGAGCCAATTTTTCAAATCGTTTTGCTTATTTATCCTGGTTTTTGATGGCAATTATCATTATTTATCCTTTTCTAAAAAAGCAATTTTTTGAATTTCAAGAAGTAGTTATAGCAAAAGTTGTTATAGCCTATTTTTCGTTTACCTATTTAATGTGGCTAGTTTATTATGGCTAATAAAATTTTAAAATGAAAACACTTACTATTTTTACACCTACATATAATAGAGCATATTGTTTAGGGCAGTGTTATGAAAGTCTGAAAAGGCAAAGTAATAATGATTTTGTTTGGTTGATTATTGATGATGGGTCAACGGATGATACAAAAAATCTAGTACAATCATGGATTAAAGAAGATGCAATTTCAATTCAATATCATTATCAGGAAAACACTGGAATGCATGGGGGACATAATGCAGCATATAGATTGATTAAAACAGAACTAAATGTTTGTATTGATTCGGATGATTTTATGCCAGATGACGCGGTAAATCATATTATTTCTTTTTGGAAATCAATAGGAGATAAAAAAGGAATTGCAGGTTTTATAGGGCTTGATGCCTATAAAAATGGTGAAATAATCGGAAATAAATTTCCCAAAGAGCTTACAGAGACAACTTTAGAAGAAATTTATTATAAATATAAAATTTCTGGAGATAAAAAAATGGTCTTAGTTTCAAGTATTGTTAAAGAATATGATCCTTATCCTGTTTTTGAAGGAGAACGTTTTGTTCCATTGGGCATTTTATATTTATTAATAGGTAAAGAATATAAGTTTCTTTGTTTGAATAAAGTGTTATGTATAGTAGAATATATGGAAGATGGATCTTCTAGGAATATTATAAAACAGTATTTTAGGCACCCAAAAGGATTTCAATATGCTAGGTTAGTTACACTAAAACATTCAAATTATTTTAAAGTAAAATTTAAAAATGCTGTTCATTATGTATCACATAGTATACAATTATGTGATATTAATTTTTTACGTAAAACATCAAAGCCTTTTTTAACCATTCTGGCCATTCCTTTTGGAATACTATTGTATAGTTATGTTTTATATATAAACAAAGTTAAAAAATGAAAGTTTTACAGGTTATAAATTCGTTAGGAGCAGGAGGAGCAGAAAAACTTGTAGTTGAAACTTCATTATTGTTCGCAAAAAAAGGGATTGAAATTAATATACTACTTTTAAATGGAGAAAAAACACCATTATTTGATAGTTTAAAAATAGCTAATAATACTATTCAAGTTTATAGTTTAGTAGGAAATATTTATAATCCATTACATGTTTTTAAAATAAAATCTTTTTTCAAAAACTACGATATAATTCATGCACATTTATTCCCAGTATCTTATTGGGTGGCATTTGCAAACTTTTTTAGTTTAAAAAAGAAGCCTATTATATTCACAGAGCATAATACTACTAATAGAAGGAGATCAATTTTTATATTTAAAATAATTGATCGTTTAGTATATAAACAATTCAAAAAAACAGTTACAATTTCTGAAGCAGTTGATGTTAATTTAAAGAAACATTTAAGTGTTAATGAAAAAACAAAACGTATTACAAAAATCCACAATGGTATTGATCTTAAAAAGATTCAACAAGCAATAGCTTATACAAAAGAAGAGCTTGGTTTTGAAGATTTGGATAAATTAGTGTTGCAAGTAGCTAGTTTTACACCTCAAAAGGATCAAAAAACGTTGATAAAAGCAATTCAATTATTGCCTAAAAATGTAAAATTACTATTAGTAGGGAGCGGTCCTTTAATTGAAGAATACAAAAATTTTATAAAAACAGAACAAATAGAAGATAGAGTATTCTTTTTAGGAATCAGGAATGATGTGCCTCGTTTATTAAAGTCAGTAGATATAGTGGCTTTATCATCGCATTATGAGGGCTTATCTCTATCATGCATTGAAGGAATGGCATCGGGGAAACCTTTTATAGCATCAAATACACCTGGGTTAGGGGATATTGTTGATGGTTCTGGGATTGTTTTTGAAGATAGTAATTATAAAGAATTAGCTGATACTATTATAGATTTGTTAAATAATGATACTTTTTCTGCTAAAGTAGCAACTCAATGTATAAAAAAAGCTCAATATTTTGATATTAACATAATGGTAACATCTTATATTGAGCTTTTTAAAAAATTAGTTGATTAAAATTTATTTACTAACCTTCACATTGTATGTCTATAATTTCAATATCTATACCATCATTTGCTGTTTGAGTGATACATTTGAAATTGCCAGTAACAGAAATTTTGTGATTTTCAATTTTAATATTTTTACAACCTCTATCTAATCTTACACCATGAGATGAAGTAGATTTGATTGTATTATTCTTTAGCTCACCATTCTCAGAATTCTCAATTCTAATACCACCATTTTTGAAATTATTATCATTGAAGGAAAAACCATTTGTAGAATTAAAGGTTGCTCCATTTTTTATAAACATGTTCCCACTTACACTAAAACTGTAATTACTTTGATCAGCTTCGTCATTTATACCAGAAAATAAGAACGCAGCTCTCATTACATCTATTATATTTTTACTAACAATAATATTGTCAAAATATTTGGCTTGAGCAGAATTCATTATACCATCACTTTTAGCTCTTTTGCTAGTTATTTTATTTTCGTAAATTTTAGAATTCGTTATTGTTTCAATACTTAAACCTGTTTTACATTCAAAAATTTTATTTTCATAAACTTCTAAATCAGTATTTGACATTTTTATTCCTGTAGAATATCCAGTAATAGTATTACCATATACTTTGCTACCAAAATTTCTTTCAAATCTATCAAATCTTCCTGCCACAATTGCAGTACCATTGTTTTTTATTTTTTCGGTAATAGCATTGAATGTGTTATTTCTTATAGTAATCTCTGTAGCTGTAGAATAGGAAATTTCGTTAGACATTTCATTACCTTCAAAAATAACACGATCTCCTGTATGAACTGTAAAACCACCAACTCTACTTCCTCTTTCTCTGTTGTTTCTAATTATTATATCATGTGCAATTTGGAATGGACCTCTAGGATCAGAACCTCTAACAGGTTCTATATCTATAGCAAATCCTGGAGCAACACCACGTGATTTGTTAGTGTGTATTCCAGCATCTATAAAGTCATTATTTTGAACAGTAATATCATATCCATCAGTTATAGACATATTATTACGTCTATTTCTTAAAAATTTGTTGTTTTCAATCAATACATTGTTTGATTGAGTATAATGAGGGTCAAAAGAATGTCCTAAAGCAGAAACAGCTATTCCATCTCCAGTTGCATCTTGCATAGTAATATTTCTTATAACAATGTTTTGACCAGCTTTTATACTTAATAAAGTTGGCCATTCATGTGTACCACCACTAGAATAATCATGCTCATCTCTTTCTCCATGTAAAACCCCTCCTTCAACGGTTACGTTTGAAACACTTAGTATGGATAAAAGAACAGGTTGCTTATAAGCATTAGGTTGCATTCGTAAATGAGTATTATTAGTCATTTTTAAATGGAAATCTGAAGGTATCGTAATAGCAAAAGCAGTGGGAACAGGTTTCCCAGATGGTTCATCTACTTTAAAAAATGCATCAATTTTATCGATTATAAAAGTTTTTGCACCTAACTCTTTCATATAATAAAGATTTTTTTTCAAATTATCTTTATTTTTACTAGCAACATCATTATTTACCCTTCCTTCAACAATTTCCCATCGGTTAGGAATGAATTCAAATTCATCTTTAGAAAGTTGTACATCTCCATTTAAATCTAGTGACGCATTTAATAGCTCACCATCAATTTTTCCATTACTAGCAAAATTTAATGTACCATTTTTAACGTCACCACCTTCATAAATCACTGTGGTATTATTAGGAATATCAATAGTTTTACCATTAAGATTAACTATGCAGTCAATTGTAATTTTATTATCAATAATATTTGTCCAATCAAAATCATCACAAGAAGCCAACGGATCTTTTTGGGGAGCGGCTACAGGTTCTTTAGTAGGAGATTCTTTGGGGTCTTCTTTAGGGGAGGGATCTTTTTCAGGATCATCAATCCCAGTAATTGTTTCAGGGGTATCTTTTTTTAGATCTAATTCTTCAAGGCTATCAGTACTACAGGATGAAAAATATGTAACTGATAAAAGTACGAGTAGGTAATAAAATGTGTGTTTCATTTTAGTTTTCTTTTAGTTGAGTATTATAAATTTGTGTTGCAATAACGTCATTTAATCTGTAAAAAACGTAATTAATCGATTAAAAACATGTTTTCAATATCTTAATTAACATTTTTTTAATAATTTTAACAATAATTTCCTACAAAATGTAAATGTAAACGAATTTTCTTACGATAACGTAGTATTCTTATTTGTAGTATAATTTTAAATAAAAATGTAAATTTATTGTCGGAATAAATTTACTTACTTCATACCGATGTTTAATTACATTTTTTAAATAGATGTAAGGACTACATGACAAAATAAAAAAGGAAGAAACACTTTTTCCATTATATTTACCTTCATAAATTACAACAGCTTTATAGCAATGGCAAAAATAATTAGAGTAACTACTGTTCCTGTATCATTAGGAGGACTATTAAAAGGACAATTGAAATTTATGTCTAATTATTACGAAATTCTAGGGATATCTAGTGAAGGAAGTGCTAGTATAAATAGTACTATTTATAATGTAGCTGAGGATGAGGGTATTCGAGTTATACCTGTCGAAATGACTCGGAAAATTACTCCGATTAAAGATTTAAAAGCGGTATATCAATTGTATAAAGTTTTTAAAAAAGAGAAACCGGATATAGTACATAGTCATACACCAAAAGCGGGAACTCTAGGAATGTTAGCCGCTAAACTAGCGGGTGTGCCTAATAGGTTACACACTATAGCAGGATTACCACTTTTAGTGGTTACAGGTCCAAAAAGAAAATTATTAAATTTTGTTGAAAAGCTTACCTATTCATGTGCAACTAAAATTTACCCTAACTCATATGGTTTAAAAGATATTATAGTTGAGAATAAGTTTATAGCAGAAGAGAAAACAAAAGTAATAGCTAAAGGAAGCTCAAATGGAATAGATACATCATATTTTGATCCAAGTTTATATTCAGATTCTGAAAAAGAAGATTTAAAAAAACAATTATCAATAAAACAGTCAGATGTAGTTTTTCTTTTTGTTGGTAGGTTGGTAAAAGATAAGGGAATTAATGAATTAATTGAAGCTTTTAAAAAGATCAGTGTAGAATTTGACCAAGCAAAATTATTATTAGTTGGCACTTATGAGAAAGATTTAGATCCTCTATTACCTGATACTGAAACAGAAATTAATACAAATTCGAATATTATTTCAGTAGGCTGGCAGAACGACGTTAGACCTTTTTTCTCGATAGCAGACGTGTTAACTTTTCCAAGTTACAGAGAAGGCTTCCCAAATGTAGTTATGCAAGCTGGGGCAATGGGATTGCCTAGCATAGTAACAGATATTAATGGATGTAATGAAATTGTTAGTGAAGGTATTAATGGGTTAATTATTCCAGTACAAAGTACTAAAGCTTTGTATAGTTCTATGAAAAAATTACTAATTGATCATAAATTAAAAGAAGATTTAGGAAGTAACTCAAGAGCGGTAATAGTCAATAGCTATGAAAGAACATTCGTGTGGCAACAATTGCTAAAAGAATATAAAGCACTAATTAACTAGAAACTATTATTCTCTTTTCTTATTATGAAACAAAAGATATACCTGTTAAAAAAACGACTTTTGGTTATTACAAATGATACGAATAGAAAGGGAATAATACAGATAATTAAAGAAGCTATAATTTTTGGAATAAAGAAAAAGGAGTTTCCATATTTTTATTTTGGAAAATTTTTATACAGGAAAAATAGCAATAATTATTTAGACTATTTAAGTAGTGCAGAAGTGGATAAAATCACTTTGTCAAAAAAATTACATCATTTTCAGTATGCTTCTTTGTTACGTAATAAATTAGCTTTTTCATTATTTATGGAGAAGAATAGCTTACCTACTCCTGCTTTATTGAGTTATAATTTTAAGAGCAGATTTTTTAATAATTCAATTACGTCATATACTAATTCTCAGGAACATTTGAAGTATTTTTTTGAGCGTGTTTTCAAGGAATCTAATACAAATCAAATATTTGTAAAGTCAATTACCGAAATGGGAGGTAATGGATGTTTTTTATTAACAGATGAAAACCTTAAAAATGAATTAGCAATTTTTGGATCTTATATTTTAGAAAATGATTGCATTCATCAAGAAGTAATAGAACAACACGAAAAGATTAATAAAATATATAAATATAGTGTAAACACAATTCGTTTTGATACTTATATAGACAAGCATAATCAAATACATATTCTTTCAGCTTTTATGCGATTTGGTAGGGGAGGAAATGTAGTTGATAATGGTAGTTCTGGTGGTTTTTATGTTAGCGTTGATTTAGAGGAAGGCAAGTTAAAAGGAAAGAGTCATCAATTAATGAAATATGGAGGAGAACAATTAACAAGCCACCCAGATACAGGAGTGGTTTTTGATGGTTTTGAAATCCCTTTTTTCAATGAAGCTTGTGATTTAATAAAAAAAGCAGTGCTTCATATTCCAGATCGCATTATTGGATGGGATATAGCTATTAGTCCAAGTGGGCCAGTTATTATTGAAGGTAATGACAATAATTCTTTTGTTACTCCAGATATAGCCTATGGGGGCTATTTAAAACATCCGTTGTTTAAAGAAATCATGTCGGAAGCTTAATTTTTTAATTATGAAATTGTCAGAATTACTAAGGAATAAGATCTTTTGGAGTATTGATTTAGTTAAAAGAGGAATCAAAAAAAAGTATTTTAAAGAAATTCAATTTTTAAACGAAAACCCTAATGATAAAGAGGTAATTGAAAAGAAGCAAATTGCGCTAAAAAATATATTAACTCATGCTATTACTACTACTGAGTATTATAAAAAATTAACTAGTTACAATTCAGTTAATGATTTTCCTGTAGTAAATAAAAATATCATTAGAGCACATAGTGATGATTTTAAATCTATTAAATTTTCTGAAAATCAAATTTTTAAAGTAAGGACAAGTGGTTCTACAGGAACACCTTTTGAGGTGTTTCAGAATAAGTTAAAAAAAATTAGAAATATAGCAGATAATCTATACTTTTCTGAAAAAGCCGGTTTTAGGTTAGGTTTTCGAATTACTTATTTTAGAATGTGGAAAGCCTTTGAACAAAAATCTTCTCTCGTAAAATTTATACAAAATATAGTGCCCATAGATGTTTTTGATTTACAGAAAGATGAATGTAAATTATCAATACTTACTAATTTATCAAAAAGTAGCGCGTCAAATAGTTGGTTAGGCTATGCTTCTGCTTTTGAAAGTATTTGTAAATATTTAGATAAAAATAACAATACTGTTCCAGCATACAAGTTAAAATCTGCGATAGCAATATCCGAAAGTTTAAATACTTACACTAAGCAAAAAATGAAGACATACTTTGATGTGAATGTAGTATCAAGGTATTCAAACGTTGAGAACGGAATATTAGCACAACAGCCATTGAATAAAGATTATTTTTTAATTAATGAAGCGAGTTATTTAATAGAAATTTTAAATTTAGAATCTGACACACCTGTGAAAGATGGTAAGATAGGTAGAATAGTAGTAACAGATTTATATAATTATGCTATGCCAATGATTAGATATGATACAGGTGATGTTGGAATAAAAAAAATAATAGAAGGAAACCTAGCTTTAGAAAAAGTTCATGGAAGAAAAATAGATACTATTTATAATACTTCTGGAGAAGTCATAAATGTAAATTTAATTTTATTAGTAAACAATTATCCCGAATTAAAACAATGTCAACTTATTCAAAAATCAGTCGGAACATACCATATTAAGTTAAATATTGACAAAGAATTTTTAAGACTAGAACAATTAAAAACTGATTTAAAACAATATTTAGGAAAGGAAGCTACTATTACAAATGAATATGTGGATGAGATTCCATTGTTAGCTTCAGGAAAAAGGAGAGTTATGGTAAATGAAATGAATAACAAAGGTTGAAATACTAGAAATATCGATAAGTGATTTGTAAAATTAAATTGAATAATAGTATTAAAAATTAAATGATTAGATTGCAGTTTCAATTCAATAAAAAATGGAAAAAGTTCTTATTATTGGAGCATCAGGTCACGGTAAAGTGGTAGCAGAAGCTATTGAACTTAATGAAGAATATTCAATTCATGGTTTTATAGATTCTTTTAAGCCTGTTGGAGAAAAAGTTCTTGATTATGAAATTTTAGGAACCGAAGACTTGATTTCGCAATTATATGATCAAGGTATAACGAGAGGTGTGATAGCTATTGGGGACAATTGGACACGTTTTTCGTTAGTTGAAAAAATAAAGCGATTGGTTCCTGATTTTGAATTTATTACTGTGATTCACCCATCTGCTATAATTAGCAAAACAGTTACCATTGGCAAAGGTAGTGTTATATTGGCATCTGCTACTTTGAATGCTGAAGCTAAGGTAGGGGAATTCTGTATTTTGAATACGGGAGTAAATTTTGGGCATGAAAGTAAAATAAACGATTATTCAAGTTTAGCACCAGGCGTAACAGTAGGAGGTAATGTAATTATTGACACTTTTTCGGCAATTTGTTTGGGCGCAAATATTATTCACTCAATACATATAGGAATGCATAGTATTGTAGGAGCAGGAGCTTTGGTAAACAAAGATGTAGAAAATTTTAGGTTAGCTTATGGAGTCCCTGCTAAAGAAATAAAAGAAATATCTGTGGGAGAAAAATACTTATCAGGTAAATGGAAAAAGCAAAAGGTTAGTTTATAATAAAATATATCATAAAAGTAAAAGCCCTGATTGATGAATTTTAATCAGGGCTTTTATTTTATACAGTTGTTTACTGTTTATTATTTCTGCTTTTCAATCCAAACACGTGCATTAACAAAGGCCTGTAACCAAGGTGAAACCTGATCTTTACGATTTGTAGGGTAATTAGCCCAATTCCATTGGAAAATAGAACGTTCAATATGTGGCATTGTAGCCAAGTGACGTCCATCTTTTGTAGCTAACATAGCTGTATTGTAGCTAGAGCCATTAGGATTAGCTGGGTAGCCTTCGTATCCGTATTTAGCAACAATATGGTAGTTGTTTTCTGTTTCAGGTAAATTAAATTTTCCTTCCCCATGCGAAATCCAAACACCTAATGTAGTTCCTTCTAAATTAGAAAGCATGACAGAGTTGTTTTTTTGAATTTTAACCGAAGTAAAATTACTCTCGTGTTTATGTGAATCATTATGAAGCATTTTTGCTTTTTGAGTTAATTCTTGATCCATCAACCCTAACTCAACCCATAATTGACATCCATTACAAATCCCCACAGATAACGTATCATCTCGCTTAAAGAAATTTTCTAAAGCAGTCTTTGCCTTTTCATTATATTTAAATGCACCAGCCCAACCTTTAGCAGAACCTAACACGTCTGAGTTTGAAAAACCACCCACGGCTCCAATAAATTGAATATCCTCTAAGGTTTCACGACCCGATATTAAATCGGTCATGTGTACATCCTTAACATCAAAACCAGCTAAGTAAAGTGAATTAGCCATTTCTCGCTCAGAATTACTTCCTTTTTCACGAATAATAGCTGCTTTTGGTCTTTTGCCAATTGCAGTATTTAGTACTGGTTTGTTTCCATCAAAATTAGCAGGGAAGCTAAATTGTAAGGCTTGATTTTTATAATTATCAAAACGTTCTTTAGCTTTAGCTTCGCCACTTTGTTTGGCATCTAATAAATAAGATGTTTTAAACCAAACATCACGCAATTCAGAAATTGATAAGCTTAAAGAATCATTTTGGTTTTTAATATTTAAACGATCACTTTCCACAACAGTCCCAATTTTTTGGAAACTGATTTTTGCTTTACTAAGTGTATCTTCTACGGCAGTGTTATCTTTTGCTTGGAATACTAAACCAATATTTTCGGCAAACAGTACTTTAGTCGTATCTGCTTCATTCAACGCAGAAAGGTCAAGGTTAGCTCCTAAATCAACATCAGCAAAACACAATTCTAGTAAGGTGGTAATTAAACCTCCAGAACCAATATCGTGACCTGCTAAAATTTGATCGTCGGCAATGAGTTGCTGAATCGTGTTAAATGTAGTAGCAAATTTTTCGTCATTTTTAATTGAAGGCGCTTCGTTTCCTATTTTGTTCAATATCTGAGCAAATGATGAGCCTCCTAATTTAAAGTCATCTTCAGAAATATTAATATAATAAATGGCACCACCATCCTTTTGTAACACAGGTTCAACTACTTTGTTAATTTCGTTACAATGACCAGCTGCGGAAATAATAACCGTACCTGGAGCAATAACATCCTTGTCAGGGTATTTTTGTTTCATTGATAAAGAATCTTTACCCGTAGGAACGTTAATACCTAAGTTGATGGCAAATTCAGAAACCGCTTCTACAGCAGTATATAAACGAGCATCTTCACCTTTATTATTACAGGGCCACATCCAGTTGGCAGATAAGGAAACTGACTTTAATCCTTCGCCTAAAGGAGCCCAAACTAAATTGGTTAATGATTCTGCAATAGCATTTTTACTCCCTGCAGCAGGATCAATTAAGCCTGTTAAAGGGGAATGACCAATTGAAGTCGCAATACCATTAGTACTAGTATAATCTAAAGCCATTACCCCTACATTGTTTAATGGTAATTGTAATGGTCCAACACATTGTTGTTTGGCCACTTTACCACCTACACAACGGTCTACTTTGTTCGTTAACCAGTCTTTACAAGCTACAGCTTCTAATTGTAATACTTGTTTTAAGTAATCTTCTATTTTTGATTTATCATAACTTAGAGCTTCGTAATTATACGTAACTGTTTCGTCAGTCATAATTGTTTTTGGCGAGCTTCCGAACATATCTTCCAAAGCTAAATCCATTGGTTTTTCACCAGTGGTAGCTGATTCAAAAGTAAATCGATCATCACCAGTTACTTTACCCACATTATAAATAGGAGCGCGTTCACGTTCAGCAATTTCGGTAAGGGTTTCTAAACTTTTAGAATCAATAACCAATCCCATTCGTTCTTGAGACTCGTTTCCAATAATTTCTTTAGCAGAAAGTGTTGGGTCACCTACAGGCAATTTATCTAAGTCTATTTTTCCACCCGTTTCTTCAACCAATTCAGATAAACAGTTTAAGTGTCCACCCGCTCCGTGATCATGAATAGAAACAATGGTGTTTTGGTCACTTTCTACCATTCCGCGGATAGCGTTGGCAGCACGTTTTTGCATCTCGGGATTGGAACGTTGAATGGCATTTAATTCGATTCCAGAATTATTGCCTCCTGTATCTGCAGAAGAAACGGCAGCTCCTCCCATACCAATACGGTAATTTTCACCTCCAAGGATAACAATTTCGTCACCTGTATTTGGTGTATCTTTTAAAGCTTGATTTTCTTTCCCATAACCAATACCACCAGCTTGCATAATTACTTTATCAAAACCAACTAATCGAGCATCTTCTTCATGTTCAAAAGTAAGCACCGAACCCGTAATTAAAGGTTGTCCAAATTTATTTCCAAAGTCCGAAGCTCCGTTTGAAGCTTTGATTAAAATATCCATTGGCGTTTGGTACAACCATTTTCTTTCTTCTACTTTTTGTTCCCAAGGACGGTTCTCCTCTAAACGAGAATACGAAGTCATATAAACAGCTGTTCCAGCCAAAGGTAAAGATCCTTTTCCACCAGCTAAACGATCTCTAATTTCACCACCAGCACCTGTGGCAGCACCATTAAAAGGTTCCACAGTAGTAGGAAAATTATGTGTTTCAGCTTTAAGCGAAATTACACTGTCAAAGGCTGTTTCTTCATAAAAATCAGGCTTGTTAGGTGTTTTAGGAGCAAATTGAGTGGCTTTTGGTCCTTTTACAAAAGCAACATTATCTTTATATGCAGAAATAATAGTGTTTGGATGCTCTTGTGATGTTTTTTTAATTAATTTAAATAATGAAGTAGGTTTTTCTTCACCATCAATCACAAAGGTTCCATTAAAAATTTTGTGACGACAGTGTTCCGAATTTACTTGCGAAAATCCAAAAACTTCAGAATCGGTTAGCTTTCTTCCAATTTTTTCGGCTACACTATTTAAGTAAGCTACTTCTTCATCACTTAAGGCTAAACCTTCTTGTTTGTTGTAAGTGGCAATATCTTCAATAGGCAATACGGCTTCAGGTTCGATATCAATAGTAAAGGTTTCTTGATTTAAACTAGAAAACTTTTCCGAAAGCATGGGGTCAAAATCAGCAAAATCGGCTGTAGAAGCTGTAAATTCTTCAATACGAATAATTCCTTCAATGGCCATATTTTGAGTAATTTCAACGGCATTAGTACTCCATGGTGTTATCATAGCAGCTCTTGGGCCAATAAAAAAAGCGTCTATAGCAGTCGCTTCAATTTTTTGTTGGTCGCCAAATAACCATGATAATTTTTGAATGTTTTCTGAAGAAATTTCAGCGCTGGTTTGAACAGCAAATACTTTTGAATTGGGATTTCCAAAAAAGTGAATCATATCAGTATGAATTGTATTCCTATTTTTACGATGCAAATTTAAGCATTCTTTCCATGCTTTAACAATGTTACTAAAAGGTAAACTGTAAAGTTTTCATCTTTTTTTGTTAGTAAGGTTTTGTTTACATAAAAAAAAGAATCTCAATTGAGGTTCTTTTTTGAATAGGACTTAATTTAAGACACAATTGGGTTCCAATAATTGGACTTGATCTTGTATACGTTGAATCACTAAATTCATCATACGCTTGTTTAGTGCAGAAGAATTTTTGGTATACAATTCATATTCTTCAATAGTGAATTGTCCCAAAATAATTCCTTTTAAGCTATTTCTAAATTTAATGTCTTTTTGAATAGCATGTTCTATGTATAGTAAACGTTTTTCGAGGTTGATGTCGTAAAAACGATTTTTATTCTTCCGGATATAGTTTTTAAACACAGCAATTAATAAGTCATTTTGTAACTTAATAATAGGACGGAGTGTGGTGTTTTGGAACAATTCTTCGGCACGCATGCCTGGCAGAATTTTCGCTGAAAGAATTTGAGGACGAAGCTCACTGAGTTTTAAATCTCTTGCTTTCATAATAAAGATGTTTATCCCTCAAAGAGGGCTGAATACCTATTAAGCTTAACTAAAAATTAAAATACATTTAAAGTATGTATAAATTTAACTCTAGGTAACCATTTAAAGATACAATAAATGTAAATTCATAAAAAAAAATGAGCGAAACATATTAACAGGCTTATGAACACTACGCTTGATTTTGTAATTTTGAACAACGAACAACGAACAACGAACAACGAAAACATGTTTTATAGTACCAATCCATTTACCGGTAAACGTATATTAGAGTTTACTTATCATAGTACACAGGAGGTAAAGGATAAATTAATTTCGGCAAATGAAGCTTATTTTGAATGGAGTCAAGGCTCAGTAGCAAATAGAGTAAAATATATAGAAAAGCTAAAAGAAGTACTGTTAAAAAATAAGGAAAAAGCGGCACTGTTGATTACTACAGAAATGGGTAAACCCATTTCAGATTCCTATGCAGAAATAGATAAATGTGCCGATTTATGTGATTATTATGCAGCTAATGCGGTTGAATTTTTGGAAGAAAGAGTACTAAAAACAGCTCCCGAAGGGATAAAAATTTATGAGCCTTTAGGTGTTATTTTAGGAATTATGCCATGGAATTTTCCTTTTTGGCAAGTATTTCGTTTTGCGATACCCACACTAATAGCTGGTAATACAGTGGTTATAAAACATGCGTTAAATGTACCAGAATGCGCTCTGCTGTTAGAAGAAATTTTTAATACAGCTATTCAAGATATTGAACCTTACGTAAATTTATTTATTACGAATAAAAACACTGAAAATTTAATAGCTAATGATATTATTAAAGGAGTAAGCTTAACTGGGAGTACCAAAGCGGGAAAAGCAGTTGGCGCCGTTGCGGGAGGTGAATTGAAACCAATGATATTGGAATTGGGAGGGAGCAATGCTTTAGTCGTTTTTAAGGATGCAGATGTTGAAAAAACGGTAGATATATGTGTGCAATCTCGTTTTTTAAACAATGGGCAAAGTTGTATAGCGGGAAAACGTTTGCTTATTGCCGAAGAAATAAAAGCAGAATTTATGCAGCTTTTAGTAGAAAAGGTGCGAACTTTAAAAATAGGGAATCCAACGGAGGAAACTACCCAAATTAGTGTATTAGCAAAACGAGAGTTTGTTTTAAATTTAGAACAGCAAGTATCGCAATCAATTCAAATGGGAGCTTTAGTACTGTTAGGAGGGAATAGCCATGATTATCATTTTGAACCTACTATTATAAGTAATGTAACACCCGATATGCCTTTGTTTTCGCAAGAAACTTTTGGTCCTGTATTAGCTGTTACTAGTTTTAAAACTGTTGATGAAGCTGTAGCATTAGCTAACCATACAGCCTATGGCTTAGGAGTTTCGTTATTTTCTAAAGATGTAACTCAAATGAGATCATTAATACCTAAGTTTCAGGATGGGGCAGTGTTTGTAAACTCCCTTGTAAAAAGTATGCCCGAATTGCCTTTTGGCGGAAGTAAAGCATCTGGTTTAGGGCGAGAGCTTTCGCAAGAAGGAATAAAGGCATTTGTAAATGTAAAAACCGTAGTAATTAGCTAATGACAAAGTATTAATTTTGTAAATTATAGAAGTAAAAATAAATAAATGAGATATCATAGTAGAAACATAGTAAAGCCAGGTGATTTAAATCCTTATGGAACGTTATTTGGAGGGCGTTTATTAGAATGGATAGATGAAGAAGCTGGATTGTATTCTGTAATTCAGTTAGAAAGTAGTCGTGTGGTGACCAAGTATATGTCCGAGATTAATTTTGTGAGTTCGGCCATGCCAGGTGATATTGTTGAAATTGGACTTGAAGTGGTTAAATTTGGAAATTCGTCATTAGTATTAAAGTGCGAAGCGCGTAACAAAATGACACGTCAACCTATTATTACTGTAGATAATATTACTATGGTAAACTTGGACGAAACCGGGAAACCTTCTCCACATGGAAAAACCGAGGTTATTAAAGGGAGTGATCAACAGTACGAAATGTAGTTTACAGTTTATAAAAAGCTACCTTTGCAAAAAAATAAAGTATGTCATTTACGCAACTGGGAATTTCTGAAGATTTAAACAAAGGTTTAAAAGAGTTAGGAATTACTACCCCTTCAAAAATTCAAGAACAAGCTATTCCATTATTGTTAGAACAAGGCAATGATTTTATAGGAAAAGCCCAAACTGGGACGGGTAAAACAGCTGCATTTGGTTTACCGTTGCTAATGCATACTGATGCTAATAAGCATCAAACGCAATCATTGATATTGGCGCCAACCCGTGAATTGGCGCAGCAGATACAAAAACAATTATTTCGTTTTACGAAATACACCGATAAAATTTTTACCGAAACTGTTTTTGGAGGTGAAAAAATAGATCGTCAAATACAACGCCTACAGCGTACTACACATATTGTAGTTGCTACACCGGGGCGTTTGGTGGATTTGATAAAGCGTAAAGCAGTTGATATTCGTTACATTAATACGATAGTATTGGATGAGGCGGATGAAATGCTAAGCATGGGCTTTAAAAAAGATCTTGATTTTATTTTAGGTACTATAAGTAGTAATCGCAATATATGGTTGTTTTCGGCAACTATGCCACAAGCATTGCAAGGCATAGTTAAAAAATACCTTTCACCTAATGCATTACAAATAACAGTTGATAAAAATGATGCTGTTAATACTAAAATAGCACACCAATTTGTAGTTGGAGAAGAAGCTAATAAGGTGGATACTATGACTTATTTTCTTAAAGGAAATAAAAATGAACGTGGTATTATTTTTTCTAGAACTAAAGTGGCGGCACGTAGTTTAACCGAGCAGTTACTTAAACGTGGTTTTGAAGTAGGTGTTTTGGAAGGCGATATGCAGCAAAAGGAGCGTGATAAGGTGATGCGTGCTTTTAAAAACAAAAAATTGAATTTATTAGTGGCTACCGATGTGGCAGCTCGAGGGATTGATGTAGCTAATTTAGCTTTTGTATTACATTATCAATTACCAGATCAATCAGAGTATTATGTACACCGTAGTGGTCGAACAGCTCGTGGCGGTAAAACGGGAATATCTATAGCTTTTGTAGATCATAAAGAAGTAAAGTTTTTAAGAAACTTAGAAAAAGAATTAGGTATTCGATTTACTCAACTTAGGTAGCAAATTATAGGAATAATTTAAAAAGAGTGAGATTATAAATATTTATAATCTCACTCTTTTTTTTGCAAATCGTATTACATATTAAAAGGTGATGAAATTACATCAATACCTAAAGTAGTAGTAATTGTATTTGGTGAGGCACCACCTACATGAATAGTATATGTTCCTTTTCGGGTGATTTCTTTGCCATCCGAATCAAATTGAACAAATGCTTTTTTTGAAAAAGGAATGCTCACTTGTTTGGTTGCTCCAGCTTTTAAAGAAACTCGAGTAAAGCCAACCAAAGTGTTTAAGGGATCGCCTTTACCTGCATTAGGTGAACTTACGTATACTTGTGCTACTTCTTCGGCATCAACATTGCCATTATTAGTAATGGAAAAGCTAGCTTTTTCTTTGTAAACTTTTAAATTATCATATTTGAATGAGGTGTACGAAAGTCCAAATCCAAAAGGGAATTGGGGAGTTTTAGTCATGTATTTATACGTCCGTCCTTTCATTGCATAATCATTATAAGGGGGTAAATCATCTACTGATTTAGGAAAGGTAATAGGTAATTTACCAGAAGGTACTACATCACCAAATAGAATATCAGCTACAGCTTGTCCGCCTTCTTCTCCAGGGTACCATGCAAAAACAATAGCATCGACTAAATCATAGACTTCGGGCATGGCAATGGGAGATCCTCCGGTAAGAACCAAAACTAATGGATTCCCCGTATTTTTAGCCTTTATTTTTTTAATATAATCTATTTGATTTTGTGGTAATCGAATATCAACACGATCTCCTTTGGATTCAGAAGCAATGGCTTCACCTTCTTCACCTTCATAATTGCCCGAAAGTCCCATTACTATAATACCAACATCGGCACGAGATATTTCACCTGTAGACCAATCAATAGGGTTTACATTTTTTTGAAAGGGTAGTAGCCCTTGTTTGTAATTTATAGAAGTTCCTGCACTTACTTTGGATACGATACCATCTAAAATAGTTTGCGTTTTAGAAGTTACTCCATAGTAATTTCCTAACAATACATCTTCTCGTGCGGCATTCGGTCCGGCTACATAAACAGATTTTAAATCCTTTTTTAAAGGCAATAGATTGTTGTTATTTTTGAGTAGTACAATAGATTTTTGAGCAGCTTCTAAAGCAATAGCTCTATGGGCTTCACTATCCACAACATCGGTAGTAATTTTGTTATAAGGATTGTTGTTTGAAGGATCAAAAAATCCTAACTTGAAGCGTGTTAATAATTGATGCTGTAATACGTTGTCCAATTGCTTTTCGGAAGTTAAACCTTGTTTAATGGCGCCATCCAAAGCAGGGTACACATTACCGCAATTTACATTTAAACCTACATTTAAGGCAGCAGCAGCAGATTCTTCGGCAGTTTGCGTTACTTTATGGAATTTGTGCAAATCACTCAAAGCCCAACAGTCCGAAACAATATAGCCTTTAAAACCCCAAGTATCTTTTAGTAATTTTTCTAATAAATAAGGACTAGCACAAGCGCCTTCGCCGTTTACTCTATTGTAAGCCCCCATTACACCTTCAACTTTTGCTTCTTTAACCAAAGCTTCAAAGGCGGGTAAGTAGGTCTCTGCCATGTCTTTTTTTGAGGCAATAGCATCAAATTCATGGCGTAATTCTTCGGGACCAGAATGTACCGCATAATGCTTAGCGCAAGCAGCAGACTTTAAATATTTAGGATGATTTCCTTGTAGTCCTTTTACAAAATTAACACCTATTTGACTTGTTAAATAAGGGTCTTCACCATAGGTTTCCTGTCCACGTCCCCAACGCGGATCTCTAAAAATATTAATATTCGGAGTCCAAAAGGTTAAACCTGCATATTTGCCTCTGTTTCCTATAGCTATAGAGGCATTAAATTTGGCTCTGGCTTCGGTTGAAATGGCGTCTGCTACTTTAAAAATTAAATCTTGGTCAAATGTTGCAGCCAGTCCAATGGCTTGAGGAAAAACTGTGGCTCTACCATTTCGAGCAACACCATGTAAACATTCATTCCACCAATTGTATTCCGGGATGTTTAAACGGTCAATTGGAGCACTTTGGTCTACCATTAACGAAATTTTTTCTTCTAGCGTAAGCGAAGCGACTAAGGCTTTAGCTCTTTTTTCAAATGATTTATTGGTATCAAACCATTCAAAATTTTTAGTGTTTTCATTTTTTTGAGCAGCTAAATGCTTTGGTAGTAGTGTTAAAAAAATTAACATTAAAACTACTTTTGTAGGTAATAATTTGTGTTGTGTTGTTGTGTACATTGTTATTAATTAGAGCTGAGTTAAATATTTAATGTTAAAATATGAAAATCAAATACTAAGCTATAACACATTTGGTTTTTTTAGGGCTATTTTTTCATTTAGAGACGAATGATTATATAATACGGTCAGAATTTAAGGAGATGACAATTAAAAGTGGAAGGAAATTATATTTAAAGTGGAAATAGTTTTTAAAGGCTAATGTCGTCCTATGGTCGTATAAATAAACAAAAAACCTCTTGTAAAAACAAGAGGTTTTTAAATAAATGGGGTGGAAGACGGGATTCGAACCCGCGACCCTTGGTACCACAAACCAATGCTCTAACCAACTGAGCTACAACCACCATTTAATTCGGGTGCAAAGATACTCACTCTTTACATATCTACAAAGTAAAAAATGATTTTTTTAAATTAAATCTGTAATAGAGTTTACAGCTACGTAGCGTTCAGTGGTGTAACCCTCGGCGTAATCAACTCCAATTAAGCGTCCTAAGTTACGAGCGCGATAATCGATACTGTCGTAAAAATTTTTATTTGAAATAGGGGTCTGTGGTTCGCCAGGCTTCCCTTTGTCACTAAAAAATTGAGTTTTATATGCTTGAACAGATGCCATTTTTATGTCATTAAAACCTGTAATGTCTACTACAAAATCAGGTTCTATTTCTTTCCATTGGATATAATGGTATACATGCTTGGGTCTCCATTCTTTTTGAAGTTCTCCATTTAATTCGGTTTCAATTCTACGTAAACCAGATAAAAAACAAGCATTGGAAGTTAATTGACTGCCCTTGCCGTGATCAATATGCCGGTCATCAATGGCATTACATAGCACAATTTCGGGTTGATATTTACGAATAATTCTTATGATTTCTTTTTGATGGAATTCATCATTTGTAAAAAAACCATCTCTAAAGCCTAAATTTTCACGAACGTGTAAACCTAAAATTTTAGAAGCTTCAGCGGCTTCTTGGTCTCTAATTTCTGCAGATCCCCTAGACCCTAATTCACCACGTGTTAAATCTAAGACGCCTACTTTTTTACCAGCTGCAATTTCCTTAGCTAAAGTACCGGCACAACTTAATTCAATATCATCGGGGTGTGCTCCAACAGCTAAAATGTCTAATTTCATGTGTGTGTATTAACTAGCAAGGCTAGGTTTTTTTATATTTTTAATTATCGTTTGGTAGAAATTATGCGTATCGTATGGTTTAACTATAAGATCATTCATTCCAGCGGCAAAGGCTTCGTCAATCATTTCTTTTTCTTCAACAGCCGTTAGCGCAATAATTGGAGTTTGGACATCAAATTTTCGAATGTTTTGAGTAGCTTCTAGTCCTCCCATACCTGGCATATTTACATCCATAAGGATTAAGTCGTATTTATGTGCTTTAGCTTTCTCAATAGCTTGCAATCCATTATCACAAATAGTGGTAGTATAACCTTTTTTGTCTAGTATGTTTTTAGTAACAATTTGATTAATCTTATTGTCATCAACAATTAGGATATCTAATTTAGTTGTAGTTCCTATTTCAATATACTTATCGTCATTAGTATTATCGTTATCTAATTGTTTTTGTTCGGTACGTTTAATAGGTAATGAAAAAGTAAATTCAGCACCATTTCCAATTTCACTTTCAACAGTAATCTCACTTTTATAAATGTCTATTAATTTTTTAACAATAGATAATCCAAGACCGGTACCTTGGTATTCCGAATTGGCATTTTTAACTTGCTCAAAGTTTTCAAAAATGGTTTTTTGTTTATCCTTTGGAATTCCAATCCCATCATCTTTAATTATAAACCTTAATTGGTATAAATCAGGCGTTTCTTTTTCTTTGAGTATTTTGATCCAAACATTACCGTTGGAAGTGAATTTTAGTGAATTTCCGACCAAATTAATAATAATTTGAGATAGCCTTACGGAGTCACCAACAATAATTTCATCAATAAAAGGATCAATTTCGACATGAACTTTATTGTTGTTTTTATGGCGTTTATTGTGTAAAGATTTGACTATGCTGTCTATTAATATTTTTAAATTAAAAGGAGCGTCTTCAACAACAATTTCTTTAGTTTCAATTTTACTTAATTGTAAAACATCATTGATAAGAGCTAATAAATAATCTCCAGAAAATTTTAAGGAATCTAAATATTCCTTTCTACTTTCACTATCTGGATTTTCTCTTAAAAGTTGTGTTAAGCCTATTACTCCATACAAAGGTGTTCTTAGTTCATGACTTACTGTTGATACAAATTGAGATTTTAATCGTGAAACTTGTTCAGCTGTTTCTTTGGCTTCTAATAATTCTTGATTTTTTTCAAGTAAATTATTATTAAGCTTTTTTCGAACATAATTGTTTCTAATGGAACTGATAAGGAAAGCTAAACTTATAATTAACACGGCACTTCCTAAAAAAATACTAGTTTTCCATTGTGTTAGTTGTGTTTCTTTTTCGCGAATGTCCCCTTTTATTTGTTCTAGATTGAGTTTGTAATTATCAACTTCAAACTTAGCATTAGCAATGGTAACCTCTTTTAGTTTTTCTCTACTAAGTTTTTGTTTTTCTAATTGCTCATATTTTTGAAGATCGTGATAGGCACTTTGGAAATCTCCTTTCTCAAAATTAATTAGAGATTTAATTTTGTATAACTCGCTAAATTCATCTTTTTTGTCTTTTTTGAGTCCCTCATAGGTTATGTTTTCCAAAAAATTATCAGCTTCCGTATATTCACCATTTTGAATATAATAATAGGCCCATAAATAATTTAATCGCACACTTTCATTAGGGCTAATTTCGTAAGAGCTATATTGGGTTGCTTTATCTAAATAAGGAATTACAACACTATCCGCTGTTTTGTTTAATAAATATAGTTGAGCAATTTTATTATTAGCGGTAAGGACTTCAGTGGAATCATTTGTGAGTGTCGCATATTTGTCAATTTTCTCGTAGTAATCGATGCTTTCCTCAATAGGTCTTTTTTGTAAATTAGTGAGCTCGGCCAAACTGTAATATACATTGTGTACTAATTCGAAATTTGACGATAAACGAGCATGTACTGCAGCTTTTGTATAATTTTGAAATGCTTTATTTAATTCGCCATTTACTTTGTAACTGTAACCAATAATATTATATATTTTGGCAAGAGCAGATGAGTCATCATAATACATAGCTACAACCTTAGCATCTTGGGCTAATTCCATGGCTTTGTAATATTCATTGTTTTTTTGAAGGTTAGCAGCCTTTATAATGCTCTCGTTCAGCTCTTGAATAGACATAGTGGGTTCTGTAGCCTCTTCATTTTGATCTTCGTTTGCAAAAACGAAAAAAGATAAAAACACTGATAATAATACACTTAAGATTTTTTTTATAGATCTATTCAATATTAATGATGTATTTGTAATAATTAAAACTTATAGTTTTATAGCAATTTAGAATTCAAAATACGATTTTTGAACGAATCTTCGCTTTATATTTGTCAAAGAAAATTAAATAATAATTCATTTTAAAATTAAAAACATGGCATTTGTAGGAAAGCAATTCCCAAATTTAGACGTTGATGCAATGAACGATATGGGTGATACGTTCAAAATTAATGTACTTGAAGAAGCTAAAAATAAAGGTAAAAAAGTACTTTTATTTTGGTACCCAAAAGACTTCACATTTGTTTGTCCAACAGAATTACACGCTTTTCAAGAAGCTTTAGGTGAATTCGAAAAAAGAAATACATTAGTAATCGGAGCTTCATGTGATACACCAGAGGTGCACTTTGCATGGTTAAATACAGCTAAAGATAATGGTGGAATTGAGGGAGTTACTTACCCAATTTTAGCAGATAGCAACCGTAACTTATCTAGTCAATTAGGTATTTTAGATGTTACCAATGAGCGTTACAATGAGGAAACGGGTACGGTTTTAGTTGATGGAGATAATGTAACTTACAGAGCTACTTATTTAATTGACGAAGAAGGAACAGTATTTCATGAAGGTATAAACCATATGCCAGTTGGACGTAACGTAGCAGAATTTTTACGTTTGATTGATGCTTATGCTCACGTACAAAAACATGGAGAGGTATGTCCAGCAAACTGGGAAGAAGGAAAAGAGGCAATGTCTCCTAATGCTAAAGGAACAGCTGAATATTTAGCTTCTCACTAAAAAAAAGTTTTTAAGTTAAAGGCTTAAACTAAATATCTCGTCTCGATTCGTTTCGAGACGAGAAACTAAAAAGATTGTTTTGGTTTTGAAAAAAGGACAAAAAAATCTTTAAAGCCATTAGTAAATGAAATGGTATTAATTGATTATTCAAAAAAAATAAATATATGTTACAAGAATTAGATACAGATAGTTTAGGGCAAATTGTAGCTGATAATGATACGGTTTTGGTGCAATACTCGGCAACATGGTGTGGTAACTGTCGTATTATGAAGCCTAAGTTTAAAAAATTGTCAACTGAAAATGGGGAGATTCCTTTTGTGATTGTTGATGCAGAAAAATTTCCAGAATCTAGAAAATTAGCAAATGTAGATAACCTACCAACTTTTGCTGCATTTAAAAAGGGAGAATTTTTAAATCAAGTACAAACAAATAAATTTGAATCTTTAAAAGAATTAGTTGATGAAGCTACCAATAATTAAACACCTTACTTCTTTTATTGAGGAGAATGATGAAGATTTTGTGATTGAAACCATTGAAACTTTAGAAGGATTAACAGAAGTAGCTTCTTTAAAGGATGAAGAATTAGATGTTATCGGAGAACTAATCTCGAATATGTATGGAGCACTCGAGGTTAAAAAGCTAATAAATGAAGGAGCTTCGCAAAAAGAAGCATTAAATAGCTTTATGAAACGCGTTTTAGGTTCTATTGATAAATAGGTAATTGAATTTGTTTTTTCTGTTCCTATTTGAAGAAAAATAGGAGTAGAAAAATAGATTAAACCTTCGTTATAATTTCTAATACCCAATAGGGGTTAAAATAAATAATTCAGAATTATGATTTCATAGTTCTGAATTTTACTTTTGTCTTCGCTAAGTTTGAACACATCAAACATAATCCCAATTTTATACTATGAGTAAGGAAACTAATCCAGATGAATTTTATGCTAAGCTAAAAGATCAATTAATACAGACTAGTTTATGGCCTAATGTTTATTTGTATAAATTTATTGTACCTGCTCAACCCGATCAGTCAAAAACATTGCTGGCTATTTTTGATAATCAAGGAGCGGTGATTACTTCAAAAAAATCCAAGTCAGGGAAATACGAGAGTTACTCCATTAAATTAAAGCTAAAAAATCCTGATGCTGTTATAGCAAAATATAAGGAGGTCGCTGAAAAAATAGTAGGAGTGATTTCGTTATAGTTGGTTTTGGGAAAACAAAAACAACAAACTATAAAGAAGTTGGTGTAGATAGGAAAAATTAATTGAAAATCTATTCGAATCATTTTTAAATAGATTAGTGTAATTCCTGTTTTTTTTCACTAATTTGCACAATGAAAATAGAGATGCTTGATATAGTTTCTTCTACAAGCAAGCATTACTCACTTCACAAAAAGTATATGCATACACAAAATTTAGAGTACAACACCGAGCGTGAACAGCTCGTTATTCTCGAGTATGGACGTCATATTCAAAAAATGATCGATCATGCTATTGCTATAGAGGATAGGGAAGAACGCAATAAGGTGGCTAAGGCAATCATAGGAGTAATGGGGAATATGCAACCTCATTTACGCGATGTTGCCGATTTTCAGCACAAGCTATGGGATCAATTGTTTATTATTAGTAAATTTAGATTGGATGTAGATGCACCCTTTCCTATTTTAACTCAAGAAGAATTATTACAACGACCAGAGCCTTTAGAATACCCTCAAAATCATCCTAAATATCGTTTTTATGGAAACAATATTATTAGAATGATTAATGTAGCTAATAGCTGGGAAGATGGAGATTTAAAAGAAGCATTGATTTTTACGATTGCAAATCATATGAAAAAATGTTTTTTAAATTGGAATAAAGATACCGTTGAAGACGAATTGATTTTTAGACATTTGTTTGAGTTGAGTGATGGTAAAATTGACTTGCAAAATAGCAATGAAGACTTGTCAAACGCATCAAGTTTAATGAAGACAAAAAAACGTTATAACAATAACAACAACAGCGGTAGTAATAATGGAAAAAAATACCGTTCGAACAACAATAATAATTATAAAAAGAGACGTAACTAAAAGACAAATTAACAACTAACTATATACATGGGAACATTTCAAATTGAAGGTGGACATTCACTTAAAGGTGAAATAACGCCACAAGGAGCAAAAAATGAAGCATTACAAATTTTGTGTGCCGTATTATTAACTCCTGAAAAAGTGATTATTGAAAATATTCCTGATATTAGAGATGTTAATAAACTGATTGCCATTTTAGAAAATTTGGGTGTTAAAATCCAAAAGTTAGGAAAAGGTAAATATTCATTCCAAAGTGATGATCTAAATTTAGGATATTTAGAAAGTGATCAATTTAAAAAAGAGGGGAGTGGTATTCGAGGGTCTATAATGATTGTTGGTCCGTTATTAGCTCGTTTTGGAAAAGGCTATATTCCAACACCAGGCGGTGATAAAATTGGTCGTCGTCGTTTGGATACACATTTTACAGGTTTTATTAACCTGGGTGCTGAATTTAAATTCAATAAATCTGAACGTTTTTATGGTGTTGAGGCTCCAAATGGATTAGTTGGAGCGGATATGTTATTGGATGAAGCTTCGGTTACAGGTACAGCTAATATTGTTATGGCAGCTGTGTTAGCAAAAGGTACAACTACTATATATAATGCTGCTTGCGAACCTTATTTACAACAGTTGTGTAAAATGATGGTGGCAATGGGAGCTAATGTACAGGGAATAGGTTCTAACTTATTAACTATAGAAGGTGTCGCTTCTTTAGGAGGTTGTAATCATCGTATTTTGCCAGACATGATTGAAATTGGATCATGGGTAGGTTTGGCAGCTATGACCAAAAGTGAGCTTACCATAAAAAATGTAAGCTGGGAAAATTTGGGTCAAATACCCAGTACATTCCGAAAATTAGGAATAACTATTGAGAAAAAAGGGGATGATATGTATATCCCGGCACATACAGATGGATATCAAATAGACACGTTTATTGATGGTTCATTTATGACTATTAGTGATGCCCCTTGGCCAGGGTTTACCCCAGATTTGTTGAGTATTATTCTCGTAGTAGCCACTCAAGCAAAAGGAGAAGTGCTAATACATCAAAAAATGTTTGAGAGTCGTTTGTTTTTTGTGGACAAATTGATCGATATGGGAGCTAAAATTATTTTATGTGATCCACATAGGGCTAATGTAATGGGGCATGATTTTAAATCTTCGTTAAAAGCAACTACGATGACTTCACCAGATATTAGAGCTGGAATATCATTGTTAATAGCCGCTTTAAGTGCAAAAGGAACATCAACTATTCATAATATTGAACAAATTGATCGAGGTTATGAAGATATTGATGGTCGTTTAAAAGCTATAGGTGCTAAGATAGTTCGTATAGACTAAGTTTATTAAGTGGATTTTAGTAGTTGAAATTTCTTTTAATAAAGTTCAATGTAAAAGAGGTCAATACTTGTATTTAGTATTAATGAATTTATAGTAAATCCTATGATCTATGGGGTTGTAATTTGATAAGAAATAGATGGATTAAATTAACCTTATTAGAGGTGGATATATCAATGTATTTTTTCATACTTTTAAGGCTTCAAAAATGAGCTATTTCTTTTTTTTTACATTTTAATAGTATTTGAGATGTTTTTTATTTGGTAAACAGATTGTTGCGAGGTTTTAAAGCAATGAGAAGTGTCTGAAAATTAACATATAAAAATGGAAAAAAAATAATACTTTTAGTCTCCTTTTAGGGGACTAGTGTTTTTAAACATGGTTTTGATGGTGTTTTATTTTTGAAAGTATATTAAAATAGTTTTTATACCTATTGAAAAATTAGGATAACGATGTAATAATAGATCGTTTAAATTATTTTAAAATCAAATGTATAGTCTGTTTTTGAAATATAGATTTACACATATTATTGATAAAGTTTTATAAAAAATAGCGAAAGACTAAATTTAGGTAATTATATAATTAATGAAAGCAAGTATTTACGAAGGGAATAAAACATTCTCTATAATAGAAAAGGAAGTTGAAGCTCCAAAAGCGGGTGAAGTTCGTATAAAAGTAGCTTATAGTGGTGTTTGTGGTACTGATGTACATATTTATCATGGTATGATGGATAAGCGTGTGGACGCTCCATTAACTATTGGACACGAAATGTCTGGTACAATTGATGCTATTGGAGAGGGTGTTACAGGATATGCAGAAGGAGAAAAAGTAGTTGTTCGTCCATTGGATGATAGAGGAGCAAAAGCTTCAGATAAAGGTTTCAATCATGTATGTGAGGATTTGAAATTCATTGGAATTGATAGTCCAGGTTCAATGCAACAATATTGGAATGTTCCAGCTTTTACATTACATAAATTAAAAGAGGAAACAGATTTAAAATTAGCAGCTCTTATTGAGCCGTTATCGGTAGCAGCGCATGATGTGCGTTTAAGTGAACTAACAAGAGGTGAAACTGCTGTGGTTTTAGGTGGTGGACCAATCGGTTTGTTAGTGGCAATGGTAGCTAAGGATGCCGGAGCAAATGTGATTATTTCTGAAGTAAATGAAAATCGTATTGCTAAGGCTAAAGAGTTAGGTTTTGATGCTGTTAATCCAATTAAAGTAGATTTAGTTTCTTACGTAAAAGAACAAACAGAAGGACGTTTAGCAGATGTTGTTTTTGAAGTAGCCGGTGTACAACCAGCTTTGGATATTATGACTGAGGTTGCAGGTATTAGAGGACGTATCCTTATGGTTGCGATACATGGAGAAAAGAAACCTGTTGATTTATTTAAATTCTTCTGGAAAGAATTAAAATTAATTGGAGCCAGAGTATATGAAAGAGAAGATTATGAAAAAGCAATTTCATTAATCACGGCTAATGAATTACCATTCGAAGAAATGATTACGGATGTACAGCCTTTATCAAATATTCAACAAGTATTTGAAAATATAGATAATAACCCTGACGGGATGAAAGTTTTAATGGACTGTCAAGCATAAAAATAATAAGCAAAAGTATCAATATCAAATGTTGATACTTTTTGTTTCTTAATAGATTACCCGCATTATGGATTAGAACTTCGTTATCAGTATTGAAAGCTTATTAGAGCTGAAATAACAAGCCAAAGGTTTGGCTTGTTATGAAAGAGCCAGCTGATGCAGTGGAGCATTTTCTTGATTTTCAGCATAGCACCGATATGGTTAAATCAAAAAAAGCAACAAAGCCTTTGATTTTGCAGAGATTTTGATACGGAATAGATTTTTTAATGCATAATTTGGGTTAAACAAACAAACTAAAATAAGCAAGTTTACAGTAAATAAGAGTGCTGTAAATGTTAAACTAAATTGTAATGAGTATATTAAATAGCTTTAGTTTACAAGGAAAAGTAGCAGTTGTTACTGGATGTAAACGAGGAATTGGAAAAGGAATGGCCATCGCTTTAGCAGAAGCAGGTGCTGATATCATTGGTGTTTCAGCTTCATTAGAGTTAACCGGTAGCGAGATTGAAAAAGAAGTAACTGCATTAGGTAGAAAATTTACTGCTTATCAGTGTGATTTTTCAGATAGAAAAGCACTTTATGCTTTTATTAAAGCAGTTAAAGCAGATCATTCTCAAATTGATATTTTGGTTAATAATGCCGGGACTATTTTAAGAACTCCTGCTGCAGAACATCCAGATGAAATGTGGGATAAAGTAATTGAAGTAAACCAGAATGCACAATTTATTTTAACACGTGAGTTAGGTAAAGACATGATCGCGCGTGGTTCAGGTAAAATTGTATTTACAGCATCATTATTAACATACCAAGGAGGTATTACTGTACCAGGTTATGCTGCAAGTAAAGGAGCAATTGGTCAAATGATCATGGCTTTTGCTAATGAGTGGGCTGGTAAAGGAGTAAATGTTAATGGAATTGCTCCAGGTTACATTGCTACCGATAATACAGAAGCTTTACGTAATAACCCAGAGCGTGCCGATTCTATTTTAGCACGTATTCCTGCAGGTCGTTGGGGAGAGCCAACTGACTTTGCTGGACCAATTGTATTCTTATGTTCAAAAGCATCAGATTACATGCATGGTTCTATTACATTAGTAGACGGTGGATGGATGGGGAGATAACCCAAAATAACTTTTTATAACGTATTAAATTTTATTGTATGTCAGCAAAAAAATATCAATTATTTATAGGTGGTGAATGGGTAGATTCTACTACTGGTAAAACTGCCGAAATTACAAGTCCTATTGACGAAAGTGTTGTTGGAGAAGTGGCGATGGGAGTTGAAGAAGATGCAAATATTGCATTAGAAGCAGCAGAAAAAGCACAAAAAGAGTGGAAAAAAGTTCCAGCAAGAAAACGTGCTGAATTAATGCGTAAGTTTGCTGCTGAAATTAGAGCAAACAAAGCCTATTTAGCTGATTTATTAACTAGAGAGCAAGGTAAAATCATCTCTTTAGCAGAAATCGAAGTTGAAGTTACCGCTACTTTTATTGAATATGCATGTGACTGGGCACGTCATATTGAGGGTGATATTTTACCTTCGGATAATGAAAATGAGCATATTTATATTCATAAAATTCCTAGAGGTGTAGTGGTTGCTATTACAGCTTGGAATTTCCCACTTGCTTTGGCAGGAAGAAAATTAGGGCCAGCTTTAGTAGCAGGTAACGCAGTGGTTATTAAGCCAACTCAAGAAACTCCTTTGGCAACATTAGAGTTAGGTTTCCTTGCTGAAAAAGTAGGGCTTCCTAAAGGTTTATTAAACGTTGTTACAGGTTCTGGTAGAGTATTAGGTAATGCTTTAGTTGAAAACCCAATTACTAAAATGGTGACCATGACAGGTAGTACACCTGCTGGGCAATCTATTTTTAAAGCTGCTGCAAAAAACTTAACTCACGTTCAGTTAGAGTTAGGTGGAAAAGCACCAAGTATTGTGTTTGCTGATGCTGATATTGATGTTGCTGTTGATGCCACGTTCAATTCACGTTTTGATAATTGTGGACAAGTTTGTACTTGTAATGAGCGTATGTATGTGCATGAAGATATTTACGATGTATTTATGGAGAAATTCATGGAGAAAGTAAAAAGCTTTAAAGTAGGTAATCCATTAAACAGAGATACTCAAATGGGACCTAAAGTAAATGCAAACGAGTTGAAAAACATGGAGCATTTAGTAAAAGTAAGTTTAGAAGAAGGAGCTACTTTAGCACATGGAGGTAAACGACCTGAAGGAGCAGAATTTGAAAAAGGACACTGGTTTGAGCCAACAGTTTTAACTGATGTAACTCAGGATATGACTATTGTTCACGAAGAATCTTTCGGACCTATTTTGCCAGTGATCAAATTTACAGACTTTGACCAAGTTATTGGTTATGCTAATGACTGTGAGTATGGTTTAGCGGCAATGGTATTTACAAAAGATATGGCTACAATTTTACGTTGTAATGACGAGCTTGAGTGTGGTGAAATCTATGTAAATAGAGGTCACGGAGAGCAGCACCAAGGTTTCCATAACGGATACAAATTAAGTGGTTCTGGTGGTGAAGATGGAAAATATGGATTTGAGCAGTATTTAGAAAAGAAAACTTTCTACGTAAAGTACTAAGCCAGTCATTTTAATTTTTTGATTTAAATAATCAAAATTGATATAATAAAACCTGTAAGATAATTAATCTTACAGGTTTTATTTTGTAGTATATAACTCTAGTTTATTATATTGGGAGCAGGTTGTGGGAAATGTAATTTTCTAACTTTATTTTTAAAAGATATAGTTCCTCAACAAAAAAATTAAACGTATCAAAAAGCATATTATGTCATTAAAACAATATCAATTATTTATTGATGGAGCGTGGGTAAAATCAACTACTGGAGAAACACTAGAAATTATTAGTCCTATTGACGAAAGTGTTGTGGCCACTATAGAAATGGGAGGGGAAGCTGATGCGGAAATTGCTTTAAAAGCAGCAGAAAAAGCTCAGAAAGAATGGAAAAAAGTTCCAGCAAGAAAAAGAGCAGAGTTATTAAGGAAGTTAGCTGTTGAAATTAGAGCGAATAAACCTTATTTATCTGAGTTATTAACTAAAGAACAAGGGAAACTTATTTCTGTTGCCGAGAATGAGGTAGAAGCATGTGCTTCCTTTATTGATTACGCCTGTGATTGGGCACGTCACATTGAAGGTGATATTTTACCTTCGGATAATGAGGATGAACATATTTATATTCATAAAATCCCTAGGGGAGTAGTGGTAGCAATTACAGCTTGGAATTTTCCACTTGCTTTGGCAGGAAGAAAATTAGGACCGGCTTTGGTAGCTGGAAATGCCGTAGTAATTAAACCTACGGAGGAAACTCCTTTGGCTACTTTGGAGCTAGGTTTTATGGCCGAAAAAGTAGGAATACCTAAAGGACTTTTAAATATAGTAACAGGAACGGGTAGGGTACTTGGGAATGCATTGGTAAAAAACCCAATTACTAAAATGGTGACCATGACAGGGAGTACACCTGCAGGACAAGCTATTTTTAGAACTGCGGCCGATAATTTAACTCATGTACAGTTGGAACTAGGAGGTAAAGCGCCAAGTATTGTATTTGCCGATGCTGATTTAGATATTGCTGTAGAAGCTACATTTCAATCACGTTTTGATAACTGTGGGCAAGTATGTACGTGTAATGAGCGTATGTATGTGCATGAAGCTATTTATGATGTATTTATGGAGAAATTCATGGATAAGGTAAAGCACCTAAAAGTAGGAAATCCACTAGATAGATCTTCTCAAATGGGACCCAAAGTAAATGCGAATGAATTCAAAAATATGGAGGATTTGGTAAAGGTAAGTTTAGAAGAAGGGGCTACTCTAGCACATGGAGGTAAACGACCTGAAGGGGCTGAATTTGAAAAAGGATTTTGGTTTGAGCCTACAGTTTTTACAGATGTTACACAGGAAATGACAGTGGTGCATAGAGAAGCATTTGGACCAATTTTACCTGTAATTAAGTTCAAGGACTTTGACCAAGTAATCGAATACGCAAATGATTCCGAATATGGGTTGACAGCCATGATTTTTACTAAAGATATGCAAACTATTATGCGTTGTAATGATGCGCTTGAGTGTGGTGAAATTTATGTGAATCGTGGTCATGGAGAACAGCATCAAGGTTTTCATAATGGCTATAAATTAAGTGGCTCTGGGGGTGAAGATGGGAAATATGGATTTGAGCAATATTTAGAAAAGAAAACATTTTACATAAAGTATTAATCTAGAAAAAAGATAATTGCATAAATTTTAATAAAAACTGTTATTATACAGTGAGTTATGTATGTATGTTTGTTGCTTTTTTCTTAAGGTTATTTATACAAAACTCATTTTAGAATAGTCCTTTTTTAAAAGGAAGTTTTATTATTTTTACGGCATATAAAGAATAGTATAAATTTTATGAGTACAAAAATTTCAAATGTAAAAGCACGTCTTTTTGAAGTACCACTTCCAGAAGTGCTTTCGGATGCAAAACACGGAGATCATTATCACTTTGAGTTAGTTACGGTAACCGTAACTTTAGAAGACGGATCGGAAGGAACAGGATATACCTATACTGGTGGTAAAGGTGGTCGTGCTATTAAAGCTATGGTTGATTACGATTTTGCCGATGCTTTAAAAGGACAGGATGGTGCTGATATTGATAGTATTTATGATTTTTTAGAATGGCACATACATTATGTAGGTCGTGGAGGAATTGCATCTTTTGCTATTTCGGCAGTGGACATTGCACTTTGGGATATCCGTTGTAAAAAGTTAGGTCAGCCATTATGGAAAGTAGCTGGAGGGCAAGGAAATACTTGTAAAGCCTATTGTGGAGGTATTGATCTAATGTTCCCATTAGAAAAGCTTTTAGGAAACATGAAATCTTACATGGACAGAGGCTTTAATGCTGTTAAAATAAAAATAGGTCGTGAAAATTTAGACGAAGATATCGAACGTATCAAAGCAGTGCGTGAATTTATTGGACCAGATGTTACTTTTATGGTCGATGCCAATTATTCGATGTCTATTGAAAAAGCTATTGAAGCTATTGAGCGTTTTAAAGAATGTGATATTACTTGGTTTGAAGAACCAATTATTCCAGATAACTATAAAGGATATGCTGAAATAGTTGAAAAAACTGGTTTTCCATTAGCTATGGGAGAGAATTTACATACTATTCATGAATTTGAATATGCTTTTGAACAATCAAAATTATCATTCATACAACCAGATGCTTCTAATTGTGGTGGAGTTACAGGATGGTTAAAAGCGGCTAAATTAGCTGATGAAAATAATATTCCTGTATGTTCGCACGGAATGCAAGAATTGCATGTAAGTTTAGTATCATCACAACCTAATTCGGGTTGGTTAGAGGTGCATAGTTTCCCAATTGATGAATATACGACTCGTCCTTTAGTTGTAGAAAACTATAGAGCAGTTGCACCAGATACTCCTGGTGTTGGGGTAGAATTTGATTGGAAAAAACTTGCTGAATTTGAAAAATAATTCCTTAAATTAAAAAAAATTAAAGTTTGCAATTGCAAACTTTAATTTTTTACGCTCACTGCAACCTTGTAGTGAGCGTAAATTTACAAGCAACCTAACTTTAACATACTTATGAGCCTTGAACAATTAACCTTTGGAGTCTATAAAGACAGCGTAGTAGAAAAATATGTACTAACTAATGTTAATGGTATGGAGGTTCATATAATGAATTATGGAGCCACAATTACATCTATTAAAGTGCCTAATTTAAAGGGTGAAATAGAAGAGATCACTTGTGGTTTTGACTCATTTGAAAGTTATTTTTCTGATGCCTATCAAGATAATGCACCATATTTTGGAAGTACAGTTGGTCGTTATTGCTCTCAAATTAAAGATGCCGAATTCTTTTTAAACGGGGAGCATTTTTGTATTGCACAGAATTGTGGAGATAATAACTTGCACGGAGGGAATGTTGGTTATGACAAGCGTATGTGGATAGCGCAACCATTTAATACACCCGAGGGAACAGCAGTGAAAATGCGTTTGGATAGTTTAGATATGGAAGAAGGTTTCCCTGGTAATGTAACTGTTTCCGTTATGTTTACTTTAACGGCAGAAAATGAATTAAAAATTGATTATGAAGCCTTAAGTGATGAGGACACCCCATTTACAATGACTAATCACACTTATTTTAATTTATCGGGTTTTGCTACCTCAATAGAGGAGCATCAAGTAACTATAAAAGCAGGTAAAAAATTAGCAATGGACGAAGGTGGTGCTTGTACTGGTGCTATTGTTGATTTAAATGGAGCAGCTGATGATTTACGAACTGCAAAAACAATAAAAAATGTGCATGAAGCCATGAATGATGGTTTTGAGCATTATTATATTTTTGATAAAAATAATTTTGCCTTAGAAAACGTGGCAAGCATAACATGTCCAGAAAAAGGACTAACAATGGAAGTAAGCACGTCGGAACCTGGAGTGTTGTTTTATACAGGGAAATTCACTTCTAATGAATTGAAACGTGAAAATGGAGTGCAATATGGGAAATATAAAGCATTATGTTTTGAAACCCATCGTTATCCTAATGGTCCCAATATTAATGGACCTAAATCTATTTTAAAAGGAAAAGAAAAATTTGAAAGTACGACTATATTTTCATTTAAATATCAGTAGATGTTGATTGTTCTGAAGGGGACAATACTTACTTGGGATGAGATAATTTAATTCAAAGTTTTAAATACAAATAAAACCCTAAGATTTGAAATCAATCAAATCTTAGGGTTTTTTAATGTACAATTATTTTAAAAACTTAGTCTAATGCTATATGAAAAAATAGTTCATATATATATCATTTCATTTTTCAATTTATGTGTTTAAAAATAAAACAATAGTTAAGATTACTCAATAACAAGTTTAATAGTTTTTGTTTTGTTCGGTAACGTAACTTTACAAATATAAACACCTGTTGTTGCTTTTAATTCAGTCGGTACAATCGATAAGTTTATGGTTTCATTTTCATTAATGGTGCTATTTAATAGTTGACTTATTTTTTTTCCATTAATATCATAAATATCAACGGTAGCTGTACCATTTACAGTAGATGTTAGATCTAATTTTGCAGAACTATTGGCAGAAATGAAATTATTATCAATACTAATTTTAGAAGGACTAAAATCATTTTTAAGTTGAGCTAATACTTGATCTTCTAGTTTTTTTAATTCAAATTCGGCAGATGTAATATCTTCTGTAATTGAATTATCTAATGATTTATATCCATAGCGCTTTTTAAAAGTTCGGCTTAGTGCAAAAGCAGTATTAATAACGGTGTTATTTATTCCTAATGGAACTTCGTTACGTGCATAATCATCTGTTACAAAATCAACGTCCACGGTGTTTTCATCACCAAATTTGCCTCCTTTTTTAGATATACCTACAGTTGTAGTTACTCCATTTCCACCAGCATCCATTATAGAAAGTTTATCATTTGAGTTATTGGTATGTAAATTTCCTAAAAGATGTCCAATTTCGTGAGCGGCAATATTACCAACACCAACGGCTATTAGTTGTTTGAATGTTTCAATATTATTTTCAACAATTGGTATAAAATTTAAGCTAACTTCTTTAGAATCGGGTAAATCATTTTGATTGAATTGAATATCAATATCGTCGTTATCAAGTATATTAATATCATCTCCTGTATCAGTATCACTAGCTTTTTGACTACTCAAATCATCTAATAGCACAAAAGCATCATCATCTAATTTAAAATTACCAACATCAAGAGTTTGAGCTAGGCCTATAGTATTAAAACCGACTTCTTCGGTACTTCCGCCAATTATAATTCGACTAAAAGGAAGGTTTAATTTGTTCAAAAACTTAGGGATAGCGGTACCAAGAAAGGGAGAACCATAATCACTAACTATAAGGGTATTGGCATTAGGATTAATTTGTGATTCAATAATATCTTGAAAATTTTCGGAGACTACATTTTTGATTTGGTTGGCCAAATCAGTTCTATTTTGTTTTGTGTTTACTATACCCCAATTTTCAAGATAGTTTTCAAAGGCTTGAAATGTAATTTCTGTTTCTAATATTTTTTTTGCTTCAGGTGTTAAAACTAGATCAGGATCAATATTTTGAAAATCTGTAGGTAAACCTGTAAACCCAGTAAAGTCTAAATAAATAATTTGCTTTTTACCTCTATGGACAGATTCCAAACCTGATCGAGTGACTAAAACTTCACCTTCATAAATATCTGCAAGACCAAATGATTGTAAAATATAATCACCTGTTTCGGGAATAACAAACTGTAAATCGGCAGTACCCCCCAGAGGAAAAGAAGTGTCTTGCGGAAGGAAATTTCTAATAGGTGTAGGTGATTGAGGTAAAAATACAAATTTGTTATCTTTTTTTGATTTTAAACCCATAAGCACAGTGTTAGTAAAAGAACAAGCGAGTACATCTCCTTTTTTTAGAGGTAATTCAAAGGAATCTATATCTGGTTTAGCTACTTTGGTTACAGTTAATTTATAAGGACCTGCTTTATCTGGTGTAGGAAATCTAAAGTCTGGATCTACATCTACTATACTAAAAACAAATTCCTGTCCCAAGCGACCATCTACTTCCACTTCTCGTAATACATTATCAATATCAAATACAGCAATATAATGGGTACCGGTGAATCTAGCTGTTATAGCTATAGAATTTGGATTATTTTTTTCTAGTGCTATCTGTCCAGTTGGTGCACCCAAATTATCAGTTGTTGCAATTCCTGGGTCAATACGTCCACCGGTTGCTTCAATTATAACATTAATTGATTCACCTGCTTTCAGGTCAATGCCATAAACATCAAAATCACCATAGCCAGTTCCTTGGGTACTATGCCTACCATCACCTAAAAAGCCAGTAGCACTAATTGTTGAAAAACTGCTTGGAAATTCGGGTAATGGAGTGGCATTATCTATCTCATCATTATCCTCGTCAAGTGCTTCAGCAAAATCTCCTATTGAAATAGCTTCGCTTAGGTCTAATTTTTTTCCATAAATACCATTAATGGTAAATCTATTAATTTGGTTGTTGGAACTTCCTACATTTAAATTAATTTTTTCAGGTGCTTCATCATTTGTGTTTGATAAATCTAATTCTGTTTCACTAAAGGCAGGTAAACTTGTATTTGTAGATTTTAATGCATTTGATTTATTAGTTATTCTTTTTAATTCTTCGGCGTTTAAGCCAGTTAAGTTTTTATTACAAAAAATATTTTGTTCCATCATTCTGGTGCCTTTAATTCCAGATGCGGTTTTTGTAATTTTAAAATTTGATAGTTGATTGGTGTGTAAATAATCTAGCAGATCATTAGGCTTTTCTTGTTGCGCGCTTACTTGATAACTCACAAAAAAAGTGCTCACCAAAGCAACTCCAAGACATGTTTTTAGTGTACTCATGTTAAAGTGTTTTAAAGTGTTAAAACCTTATTACGAGTGAGTTATACTTTTACCCTACCTTGTTTTTCTATTTTAAGTTTTTTTTAACTATTTTTCTTTAGGGTAATGAGAATATCACAAAATAAACGCTTTTTATTACGATATTCATAATGATTAGCTATGTGAAAACTAAAAGCAGTGGCAAGAAATAAATGATGAATTTAATTTAGTAAGCTTCTTCAATACGAATACGCTTACCGTTTTTGTATGAACCAATAAATGCATCTTCAAATCCCATTTGAAGTACCTCTTTTCTAAAAATTTGGGCTTCTTCTAAACTCTCAAAAGCTCCTAAGGTATATTTATAAAATTCATCGGTATAAAATTCTCTAAATTGAGGAAAAGAGTCAGTGTATAATGAAATACTTTTTTCATCCAACGCACCTATTTGTATGGCGTAAATAATTTGATCATCAATACTAGGTTGTGCAGTTTCTGTAATTTCAGGTTCATCTTCAGTTTCCAGATTTGCTAGTTCTTCTTTTTCTTCTGCTTCCAATTGCTTTTGTTCAGCAATACCATGTTTGAAATCAATCAGGGTTTTGTATTCTTCAGATGATATGAGCGTTAAGCCTTTTTCTTCTAAATTATTTTGAGTAATGGACGTTGTAGAGAAATAAATAATACAGCTTAAAAATAATAAAAGAAGTATTGCTGAAACTATTGCAAGGATAGTTCGCTGCTTTTTTAAACCTACATTTTCTTGTAAAGCATTTTCAGCTTTGTGTTTTAAGTTATTTAACTCAATTTGATCTATTTGGGTCATATCAAATTATTTTAAATTAGGTGATAAATATAAGACGAATATTATTGTTTAAAGATTGCTAGAAAAAGCTTTTTATTGATAAAAATGTTATGTGTTGATTTTTAGTTGTTTGTAAGAATTTTTTTTCATTTTTGAGTATGCTTATTTTTTTAACCAATACAACTCTAATGTTTTAGTAAATAAAAAAGTATAAAGTTCAGCTATTAATCTTAGCTGTTTTAGGCTATTAAATGAGTAAATTAAATAAATAGGTTATCAATTTTTAGAATAGCTATTTGGATAAAAACTGGTCGAATTAAAGATTGAGCAATTAAAAAGTTATTTTTTAATTTGTTGAGGGTGATGTATTGAAAATGAATGTTTATTTTTGCACTTTCAATTTTAAAGAACATTCAATGCAACGCGATCAACGAATTTTTGACCTAATTGAGCAAGAAAATCAACGCCAATTAAAAGGTTTGGAACTAATTGCTTCTGAAAACTTTGTAAGTGACCAGGTGATGGAAGCACAAGGTTCAGTATTAACAAATAAATATGCTGAAGGATATCCTGGTAAAAGATATTATGGAGGTTGTGAAGTTGTTGATATAGTGGAGCAAATAGCTATTGATAGAGCAAAAGAGCTTTTTGGAGCGGCTTATGCTAATGTGCAACCTCACTCAGGATCACAAGCAAATACAGCTGTTTTTGCAGCAACCATTAAGCCAGGTGATAAAATTTTAGGTTTTGATTTATCTCACGGAGGACATTTAACACATGGTTCATCTGTTAACTTTTCGGGTAAATTATATTCCCCAAGTTTTTATGGTGTTGAAGAAGCTACTGGAGAATTAAATTATGATAAAATCCAGGAAATAGCAGAAAAAGAACAACCAAAATTAATAATAGCTGGAGCATCTGCTTACTCTCGTGAAATTGATTATAAGCGTTTCCGCCAAATAGCCGATAGTGTAAATGCTATTTTATTGGCAGATATGGCGCACCCTGCAGGTTTAATAGCGGCGGGATTATTACAAAGCCCTATTGCACACTGTCATATTGTAACTACGACTACTCATAAAACATTAAGAGGACCACGTGGAGGTCTTATTTTAATGGGTGAGGATTTTGATAACCCACAAGGGATTACATTAAAAAATGGAAAGTTGAGAAAAATGTCTTCTATGCTTAATAGTGCCGTTTTTCCAGGAAATCAAGGAGGCCCATTAGAGCATGTTATTGCAGCAAAAGCAATTGCTTTTGGCGAAGCTTTAGATCCTAAGTTTAAAGAATATTGTATTCAATTACAAAAAAATGCTAAAGTAGCGGCAGATGCATTGGTAGCTAAAGGTTATAAAGTAATTTCAAATGGTACGGATAACCATATGATGTTAGTTGATTTACGTAGTAAAAATGTTTCAGGAAAAGTTGCTGAAGAAGCTTTAGGAGTAGCAGATATTACTGTAAATAAAAATATGGTTCCCTTTGATGATAAATCACCATTTATTACATCGGGTATTCGAATTGGTGTTGCAGCAGCAACTACTCGTGGTTTAAAAGAAGCTGATTTTAAAACTGTAATTGATTTAATTGATGAGGTTATTGAAAATACAGAGAATGAAGCTGTTTTAAAACAAGTAAAAGAAAAAGTAAATGCAATGATGTCTGGACGTCCATTGTTTGTAGCATAAATTTGGTATTACCAAGTTTGATAATAAAAAAGGAAGCTGTTTATGCTTCCTTTTTTTGTTATACCCCAAAGTGTTTTATAATTAATACGATTTGCTGATAATAATTTCGTATAAATATGCTGAATTATTTTTTGTTAGTCTAAGGCAGGGCAGCACTATAGTGATGAGCCAGTTGATGCTCGCAGGAAAAAGCATAGCCTTAGTTACGATTGCTTTTTTAACGCCAGAATAGTGAAAAAGAAACAGCATATATGCGAAATTTTGTTAGTAAATCGTATAAGACTTAACCATATGTATGCCTATTAAAAACAATACAGCTAAGATTAACTTATTATAGTAGTATCTTTAAAAAAAGTAAAACATTTCATTATGATACCCACTTATTTGTTACGTATTCTTACAGTGATTAGCATTATTACTTCTGCGAAAGCGCAACTAACAGAAGTGCGTATCAATCCTAGATGTCAAAAATTTTTAGGAGATGTGTCTACCTTAAATAGAGATGTTTATTTTAATATACACAACTCGTCAGATGATTCGGATATGAATCAATTGATGAGTAAATATAATGTAAATAAAGGACGGATGTTTTGGGGGCCTTTTGCCGAAGCAAAAAATAAAACAAAACAGGTTGGCAAGTATCCATTTAGTAAAAAAGGAAAAATAAAATCTGCATTTAAAGTTATTCAAAATATAGCAACTGCACATCCTAGAGATGCTTTTGTTAATGGTATGGATACAAAAAAAGCGGCAAAGTGGGCCGTTGAATACTATATGTATCATGTAAATGAGCGTCCGGCCTTTTTTGAACCGATGAATGAACCTTTTGTGCATGCTAAGGATTTTTATACAGGAGGATGGGATCCTTTAAAACAAGTGCAGATAAAAAAACAAATGGCTCAGTTGTTTGCCGAATGTGGAAAGGCTTTTCATAAAACTCCTGCTTTATCGAATATAAAAGTAGTGGGTTATTCATCGGCATGGCCTTCCATGGAGTTGAATAATTTTGATCATTGGAATGAGAACATGAAAATGTTTATGGACACAGCAGGGGAGCATATGGATGCTTTTGCTACACATTTATATGATGGGATAAATGTAGCGGGGCAAGATAACATTAGATCTGGTAGTAATGCAGAGGCTATATTGGATTTGATTGAAGCCTATAGTTTTATAAAATGGAAAAAAATAAAACCCCATGCCATTACGGAGTATGGAGCTATTGAGGAGGGGTATGCTCCCGAGTATAGTGATGCCAAAAGTATACAAACCGTACGTTCAATAAATCATATATTGTTTAGTTTGCTTGATCGCGAAGATCGTATGCTTATTTCGATTCCTTTTATAACTGGAAAAGCTACATGGCATATAAATGAAAAAAATAATTATGAACCGTATCAAGCAGTTTTATGGCGGCCCTTAACTATTGAAAAAACAAGTAATCCTAATAAGCCATTATTAAGTGATTGGAAGTTTACAGCTCGAATTCATTTTTATGATCTATGGAAAGAAGTTAAAGGAAAGCGAGTGGATATAGAATCCTCTAATCCAGATATTCAGACTCAAGCATTTTTAAATAATAAGACCTTATATGTTGCTTTGAGTAATATAGATGATAAAAATCAAAAGATAGCATTACAACTAGAGCCACTTGGAACAAAAGTAAAAAAAGTGACCAAGAAAGCTTTGAAAATTTATGATAACGATGCTCCTGTTTTTACTAAAGAAAAACTAGAAGAAGCACCTAAAGAAATAACATTGATACCTCATGAGACAGTGATTTTAGCTTATGAATTAGCATCCAATATATCTTTTACATCTATAAAGAAAGTAGTGAACACTTATTCAAACACGTATTTAAAAGATATTGAGGCTAATATTCCCAATGATTTTGCATTTACAAATGTCCCTGTTGGGGAAGGCAGTGCGGTGTTAAAAATGGGAATAGGGCGTAAGCATGATAGGTCTAAAAAACCAAAAATTAGTATAAATGGTACTGAGGTTGAAGTGCCTAATAATTGGAAAGGCTATGATCAAGTTGCAAGAGATGATTTTTTTGGTGTGATCGAAATTCCTTTTGAAACAGCTTTACTTGAAAAAGAAACAAATGTCAGTATTGTTTTTCCAGATGATGTAGGGAAAATAAGTTCATTAATATTACAAACCACATTAAGTGAGTAACAAATCAATAAATGGAGTGATTTAAATTTTTTTAGTAATCAAATTATAGTAGTATTTTATTTGATAGTAGCTTATCTTTTAGGATCAAAAGAAGAGAAGGTTTTTATTTGATAAAAATTATACTGAAATTAGCTAAAAAACACGTGAAAACTAAAAGAATTGTATTGTCTGGAGGACCAAGTTCAGGAAAAACTACTTTAATTAATGAATTAGAAAGACTTGGTAAGCATTGTTTTCACGAGGTTTCTAGGGATTTAATTCGCGAAGCACAGAAAAAGGGAATAGCCCAACCTTTTTTAACACAACCAGAAGCATTTAATACCGCTATTTTACAAAGTAGGCTAGTGCAATTTAAAGAAGCCGATCAAGTAACTGAACCTTATAGTTTTTATGATCGAGGTATGCTTGATGTAGTGGCTTACATGGAGTATGCTAATCAACCCATTCCAGAATCGTTTTTATTGGAATGTAAAGCAGCTATTTATGATGAAGTTTTTTTACTTCCACCATGGAGTGAAATTCATATACAGGATAAGGAACGATATGAAACATTTGAACAAGCAAAGACTGTTTTTGAGCATATAAAAAACACCTATTTAAGTTATGGGTATGCAATTATTGAAGTGCCATTTGGGACTGTTACCGATCGTGTTTTGTTCATTTTAAACCATTGTAAATGAAAACCCCCGAAGCTATATTAAAAACGTATTGGGGCTATGATGGTTTTAGGTCTAGGCAACGTGAAATTATACAGTCCGTTCTTGATAAGAAAGATACATTAGTTCTTATGCCAACGGGAGGAGGCAAGTCAATTTGTTATCAAGTACCCGCTTTGATTAACAATGGAATTTGTTTGGTAATTTCTCCATTGGTCGCTTTAATGGAAGATCAAGTAGCACAATTAAAAGAAAAAGGAATAAAGGCAATGATGCTACCTAGTGGCACTTCTTTTTCTGAATTAGATAGATTGCTTACTAATTGTATACACGGAAATTATAAGTTTTTATATGTGTCACCAGAGCGCTTACAACAGGAATTAGTAAAGGAACGTATTCAAAAAATGAATGTTTCATTATTAGCTGTTGATGAAGCCCATTGTATTTCACAGTGGGGTCATGATTTTAGACCTTCTTATTTATTGTTAAATAAACTGCGTGAATTGTTACCTAATATTCCCTTAGTAGCACTTACTGCTACAGCCACTAAACAGGTACAGGGTGATATTGTTACGCAATTGAATTTTAGCGATCATCAATTAGTTAAAACGTCCTATAAAAGGACTAATTTGAGTTATGGTATTTATAAAACACAGGATAAAAAATACCTGTTATTACAAATAGTGAATAAACAAAAAGGGGCGACAATAATATATGTTCCGCGACGGAATTCGACAAAAAAAATAGCCGATTACCTTACAGACCATAATATAAAATGTGTAACCTATCACGGAGGATTGCATTCAAAAATAAAACAATCAAATTTTAAAGCTTGGATGCAAAATGAGGTTCAAGTAATGGTAGCGACAAATGCTTTTGGAATGGGAATTGATAAATCCGATGTGCGTACAGTGGTTCATATGCATATTCCGCAAAGTATCGAAAGTTATTTTCAGGAGGCCGGTAGGGCAGGGCGTGATGGGAAACCAGCATATGCACTATTGTTACAAACAGGGAATGCTGTTCAAAAATTAAAAAATCAATACCATTCTCAAACTCCAGATATTGATTTTATAAAATACACTTATCGGAAATTATCAAGTTATTTACAAATTAGTTATGGCGAAGGTGAGGATCACCCCTATTATATTGAGTTTTCTAAATTTTGTGAGCGTTATCAATTATCAAAATCAAAAGTATATGCTACGTTTAAAATTTTGGATAAAAACGGAATTTTAAGTTTTACAGAAGTATTTAAGGAAACTACACTATTACAAATACAAGTTTCCATTCATGTTTTAAATAATTTTATTGATCAGCATCCTGGCTATGAACCTATTTTGAGTCAGTTAGGACGAAGTTACCCAGGAATATATGTAGATCGTATACAAATTGATTTAGAGAAAATTTCGCAAACACTTAAAATATCTCAGCATGCTTTAATTGAAAAATTGCAAAAACTTGCTGCACAGGAAATTATTTATTTTCATAATGAAGCTTATGATAGTCAATTGGTGTATTTACAGCCCCGAGAAGATGAAATAGCCATTAATGGTATTTCTAAGTATATAAAGGTTCATTTAGAAAATAAATTTCGAAAAATAAAAGAAGTTATCAATTATGTAGAAAATAACGAAGTATGTAAGTCCATACAATTATTAAAATATTTTGATGAAGACTCCACTCATTGTGGCATATGTTCTGTTTGTATTAAAAAGAAAGATAAGTCAGTTATTAGTGATGCAACTATAAAACAAGAAATAAAAAAAATATTAGCTCATGAAGCTAAAGATTCTCGTACAATTTTAGCCGATTTGAAATATGCCGAAGTTGACCTTATTCGTATCTTGCAAAGCTTAATGGAAGAAGGCATTATAAGCATTCAGTCAGATAATACATATAAATTAATACAAGCATGAAAAAACTAAAAATAGTTTTTATGGGAACTCCTGATTTTGCAGTAGCTACCCTAAAAAGTTTAGTTGAAAATGAATATAATGTGGTAGGTGTAATTACAGCACCAGATAGACCAGCAGGGAGAGGACAAAAATTACGTGCCTCGGCAGTAAAAACTTATGCCGACTCGGTGAATTTACCGATACTTCAGCCTACAAATTTAAAGGCGGAATCTTTTTTAGAAGCATTGAAAGCTTTAGAGGCAGATTTACAGATTATTGTAGCATTTAGAATGTTACCAAAAGTAGTTTGGGCAATGCCAAGGCTTGGGACATTTAATTTACATGCTTCATTATTACCAGAGTATAGGGGAGCAGCACCTATAAACTGGGCAGTGATTAATGGAGAAACAGTAACCGGAAATACCACTTTTTTTATTGATGAAAAAATAGATACGGGAAATGTAATTTTACAACAACAAATTCCTATATCGAATACCGATAATGCGGGAGCATTACATGATCGTTTAATGCTACGAGGAGCACAGTTGGTATTACAAACGGTTGACTTAATAGAAAAAGGAGAAGTACAGACTACTGCTCAACCAGAAAAAGAACCTAAAACAGCTTATAAATTAACTAAAGAAAATACCAAAATAGATTGGTCATTAGATGGAAAGATTATTTATAATTTGGTAAGAGGCTTAAGTCCATATCCATCAGCTTGGTGTTATTTAAACGATAAGAATAAAAAGCAACAGGTAAAGATTTTAAATGTTTCTTTTGAAAAAGAGCTGCATAATGAAACTGTTGGAGCATTAAAAATAGTCGATAAAAAGATATGTATTTTCGTTAAAGATGGTTGTATTTATGTTAATAAAATGCAGCTTCCGGGTAAAAAAGCAATGGAAGTTAAGGATTTATTGAATGGCTATTCTTTTGATGAAGATGCCTATTTAATGTAAAAAGACCGATTTCAAACGTTTTAATACCGTTTTAATGACTAGTTTTATTAACAATCGCTATGTTTTATTAACAAAAAGCCCTAAAACGTAGGCTACCACTTGCATGAGAGCAAAAAGCATATAATTTTGTGTGTGTATAATCAAAGAAACGATTAAACACTATACTAATTTTAAATCAGTAATTATGAATAAAACAGAATTAATTGAAAGCATGGCTGAAAGCGCAGGTATAACTAAGGCTGCTGCAAAAGTTGCTCTTGAAACTTTTTTAGGTGATGTTGAAAAAACTTTAAAACAAGGAGATCGTGTATCACTTGTAGGATTCGGATCATGGTCAGTTTCTGAAAGAGCTGCAAGAGATGGAAGAAATCCTCAAACTGGAAAAACTATAAAAATTGCTGCTAAAAATGTAGTTAAGTTTAAAGCAGGTTCTGAATTATCTGCTTCAGTAAACTAATAAATATTTTTTTTCAATTACAAGAGGAGCTTTTTATAGGCTCCTCTTTGTATTTTTAAGTTTTTGGAACACTATTTATATATATTAGTTCATTTTTATTAACGTGAATTTAGTATTTGTTTAAATGTAAATCGTTAATTATTAATCATATGCTAATTTTTTAAGGGTTTGAGTGTGATTATTTCAATAAAAATTGCTTTGTATTGAATTTTAATTTAAATTTATGTAATTCAAAACTAATTTTTAGACAATAAACAAAACTACCACAAAATGCTATTAACTAAACCAAAAACAGGCAGTATACTTGTTGCAGAACCTTCAATTATAGGTGATGTATCATTTCAACGCTCTGTTGTTTTAATTGCTGACCATAGCGGCAATGGTTCAATAGGTTTTATAATGAATAAGCCACTAACGTATACGTTAGCTGACGTTATCCCCAATATAACTAATGAATTCAGAATTTTTAATGGAGGTCCTGTTGAACAGGACAGTTTGTATTTTATTCATAAAATACCTCACCTAATACCTAATAGTGTCGAAATTTGTTCAAATATATTTTGGGGTGGCGATTTTAATGTAGTAGCAGATTTAATTATAAAAGGAGAAATAACACCAGAGGATATTAAATTCTTTTTAGGGTATTCAGGTTGGTCTTCGGATCAATTAAACGAAGAGATGAACTCAAATTTATGGGTTGCCGTAAATTCAGATTTATGTAATATGATTTCCAAACCTACACAGGATTTTTGGAGGGAATACATGCTTGATTTAGGAGGGGAGTATTTGCTGTGGGCAAATTCACCAGATAATCCTTCGGATAATTAAATTATTTCTTTAATCGAATATCCGTATTCAATAAATTCAATATTTTTTTAGTTACATCAGTTGAAAAATATTTTTTACGATATTTTGAAATTGATGTAATTCCACTTATAACATTAGTAACAAATAGTTCATCAGCTTTTTGAAGTTCAAAGGCTGATATAGATGATTCTGTTAGGGTTATTTCCTTATTTTCTTTAAGAATTCGAAGTAATTGCTTTTTTAAAACACCACTTATACAACCATCAGCTGTGGGTGGAGTTTTAACAGTGTTTCCTTTTATCAAGAAAATATTTCCGTTACTTGCTTCAATAACCTTTTTTTCTGTATTTAAAAGAAGTACATTTGCAAAACCATTTTCTTTAGCAAAAATTCCAGATAAAACATTCAATATTCTATTGTTCGTTTTTAAAGTTGATAGTAAATCATTCGCTACTAAATGATCTTTATACAATTCAACTTCATAAGGGGTTGTTTTTATATCATTTAGGGTGTAAAAGGCTTGACTAATTTTTGCAATACTAATAAAAAAACCAACACTGTTTTTTTGAGGGGTATATAATCCATCACTGTCTCTAAAAACACTCAATTTAACACGTATGCTTTGGTTTTTTGGTATACCGTGACTTGCTACAGTGTCTAGTATTTGTTTTTCAAGGTATTCTAATGTAAACTCCATAGGAATGCGCATTCGTAAAATTCGCATTGAAGCCATTAAACGGAAATAATGATCTTCCCAAAATAAAATGGTATTTCCATTTACACGAATAGTTTCAAATACAGCATCACCATAAGCAAAACCTCTGTTAAATACACTTAGGTTAGCTTGAGTATTTGATACTATTTCTCCATTAAAATTAATCATAAAAAAAGTCCCTTAAAATAAGGGACAAATATACAGTTATAAAAAGTTATTTTTTCTATACAGACCCAATAACATGCTTTAAATTTCCAATGGTATTTTCCCATAACATTTTATTTTCTTCCAATTCGTCATCATCAGAAAAATCAGTTACCATTAGGGAAACATCCTTAGTAATTTCATCAACCTGAATTCGAATTTCAAAGAAATAATCTTCATCTTCGTCATCTAGCCATTGAAAACGGACCTTTTCGTTATTTTTTTTAGAAAGTAATTTAGCTTGTTCTTCACTGTCATCCCATATAAAGGTATATAACTCACCACGTGAATTTACATTATCAGCAAACCATTCCGATAGGCCAGAAGGTGATGATATATAGTTATATAGCATTTGGGGTGACGCATGTATAATGAATTCTAATTCGTATTTAATTTTACTAGACATAATCAATTGTAATGTTAGGCAGACAATATATAGATTAATTATTGTCCATACAAAAATCAATATAAAAAAATTAATACAATTTGTTTTTGGAGAATTGATATAACTTACTATATTTGCACCCGCTAAAGGGCTAGGCGTTATGTTTAGTGTTAGCAGACAAAAACGGCGAGGTAGCTCAGTTGGTTAGAGCGTCGGATTCATAACCCGGAGGTCACGAGTTCAAATCTCGTTCTCGCTACAAAACAAACCCCTTGAAATTCAAGGGGTTTTGTGTTTTTGATGTTTTTTGTAAGTGACCTCATTCAAAAGTGGTTGAACTGTTTTTTAATGTATGAATTGTATAAAAAAACGAGATACGCGATTTTTTTCAATCACTTTATATATCTAACGGAGATAAAAAACCCTTCAATCAGCACAATGGTGTTAATGAAGGGTTCAAACCAACTAATAAATAAAACTAACTAATATATTTTATGCCGATACGGCTACTCTTCGCTTATTCAAATATTCATTTGGGCTACACCCATATTTTTGACGAAATATTTTAGAAAAATAACTACGACTGCTAAAACCTATGGTATATACTATTTGAGATACATTTAAATCTGTTTCGCAAATTAAGCGTTCTGATTCTTCTACACGCAAATTTTTAATGTAGTCTGTTACTGTTCTATTGTATAGTAATTTAAAGCCTTCTTGTAATTTTGAAGCAGAAATTCCAGTTTCATCCATTAACATTTCTATACTGTATTGATCTGCAACATTGTTTTTTATACGTTCCCCAATTTTTTTAATGATCACTAGTTCTCTACGAGTTAAGGAACTCGAATGTACTGCTTTGTTGGCAAGGTCTTCTTTGTGGTGTTTAATTTCCATGCCTAATATTAATTGGACTGTACCATCTAGTAAAAGCTTTCTAACAATACCTGTTTCAGTAATATTTTTTAAGGCACTTATTTGTTCGGAAATTTTCAAGTTTATTGATCCAAAATAGGCAAATTTATTATTCTCCATTTTATTAGTAAATAAAGAATGTATCGTAGCAATCATCGGCGAAGGTTTGGTATCACCTTGATTACAAACAGATATTATAATAAAATTTGTTTTTGAATTTGCTCTAAACCTCAAAACGGTTTTTTGTGTTTTGTGGGCTACAATTGCCGTTTGAAATTCATTAATGGTATTATACACATTTGACTCACCAAAAGCATGATCTATTTGACCATTTTCGCAATATAAAAAGTTGATTGCGTTGTATCCTTTAGGTGGTATTTCAAGACTGAATTCTCTTTTAACCTCTAAATCAAACTCAAAGTAGAATTTATTTTTTCTAACTTCTACAGCTTTTACGGTTCCTTTTGCAATTAAGTTATTAATATTCATAATTTGCTCCCCGTAAACTTGTTCAAAACGACCTTGAAGTTGCTCTTCTAATAATGTGAAATATGTTTTAACCTCAGTATATTTTATTGCGTTTTCCATGGTATATTGTTTTTTTGAGTTTTTTTTGTTTTGTGTTTACAAAGTTACAGGAGTAGTCCTTGTATTTTGTTACACGATTTTTGGAAAACGTTATACAGTTTTTAGAAAATAGATATTGATTTTTTATATTTCTATAAGAATAATACTACTAAATCAACATTCTTATTAATCTATCTATAGTATACATTTGACTTAAAATCAGATAGAACCAACTAAATGATAAATGCATACCTATATTTGGACAATAAAAAGTACAGACTACTTCATTTATTTTTCAATTTTAATCAAAGCCTTGGAGTCAATAATAAACCATGTAGTATTCCAAGAGGTGGCCAACTAGAAGTAACTATTCCTAGCACTGACAAAGACTTAAGTATGCTAGATTGGACTATACATAGCTCGATGCAAAAAAGTGGCCGTATTGAAATTATGGCTAGAGATGGTGCTAGCATTGGTTTTAAAATGGAATTTGCAAATGCTTACGCCACTTCGGCAACCTATATTTATGGGTCACAATCGTCAGAACCTATGAATTATACTATAACCATAACCGCTGGTATTCTTCGCATAAATGGAAATAATGACACCATACATAAACAAACTTGGGATGATGGTACCGCTTTTGAAGAACAACCAGCACCAATAGTTAGAGAAACTCAAGGGCTTAAAGTTATTGACTGTTATTATACCGATTTAGAAGGAAATGAAGTTGCAGAACCTCAAATTGGCGATGAAGTTTATGTGGTATTACATACAGAAAACGGTGTGGGCGAAACCACAGATATTAATTTGTCCAATCAAGCTAAAGATTTTATGTATAATGGAACCTTTTTAGAAGATGATATTATAAGAGGCTATATAATTAATAGTGATAAGGATAAAATAAGACTCCAAGTTGTAGCGCAGCAAGAAGGACAACCCGAAACAATTGAAAGTTAATTATGGCAAATACAACAATTAAACCAAGGAACACACTAAACATACAATACAAAAGAGTAAATACTGCTTATATTGACAAAAAGGTATCTACAGAGGTTAATAGCTCCGAAACTTTAGAGTATACTTTTGGGAGTGATGGTAATAATACCAGTACCGAAGCAGGAAAAAAGAAAATAGCCACTATTATTTTTAATAAAGAAACTAAAAATGGACATTTAAACAAAAAAAAAGCGTTCCTCTGTAGATAAAATAATAAGCGTACTTATCAAAAATGAATATAACAAAGGGGAAGTTATAAAAATCCCATTATTAAAAGAAAAGGTCACTTTTGAAAAAATAGATTCGGCAAACCTAGGCGATGAAATATATGTGGTTATTAAAACCGAAAATTTACTCGATAAAGAAATTAAAATAAACTTGAAGCAAGCCAAAGCAGATGGTATTGAAGAATTAAATAAAGCAATTTCGGTACAACAAAACGACAAGCAAGTAAAGTGTATTGTAGCTACCGTTGGGGAGTTTGGATGTGATAGCGAAACTATTGAAAACAAAGATGATTTTAAAAACTGGGCTATAGCCAAACTAACCCTTGAACCAAAAGATGCTAATAAGAAAGAAGAATATTTAGAGTATTTGACAGAATGTAAGGAAACAAAACTATACCTAGTTATTGATGCAGAGAGTAAGGATAAGAATTGGAAAGAAGTACTCTATGATGAAGTTTTTGACGCCACACCTAATGTATGGTTAAAAGAAGAAGGAAAACAGTTTGGGTTAAGGAATAATACGATTTACTAACAAAAATTTCGCATATATGCTGTTTCTTTTTCACTATTCTGGCGTTAAAAAAAGCAATCGTAACTAAGGCTATGCTTGATTTTTTTGCCTTAGACTAACAAAAAATAATTCAGCATATTTATACGAAATTATTATCAGCAAATCGTATAAGAAAAGTTTATGGAGACAACCATTAGACAATATGGAACTAAGAGGGTGGTATTCTGATAGTCAGTGGACTCCTATTAAGAGTGATTACAAAGGTAGGTCTGGAGGAAAACATGATGGATTGGATCTTTATGCACCAGTAGGAACTAATGTTTACGGATGTGTTCAGCTTAATTTTATAACTTATTTTGTGATGATATATAATTATTAATAAAAATTGTGAAAGTTTCTTCGGCAGCATAAGTAGCCATTGCAGTTTCTTCTTTGCTAAAAGAAGTGGATTCTATGTAAGTGCAAAAGCTTTTCCATTTTGAAATTACATCTTTGGGATGATCATTAAAAAAATAATGCTCTGTTATAAAATTAAGCTGAACACATTCTTGTAAATTCTTTTTAATCAATAACCCACCAAGCATCGAGCCTTCAATTACATAAAGTGCTCCTAAAATACTGGGTAATGTTGCAGGCAATTGTATGGGAGTAATTTGTGGTAGATCAGATTCACAAATGCCGTAGTTTTCTTTTAAATCTTGTTTTAATTTTGAAGACTTAAGCTTACCTGCATATGTACATATTGGATTTGGTAATAGGGCTTTATTTTTAATTACAAAGATTTCCACAGCACTATAAATTTTAAAATGTTGTAAAAGCAATTGTTTGTATTCTTCTTTGGTAATAGTGTGATCAATAATTTTACTAGCTAAAGAGAGTGTTTCTGCTTTATCGTGTATTGGTTTGGTGGCTGCTCTAAGTTCTTGTAACATATTATTTATTAAAATTAACCCAATAGTTAACTATAGTTGGCAATTTTTCTTTGAGGTCTAAAAAATCCTTTGGTTTTTCAATAAAACTATTTCCTCCTAGATTATAAGTTTCTTCAATTTCTTCGGGCCTATCCGATGAGCTAAGCATAATCACTGGAATAGTTTTTATCTTTTTTTTATTTCTAAAATAATCTAATACTTCCAGTCCATTCATTTTAGGTAGTTTAATATCTAGTAAAATACATTTGGGGGGATGGTCTTCAAAATCTTGAGACTCAAAAAATTGAATAGCTGATTCTCCATCTTGAATGTATTTGACTTCGCATTGTTCGATTTGTTTTTTAAAAATACGATTCATTAATTCGATGTCGGTACTATTGTCCTCAATAGATAAGATATACTTAGTCTTCATTAGTTGTATTTAAAGTAAAATAAAAAGTAGCACCTTTATCGGGTTCGCTTTCCGCCCAAATTTTGCCGTTGTGTTTTTCAATTATTCTGTGTGAGACTGCTAAACCAATACCACTGCCTTCATAATCATCATTGACCAAACGACTAAAAATACCAAATAATTTTTTATGATGTTTTTGGTCAAATCCAATACCGTTATCTTTAACAAAAAAGGTGTCGTTTACATAACTTATTTCAATAGTTGGATTGGATACTCTTGACGAATATTTAATGGCATTACCAATCAAATTTGTGAGTAACTGAAAAATTATGGATCGGTCTCCAAAAATTTTTGGTAATTGAGATGCATTTATATTAGGATAATTATCGGTTTGTTTTACATGTAAGTAGTTGAGTACCTCTTTGACCAGCTGATTCATATCAAATTCAGTAATGCTAGTATTTTTTTTCCCTAATCCAGAAAAAGATAAAATATCATCTATCAACAAATTCATTTTACCAGTTGAACTAATAATAGTTTCTACAGCTTGTTTACCATAATCATCAAGTGTAGCATAATAATCTTCTTTTATAATTTGGGCATATCCGTCGATACCTCTTAACGGAGAACGTAAATCATGAGAAATACTATAACTAAAGGACTCTAATTCCTTATAAGCTATTTTAAGTTTTTGATTGAGTTCGGTAATTTCGTCATATTTCTGAATAATAATTTCAGAGATATTTTCTTTTAAAGCTTTTACTGCCGCAATTTCATAATCTTTCCATGAATCACTGTGACCGCTACGTTGTTGCGACCATTTTTCGAATGACTTTCTAGGTGAAATCCTAGCATTGGATTCCTGAACAATAGATTTTTCAGGATTTCCTGCCCAATTAACACTTTGCAATACTTCTGGTTTAAACCATAATAAAGCATCTTTTCTAGTTTTAGAAATGAATATGCCTAGTACCCCAGAAGCGATATCGCTTATAGTAGCAAATTTATTGAAATCACCTTCTAAATTTGAAGTTCTAAAAACTCTAGAATCTTCGGAGTTAAAAAAAGCTTCTATTAGCGCTTTAATATCTTGATCATTTGGTGTAATTCCAACCGTAGTTATTTTGTTATTGATACAAATGGCAGCTCCATGCGCCTCGGTAATATTTAGAATAGTATACTTACCACCAGAAAGACCTGCATGGATATCCCAATTTTGACTCATTTGTTCAATAAGTACAGAGCGTACATTGGTTGAGGTGTTTACTTTTTTTAATAAAGAGTTGGCAGCTCGTAATCCTAATTGACTAGAAAAAACCTGCGTTATAAATTTACAAGATAATCGCTGAAAATGATTGATAAACTTTGGGCTATAGTTATGACAAGCAATTAATCCCCATAATTCATCTTGAAAAATTATGGCCGCTGTTAAGGTAGCATTTACCTTCATATTTTCTAGATACTCGATGTGAATTGGAGAAACCGAACGTGTTTCACTCCTAGATAAATCCAGAACAGTAGCATTTCCCATACTTCTAATCGGTACGGGTTTTGAACTTACATTTTCAATAATTCGGACTCCTTGCTTTAAAAATAATTTACGTGCTTGCTGCGGAATATCGGTTGCAGGGTAGTGCAATCCTAGCCAGCTTTCTAATTCATCTTCTTTACGTTCTGCAATGACTTGACCATTCCATTGCGCATCAAATTTATAGATCATTACCCGATCGTACTCATAAAAATTTTTAATTAATTCCGCTGCTTTATCACACATTGAAAATTCATCTTCCACAGCATTGAGTTCGCTCATGGCAAGCGTTAAATTTTCTTGATACTTAAATATATCGGTAGTTATCACTTTTTGCTCAAGTTCTAATAGTAATTGTGAACCGCTGAGGTGATAAATCAGTGTATACTCCTTAGTATCAATAGTTGTAGTTAGTTGGGATGATTTTTCGCTAGAAATATCACTGGTAATTTTGTTGAGTGTAGTTTCATTAATAAAATCAGCAATAGTTAAATCACTGATAGCTTTATTAGAGTTTGGAAGGATATCTAAGATATTTTCGCTTATAAAATTGATGGTATACACATCTTTATCCAAAGCCATTAAGTATCCAAAATCTTGTTCATGACCAATTAGATAAATGGGCTCTTTATCGCAGTTAGTTAAGTTTATTTCTTTTGGATATAATGAAGATGGATTGTCCATACTTAAGCGTTTTTAGGTAAATATAAATAAAACGAAGTGCCTTGATTGGGGTGACTACTTACATCAATTAATCCCTGATGAATTTTAATTACCTTTTCGGCTATTGCTAGGCCAATGCCAGTACCTTTAGATTCAGAAAAGTTATGAAGCCTTTGAAAGACTTTAAAAATTTTAGGAGCAAATTGTTGATCAAAACCAATACCATTATCATTAATTGATATTTTATGATAATCTTTACTAGACAAGCAAATTTTATTGTTAATATGTAATGTGTCTTCTAAAAAAGATTCGTTTTCAATACTAATAATTAAATCCTTATTGGGTTTTCTGTATTTTATGGCATTGCTTAAAAGATTATTAAACAATTGTTTTAAAAGGTGGTATTCCCCATTAACAAAGGGAAGATTTTTTACTTCGACTTTAGCATGTGCATCCTCAATTTGTTGATCTAAATCATCAATGGTATCATTAATTATAGTAGTAAGATCCAGTTCCACAAATTTGTGTTCATTAGCGTCTAATGAAGCATAATGCAAAATACTTTTAATAAGTTGTTGCATTTTATTTGATGTGTCGGCAATTTTACTGAGGTAATTTTTATTTTTTTCTTCAGAATTTTCGCTGTTTATTCTTGATATAAACATCTGAATTTTTCTTAGAGGTTCCTGCAGGTCATGACTTACCACTTGGTTAAAAGAAGCCAATTCTTCATTTGATTTTATTAATTCAGAGTTTTTACTTTTTAGCAAAAATGCATTATTGGTGATCTCAGTAATATCTTTTATAACACCTAATAAAATAGGTCCTGTTTTAGAAGGTGAAAAACCAGCTCTTAATGAAAAATAAGTTGTGGTTTTTAATTTGTTGATTACTATAAAATTAAAATTTTCAATTTCATTAGTTAATTTTTCTTTATCAGTATCGTTTAATAAGCTAAAAACACCCAAGTTATTGTATTGCTCAGCAGTAACTTGAAATTGATCAAAGAATGCTATCATATTTTTTGAAAATTGCCAAGAGTTTTTTTTCAGATTCCATCTAAAACTACCTGTTTTTGATATGGATTCGGAATCATTTAATATGGTGTTATTGTATTAAACATCTTTTAATACTTGCTTTAATTTGGTTTCAGCGCTTTTAAGTCTTGTAATTTCTTTAGAACTTAATAAAATATATTCGTTGTACTTAATGGCTTTATTTTCAAACCGTACCTTATTTTTACAAAAGTCTATTCTGCGTTCAAAGTTTATTTCAAAATCTGCTTTATTCATGCACGAATTGAAAATTTCGAACATTCCGTTTTGAAAAATTACGGGAAATACTTCGGAGAGTTTTTTGTGTAAAATTAAATCAATTTCTAAGTGAATATATTTTTTGAAATTTTCAGATAAAAAATATAATTTGTAATCTGTAATTCGCCCTTCGGTATACACTGGCTTAAAGAATGAAATCATTCCTTCAGAATATTTTAATACCTCATTCAGAAAACTATGGTTGTTAAAGTCTAACATAAATTGTTTGAACTATTTTTTACTAACAATTTGTTGTAATTGTGTGAAAGGTTTAATTGCAATATAACTCATAATTGATTTAAGAATTAACCCAATTGGTTATTCTTAAAATCATAAATAATACCAAATAGAAAGTGTATTGATATGGAATTTTTTTTTTAAATGTAAGCTTAGTCAGTTATACTCTCAACAAAAAATTTTCTTTATTAAGATTTGAAGTGTGGTATTGCCAATTCACTTTTAATACTTCTTCAACAGCTTTTTTTAATTTTTTAAAACTATTGGGTTTGTTTATGTACACATTGGCTCCTAACACAAAAGTACGTTCAATATCTTCTTCAGAAGATGATGTTGAATAAATAGCTACCGATAATTTTTCTAAAAGATTATTTTCTTTGATTTCTTTTAGGCATTCCAAACCATTTTTAATGGGCATATTTAAATCTAAAAATACGATTTGAGGTAGTTTTTGATTGGGTATGGTAATGTGATCCAAAAATTCTTGGCCATTTACAAACATCGACAAAGTGGTATCCATATCAATTTCTTCAATAGCTTCTCTAAAAAAGTCTCTATCGTCTTCGTCATCATCAACTAAAACTATGTGTAGTGCATCTCTAACCATCTTATCCTAGTTTTTTACGTTGTTTAATTATTTTTTGAAATAGGGTAGGTGTTAATCCTGTAGTTTTTTTAAACTGCCCAGATAAATGTGCTACACTACTGTAACCTAGCTGATGAGCAACTTCTGTAAGTGTTAAATGTTGAGCGGTAATAAGCTCTTTAACCTTATCTACTTTGGTAATGATAATATAATTTTCGATTGATGTGTAAGTTGTTTTAGAAAATAGACTAGATAAATAAGCGTAGGAGTAGCCTAAATTTTCGGCTATATAGGTGGAAAAGTTAGTAGTTACTTTTTCATTCGAGTTAATAGCCTCGGTAATTAGATCTTTAATTTTTTGAACCATTTGAGTTTTGTGATCATTCACAATAGAAATACCATAAATAGAAAGAAGTGTAGTCAATTCTTTCATTTTTTCAATACTAACACTTTCCATAAATTCAACTTCACCTAAGCCATTGATTTGATAGGATATTTCAAGTTTATTTAATTGCTCTTCAAGCACACTTTTAAAAGTTTTATTAATGTCGTATTTAAGATATAATTTCATCGATACTTTTAGCTAAACAAATTATTCATTCGTTTAAAATTATTTGGTAAAGTTAATTATTCCATTTTTTTTAAAATAGATTATTTCAACTCTTATAAAACAAATGTGTGCTCTATCAAATAATTTTGATTAAAATACAACAATAATTAGTCACACTTTGTGTGATTTTGTAAAAGGATATAGGGTATATACTAAATGTAAACTTAGAAGTCTTGTTGTTTTTTTAATTCAACTATTTGAATTAAAGTATTATAGGTTTTTTTTCGGGAAAAATAGCTGAAAAGTGGCACCTTTATCTTTTTCTCCATAAGCACTAATATAGCCTTCGTGGAAATGCATAATTTTTTTACAAATAGACAGACCAATGCCATAGCCAGAATATTCGTCTTTTAGATGCAAGCGTTGAAATATTTCGAAAATATGAGTGCTATTTTGTTCATCAAACCCAATACCATTATCATTAACTTCAATACAATAATAGGTTTTTTCTGGTTTGGTTGCTATAGTTTTAGGAAGTGAAGTACCTGATACAATTTTACTGCTAATTTTAATTTTTAAAGGTCGGTGAGCATCTCGGTATTTTATTGAGTTTGAAATTAAATTATTAAATAGTTGTTCTAACTGAAATGCTACTCCTTTGATTACAGGAAGCGTTTCGGTGGTAATTACAGCATTTGAATTTTGAAGTGCTTCAAAAAATTCGGTACTTACCGAGTTAATTATTGTATTTAGATCAACTGTTGTTAATTTGGCGTCCTTTCGATTTACACGAGAGTAAGTGAGTAAATATTTAATTAAATTTTGCATGCGATCGGCAGCATCCATAGATTTTGCTAAGTATTTTTTTCCAGAACTGGATAAATTATCCACATCGGATTCAAAAACCCGATCAACAAACATTTGTATTTTACGCAAAGGTTCTTGCAAATCATGGCTTGCAATTCGGCTAAAAGCTTCCAATTCTTCATTACTAGTTACTAAAGCTTTGTTTTGTTTAGTAAGTTGTTTATTTAATTTTTTTGTTTTTTGTTCGGTAGTTATAAGCTTTGTAATATTTTTAGAACTAATAACTACGCCACCATCAAGTTCTAATGCCGAACTATCAAACCAAAAATCCTCGCCAATAAAGTTAAATTTGCGCACATAGTTTTTGAGTTCTCCAGGATTTTCAACACAAGATTTTAATATGTCAAAAACCCCATTTTTGAAGAGAATAGGATATACTTCAGAAACTAATTTTCCTCTTATTTTTGTAGATTTTTCACCAATTACTTCTTTGATATCTTCGCTAGTAAAAACAATTTTAAAATCGATAAGTTCATTATCTGCATTATAGATTGGAGAGAAATACGAGGTAATATTATCTGTGCTTGAAATGATTCTATTTAAAAACTGTTGCGTATGCTGAAGTTCAAACCTATTTTTGTTGATTCGTATATAAGTATACGTGAAAAATCCTATGACAACAATAATAACTATTAGAAATAGTATGAGAGAAGCCCGTGTTTTTTCTTCAAAAGTTTTTTGCCTTTTTAATAACAAACGTTGTTCTTCTAGTAGCATTGTATCAATAGAATGCTGAATTTTTTTATATAAGGTTTCTATATTAGAATTACTTATACTATTGGAGTCATTATAAAATTCATTGGTCAATACAGCTAGTTTGATACTATTCTGTTGTTGGTATAAATTATCACTTGTAAGACTTCGTATGGAATCAATGTATATTTTTTGTTCTGTAGCTAATTCGTTAACATTGTTAATACTATCGTTATCTGCGGATTGTAATCTTTGAATGTAATATTCGTCAATATTACCAGAAACTTTTCTAATATGATTTTCAACATTAAAGGTGTGATTTACCCAAGTATAGGAATCTTTTAGCGCAAGGAGTTCTCTAAAAGCAAGTAAAGAAATACTCAACAAGCAAACTACACCAATAACGAATATGAGTGTAGTTTTTTTTACAGAGAAAGAGCTTTTTTCAAAAACGTTCATCAATTTGAATTGAAAATAATTTGGTATCGTAGCTAATAGATAAATAAAGTCTCTAAAAATAGGACAAAGAGCTCTTGGCAGTTAGCTTTTGGCTTTTATATATTTATCAAATTTCTATTGTTAATAGCTAAGAGCAAAAATGGATGTTTAAAAAGATGGTAACTTTCAGTCATAACCGAAACTATGGTATTTATAACCCATAGTTTCGATTATGAATAAGCATTTTAATTCAAATTAATATTGAATAGACTTTTCTTTTTTTCTAACTGTACATCTAAGCTTTTGATGGCTGTTGTAATAGCTTCTTCAAAACTATTTTCGGTAGCTTCGGCATAAAGTCTAGGTCCTGGAGCGCTTATCCGAATACCACAGTTTTTATTAGTATCGTTATTTGTGTTTTCTTTTTTAAAAAAAATATCTGCACGAGTAATAAAAGGGTATTTTTTTTCTAATTTTTTTATTTTACTTTCAAAAAAAGATTCTAAACGTTCGCTTCCACTTACGTTTGTATATTCATATACGTTATTCATAATTTACGTTTTTTTATTAAAGATAAATGCTTTGTTTAGCTTGTATGCTAGTTAATTTTATGATTCTAATTAATGGATATGGAATTTTTATTATTCTCTGAGGCTTTTAGGCTCAGTTTGTCATTAAATTCCAATGTTCTGATAGGGAATGGGATATTAATATTTTCTTTATCAAAAGCCTTTTTGATTTCTATAATTGCTTTGCTCTTGGCTTGTAATTTTTCTAAACTGCTTTCTCCATCCACCCAAAAACGGCAAATAAAATTAATTGAACTATCGCCAAACTCGGTATAATAAAATTCGGATTCTCTACCAATATCTTTTTGGTTAAAATATGTACTAATAATATCTAAAACAATACGCTGCGCTTTTTCTAAATCAGTTCCATAACCTACACCACATTCAATAGTTATACGCATTTGCGTAGTTAGTGAATAATTTTTAAAAGGACTTTCTAAAATTGTTTTATTAGGTATAACCACATAATTATTGTCGGCTTCTTTCAGCACAAAATAGTTAAGATTGATATCAGTAACTTCACCCGAAAATCCGCTAGATTCAATCCAATTGCCTAATTGAATATTTTCTCTAAAAGAAAGCACAATACCCGAGATCATATTTGATAAAGTCCCTTGTAATGCTAAACCAATAACAATACCAGAAACACCAGCAGCAGACAGCAAACCTGTTAACGTTTTGCCTAAGTTAAGTGCACCAAGTGCTAAAAATAAACCCATTAAAACAACAACAATAGCTAATCCTCTAGCTACTAATCGCTGTACAGATTTTTGTTTTATTCTATTGTTTGTAGCTTTAATGGTTAAATTAAATACTAATCGCGAAAGTAAATATGAAATAATCAATACAACGATGGCAATCGCAATATTAGGTAAATTAATAATCAGCGATTCATACCAATCACCTAATTTACCTAATATCATTTCTAAAGGCTTCTTTGCATTTTCAATAATTTCGTTTTCTTTCATAAGTTTTTATTAAGCTATTTTAGAAATACTTAATGTATTTAAAGTTTCGTCAGTCTTTTTTGACCAAGCGTTAAGCATCCAACTAGATTTTTCTAACTCACGGATATAAGCACCTATCATATCTATTGTTCCCTCATCTCCAATAGGACCTGCTTTACTAATTACATTTTTCATGGTAGCAAGCAATGTGGAATGATCTGTTAATAAGATTTCTACCATTTCTCGATCGGTTATCAAAGAATCAGATTCCTTAATTATAGCAATTTTCATGTAATCACTATATTGACTTACTGGATGGTATCCTAACGTAAGTATGCGTTCAGCAATTTCGTCAATTTTAATTCTGGCATCTCCATATAATTCTTCAAATTTTTCGTGTAAATCAAAAAAGCTTTTGCCAACGATGTTCCAGTGAAAATTTCTTAATTTCTGGTAATACATGTGATATTCAGCCAATAAGATATTTAACTTATTTACTACTGGTTCAACCTCTTCTTTGTTCATATTTAAATAATTCATGTTCATATGGTTTTAAATTTATATAGTACAAAATTATGATTAGTGGTCATTTTTTGTTAGCTCAAAAGGTAGCTATACGTTCTCATTTACTAATAGGCAAATACATTATTTTCAGAAAGCATTTGTACTCCAGCCTTGGTTATGCCGCATTCGTTCTAGTGATATTGTTTATGTGTAAATGATTAAAGTAATTCTCTAGAAAACATTAAAAGCCTTACCGCTTAGCTATTTATTGATCGTTAGTTAAAATGTGTTAAAGCCATTTTTAGAGTCAAGAAATCTATTTTTTGAATTAATAGTCAGTGTGTTATTATAATAATTTTGACGTAGACGATGTAAATAACTCACATCTTTATTGAGTTAGCAAAACACAAAACAAGTAAAAATGGAAACATATTCTGAAAAAACAGGAAGCAAAGTAAATGAATTATTAGCAAGAACTATTGATGCCAAAAAAGGTTATGAAATGGCTTTCGAAAATGTAAAAGATGTTTCGTTAAAGTCATATTTTGATAAAAAGGTTACAGAACGTGAAATGTTTGCCGATCAGTTAAAAGCAGTTATTGGCTCCTTAGGAGAAGATGCCACCGAAACTGAGGGTAGCATGCAAGGTTCTGCTCATCGCGTATGGATGGATTTGAAAACTACATTTTCTGTAGATAATAACGAAGCTATACTTGAGGAAGCCATTCGTGGTGAAAAAAAGGCTGTAGAGGATTACAAAGAGGTGTTAAATGAAACATATCTTTCTGCACAGGCTAAAAATATTATAGAAAGTCAGTTGTCAATGATTCAAAATAGCTTAGCAACAGTTAAATCTTTAGAAGATATTAATTAGTTTTATAATAGTTGCTTAATCAAATTGAATAGCTAGAATTTAGTGTTATTAGATGTAAGCGTTGTAAGTACTTTTGTTTTTTAGGCAGTAATATATTACAACGCTTAATAGCTTTAATGATCAGTGTAATAATTGATTTCAATAAAAAGGCAATATATTTTATTACAGTATATGAGTACATTAAAAATTTTATAGGACTATAAGTAACGCGAAAGTTGATGTTACTTTGCTATTACAATTATGAAGTATAAAATATCAAATACAGCAGCTAGAGAAACTTTGGAAGCGCATGTTGGAATGCCATTGAAATATCCAAATATTTATGTTTCCAATCCAGTAGTTACAGGATTTGAAGAAACTATTGTGCCTTTAATTATTTCGGATAATGATAAAGAAATTGAATATGGTATATGGGGGCTTTTGCCAGACAATTATCATGAAGATTGGCAGGTTTTTCAAACTATAATTGATACATTAACCATCGAAAAAAAAGATTTTATATCCAATACCTTCCTTAAAGATTCAGTTAATTTAAAAAGATGTGCAGTTATTGTTACTGGTTTTTTTACGACTTACCTGTATAAGGGTGAAATTTTTCCCTTTTATGTGTATGCCAAAAACAAAAAGCCGTTTTACTTGGCTGGGTATTACAATAAACTTGCAGATGGTTTTATTACGTTTAGCATCCTTTTAAATAAAGTAGAACCATCAATAAAAAAAATTCAAAATTTGAGTGACTATTCACCGAAGATTTTATCTAAAAATGAAAAAGATGTTTGGGTGTCAAATTCTTCAACAAATAATGATATCACTAAACTTTTAGAAAAAGATAGTCAGTTAGAATTAAAATCACATACCATTGCCAAAGAACTCTATAAAATGGGAATAACTTATAATAGCATGTTAGAACCAGTAGTGTATAAAAATCTTCCCGAACTTTACTAATAATTTATAGAGGTAGGTGATCAGTTGCTTATTAAACAAAATTGTTTAGACGTAAATTACGTTACGCAGAAATAGTATCATCTTTTTTATTTGAGCGGACTTTAGCGTAATATTGGCTTGGATTTATTCCATATTTCTCTTTAAATAATTTTGAAAAATAACTGCGCGAATTTATACCAATTTGATATGTAATTTCAGTGATGTTAAGTGCTGTAGTTTCAATAAGTAATTTGGCTTTTTCAATCCTGTAATTTTTTATAAAATCGTTTACCGAAACTTTGTGCAGTACACGGAAACCTTGCTGAAGCGAATTTGCACTCAGTCCAACTCTTTTAGCCAATTTCGATACATTATCAATACTATCTATTTCAGTTTTAATTATATCTACGGCTTTTTTTACGCTCTCAATAGTGGCTTGTCTGAGAATTTTACGCTTTTCGGGCTCGTTTAAATCATCTAAATACTGTTCTAGTTGGAGCACTAATATTTCCTTAGCTTTACTTTCCAAATATACAGAACGCATAAATCCCTCTAAGTCACAGTCGGTAAAATCAGAGATTAATTCAGAAATTTCCAAACTGAATTGGGATTTGTGATAAAATTCATTTAGACCGTTTACATCCCTAAATAATTGAATTAAATCTTCATTCATATCACTTAAAAAATCCTCAATATAATTTTCGAATTTTTTTCGGTTAATCTCTAAGCTAAATAGGCATATAGGATTATTGGCAGGTATTGAAAAGTCATGAGGGAATTTCGGAGAGGCAGAAGCGATCATATTTTCGAGATTTTTAACCTCGTGAGCCTCTTTTTTACCAGTAAATTTATGGATAAAGGTTGATTTCCTGTTAAAGATTAATTTTAAGGGGTTAATAAGATCGTTTTCTAATTTAAAATTGAATTGCTGTTTAATAAGATAATCCGCTTCAATCACACTTATACCACAGTCAAAAATAGTTGCTTTTACGTAACCAGAACCTTCCGTTTCGGGAATTCTTATGCAATATTCATTAATATCATGTTCATAGTCAATACCGAAGTGCTCTGCCATTCCAATGACAATGTTTTTGGCTTTTTTATCGGTAATTTGAAATTTTTTAGTCATACTATTTTAAGATTCAATAACTTATTCAAAATATTAATTGATAGCTATATAAAAGCCTTACAAAAATAAATAAAGTTACTATAGTTACGCTAAAAACTTTTTATTGAACCAATCATTATTTTTTTACAGTTAACTAAAATGTATTTATTTAAAGTAATTTGTTGTATAAGTTAAGTATAAAACTTAACAATTAACTAAAATCGAAAAATTATGTTAGGTTGGACAGTTACATTCGTAGTATTAGCATTAATAGCAGGAGTTTTGGGCTTTGGAGGTATTGCCTCAGGAGCTGCAACTATAGCTAAAATATGCTTTTTTTTATTTTTAATTTTATTTATAATTTCATTGATAAGAGGACGCAGGGTATAAATAATGATTACCTTTAAAATTATAACGGATATCTTTACAGGGTATCCGTTTTTACTTTAATTTTATTTATGTTTTGGATTATTTTTACCATACACTTAATAGTAGCTTTACCTACTGTTGTGGTTATTATATTATTTGGGGTAAGACCAACACGATCCTTTAGTTGGCTATTGTTGGTCTTATTCTTTCCTTTTGTGGGAGTTATTTTATACTTGTTTTTGGGTATAAACCGAAGAAAATTCAAATTTTTTCAATTAAAACAGACTAACAAGAGGCAATTGTATGATAAAAATTTCGATAGCGATGTTAATACTAAGTCAGAAGTTATCTTTAAGGCTATCAATAAACAACGACTTGCCAGTTTAATTGAGCAAACAACTCATTTTAAAGTTTTAGCCCATAATAATGTGCAAATTTTGGATGATGCAGCTTTGGCTTATGATTACATTTTTGAATCCATTTCTCAGGCTCAAAAATTTATACACTTGCAGTACTATATTTTTGAAGAAGGAGAAGTATTGGACAGATTAGCTCAATTACTAATACAAAAAATAAAGGAAGGCTTAGAAGTGCGTATTATATACGATGCCTTTGGTAGTTATCATGCTAAGCGTAGTACCTTAAAGAAATTAAAAATTTTAGGAGCTAGTGTTTTTCCAGTAATGCCGTTGCGTTATGGAAGTTTTTTGTTTACCATGAATTATAGAAATCACCGTAAGGCAATAATTATTGATGGTAAAGTCGCTTTTGCAGGAGGGATGAATATTTCTGATAAGTATATAAATGCTGAGGATGACTTAGGTAAATGGGAAGATATGCATTTAAAATTATCAGGTCCTATTGTTAATAGTTTACATCGTGTATTTATAAAAGATTATTTTTTTGCCAGTAATAAAGAACTGCTTTTGGGAGATCATTATTTGCCAGAACAATCTAAAAAAGGGAATACGGATATTCAATTAGTGGCTAGTGGTCCAGATTCTGAGCAGCTTTCAGTACTTCAGCAGTATTTGATGCTTATAAATATTGCGCAAAAAAGCATAAGTATTACCAATCCTTATTTTGTGCCCAATCAATCTTTGTTACAGGCTATAAAAATTGCGGCATTGAGTGGTGTAAATGTTCGAATCTTAGTACCAAAAAAAACAGATTCTAGAATGGCAACTTATAGCATGTTTTCTTATTTTGAAGAGTTGTTGGAAGTAGGAGTAGAGATCTATCTACTTTATGGAAGATTTACTCATAGTAAAGTCATTGTAGTAGATACGGAGGTAGCTTCAGTAGGTTCGGGCAATTTTGATCACCGTAGTTTTGAACACAATTTTGAAACTAATGTTTTAATTTATAATGAAAAAATCGCCAGCAAACTGAACTCAATTTTTTTAGAGGATTGTCAATCTTGCGAAAAATTAGATCTAGAATCTTTTAAAACTCGATCCATTAAACAGCGTTTGATCGAGGGATGTGCTCGTTTTTTTAGTCCTCTATTATAATTGGAGGCTTTTAATTAAAAAGAGATTTTTTATGCAGCACAGTTCTTTTTTTATCGAGCTAATAAAAACTGAATAGATTAGTCATATTTGTGAAGTAAGTCAAGTAGTAACCATTAAAAAAGAAATTATGAGTGATAGTAGTAATAAAGGAATTGGAATATTGGCAGGTTTAGCAACTGGAGCCATTTTAGGCATGTTATATGCTCCAAACAAAGGGAAAGTTACAAGAAATTTAATTAATGATAAGGTAACAAAAGCCACCAATAAATTAGCAGATGAAGCTGAAAACTTAAAACATTCAATTCAAGATGAAGCCCATACATTAAAATCAAAAATTGTTGACGAGACTAATCACCTAAAGAATAATGTAGTGAGTAGTATCAATTCAAAAACTCAAACGCTGGATGAGCAAGTGGAAAGCATAGTAAATAACACGAGTTATAAAGCAGAAGATTTAATAACTACATTAGAAAACAAATTAGCAATTTTAAAAGAAAAAAATAAGCAAATTAGAAAAAATACAAACAAAAGCACTTCTAGTTTAACAGCGTAAATTCAATAAGTTATGAGTGTACTTGACTCGGTAAAATTAGCATCAAAAAAAGCCACCGAAAGTGGAGAAGATTATATTGATGCTACCCAAGATTATATTGAATTAAAAGTGTTTCAACAGTTGTCTTTTTTATTTGCACTGTTGGCCAAAATTTTACTTATAGGAGGTCTCTGCTTTATGGGCTTGATATTAGTAATTGTTGCAGGTGTGTTGGCTTGGGGAGATTATCTAGAAAACGATAATTTAGCACTACTCTATACGGCATTAATACTATTTGCTTTAGGTACGCTAATTTATTTACTAAGAAAACCACTTATTGATAGCCACATTATAAAAAAAATAAGCAAAACTTTTTTTATCCAAAAAAAATAAAAAAATGAATTATACTAGTTTTCAGCAAATAGAAAAAGACTTGACTATATTACAGTTGAAACGTAAAATAGCTGTGGAAGAAATAAAAGCGCTAAAAAATATTACGTCGAGTCAATTAAGTGTTTCAAGTTTTATTACCTCGCCGTTGTTGCAGCTTGCTGGTAAATACGGTTTGTCGGTACTAATAAATAAAATACTTAAAAAATTCTAGTCTTACTTACTTAAAATTAAATAAAACAATAAAAGCTATTCATTATTTGAGTAGCTTTTATTGTTTTAATTATTCAATGAAAATAGAGCTATTATTAGCATTTTCATTGCAGTAATAATTTTAAAAACGTTTTATGCTAGCATTGTTTTCAGACTTTATAGAAATCTTATTGAGAGATTTCTTTATTGCTCTATATTCTAAGGCGAAAATAGCTAGTAAACCAAATCCAACTGAAATCGCGGTTATAAGTAGTACTATTGTTATCATATTTTTTTTAGCTAATTTATGCATGCATAGGCGTTTTAGTGTGCTCCTTTAGATCTTGTTCGAACTCAAAAAAAAGACATTCTTGCAGGCGCATTTTTTAACATTTATTGGCACCGCCAAAGGGTATAATACCCCGAGGCTTGCCTCGAAATTGAAAGCTTGTATCAAACGAATGCCTCGTGGGCTTGCTCCGAGGTAGTTTACTTCAAATTGATAGCGTTATTTTGTAAATCGATACAGTTATTTTTTCAATCAGATTACTAATAATTTTATATAACAAGCAATGATGCTTTTTAAAAATAAAATTTTTTCAACATGAATTTAGACAACAAAAAAGTAGCAATTTTAGCTGCCAACGGATTTGAAAAATCAGAATTATTTCGACCTTTCGAAGCTTTAAAAGAAGCTGGGGCAGAGGTACACGTTATTTCATTAAAACTAGGTGAAATTAAGAGTTGGGATGGTGATAATTGGGGGAAATCGATCACGGTAGATCGTGTAATTGAAGATGTAAGCGAAGCAGATTATAATGCTTTGGTTTTACCAGGAGGTGTTGCCAACCCAGATCTGTTGAGAGTAAATGAAAATGTATTAAGTTTTATTCGTTCGTTTTTTGAAAGTGGAAAGCCTGTAGGGGCTATTTGTCATGCGCCATGGTTATTAATTAGTGCAGGAGTGATTGAGAATAGAGAAGTGACCTCATACCATAGTATAAAAGACGATGTAATTAACGCAGGAGCCAAATGGGTCGATAAATCTGTTGTAGTGGATAGTGGTTTAGTAACCAGTAGAAAACCTGCAGATTTGCCTGATTTTATTGATAAGCTAGTTGAAGAAATAGCTGAAGGCAAACATGAAGAACAAGTAGTTAATGCTTAATTAGTATTAAAAGGCGCATTCAGAGAATAGCCTGATTCTCATAAATTATACATAAAAAATCCAAAATTTGATAAATTCAAGTTTTGGATT
>NZ_JH621249.1:31737-185023 GCF_000255455.1 Aquimarina agarilytica ZC1 | reverse complement strand
ATTTTGATCAATAGGCAATGACTTTTTTCGAAGTTCCGCTACCATCTTAGCTCTAAAAACATTATATACCGACCAATAGAATAGTTAGTGATATTACATATACAATGATACCAATTAATATTGTTTTTGGAAACTTAGGAATTTGAATAGACGATAAATTTAAATAAACTACAAGTATCATAAGAATGTATAGTATTTCAGGCAAAGGACCTGAATTAAAAAAACTTTCAATTAAAAAGAATAAAGACACTATAAGTCCATTATAATCGACTGCCAATCCAGTATATGTCTTTCCATTAGTAAGCCCATAAATGTTGAAATAACTAAGTCGAATAGCACAAGCAGAAATAATGGCAAACGCTCCTGGTATAAACCAAGGATTATAATTAGAATAACTCAATAGAATGATTGCTGGTAGAACACCAAAACTAACCATATCAATCAAAGAATCTAATTGGGCTCCAAATGCTCTATGTACATCAGTTCTATTTTTTATTTTACTAGCAACTAAGCCATCTAACCAATCAAATACCACTGACCATGCTCCAAAAACAGCAGCTGTATAAAGGCTCCCTTTAATAGCAGCATAAATACCTAGCAAAGAGCTCAATAACCCAAACAAAGTAACTATATTGGGCAAATCAAAAATAAAACTAAACATGGTTAATTGACTTTCTGGATCTCTTTTTTTTAAATTGTTATCCTCTATCACTGAAATACTATTATTCAATTGCATAATTTGGCTTTATCTTTTTAATCTCTGTAAGTAATCTTTTTATAGGAAATAATTTAATTGCTTCCTTTAAATCTATCAACGTATCGATTTCGTACCAAGGTTTTTCGTCAAAAGAAACAGCTTTTAATGAAAGAAGATTTTCATCTACTAATTCAGCAAAAACAGTTTCATAATACCCATTTACCTTTTCTTCCCGAATATGCTTATCAAGCCTTGCTGCAATCAGACTCCAAGAAACCAAAGAAAAGCTATATATATTAACTGTTTTGTATTTTATACTACCTTCACTAAACTGAGTATTATTTTTAAAACCTAAAATTCCTCCATATTTATCAATAGTTACAGTAGTTCCGTTCATCCAATCCTTAATTCCAGCAACAGCCATTCTATCTGGATACATCATTTCATTCAAAAGAGAAGGATCAAAAACTAAATCGCTTTCTATAAGAATAAAAGGCTCTTTCATAATTTCTCTTGCCATCCAAAGAGAGTATATATTATTTGTTGTTTTATAAAGAGGGCTATGTATGTATTTTATAGCAATATTTTTATAATTATCGCCCAAAAAACCTTTTATAGAGTCACTTAGGTGTCCCGTAACTATCACTAATTTTTTAATTCCTTTGGTGGCTAAATTTTGAACAAGCCTCTCTAATATAGAAACTTCATTGACGAGCGTTAAACATTTAGGAGATTCGTTTGTTAGCGGTAAAAGACGACTTCCCGTTCCTGCTGCTAACAATAAAACTGTAGTGATGCGATTATTACTTCGGATATTTTTTGAATTAATCTTCATATATTTATGAAATTGAAATGATCAATAGACCGTTAAAATTTAACAAACGACTTAAGAGTTTGCTAAATTTGTATTGAGGAGTGGTTACTGATAATTCAACTATAAGTATAAAGTCTGCTAGCAAATAAAAAAAGTAGTTTAACAACAAAAAAGATAGTGAATGATTGATATCATAAGATATGTAGTCCTCTAGTAAAAGTACTCTATATTAATCACTTTTATAACTCAAACTATTTATAATTTCATTAATAAGTAAAATACTATAAACGGGATTGGGGTTTCTAAATTTAAGATAGGGGAAAACCACGATGATACTATAGAAGAAATTATAAAGCTAAAGCTAATTCAACAAGATTGGACTACCTAGTAAATTTGGTATAAATTACTAGGTAGTCCAAAATCCAGATGGCATTGGTACCATTAGATATTCAGTAGTGAAAGATGGCGTGCGTGAAAGGCCAAAAGCATTTAGAGAAGAAATAAATTCAGGAAAATGGACGGCACACCCTTTTATTGCACCAGATGAAAGCTATTTGATCTGGGATAGTGAACAGGAAGACGGTTACGGAGACTCGGACTTATATATAAGTTTCCGTCAGGAGGATGGATCTTGGGGGCCTGCGATTAATATGGGACCCGAAATAAATTCGAAATTTGAAGATAATCGTGGCATGGTCTCCCATGATGGAAAGTATTTCTTTTTTAATAGAATACAGCATGGCAAAACTTTTGAGGAATCTGAAGTGAATATCTTTTGGGTAAATGCCCAGATTATTGAGACCCTTAGAAAGAATTAAAAATAGTTATTAAACAAATATCTATCACTAATTGAGTAGAAGGCTCTCCCGATAATTAAGGAGCGTACACCTCTCCCACCAAAAAGCCTACGGGTTAGGTACTTGGCGGTTTGTTAATGATGCTTAATCGCTTAAGTTATCTCCTTTAATCATAGGCTATAACTATTCTAGGTATGGTATTTTATTCATAACAATAATTAAAATATATGTAATCCGAATACTTTAAAAACACCTTTAAATCCTAAAAATATTGTAGCTAAAAGAATAACCCCACCCAATATATTTTGTAATGTAGAATTCACATAGTTACCTAACACTTCTTTTCTATTCACTACCCATAACAAGATTCCTGCAATGACAGGTAATAAAATTCCATTAGCTACTTGAGCAAATTTGATAATTTCAATTGGCTTGATTCCTAAAGAAGAAAAAACAACCCCTAATAGCAAAATAAACATCCAAATCCCTTTAAACTTTTTCGACTGTAATCCACCATACCAACCTAAACATCCTTTAGCTACATAAGCCGCTGCTAAGGGGGCCGTAATTGCAGATGTGATTCCGGCTGCAAATAATCCAATTCCTAAAAAATACTTGGCAAAATCACCATACAATGGAGCTAAACTTTTTGCCAAATCGGAAGCATTTGACAACTCTCCTCCTAATGACACAGATGCAGCAGAGATAATAATAGACATGGAAACCAATCCTCCCAAAACAATTGATACTACAGTATCTTTCCGAACTGTTTTTAAATTCTTTTCTCCTTTCCATTTCTCTTTGACCAAAGCTGCATGCAAAAACAAATTATAAGGAACCACTGTAGTCCCTATCAAACCTATAATGGTTAATAAACTTCCCTTTGGTGCTATTGGTATAAAAGCGCCTTTTATAATAGCTAACAAGTCTGGTTTTGTGACAATTGCTGTAAGCGTAAAAGAAATACTCATAACAAGCACTAAGCCTACCAAGGCGCGTTCTAATAATTTATAATTCCCCATATACAACAATACAAAGGCAATCATTCCTATAAGAATACTTAGTCCATTAATTGTAAAACCAAATACGTTAAAAATCTGTTTTCCTACAACGGCTTCCAATCCCAAAATACCTCCACTAATATTTCCAGCTTCATAGGATGCATTTCCAACAACAATAGCCAAAAGTATTAAAATCATTATCAAACGATTAACAAAGGAATGTTTAATCTCTAATTTGATTACTTCCGATAATCCTTTTTCGGAAATAATCCCCAAACGAGCAGCCATTTCTTGCAGAACTATGGTTGTTACTATGGATAAAACCATTGCCCAGAGTAAGTTGAACCCAAAATTAACTCCAGCCAATGTACATAATGTCACTGTTCCTGGACCTATAAATGCCGCCGCCACTAATGTCCCCGGACCTATATTTTTAAACAGATTCTTAATCATTGTGAATGGAGTTCAAGGCGTATATAGCAAAACTCCCTAGCCAATGTCCCCCTTCATAACTATCCCCCACTATATTGGGTAATGAAAAATTGATATGTTTATTAGCGACATTCTTTAAGTGCTTATATTCTGGTAAATCTTTTACAATGGCATATAAAGCCCATGCTCTTGAAAAATTTACGCCATCTAAATGCACTAATTTACCATCCGTCCTGTCTGAAACTTCTCCTACCTCCAGTTGATAATTTTTAGCTTTCATTTGAGGTAAAAAATCTCCAAACCAACCAGAAAACTCTTCCTTGGATAATACGCGTTTCATAATAGCAGCTTCTTGCAAACAAGGAGATAAAAAGTCGTACCCGCTAGGTTCCCAAGTAATGGGACAATTGGCATCTTGCATATAAAACGCTTTTGCTCTTTTCTCAATAGCCATTTGTAAGGTGTTATTACCTACAGTATGTGCATAATCCCAAGCAAAGGTGAGTCCAAATGCCGTATTGGTATGCTCCCCTACTCGAATTGGATAATTCAATTTAGGTAAAAACTCAATATATTTTTGAACCATCAAATCAGTTAATGGCTGTAAGTTTTTTTCTAATTCTCTTGCTGTGTCATTATCCCATGTATGCAATTCTTCGGCTAACTTTAATACCCAAGCCCAACCATAGGTTCGTTCGTAATTTTTACTATGTTTCCCATTAAAATACGCTACTTCCTTTTCTATATTTTCCTTTGATATATTGTCTAATAGCATCGCCTTCATTTTTACAGCGTGCTTTAATTGCGGAAATTGCTTTAACAACGAAACCAAACTCCAATGTCCATGTACTGATGAATGCCAATCGAAACATCCATAAAATGATGGGTGCAATTCTTTAGGCGATTGTAAATCGGCTACTCCTCCAATGGTTTGGTTTAATTTATTAGGATATTCAACATTCACACAATTCATGGGTAACTGTGCTAGTCTTTCTGCCTGCTCTAAGCTTAGCTTTGCGGTTGCTACTTCTTTAACTACTGTTGGTTTTTCTTGTTTGGTCGTATCATTACATGATAATAGAACAAAGAGAAAAAATAGGTGGTTTAGATATCTCATAATTTGTATAATATCTTCTAAAAGTAGAAAAAAGAATCCAAAAATACACTTAAATAACTACAGGGTATTCATAGCTTTTCTCAAAAGAATTTAATCTCAAGCCTGCTACTAATAAAAAATAATTTAAAACTTGTATTCAGGCGATTTGCAATAAATTATAACCAGGAACCAATGAAAAAAAATTACTTATAAAACTCAGCAAATACTTTTATAATTAATTCATGATCCTTTACTCCACACATTTCCCGAATACTATGCATTGATAACATTGGATTTCCAACATCAATAGTAGGGATTCCAATTTTAGCTGCTGTCATAGGTCCAATTGTGGAACCACAACCTATATCATTCCGGCTGCAAAAATCCTGAAAGGGAACATTAGCTTTTTTACACCACTGCTTAAACTTTGCTACCGAAAAAGCATCTGTTGCATAACGCATGTTCGCATTACTTTTTATTACAGGTCCCCCATCAATATAAGGTTTGTGATTACTATCATGTTTACTCGAATAACTTGGATGAACAGCATGCGCCATATCGGCCGATATAAAAAAAGATTTTGCTATTGATTTAAAATAGTCTTCTTCATTAGAAGAAACAAAAGCATGAATACGCTTTAAAATGGTTTCTAAAAAGTTAGAACTAGCCCCGTTTTGTGATTCGGAACCGATTTCTTCATGCTGAAAATACACCGCCATTTGTACCTTATCGGAAGTTATTTTTGACTGCTTTAAAGCTTCAAAAGAAGCATGAACACTTGCTAAATTATCTAATCTGGGAGCATAAATAAACTCATTATTTACCCCACCAAAATTAGATTTTTCGGCATCAAACAAAAATAAATCCCAACTAAGTATTGTTTCTGATATTCCGGTTTCTTTTTGTATCCAATCTTCGAAACGCATATCATTATTTAATCCAATAACAGGAAACATATGCTCCTGTGGATTCGGCTTAAAGCCTTCTTTATTTACCTCTCTATCTAAATGTATCGCTAAACGAGGGATTCGCAACCTCTTTTCTATTTTTATTACTTTTTGACTTAATACACCTTTTTCATTCTCTACAATTAATCTTCCTCCTAAATAAAGATCTTTATCAAACCAGCTCGTTAATAAAACCCCTCCATATACCTCAACATTTAATAATTGATAGCCTTCTTTAACTGATATAGGATTGTTTTTTATTTTAAGACCAGGAGAATCGGTATGTGCTCCGATAATAGAAAATGCATAATCGCTTGTCCATTTTTTGGGAGTTTTAAATATAATAATAGACCCATCGGCTCTAGTCACATAATACTTCCCTCCTTTTTCCAAAGACCATTTTTCTTCTTCCTTTAGCTCTTGGTAATGTTGCGCTGCTAACTCATTTTTTAAATTTTCTACCGCATGGAATGACGTTGAACTTAAATCTATAAATTCTAAAAGGTTTTGGGAATATGACATGTAAAATATTTTGGAGTAAATATATATAAAACTCTAAATTTTAGTCGTTTTTTAATTTAAATGATTGAAAAATAAACCTATTGTAGCAAACTAATAGAATAATGTAAGGGTACTATGAATAAATTAAAGGTTTTATAAAATATAATTCGGGTTTAAACCAATTAAAAGAAAAAAATGAAATATAATGAATCATTTAGGATTATTATACCAAATAAATAAGTCTTAGTTAAGTTAGTTACATATTCTAAAGTCAACTATTAAAACAACTATTTCTGAATTCTAACTAAAGAAAAGCAAAATAGCTAGCAAAAAACAACTATGAAATACTCTTTGCTTTTCTATTACTTTAGCTTTCTATTTCTAATGCTGAGCGTACAACAGACTTATTCTCAAAAATCATTAATAGAAACTACTGGTGACGTATTTTTAGTAACAATACCTACTGTTACTTTTGGAACAACTTTAATTTTAGGAGATAAAAAAGGTGCTACACAATTTATCAAATCTTTTGTGCTTAATCAAGTAATAACTTTATCATTAAAAGTAGGAATCAATAAACCTAGACCTAAAAACAATGGCGACTTTGGATTTCCATCTGGACATACGTCCACAGCATTTCAAGGAGCTTCATTTATTCATCGTCGTTATGGATTTAAGTACAGTATTCCTGCCTATTTAGCAGCAGGATTTACTGCTTTTAGTCGTATAGATGCCGACAAGCATGATGGATATGATGTACTTGCAGGTACAATCATTGGTATTGGTAGTACTTATATATTTACTACTCCATATCAAAAGGAACACTTAGAATTGTCGTATTCAAATGATAGAGGCAATCGTTTGATTGGATTTAAGTTTAAATTTTGAAGTTAGTAGTCAAATTTGTTAACTTCTAATAAATTGTATGATTATATAATTCTATTTCCCTTATAATGAAAACAAAACTTGTTATGGCAATTCAGAATTTAATTAAAATGGGGATTATGCTATTGCAAGTTTAGTTTAGTTAATTGAGCTTAACCAAATCAGTATGTATCTGTTTTATAATCTTTTTGGGGATTTCTAATTCACTTGCCACTTCTTGCCATCTAGGAATTAAGCCCTGTACCTCTGCAACAATTCCTTTAGGGTTCTTTATCGAAAATTCATCCGCAATTGTTAAAATATCTTTTAGAGTTATTTCCGTTCGTTTGCCATTAATAGATAAAGCCCGGGAAGTATTTTTGAAAGTAAATAGTGGATTAAGTGCATAAGTTAAATCATAGGCAGGCCCTAAATTCCAACTATCGGTTACCTTATTATAAATAAAGCTATGATTTTTTAAATGGTCATCTACATTTTTAAAAATAAGGTTGAATACCATTCGTTTGAACAGTTGCTGTAAATCTTTATGTGGTACCTTAAGCGCTAGAGCAACTTTAAATATATTTTCATAACTGGAGTTTTCAGGCTGACTTTTAAAATCCCAACCTGTTAAACCTGTAACAGTAAGTATATGTTGCTTTTCTCCATATTGTCTATCGTAGCGTAATGTTGCAAAATGTTTTCTTTCTATTAGCTTACAAGGCATCATATCAATCCTAGCTTCTTGAGCCAATAAATAATAAGCGTATTCTACAATTTCTCGGTTATAACCGTCACTATTATTCAAGTGTAATTTTACTAAATAATGATTATAATCTTCGCTTATTTCCTTATCACCCGCAATAATGGAACCTGTTTCCTTATGTTCTGAAATTAGGATTTTAGGTCTAGCCCCACCTGCAGAAGTACCTATTTTAAAAATATTGAGTAGAGCCAGTTCGCTAAGTGATGTCCCTTTTGTATCTTCTTTTAATTTGAGTACTTTTTCTAGAATAATAATTACTTCGTTAATATTTACAATGGAAGTATTGGGTAATTCTTTAACGGGTTTATATTCTATAGCTCCCATACCACGGTCTGCAGTGTAAGCTAATTGCTCTAAGGGAGTAACTTTTTGAATTCCTCTAACTGTTAACCATTCTTGAAAAATAATATTTCCAAAAGTATCAGGTAAAGAATCGGCTATCATAGGTGGTAAACCTTGAAAAGTATCTTGCTGAAATTCAGTAAATACCTGGACAGGTGTAGTGCGTTTAAAAATAAATGGGAATAAGTTGGTATATTTTCCAGACTCTAAAAAATCTGGATTGTATTGAAAAAATGATTTCCTTTGATCTAAATCAAAGCCTAATTTACCAATTTCTTCACCAAATATTACAACATCTATAATTTTGTCTCTAGCCATATTTTAGTAGAATGAGATGTCATTTTTATTCGAACTATTTTTTTCTATTCCCTTTAAAATTGACTGTAATAAACCAAAATGATTAGCTACTTTTAAAATATTATCAAGGGTAGCATTTTTACCATTCTCAATGTTTTGAATGGTAGTACTAGAAACATCTAACACATTAGCTAAATCTTCTCTAGACATTTTGCGAACCTTTCTAAGTGTTTTACAAGCTTCACCAATTTTTACTTTTACATCTTTTACTGTTACTATTTCAAACATAAAATACCATTATATTATCAAATATAAGCTTATTGTAACTATAAAAACAATTATAATGGTAAAAATAATATAACTCAATCTATCGTTTATCTTTTGATATTTATGAATATGATTTAATTTTGAAGTTACTAATTGTTATAATTAGTAGTTTTCACCTCTCATAATTCTCTTTAAAACACCTAAATAAATTCTCTACTTAGGTATGGATAGTGTCCCTGTTACAATATACGCAACCAACAAGAATAGAAATTTCGAAAACGAGAGAATAGATCACTATTCTAAAATCATTAAAGTTTTAAATAAAACAGGTCAAGACTTTTAAGACATTAAGTTTCTCATAAAAAAATAACTATAATATTAATAAGTCATTTAATCATTCTTTTTAAGGAGGTATTTTCATTAATCTTTATCGTCTATTTTTTTCAAAAAAAATAAAATCTAAACTTTGGATATAATGAAGAGACATAAATCTTAAATCGATATCCATGCCATCCAAAAAAAGAAAAACATTAGTTTTATTACTATACATTCCAATTATATTTTGGAGTCAAAATAAATATACAGATGATTGGGATTCCTTAAAAAACTACCAAGCCCCTGAATGGTACGAGGATGCAAAACTAGGTTTTTGGGTTCATTGGGGAGTATATTCTGTCCCTGCTTTTAAAGGTGATCATGCAGCTGAGTGGTATGGAAGATGGATGTATTCAAAAGAAGGGCAAAGTAGTAGAGATAATCAAGGATTAGCAACTTTCAAACATCATAAAAAAATATATGGTAATCCCGATAAATTTGGTTATAAAGATCTTATCCCTTTTTTTAAAGCCGAAAAATTTGATGCCAATAATTGGGCTGAATTATGTGTAAAAGGAGGTGCTAAATTTTTTACAATGATGGGAGTACATCATGATTCGTTCTGTCTTTGGGATACTGAACTCTCTCCTTGGAATTCTGTAGACATGGGTCCAAAAAAAGATTTAGTAGGTTTAGTCGAAAAAGCCGTAAGAAAAAAAGGACTAAAATTTGGAGTATCTAATCACTCTGCATGGAATTACACCTTTTTCCAATGGAATCATATTAACAGATTTGATGCTATTGATAAAGGTAATGAAGATTTATATGGAAATCCAATCATTGAAAAGGGCATGGATACAATCCAAATAAAGCCAAACGAGTCTAGAAGAAATTGGTTAAAAAGAAGTCGTTGGGATTCTGTAAAACCGAGTGAACGTGATCTCGATAGATGGTTAGTAAGAACTAAGGAATTGGCTCAATTATACACTCCTGATCTTTATTATTTTGATTGGGGGTTTAATATAAAAGAATTTGAAACTAGACGAAAAGAATTTGGGGCATTTTATTACAATCTTGCCCTAGAATCAAATAACGGAGTATTCGGAAAACCAAATGTCGTTTTAAATTATAAAAACCATCATACTTTTCCTAAAGGTTCAGCAATCCGTGATTTTGAAAGAAGTGGTTATGACCAAATAGCAGATATGGTTTGGCAAACTGACGATTGTGTTTATGATGATCATAACTGGGGATATGCCGAAAATATACCGATAAAATCAACTAATATAATTGTAGACGAATTAGTTGATATTGTAAGTAAACGAGGAGTTTTAATGTTATCATTTGCTCCAAAAGCTGACGGAACAATTCCCGACGATCAAAAAAAATTAATCTTTGAACTTGGTAATTGGCTTAAAATATGTGGAGAGGCTATATATAATACTCGACCTTTTGAAACTTTTGGAGAAATATCTAGTAACTGGGGTAAAAAAGACGATTCGGGGAAGAAAAGATTTATCGGAACAAAAGAAGATATTAGATTTACTAGATCAAAAGATTATAAAAATATTTATGCTACTTTTTTAGATTGGCCTAGAAAAAAAGCTGTTATTAAGTCTTTAAAAGATTTTAATGATAAAAATATCAAATCAATAAAATTAATAGGGAATGATACTCCTTTAAAATGGAAAATGTCTAAACAAAAGGGATTGATTGTTTATTTACCTAAAAAGCCAAATTATGAAATGGCGTTCCCTTTAAAAATTACCTTACATAAATCTTTAAGAAAGATATATTAAAAAAGAAAATTTACAGCTTCAACCACATTCTATCTGGACAGGCATGATGCCTTTTAACTAAACGAAAAATGCATTAAAGTGCAAAGGTTTAACTTTTTATCAATACATAATGACATAAAAAAAGAAGAGAATTTTTGGCAGAAACGCCTAAATTCTCTTCTGTGGAGTCGGAGGCTATTGAACTTGTCACTTATTAATTACCCTTGTTTATAAGTTTACCAACACTTAACAACTGTTTTTAAAGGTTTTATTATATTTGTTATAGTTCTTATACTATAGTAATATATAACATAATTGTCGACCACCTGTCGACTATGACTTCAACCTTTTTTTTAAAGCAACCTAAATCAGATAAAGAAACTCTGATTATATTTTCATGTTATTTTAAAAAGGAACGAAAGAAATTCCTCTATTCAGTTGGCGAAAAAATCAATCCTAAAAATTGGAGTCAAGAAAATAAACTACCAATCTTAAAGGGTAAAAATAAAGCTACCAATGCAAGTGCTATCAAAATGCAATTGAACAGACACACCAATTCATTTCAAGCAATTGCAAACAGATGTAAAATTACTGGTGAAGAGTTCACTTCCCTCCTATTAAAAAAAGAATTTGATATTGAGTTTAAAAAAGCCTCTAGTAGTGATAATACTTTTTATGACGCTTTTGAAGAATTTATAACATACAAAATCAAATTACAGGAATGGTCAACCTCAACAGTTAAGCGTTACAGAAATATCAAAAACATTTTACAAGATTTTGAGAAAATCGTAAACTACAATTTAACCTTCAATACTATTAATGACAATTTCCATGCAGATTTTACTCACTACTGCATGAATGTTAGAGGACATATTAATAATACTTATTCCCGAAATTTAGGTTTATTCAAAACCTTTATGTTTTGGGCTTTTAGTAAAGGGTACACTTACAATACTAGCTTCAAGAGTTTTGAAAAGAAAAAACGTGTAGTCACTAAACAAATAGCGCTGACAAAAATAGACTTGCAAAAATTAATGCATTTCGATTTTAAAAATGAACGTTTGGAAAAAGTACGAGATGTATTTGTATTTTCATGTGTAACAGGTTTACGCTTTGGCGAATTAAGACTTTTTACCAAAGAAAGTATTGTTGATAACGCTATTATCCTAAAAGAGGAAAAAGAAACAGAAAAAGAAAGTAGAACCATTCCCTTAAATGAAGTGTCAACTCACCTACTCCGAAAGTATGATTACAAACTACCATTAATAGCCAATCAAAAACATAACGAATATGTAAAAGAAGTTTTTAAAATAGCTGGTTATACCGATGAGGTTGTAAAAACTACTACAAAAGGAAAAGAAAACATTACTGTAACAATGCCTTTTTATGAGCGTATTAGCTCACATACAGCAAGAAGAACCTTTATCACCATGATGAAAAAAGAAGGATTATCAGATAAACTCATCGCCTCAATAACTGGACATACAGATATGAAAACACTAAATCAATACTATCAAATTGATGATGATTCTAAAAAAGAAGCAGTTAATGAAGTATTCAATTTAGACGTTCAACTTCTTAAAAAAGTGCAATAAATGAAAAAACCAATAGGCTTAAAAATTGATATACCAGAAGGAAGCAAGATTACTACAATTAAAGCATCAGATGAATTAAGGGCTTTTTTTGAAAATGAACGCAAAAACAAAAAACAGATAAATGACTATATAACAGAGTTTTTGGGTGGAAAAAAGGTGTTTAATAAAGCTAACGATATATTTACAAAAGCCATGACTGACTCCCTCCCTTCTAACCTAGCTAAGGACTGCCTATATTGTAAGGGTGATAGTAAAGATGAAAGCGACAAAAAGTGCTCTAAGTACTATATGCAAATGGGTTTGACTTACGATGTTGCAGCACAAAGTTTTGTGCAAATAATTTTTGCTAATTCACATATTAGAAATAACAAAGAACAGTTAAAAGCATTAACAATCAATTTTTTCAAATGTTTTAGATGGGTAAAAGGTCAAGGACTAGTCTTTTTAGATTTAGAAAAACTATGTAGACACGCCTTAAACTCAGGGTTTTTATCACTTTCACAACTATTTGCTCAATCAGAAGCTTTACAAAATATTGAAGTATTAAATAATTCTCTTGATAATGTCAACGATGAAAGCATGAATAACAAAGTTCTTCTAAAAGAAGATGAAAATTATTTAGAACTTCAGAAAGAGTTTTTTGAGAATAAAATGAGGTTTTACAAAGAGAAACTTAAACTTCAAAAAGAATCGAAGTTATTAAAAGATAAACCCAAAAAAACTAAGAAAGATAAAGTAACAAAACCGACTACACCACAATACGCTTTATACTACTATTACTTACAAGAAGGTAGAGAGTATCCTTATTTTGAAAATCATCCAGAAGGAAAAATACAAGCAATTGAAGAAGTCTTAAACAAAGAGGGGTTACAAACATCAGCTAAATACTTTCAAATCAAATATAATTTTATAGCAAACTATAAAACAAATAGAGTAGCTAAAAATCAAAAGAAGAATATCGATTTTGTAGCAAACACAATGCTTAACGACTACAAAAAACCAAGAGAAATTGCAATTTCAGAATTGAGTGAAATAATAAATAGATATAAGTAACTATAAATGGTAACGGTTACATCACCAGTAACCACTTCAATCCTAAAATAGATTTGTAACAAATTATAAAAGGTTTGTTATGAATAATCCATTTAAGGCAATCGTAGAAAGGTTGTCAAACATTGAATCTTTATTACTGGAACTTAAACAAAAGCCCGTAGAAGAAGAAAAGTCCGAAAATCTTACCGTAAAAGAAACCGCTGAGGTATTAAAAGTATCTGAGCAATCCGTACACAACTATATTAAAAGAGGCACATTATCTGCTCAAAAAGTTGGTAGAATTAAACTAATAAAAAGAGTTGATTTAGAAAATGCATTAACTGAGGTTAAGTCCCTAAAATATAAAAGGGCTTAGCCTTTTTTTTATGGAGCATTCTCAAAACTTTGATTAGGTGTTATGTATACATTAGCAGAAAACGGGACAAGAAAATTAAGTAAAGAACGAGTAATCGTAAACGGAAAAGGCTCTGACCTCAACAAAAAAGAGGCTTTAAAAGGAAGAGCAAAGCGAAAAACAATTACTCAAATAATGATGCTCAACTTAATAAGTATTGCACAAGAAAACGGTGGCCAGAGTTTGAAAAAGCGTGTTGGAATAGCTACTATTGTCAAGAGAAAGTCTACACGGCAAATGGTCGACTATATGGAAAATATTGTAAAAATAGATTTTGTACTTTATGTTGTAGTATTCGCAAAGCAGATATTATAAACAGATACAAGCCTGTTATTGAAAAATGGGAAGACCCTTACTTTGTAACCCTAACCGTAAAAGCTTGTAAAGCTCATCAGTTGGGTAGTTACTTCAATGTACTAAACAAAACCTTCTCTAAAATTATCGACAAACACAAAAAAAGACATCAACGAGGAAAAGGTATGAAGTTAATGGGTATCAAATCATTAGAATCTAACTTTAACCCTTTACGAAAAACGTACAATCCACATTTACATGTTATTGTTGCTAATAAGGAAATGGCTTATATTTTACTTGACGAATGGTGTGATAGAGCAAAGAAAGGTTACGTAAACAGAAAAGGGCAAAAGGCTGTTAAAGTTTGGAATCTGGATAATGCACTTGTTGAAATCATTAAGTACGGGAGTAAGGTTTTCACAGAGCCTGACCTTAAAAAAAGGGCTAAAGAAACAGCTGCTCCTCAAATTTACATGAATGCCCTGTATACTATTCTAAATGCTATGAAAAGTAAACGCATTTTTGATAGGTTTGGCTTCAACTTACCTACTGAAGCAAAACTAAAACACTACCCTGCTACTTTATTAGATAATTTTAGAGAGTGGGAATTTAACGCCAAAACCAATGATTGGAATAACACATCAACAGGTGAAGCACTTACACAATACAATATGCCTAGTAATTTACAAGCCCTATTGGAAAATAATATTAATGTTACACTAAAATAACAAATAAGCATATTAATGATGTAAACATTTACAAAATCAGTAATTAAAAAAACCAACTATTTAGGTTAAAAGCATCCTTTTTAGAAATTTTAGGTATTTTATCGTTTTTTATTAAAAATAAATAACCACTAATTTATTTCATTCTACTTTAAAGATATTTTTGTAACGAGCTATTTTATCAAAATTAGTTTGGAGTTACGTATGGGCAAACACTATTTCAATTTAGTTTTTGAAATAAGAAAATTATAAAAACAACTGAGTAGATGCAAAAAAAATACGAAAAAATATTAAAGAAAATTCAGTTAATAACAACTGATCTTGACGGCAATATAGTATTCAATGACAATAAACTATTTCCTGAATGGGATAATTGTAACACTATTTTTGATGCTCATCCTTTTTTTAATATAATTAACTCCCTTAATGCTTCAGAAAACGAAGACATTACATACCAGTCGGTTCACATAAATAGAGTAGCAAATAACGAGAAAATTTGTGATATTCAATTTAGCTTTGAAGATGCTGAATTAGATATTATTATTTATGATTACACCACAAAGTATAAAGACTTAAATAATATTTCACAAGAAAGGAATGAATCATTCATAAAGGCAAACAAGCTTGAATATTATAATGACTTATTAGTAGATAAAGAGGAATTTAAAAATAAATTCTTAGCCAATGTTAATCATGAATTAGCTACTCCAATTACCTCAATAAAAGGTTTTGTTGATTTGATTATAAAAACGGATCTAGATTACGAACAAGAAGAAATTGTTAAATTTATTAAAAATGAATCTGAATATTTGCAAGCTGTATTTAATGATATGTTGGATATTTCTCAAATAGATTCTGGAAGTTTTAAACTTAATAAAGAGAATTTTAATTTTGTTGAATTTTTAAATTCTACAGTATCCCCATTTAATAAGTTAATTGAACAGACGGGCAATCCCATTGTGTTTACCAATGAAATAGATCCTAAGATTGAACCTATTGTATACGCTGACAAAAGGCGTATGTATCAAATAATAACTAATTTATTAAATAACGCTATAAAATATACGGATGAAGGGAGTATTCATTTTTCGGCTACAAGATTAAAAGGAAAAAATAATAAACAAGCCATACAAATCATTGTAAAAGATACAGGTTATGGGATTTCAAAAAAAGATCAAGACCAAATATTTGATGCGTTTTCAAAGGTTGACGCCTCTATAAATGGCATTGGTTTAGGGTTAAACATAACCAAAAGCTTAATTCATTTAATGGGAGGTAGTATTGATATAAAAAGTGAAAAAGGAGTTGGTTCTGAGTTTATAATAAATTTACAATTTTCAAAACCCAAAAAAAACAATAACCCAGAAAAAAAAGAGGTCGTATATAAATTACCAAAAGGTAAAAAATACAGAGTTTTAGTGGTTGAAAATAGATTAAATACTCAGTATTTATTTATGAAGCAATTATTAAGAGACGGATCATTTTTTGTAGATGCTTTTTCAACAGCCGAAGAAGGAATAAAAGCCCTTGAAAGCAAAAGGCACTATGACCTAATAATATCGGATATTAAATTACCTGGAATATCAGGTTTAAAGTTTGCAGCACACATAAGGAAAACATACAGTGATTCATTTATTAAAGATATTCCCATTATAGGGGTTTCCGGAATATCCAGTTTAAATATAAGGGAGAAAGCTCATAGAGCAGGTATGGATGCATTTATACCAAAACCATACACTCAAGAGGTTTTAATAAACAAGATTTCAAAACTTCTCTTAAAAAAGGAAAAAACTAGCGTTTAATTATTATTTTTAATAAAGTGATCCCTAAACTTAGGTGGTCACTTTATTTTCTATATAACTATTATATATTTCTATAAACTTTTCTTCTAATAATGGTTTTTCAATATAATCGTTAATGAATCCATTACCATAGGCTTTTAATTTATCCTTTTCCCAGTTGGATGTGGTTAGGAAAACAATAACAATATCAGCTTTTAGTTCTTCATCCAATTTTTCATAGTGTTCTAAAAATTCAAAACCTCCCATTTTGGGCATATTGATATCTAAAAAAATGATATTGGATTTTGGACAGTTTTTATCCTTAAACTTTCCTCTTTTATGGATGTAATCTAAAGCTTCAACTCCGTTGGTAGCCACATTTATAGTTTTTACTAAGCCAGTAGCAGTAATCGTTTTTTTATTTAAAAAATTAGTAGAAGGGTTATCGTCTACAAGTAATACACAGTTGATACGGGGGGATTCACACATGTTTTTAGTTTAGAAATATTAGGTCAGAATTAATTTTCTAACACTGTAAATAACTGTATTTTTTTTAATAAAACCAAAAACACATTTTTTATAATAATTAATTTAAAGGCCTAGAAATGTTAAAAAAAGGGCTGTTTTTTTTTGTGAAAAAACTATATTTAACATATTAAAGCTTACTTAATCGACTTTACAGGTATTACATCGTTAATCGTCAAACGAATAACCACTTTACTACTGTAAGTAATAAGAAAGTTTTTTTACATTTAGATTACCCAACATTAACTCATACCGACCCTTCCAATTTTATGGATAAATCAATTTCTATACAAACAAAAAAAAATAAATCCAAAAAGGATCAGCTATACGTAATAGGTATTGGAAGTTCAGCTGGAGGTTTAAAAGCTCTTGAAGAATTTTTTGATAATTGTCCTTCCGATACTGGTTTTGCATTTGTTATTATACAACACCTATCACCAGATTACAAAAGTCTTATGCCCGAACTTTTATCAAGGCATACTAAAATGAGTGTTAAAGAAGCCAAAGAAGGTGATGAAGTAACCGCCAACCATGTGTATTTAATTCCTGGTGTAAAAAACATTCAGATAAAGAATGGAAAATTGGAATTAAAAGAGAGGCCTCCTAGTAATCAAATTAATTTTTCCATCGATTTATTTTTCAAGTCACTTGCTATTGAGCAGAAGGACAGAGCTTTAGCTGTTATATTATCGGGTACAGGTTCTGATGGTACAAAAGGGGCTAAAGAAATAAAGGAAGTTGGAGGTACTGTTTTTGTTCAAAATCCAGAAAGTTCAGGCTTTGATGGAATGCCTAGGAGCGCCATATCTCAAGGTTTAGCGGATTACATTTTGAATCCTGAAGAAATGGGTGCAGAGTTAGTGGATTTTGTATCGCAACCGCAATACGTGTATACTACTGTTAAAGGTGGTTTGACCGATAATGCAGAATCTCTTGATCGTATTTTAAAAATTATAAAAAATTACACGGGTTATGATTTCTTTTACTACAAAAAACCCACTTTGTTAAGAAGAACAGCTAAGCGTATTAGTATTACCAAATCTCAAACGGCTGAAAATTATATTGATTACTTATATAATAATCCCGAAGAAAAATTCTTACTAACACAAGAATATTTAATTGGTGTTACTAAGTTTTTTAGAGACTCCAGTGCCTTTGATATAATGAGAAGGGAAGTAATACCAGCCATCATTTCAAGCAAAAAAAATACTGAAGATTCAATCAAAATATGGGTGGTTGCTTGTTCCACTGGTGAAGAAGCCTACTCTATTACTATTTTGATTGAAGATTACATGCGAAAGCACAATTTAGATATAGATTACAAAGTGTTTGCTACTGACCTTGATGACAGGGGTATTGATGTAGCTACCAAAGGAATTTATAAGCATAATATAGAGGCTGAAGTACCTGCTGAAATTCTGAATGAATACTTCATTAAAAAGGAATCAGATTATCAAATACATCCTAGCATTCGAAAACGTATTATTTTTTCTAAACATGATATTTTACAAAACCCTCCTTTTAATAAAATGGACTTGGTTTCTTGTAGAAACATGTTAATATACATGGAAAATAATATCCAGCTTCAAGTATTATCTAGTATACATTATGCTTTAAATAAAGGAGGATACCTTTTCCTGGGGAGTTCTGAAAATTTAGGGATTTTAAATAAAAATTTTGAGGAAATAAGTAATAAGTGGAAAATATATAAAAACGTACAATCGGAACGTATTTTAAATATTAACAGAAATGATATTTGGAGGGTTGAAAAAGAAGGTTCTTCTAGGTTTAAAACGAGAAACACCAACTCATCCATAGAAGATAGGATAGCAAAATCCATTAATAAGTTATTAATGGATACCATGCCAGCAGTAAGCATATGCATAGATGATAGCTTTGAAATAATACATGCTGTTGGGAAATTAAAAAAATATCTTGTTTATCCTGATGAAGGCTACTCCAACAATTTATTAAAAATGCTACCGGATGAATTAAATATTCCCATAGCTAGTGCGGTTCGTAAATTAACTTCCTCTACCGATGCCAATATAGAAAAGAGTATAAGGTTAGTTACCGAAGGAAATGTATTAAAACACATTAGACTCGTAGTTTCCTCACTAAGTATTGTGTCTAATACCAGTCGTTCCTATTTAATAACTATTATAGAATCTTCTGAACATGTAATAACTAAAGAAGATACATTAAAGCTGTTACCAGCAATAAGCTCAGGTGATAATCAATTAGAAGAGCTTAAAGAAGCCTTGTCGGAAACAAGAGAGAATTTACAATCCACTATTGAAGAGTTAGAAACTTCTAACGAAGAAATGCAGGCTACCAATGAAGAATTATTAGCCTCGAATGAAGAATTGCAGAGTACCAATGAAGAATTACAATCCTTAAATGAAGAATTACACACCGTAAATGCGGAATTACAAGAAAAAAATGCCCAGTTGATTGAATTGAATTCAGATGTTGAAAACCTGATGAAAAACATCAACATTGGAACTATTTTCTTAGATCGAGATTTTAAAATTAGAAAATACACCCCATCTATAAGAGAACATTTTAAGTTAAGGTTAGAAGATGTAGGGCGCTCAATTAGCCACTTTTCGGGAACTCTAGGTGGTCAAGATCTTATTGAGTATTCAAGACAGGTTATAAAAACATTAGAACCTTTTAGAAAAGAGGTCACTAACTCAAACGGCAGTTGGTTTTTAATGCAAATTTTTCCATACCGAAGTCAGGAAGATGCTATACAAGGAGTGGTCATCAACTTTATAGATATTACTGAACTAAAATTTGCTATAAAGGAGAAAGACAAAGCCAATAATTTTCTATCACACATTTTAGACACCAACCCTGCAGCTGTGTATGTCTATGATATAATAAATAAAAAGAATATTTATTCCAGTTCAAATATTCTTGATATAGCAGGTTACAGTGAAAAAGATCTTACGGAACTTGGAGCAAACATGCTACCTACAATTATTCACCCAGATGATTTGAATAATGTTATAAAACATCACGAAAAGCTTACTTCTCTAAGAAATAACGAGAGGCTTCAGCTTGAATATAGAGTGGTGCATAAAAAAACAAAAAAGTCCATATGGCTCCTTGCTACGGATACCGTTAATGAACGTAATAAAAAAGGGGAAGTAAGTTCCATACTAGGTACCTCTCAAATTATTACTGATTTTAAAGAGATGGAGGATAAAATAAAAGTGAATGAAGAGCGCTACAGGTTAGCCATCTCTGCTACTCAATCTGGTCTATGGGAATGGAGTGATTTACTTAATGATAAAGCGTGGTGGTCACCCGAAATTTATAAATTATTAGGGTATTCCAAACGAGAATTAAAAACATCATTTAGTGATTTTATTGATTTAGTGCATCCTGATCAAGTTAAAGTTTTCAGGGAAGGTTTAGAAGAGCATGTTGAAACTGGTATTCCTTTTCAAGAGGATGTTAAAATTAAAACAAAAAATGAAGGCTACAAGTGGTATAGAGTGAATGCTCAAATGAAACAAAATGAAGATTCTAAGGAAATTAAAAAAATTGTAGGAACAATATTAGATATCAACACTAAAAAAGAGTCTGAAAAGAAAATGAAAGACCTTAATGTTGAGTTAGAGCGTTTTGCCTATTTAGCTTCTCATGACTTAAAAGAGCCACTAAGAACAGTTACCAGCTTTACTAAGCTATTTAAAGATGAATATAAAGCAGTACTTGATGATAATGCTTTCCAGTATATAGACTTTATAGAAGGCGCATCTGCAAGGATGATTACACTCACCAATGATTTATTGGTGTACTCACAATTAGATGACAAATCACTAAACTTTGAAATGGTTAACTTAAATAAGTTACTATCAAATATAAAAGATGATTTACACCAAACAATAATTGAAAGCAAAGCTGAAATTACAGTCGATAAACTTCCTAACATTGTCTGTGATGCTTTGCAAATTAAGCAACTATTTCAAAATTTAATTTCAAACAGTTTAAAATATAGAGGAGATAATAAACCTAGAATTAGCATAGGTTATATAAAAAAACCAAGAAGTTTCGAATTTCATGTCAAAGACAATGGCATAGGTATTTCCAAAGAGCATCATGAAAAAATATTTGAAGTTTTCAAACGACTGCATAGCCAAGTTGAATATGAAGGTACGGGTATTGGTTTAGCTAATTGCAAGCGAATAGTGTTGAATCATAACGGAAAAATACGAGTAAAATCTGAAGAAGGAAAAGGTTCAGAATTTTTATTTGAAATTCCAATAATAAAAACATAATGGAAAAGATAAATAGTATTTTATTAGTAGATGACAGTAAGCCAACAAACTTTTACAACAAAAAAGTGATCGAAATTTCGAAAAAAGTAAACGATGTTTTTGTAGCTGAAAATGGATTAGATGCCTTAGATTTCCTCTATAAAAGAAAAGGAAATCAGCCCCCTAATATTATTTTTTTAGATATTAACATGCCTAAAATGGATGGTTATGAGTTTTTAGCTAAATATTCCAACTCCTTAGCTCCTAAAGAAAGGGAAAACACACTTATTGTTGTCTTATCTACAACAAATTTAGAAAAAGACAGGATGAAAATGAAAGCCACAGGTTTGGTGCATGAATTAATTGAAAAGCCTTTATCTAAAGAAGATTTGGATCGAATTAGTAAATATTATTTAGAAAACTATACTTGGTATAACTCAGATGAAGACCTTCATGATTGTGCCTCATAAGTCTGAAGATAGTGTACCCTTAAGATACTTATTTAATTAGCCTTATTACAATATAATAGATTCTCTTTCTCCCCCCACATATTTTTCCAATTTTTCAAGTAAATTGGTATCTAGATTTTTATTTGCAATAGCACTTACAAAAGTATATCCACTTAGTATATTTTGCTCTTCCTCAGTTAACTTATTCTTGTATAATACAATTATATTTTTGTCTACATTACATCTTTTGTAATCAGAATTGTATTTTTCTAAAAATTCCCAACCCTCGTTTGAGGTAGAGTGAATATTAATAAAAATTGTATTGGGTGCAGAGTCTGACTCTTTATTTGTATTGATATAGTTTAATGCCTCTTCATTACTATCTAAGGTAAGAATGTGGTTTGTAAATATACTTTTTACAGTTATAAACTTCTTTAAAGCTAATAAATTAAAGAAATTTGATACTCTATTATTATCCACCAAAAGAATGTGACCAAAAGTAGCTACCATAATATTAGAAATTAAAGGTTAAACATATTATAATAAAAGTAATTTAATATGCTACTCTATTTCCAATTACACACTTTTTAAAAGCTATAAAATCCGCTAAAAAACATATATAATCGACAAATAACATATGTATTGGGTAAAAACTATAGAATTAACTAATCAAAGAGATTCCTATATAGAATTTTGCATTACTTAAATTATATAAAAAACTACCGTTTTTATTGACACCGCCAAAGGGAATATATTATCCGGAGACTTGCCTCGGATTTAAAAGTCTGTTTGCTTCGAATGCCTCGTGGGCTTTCCCCCGAGGTAGTTTAGCAAACTATATTTTATTAATAGTGCTCATAGTAAGCTCAGTTTGTATTGCTTTAAAAGTTTCTATGGCAGCAATAGTGATCGAAGTATGTTTTTTGGCATCAAGAACACGTAATTGAGCTACTAGTTCAGGCCAGCCAGCTTCTTTTGGAGTCATAGACATGTATGATAAAGGAACATCACCCATAGATGATTTAATTTTTTCACTTAATATAGTTCCTCCCATACTAGAACCTATAAGCACATAGCTGATACCCAATAAAATATCCTCATCAATATTCTGTATATCAGTTGTCAATTCTAAGAAACTAGGTTCAACGTTTAGTTCATACAAATCTTTTCTTATCGCTTGGTTTCTATGCTCTAACTTTGTTTTTAAAGCTTCAATAGGAACATTTGCAATAAAAGGTGAAATGCGTTTCCAAGGAGAATAAAATGCCTTTAACATTTGGATATATTCACTTTTATTCATTAGACCTTGTTCACAGGATTTAAGCAAAGGATCCTCATGTAGCTCTTGGTGAATTTTACTGGTTTCCTGTCTTAGTTTAGTTAATACGTTTTCCATTTCTTTTTATAAAATTACAACGAAGTTACCGCTATTATAATGGTTTTATTTAGCCAAATTAATGCTCTTCCGTTTTTATCACTTTTTCAATAGTTTCAAAAAGTTCGTCTGGTGTAAACGGTTTATTTAAAGAATCCACCTTATAAGAGCCTCCTAAAGATTTAATATTGGAAACTGGATCGAAACCTCCACTTACAATGGCTCCTGTAACTATAACAACGGGGACTTCTTTTCCCCACTCAGGAACTTTCCCTAATGATGAATTACGTAAATAACTGATTAGCGTTAATCCCCCTTGTGGTAAAAAATTTCCTTTTTCATCAACTAAAAAAATATCAAGTACTACGGCATCAAACTCCATTTGATTGCAATAACTAACTGCTTCATCTATATTAATAGCATGACAAGGAACCATGCCTTCCTTTTTAAATTTCCTAACCCATTGACTTGCTAGGTCGATATCATCCTCAAATATAAGGACGTGTTTTTTTTGATTTGAATTATTCATTTATAAGCCTAATTTTAATATTTGCAGAGTATTAAGCAATTGTGTTTTGCTTACTGGTTTTGTTAAAATTTCCAAACAACCAGTCTCTTTTAATTCTTGATCTTTACTTCCAAATCCTGTTGCGAAAACAAAAGGTATATTTTTTTTATTTAGTAGCTCTGCTACTTCTATACTAAATTTACCACGAATATTTACATCTAAAAAAGCGATATCGTATGTTGTTTTCTCAATACAAGCAATTGCAGATTCTATTGAAGGTGCTGCATCAACTTTAGTTGCCCCTAAACTATTTAAATGGCTTTCCATTTCTTTAGCTATTATATAATCATCTTCTAAAACTAAAGCCACAAATGAATTAATACTTTTTGGCTTGAGTACCATTTTTTTTAATTCTTTTTCTACAGAAACAAATTCATTTTTCACTGGGATAATAAATATAGCTTCAACTCCCTCTGAATCAAAGTTTAATTTACAATCTGCCATATATTCATAAGTAAGCGCCTCTTTAATCAAGGTACTACCAAAACCATGTCTTGTAGGTTCTTTTACCTTTGGTCCTCCCTGTTCCTTCCAAATAATTGAAAGTTTACCTTTTTCAAAAGTCCAATTTAATTTAACTTTCCCTTTGGAGTTTGATAAAGCTCCATATTTAGTGGCATTTGAAGCTAATTCATTTAAAATTAAAGCTAATAAAGATGCTAGGTCTGGTGATAATGAAATATCATCACCTGAAAGCAAAAGCCGTTCATCCAAATAATTATGATAAGGAATGAGTGCATTTAAGAATAATTTATGAATGCTAATTTGTTCCCAATTAAACTCTGTTAAGAGTTTTTGCGTTTCGGACAACGCTTGTAATCTTGATTCAAGTGTACTTATAAATTCCTCTAAATTATGTGATGAACTTTTAGATTGCGTAATAATTGATCCAATTAAAGCTAACATATTTCTTACTCTGTGATTTAACTCCCTTATAACTAAACCAAGTCTTTCTCGATGTTGTGATTGAGTAAAAATAGTAGACATCGTTCGGCCAAGTGCGTTCTGCAATGATTCAACAATAATAATATCATTATTAGTAAAACTTTCAGCTGATTTTTTCTTCGAATCTATATATTCTTCAAATGAAGCTCTAGGGTTTAATCTGAACCCATCTTCAGTTTTGTAAATATCTTTGTTTGGTTTTCCTGCCCACTTTATAACTTTATTTTCATCCTTACGGAAATACAAAAGGTACTTGTATGACATGGCAGGATTAGGAATAGCCATTACACCCGCAATATCCCCCAAATTAAGTTCGGGAAATTTAGATTCAATCGAATCTATTCCAATGGGTTTTGCTGTAGCTGCTTCGGATTCATAAATACTATCTAATCTTTTGCATAATTCACGAACATGTGCTTCAGTAGGGCAAACGCCATAGCTATCAAATCGGTCTTCACTTAGTAGCCCTACCCCATCACAATTAATTAATGTTGCTAGTTGAGAACTTGCCGTTTCCCAATAGGAAGTAAAACCTAGAGCGCTATCATCAGAAACAAAAAGAGAAGATGAAACTCTCATACAAGCTTCTATATTATCCGTTCGTTTTTTATGAATAATCGAATTTAAAATTAATGAAACTGAACCTGCTAATATTTCTAGGGCAGAAATGATTTCAGCATCCAACATTTTTTCTTCCACATGATGAAAAGCAAAAAGTCCCCATAACTTTCCATTGACTGTTATGGGAAGAGTAAGAGTAGCCTCCACTCCCATATTTTTCAAATACAACATATGAACAGGAACATGACCTCTAAATAAAGCTAATGATAAGTCTAAAGGTTCCTGTTTCTCACCGATAGATAAAATATCTACTTGTACTGCACTTATAGATGGGATTATACGAATTGGAGTTGTTTCATATAGTTTACGAGCACTTTGAGGAATATCACTAGCTGGAAAACGGAGTCCCAAAAAAGAGTTTACCTGTGGTTCTTTAGATTCTGCAACAACTTCTCCAGAGCCATCACTTAAAAAACGATAAACCTTTACTCTATTGAATCCCGAAATAGCTCGAAATTCGACTACCATATTTTCTAATAAAGTAGGTATATCACTTATTAAGTTTAATCGAGAAACTATACGATGAACATTGTCAAGCATTTGTAACTTATCATCAACAGTTTGTTTACTAGCTTGAAATTCTAAAATAAGATGCTCGCCCTTTACATGAGCGTAAATATCATTATGTCCATCTTTTGTAGTTAATTGACCAACGAACTCTCGTTGAGTTTTAATCGTGCTATGAGCCAGTGCATTATTACATTTATGCACAATTTCTCTAGGTAATACATCATTAAACTTGGCTCCTAATACTTTATCGATCGGTAAATTGAGGGCATCAGAAATGTTTTTGGAAACACTTACTATAATATGTGTATTGTAATCAACAGCAAGTAAACAACCATAGGGCTGAATATAACCAATATTATGAATGGGTATCGTTTCGCAATTTTGAATTGCTTCTTTTTCAGCTTTTAATTTGTGCTCAATTTCTACTTGATTCATAGTTTTCTATTATTTGTATAATATCCGAAAAAAACAAGACTCAAAAAATATTATTTATTATACTTTAAGTGAAATTTTCGTAATACATATTATATATTAAGCTAGAAAGTTGTAGCATAGAATATTAGAAAAATATGTGTTTTATGAAAAAAAAAAATCAAAAACTTAAGTTTTTGGTTACTTAAGTAAATTTTGTGTGCGATAACAATTAAAAATTGTCGACCACATTGTCGACCAAAAATAGAAACTCCCGTAATCATTATTGATTCGGGAGTTTTCTGTGGGCTCCAAGCGAAAGAGTTCGAACTTTTTGAATGACGATGTTAACTTAATCATCTCAAAATCAATGTTTATAAATAATCAGGCTGCAAGGATTTAGTTCCACTTCATCTTTTGCAACCTGACAGCATTTAAAATTGCAAGCAAGGCAACACCTACATCTGCAAAAACAGCTTCCCACATTGTGGCTAGTCCACCGGCTCCTAAAATGAGAACTATAATTTTTACGCCAAAGGCTAAAACAATATTTTGCCAAACAATACTTCTGGTAGAACGTCCTATTTTTATAGAACGGGCAATTTTTGAAGGTTGGTCGTTTTGAATGATAACATCTGCCGTTTCTATGGCAACATCACTTCCTAAACCACCCATTGCCATACCAACATCACTTGCTGCCAAAACTGGTGCGTCATTAATACCATCGCCTATAAAAGCGACTGTTGTATCTGGTTGTGCTTTGAGTTTTTCTACTTCGTTAAGCTTATCTTCTGGCAACAAACCACCTTTTGCCCAATCAATACCTAATTCTTTAGAGACTTTTTGCGTAATGGAATCTTTATCCCCAGACAGCATTATGATTTTTGAAATACCAGCCTCGCGAATTTGCTTAATCGCCTGATGGGCATCTTCCTTCAGTTCATCTGCAATCGTTACGTAACCTGCAAATTTGCCATCTATTCCTACCATTACTATAGATTCCACAATAGTATCAGTTTCTGAAGGGACATCAATGCTATTTGAAGTCATTAAAGCTTTGTTTCCTACCAGCACGGTTTTTCCGTTTATGGTTCCTTTCAATCCTTTTCCCGCGATTTCAGTTACGTCGGTTGCATCATAGTCGGCACCTTCGGCTTTGTATTCCATAATGGCTTTGGCGATGGGATGTGTGGATTGCTCTTCCATTGCCATTAGGTATTTCATAAAGTCCGCTTTCGCGAAAGCGGAATCATTTACAACTTCCTTAATTTTAAATACTCCTTTTGTTACCGTACCGGTTTTATCCATTACCACGGTATTCACCTTAGTCATTGCATCCAAAAATGATGCGCCTTTAAACAGGATTCCGTTGCGAGATGCAGCACCCAATCCACCAAAATATCCCAGCGGAATGGATATTACCAAAGCACAAGGACAAGAAATCACAAGGAAGATTAAAGCTCGATATAGCCAGTCTCTGAACACATAACCGTCAACAAAGAAATAAGGAAGAAAAGTCAGACCAATTGCCAGAAATACAACGATAGGCGTATAAACACGAGCAAATTTTCTAATAAACAACTCGGTTTTAGATTTACGAGCGGTTGCGTTCTGCACCATATCCAGAATACGTGCGATAGAACTGTCTTTAAACTCCTTAGTAGTTTCTACCTCAATAACTCCATCGAGATTGATGCTTCCTGCAAAGACAGACGCTTCTTTTTGAATAGTGTCTGGTTTGCTTTCTCCAGTAAGAGCAGCGGTATTGAAAGAACCTTTATCTGAAAGCAAAATACCATCAAGTGGTACTTTTTCTCCTACGCGCACTTGAATTTTTTCGCCAATCTTAACCGTCTCAGGATTAACCGAAATGAAGTCGCCATTTCGATATACTAACGCCTCATTAGGTCGTACGTCTAACAAAGCTTTAATGTTTCCTCTTGCCCGATTCACCGCTGCTTGTTGAAACAATTCGCCCACAGCATAAAATAACATTACAGCTACACCTTCTGGGTATTCTCCTATGGCAAATGCACCCAAAGTTGCAATGGACATTAAAAAGAACTCCGTAAAGAAATCTCCATTTCTGATACTTTTCAGGCCTTCTTTAATTACTGGAAGCCCAACAGGAATATAGGCTACGGTGTACCATACGATTCTTACCCATCCTTTGAAAAATGGTAGCGCGTCAAAATAATCAACTGCAATACCTATTATAAGCATTACAAAACTGAAAATCGCAGGAATATATGTTTTCAAATTAGACACTTCGTCTGGAGGACTGCTATGATTGTGACCGTCATCGTGGCTGTGCTCGCCAGAATGTTTTTGCGTGTCTAAGTCTCTTAAGTTTACTTTTTTCTTTTTCATTTACTATTGAATAAATTAATTATGTCATTTGGCATAGGCATACGTTTTAATGGTGGCACATTTGAACCTCCTGTATTTCCTAGTGGCACGTGATTAATAAACGACTTCCAACCACCAACAACTAATCTGATTATTTGACCAAATACTTCTTTAGTATTCTTTTGCATAAACCCAAATTTCAACATTAACCAATGTGAATAGGTATGTTCAATGGGATAAGATTGACCTACAATATGACTCCTTTCTAAATGATGCCAGGCAATAGTAAATTGTTCCATTTTTAAATTATTGCGGTACAACTCTAATTCTTTACAATATGCCTGTTTTAGATGTCTTGGTATTTTAATATTTAACGTCATATCCAATGATTTTTTATAAAAGTAGTTTAATAACTAGTGCAACAGAAGTGCATTTATTGCCCACTACATTTCTCGCATATTCCCTTTACAACAAGGTTTACATCTTCGGCTATATAGCCGTCAGGTACTTTGATTTGTGGAATTTTATGTTCCGTAAGACATACTGTTTCATTGCAATTGTTACAATGAAAATGTAAGTGTAAATCTTGTTCAATCTCACAGTTACAACCCTTTTCGCACAAGGCATACTTTGAAATGCCCGTGCCATCATCTATTTGGTGTACAATTTTCTTTTCTTCAAAGGTTTTGAGTGTACGATATAGTGTGGTGCGTTCCGCTTTCGCGAAAGCGGACTCAATATCTGTTAGTGCTACTGCAATTTCCTTTTCAGCCAAATACTTATAAATCAAAATGCGCATCGCCGTAGGACGTACTTGATAATTTTCTAATGTTTTTTCTATTTCTGTCATTTGATAGTTTTTAATGGCTATGTTCTGCTTCTCCTTTTTTCATTTCTGCCATTAGGTAATAGGCATTATTCATAGCATATTGCTCATCTTTTTTATTTGGTCCTAAAAAGCTAACGGCTACCCAATCTCCATCTTTTGCTCCTGTTACAATTTCTATAGGAACAAAGCTCCAGTCATTACCTTCTTTCATCGCCTTAAAAACAAAAGCTTTTTCTCCTTCAATAGAAATTGCACTTTCTGGAAATGCCGTGGTGGTTGCTTTATCTGTTTGGATACGTCCTTGAATATACATTCCGGGAATAAGGTTTCCAGCCTTATTTTCTATTTCCGCGTGCACGTGCAATGCTTTTGGGTTTTCCTCAAAAGTTTTGCTTATCGAGTAAATTTCTGCTGAGAGTTGTTTTCCAGGAATGGACTGGACATTGAACGTTACTTTTTGTCCTTTCTCAATTTTATAGACATCTTTTTCAAAAACCATCAAATCGGCGTGTACGTGAAGCGTGTTTACTATATCCATTAAGTCTGTTTGTGGCTCTACATACTGACCGGTTTTTATTTCTATTTTTTGCACAAATCCTTCAATGGGACTGCGTAGCGCTACACGCTGATAAATCGTTCCATTTCTGACACCTGAAGCATTTATGTTAAGTTGTTTTAACTGAGCTTCCAGACCATTTACCATCGCGAGCGAGGCTTTGTATTCGGCTTCTGCACTTTGAAAATTAGCACCGCTACCTACACCAGCATCATAAAGGGTTTTCTGTCTGTCAAAAGATTTTTTAAGAAACTGACTATTGCTGTATGCGTTAAGATACATCGTTTGTTTCTCAATAATGCTGGGATGTGATATGTAGGCAACAACTTGCCCTTTCTTAACTTCATTTCCTTCTATAACCTCGATAGAAACGACGTTTGCACCTATTACAGTTGTAATAGTTGCCTCATTTTGTGGTGGCACTTCTAGCTGTCCATTAGCCTCTACATAACCACTCATACTGCGCGTTTGTAATGTATCTATAGACATCTGCAAAGCCTCGAACTGTCTTGTAGTCAACATTACTTCTTCGCCTTCAGCGTGATTTTCTTCATTATGTTCACCATCGCTATGTTTAGATTCAGATTCCGAATGTTCATCACCCTTTTTAGACGTTTCATTTTTTGTGTCTCCACAAGCTGTCATTGTGATAACAATCAATAGCAGCCCAATCCATTTATATGTTTTTAAGTTTTTCATTTTATAAGGTATAATATTCAAGTTTGAACAATGCAGTTAAATACTGGTCTAGCGCTTCTAGCGCATCCATTTCTGTTTGTATGGCATCACGAATAATCTGGGTAAATGCAGCGTAGTCTACCGCACCTTCTCGATAAGCCAGTAATGCTCCTTTACGTTGCTCTTTTGCAAGTGGTAAGGATTCATTTTTGTAAAATTGCCAAGCTTCTTCCCACTTCTGATAGGCTTGAACCGCTTGTTGATATTCTGATTCAATCTGTCGCTCTTTAAAATCTGCATTAGTGCTGACTATTTGGCTTTCAATTTTTGCAGCTTTAGCTCGACTTCTATCGGAACCAGAAAAAAGAGGTATGGATATACCTGCTTGATAGGTATAAAACCCACTATTTCCATTTACTTGCTGTATGCCGCCTTGTAAATTAAATGTAGGTAACAAATTTGCCCGTGCTACATCATAATTAGCTTCGGCTTCATCCACACGCTTTCGCGAAAGCAATAATTCTGGATGCTCATTTAAATCCTTATTATAATTAAAACCAATGACATTAGATTGATAGTCATCGGGCACCGTATAAATAATCTCCGAACCTAACCAAAGATTTAGTTTATGCAATGCTATGCTATAATCTCGTTGTGCTTGATGATATTTATTTTTAATTTGCAATGCTTGATTTTTTGCAGAAGCAAATTCTAATCGTGAGATGGCTTCTACTTCCAAATTAAGTTGGACTGCTTTTGAAAACTGACTGTAAATCGAGTCTAGTTCCTTGTACAATTTCATCTTACGTTTTTGCTGAAAAGCTTCTGACCACGCATTTTTTAACTCTTGAGTAACTTGAAGTTCGGTAAGATTATAAGCCGCTTCAGCTAGAGCGATACGTTGTTTTTTCAATCGCTTTTTTGCGCCAATACCTAGTAAATCAATATTTTGCTGTCCGATTCCTATTAAGGTATAAATTCCCTGACCATTTGCTATTTCTTCTCCACCAGTAAAAACTTGTGTGCTTCCCAAATCGTAGGCACTAGCCTTGAGCATATTTTGACGTTCTACTTCTAATTTACCAGTTTGCAATGATGGGTAATTCTGTTTTGCTAGCACTACAGCACTATCTAGGGCAATCTCTGGATAGCCTTGTTGCTGCAAAATAGTTGTATCCATTCTTCTCGTCACTTCTTGTGCTCTTGCACTTGGTATGAAAAAGAACAAACAGACGACTGCTGTGGCAGTTACATAATGTGGATTAAGCTTCATTTTGCGTTCTGAACGCTTTTCTACCCATTGATAAAATATAGGAAGAATAAAAAGTGTAAGTAAGGTAGAGGTCAATAATCCACCTATAACTACGGTTGCAAGTGGCCGTTGTACTTCTGCACCAGCAGATGATGATATGGCCATAGGCAAAAACCCAAGAATATCTGTAAATGCGGTAAGCATAATTGGTCTTATCCTGCGCTTTGTTCCTTCTACAATTCTGTCTCGTAAGTTTGTGACACCTTCTTCTTTTAATTCATTAAGACCGCTTATCATTACAAGTCCATTGAGAACCGCAACCCCAAAGAGCACAATAAAACCAACACCTGCCGAAATACTAAATGGCATATCACGTAACCATAGTGCAAATACACCACCTATAGTTGCCATAGGAATTGCGAGATAAATCATTAACGTCTGCGGAAATGATTTTAAGGCAAAATAGATAAGTATAAAAATAAGTAGGAGCGCAATAGGCACGACGGTTTGCAATCGATTACTAGCACGTTCCAAATTCTCAAAAGCACCACCATAGCGCAAGAAGTAACCAGATGGTAATTCAAATTGCTCATCCAGTCTCACTTGTATATCCTCTACAACAGATTTTACATCACGACCTCTAATATTAATACCTACATAGGTTCTTCTATTTGTATTATCACGACTTATTTGCATAGGCCCAGGTTCATAAGAAACGTTTGCCACTTCCTTTAAGGGAATTTGAGCTCCTGATGGCAAATTGATAAATAGATTTTGAATGTCATTGATACTCGTCCTGTTTTCAGCTTTTAATCGCACAACAAGGTCAAATCTTTTTTCTCCTTCAAATATGACACCTGCTTTACCACCAGCAAATGAAGCTTGTACCACGCTATTAAGCTGATTAATTTCTAAACCATATTGTGCTAGTTTATTCCGATTGTAGTTTACAGTGATTTGAGGCAAACCGTCTGTAGCTTCCACCTTCATATCTGCCACACCAGGAACGCTTGCAATAATTCTACCCATCTCTTCGGCTTTGCTAGCCAGTATATCTAGGTCTTCGCCAAAAAGCTTTATAGCAACATCTTCACGCACACCTGTGAGCAACTCATTAAATCGCATTTCTATAGGTTGAGTGAATTCAAAATTTACACCAGGCACAATGCTAACGGCTTCCTTCATTTTATCCAGCAGTTCTTCTTTTGAACTAGCAGATGTCCACTCGTCACTAGGTTTTAAAATCACAAATACATCTGCAATGTCCATAGGCATTGGGTCTGTAGGAACATCTGCAACACCTATACGGCTTATGATGGTTTTTACCTCTGGAAACTCAGATTTAACAATACGCTCAATCTTTGTTGTGGTTTCGATAGTTTCAGTAAGTGAACTTCCTGGTTTTAAAATAGCGTGAAATGCTAAGTCACCTTCATCTAATTGTGGTATAAATTCTCCACCCATTCTTGTAAAAGCAAAAATGGCAACCGCAAAAAGTGCAACGGCAACACTTACAATTATCTTTCCTTTGCTTAGGGATTTAGTGAGAAGCGGTTCGTACTTACGTTCTACCCAATGGACAAATTTATCTCCGTATGATTTTTTATCGTTCTTAGGCACTCGTAAGAATAACGCCGAAACCATTGGAACATAAGTAAGACACAATATCATTGCACCTATCATTGCAAAAATGAATGTGAGCGCCATAGGTTGAAACATTTTACCTTCGACTCCTTCTAGTGCTAAAATGGGAAGAAATACAATAAGTATAATGAGCTGACCAAAAAAGGCTGCATTCATCATTTTTTTAGACGCCTTTGCTGCTATTTCGTCATTAAATGATTTTCTGTTTTCCGCTTTCGCACTTCGACTGCGCTCAGTATAAACTTCAGCGTTACCTTCATCAACGCTGTGTTTTTTAACGATGTATGAATACATCAAAAAAACGGTGGCTTCTACAATGATTACAGAGCCATCTACAATGATTCCAAAATCAATAGCTCCTAAGCTCATTAAGTTTGCCCATACATCAAAAACGTTCATCAAAATGAATGCAAAAAGAAGAGATAGTGGAATGGTAGAGGCCACAATAAGACCACCACGCCAGTTTCCTAATAAGAGAACTAATACAAAAATCACTATTAGTCCACCTTCCAGTAAATTACCAGTTACCGTTCCAGTAGTTTCTGCAATTAATTCACTACGGTCTAGAAATGGAACAATGCTCACGCCTTCTGGCAGAGATTTTTGAATTTGCTCCATTCGAGTTTTCACATTCTCGATAACCTCGTTAGAGTTTGCTCCTTTGAGCATTAGAATCATTCCGCCTACGGCTTCGCCTTTACCGTCCTTAGTTAGTGCACCATAACGTACAGCACTTCCTATATTCACTGTCCCTACATCTTTAACTTTGATAGGAATACCATTAACGGTTTTTACTACCATATTCTCAATGTCAGAAGTAGTTCTTGCTAGACCTTCGCCACGTATAAAGTTTGCTTGATGATTACGCTCTATATAAGCGCCTCCCGTATTTTGATTGTTGTTTTCTAAGGCAGAAAAGACGTCAGATATTGTGATACCTATGGCACGGAGCTCATTAGGATCTACAGCCACCTCATATTGCTTTTGATTACCACCAAAGGCATTGACTTCTACCACACCTGGCACCATAGACATCTGGCGACGTACAATCCAGTCTTGTATTGTACGCAGTTCTGTTGCGGTATATGTATCACGCATTTTATCATCTACCTCAAGGGTATATTGATAAATCTCTCCTAATCCAGTAGATATAGGCCCCATTGCTGGTTCTCCAAATCCTGCTGGTATCTGTTCTTGTACTTCGGGCAGTTTTTCGGCAACTAACTGTCGTGGTAAATAGGTGCCAATATCGTCATCGAATACGATAGTAACCACTGATAGCCCAAAACGAGATACAGAGCGTATCTCTTGAACATTAGGTAAATTACTCATCGCAATTTCGACAGGATAGGTTACAAATTGCTCAATATCTTCAGTCCCTAGATTAGGTGATTGAGTGATTACCTGTACTTGGTTATTTGTAATATCGGGCACAGCATCAATAGGTACTTGTGTCATACTCCATATACCTGCACCGATAAGTACAAATGTGAGTAACCCAATAATAAATTTATTATTGATTGAAAAATCAATGATTTTATTAATCATTTAATTGTGGTATTAATTCAGTTAATAAATGGGTGTACGCTTTCGCGAAAGCGAAAACATATAATATCTCCCAAAGGGAAACATCACTACAGGATATAGCTATCCTATAAAAACTGAATTATGCCCGTGGTGGTTGGAATAGGGAAAGGGAAATATCCTTACCTATACTGTCAAAATAAACTGTAGAGAGTTTATAGTCTGCAGGATGGTATAGGTCTAAGACATTTAACCCAAAATCCAACGTGTGAACGTGACAGCAATGACAATGACAAAAAGGAGAACACATATCAAGTAGGTTGTGGTCGTGATCGTCAGTATCATTTTGTGATGATTCTATTTGCGTGCTATCCTCAGAAGAGTCAACATTTGCATCACTACAAGGCGCAAAATTAAGCGCGAGCAGATAAAATGAGAATATGAGCGTAAAAATTTTCACAACACAAAGATAACAGAATTATAATGCAACTGGTGTGCAAAGGTTTTTATTCAAATTATTTACGAATAAATTTAGATGGCTCTGAGAAATCCTTTACAATATCCAGAATCTGATTTATAGGTTCTGGGACACTATCAATATTTATACGTAGGGCAATGGTTCGTGCAAAGAGTACTTTATCAAAAGACGCTTTTTTCTTTTGATATAAAATTCTATTGATATTTGATAGAAAGTCCTTAGTAGGGTCAAAATCTGTAACTAAAATCTTGGGTTTTTCTGGATATAAATAGTTTAAAATTTCCACAGAACACTTAATATCAAATAAGTCTTCAAACGTTCCATTCTCAATAAAGATCATTCTATATTTATTCTGTTCATTCTGTATGACGCGATTAATATCATCTCTTTCTTTAGTTGCATCGGAATCTAAAAAGCACACCATTTTTCTTTTAGGGTATTTGCTTCGGAAATTGAAAAAGTCTTCTTTCAATTTTTGCTTTGACTTTGAATTATAGACTTGTATGTCATTATGAGATAATACAAATCGTTTTCTGAATGCTAAGATTGGTATAGCAATTTCCTCACTTTCTCCCTCAACTAAAATGATGATTTTAGGATTATTAACTTTATTGAGATTTGGCAAGAAATTTCCAAGTCTATCAGCCATAGAATTTTTAAAATCGTCAATAAACTCATTAAAATATACAAATCCTATTTTTTCTGCTATCTTAGTGTTTTCTAACAACAACTTGTATTGAAGAAGTTCTTCTGGTAAAGTAATAGTTTGTTTTTCACCACAACAAGGACAAATCATATCATCTTTAAGCTCATCTTTTCTGGAATGCGCTTTTGCTCTGATATTTTCAAATTGCTTGGAAAATTGTTTAAGCTCAGGATTTATAGAAAAACCTTTTAATCCGTGTTTTTTAAATACTTCGTGATCTATTTGAAAATACGAGTAGTGAAGAGCTTCACTCATACCAATTTTGGGCATTTCCACTTCTGCAATGGTTGTAAACCCTACGCCTAATTCTCTATGCTCTCTATTTACTTTTTCAACATAACGTCTATAAAAAAGAGTTAATTCCTGTAATGGTGGAAAATTCATTAATCTAAAAAGTAGCTCTAATTTTTCTTTGTTAGTTGACGGTAGCGTAGATTGACTCAATCTTTTTTCTAAGTGGCTATCGAGATTCATATTTTTTAAGCCTAAATCTTCAACAACCTTAGAAAAATTATGTTCTATGTCATTATCATCAAGTTTAGCAAGATCCATAAGGTACTTTAATTCAACGTCCTCAAAATGCTCTTCTGTAAGTTTACAGATTGTTAGAGTATATGGTGTTGCTTCTATAATCCAATTGAATTCATAATCAACTCCTGGCAAGTACTTTTCATAAAGAATCTCAAGAGTTGGTTTCCACATATTTTTAAATATGAAAAACTTGTCTGAAGCTACTAAAACTTCATCTGCATTTTGATTTTCCTCTTCACCATCTGTATTAACATTAACGAGTAATCTAATGACATTGTTTAAAATTGTATCGTGTCCAAAGACAGCAATTCTATTTAAAGAACCTTTGATGATTCCCATATAACCACCTTCTACGATTTTTCTCCAATCGTTATCTCTATTCTCAGTTTCAACTTCTTTACCCATCACTTTATCTCATCTATTGTGCTCCCGCAAGTTAACATTTGCTCACCATAGTACGGATTTTTGATGTCCTTTTCAGCGCTTAGCCAAACCGCGCCTTTATTATTGTTTGCCATCGGGCATTTCTGAACATATAACATCTCATCGGTTCCATTTACACTCATCGCAATGGGCACCATATTTTCATTTAATATCACGAAATGGTCGCGTTGATTTTCCAGGTTGTCGTTCGCTGCAATGGCATCGAGCATTTCGATACTTTTCTTAATATGTGATTGTTCCATACTACCGAGACTTTTAATATCTGCGGATTTTAAGGATACTGATGTCGCTTTCGCGAAAGCGGAAACCTGATTTGCATCGCTCGCTACCAAAGCATCTTTCATCTGTAAATAAGGCTTGATGGACTTATTAAATTGCCTTTGAAAATTCTCTGAAAATTCCATTTCCATTTCAGACATTGGCATCATAGCATCCTCTTTCTTTCCCTGATTCATCATAGAGTTTTTGCCTTGTAGCTGTGCTGCTGCGTCTACCGTAAAGGTTCCGTTGGTCACAATCTCATCGCCATTTTGTAAACCTTCTGTTACAGCATAATTTTCGCCATTTCGGTTTCCGATGGTTACTTCACGCATTTCAAAAACGGGTTCGTTGGGATTGGTTTTTATATAGACCAATGAGCGTTCGCCAGTCCACATCACAGCACTTGCAGGAACTGTTATCACTTCGGTAGTCATCATCATTTCCCCTTTGAGTTTACCCGTTACAAACATTCCTGGTTTTAAAAGGTCATCTGTATTTTTAAGTGTTGCTCTAACGGTAACCGTTCTTGTTGCATTGTTCAATATCGGATCAATAAAAGAAACCGTGGCGTCAAATTCTTTATCGACATAGGCATTGGTTACTACCTTTATTTTCTGACCTACTTTTAAATCTGAAATCTGATTTTCATAGGCATCAAATTCTGCCCAAACCGAATTCAAATTGCTTACTTTCAAAATAGGCTGACCTTGTTTTACAAAGTCGCCTTCTCTTGCCATCACTTCTGAAACAGTACCTGAAACGGTGGCATAAATGGGGAAATTATCTCGCACTTTTCCTGAAGTTTCAATCGCATCAATTTGGGCTTCTGAAAGTTTCCAGAGCTTTAATTTATTTCGCACTGCTTTGTACAATTCAGGCTGCGATTCTTTTAATGAAGCGGTTGTGAGCAATTCTTGCTGTGCAGCTACTAAATTTGGTGCATAAATGGTGGCCAGTAATTGACCACGATTTACTTTTTGGCCTTCATAATTAACATTCAAACGCTCGATACGCCCATCAAAATAGCTTGCTTGTACAGCATTGTTTTCTTCGTTGGTGGCGATTTTGCCCGAAAGCGTAATCATTCCATCATCTTCTGACATACTGCTATTACCTACAATAGTAGTTTGAATGTTTGCCAGTGCCATTGCATTTTCTGTCATTTTAATCTCATTAACTGCAAGACCATCTGCACCAGATTCAGCAGGTATCAAGTCCATTCCACATATAGGGCAGTCGCCTGGTTCGGGCTGCATAATCTGTGGGTGCATTGAGCAGGTCCACATTTGGTTTTCTGATTCGCCAGAATGGTCGTGGGTATCTGACATTTCAGAAACGTCCTTGTTTGCCTTGGCATCACTACCTGAACTACCAAAAATGAGCCATCCACCTAGTAGTCCCACGATTAGTGCAATTGCTATATATAAAATGTTCTTGTTCATACTATTATTTCTCGTTTTGTAAACGTTCGATCATCGCATTCATTTCTTCAATCTCTTTTCGTTGTGCTTTGATAATTTCCTCTGCAAGTTTTTTTACTTCTGGATCTTGTATATCTGCACGCTCACTGGTTAAAATTGCTATTGAATGGTGTGGTATCATTGCTTTCATCCAGAGTATATCGCCTACAGTAGATTTTTGCTCACGCACTAATCCTAAAGCTCCTAGAAACAATACAAAACTACCTACCAGAATAGCTATATTCTTCTTCTTATTTTTATACATATTAAGCATAAATAATAGCATAATTACAGCCATAGTAGAAATACCTAAACAGACCATATAAAATCGAGTAAGACTAAATCTTACGTGATCAAATTCATAAGTATTTAAATACATTGTAATGTACATTGCTATAAATGATGCTCCCAGCATCAAGAAAAACTTAGTGTACTGGCTCATTCCTTCTTTGTTGTTGTGTTCGTTTGAATTCATAATTTTTGGTTTTTTAGTTATTTTTAATTTATAGATTTTGTTCTGAGTCTAAGTGCGTTTGCTATTACAGAAACTGAACTAAAACTCATTGCCAAAGCTGCAATCATAGGCGATAATAGAATTCCGAAAAATGGGAATAATACACCTGCCGCAATCGGCACACCCAGCGTGTTGTATATCATAGCAAAAAATAGATTCTGCTTGATGTTCCGCATTACTTTGTGGCTTAAATTTCTTGCTTTTACAATACCGTGCAAATCGCCCTTTACCAAGGTTATCATCGCGCTTTCTATAGCGACATCGGTTCCTGTACCCATTGCGATACCCACATCACTTTTAGCCAGTGCTGGCGCATCGTTTATACCATCTCCAGCCATTGCAACTACGTGACCTTGTTCTTGTAGTTTTTTAACCTCTTCAAGTTTATTTTCAGGTAACATTCCCGCTTTAAAGTCCGCAAGATTGAGTTCGCTGGCTACTGCCTGGGCGGTGTCGTGATTATCTCCTGTGAGCATTATTACTTCGATGCCTTTGTCTTGCAATTCGTTAATAGCTTTGGCACTCGTTTCCTTAATTTTATCGCCTATGACCACATAGCCTGAAACCTCGCCATCAATGGATAAGTAAGAAACGGTCTTTCCTTGTTTTTGAAAAGACTGTGCTTCATCATTCATAGCAGATGAAATTGTTGCCTTAGCATATTCCATCATTTTATCGTTGCCTAAATCGAGTTTTTTGCCATCAACTGTTCCTTCTACACCTTTTCCAGTTACTGCGCTAAAGTTTTCGGTTTTTGATATTTCAGTTTTCTGCTCCTTTCCATATTTCACGGTAGCTTCGGCAAGGGGATGCTCACTGGAACTGTTTAGGGATGCGATAAGATGTAGAATTTCGATTTCGCGAAAGCGAGATTCATCAAACGACCCAATTTTCTCAACCGTCGGTTTGCCTTCTGTTATCGTTCCTGTCTTATCTACTATTAGCGTGTCGACCTTATCCATTTTCTCTAAAGCTTCGGCATTTTTAATCAACACCCCATTTTGTGCGCCTTTACCAACACCTACCATAACGGACATCGGCGTTGCCAATCCTAACGCGCACGGACAGGCAATAATCAATACGGCAATGGCATTTACAAGGGCAAATACATAAGCTGGCTCTGGTCCCCAAATTGCCCAGACAATAAAGGTGATGACCGCAATGATAACCACTACAGGTACAAAATATCCTGAAACGGTATCTGCCAATTTCTGAATAGGGGCGCGACTGCGACTGGCATCGTTTACCATATGTATGATTTGGGAAAGCAAGGTTTCGCTACCTACTTTTTCGGCTTCCATCAAGAAAGACTGGTTCCCGTTAATGGTACCGCTACTTACCTTATCATCTACAGATTTATTAACTGGGATAGGCTCTCCCGAAATCATTGACTCATCCACCGTAGTTTCTCCTTCGGTAATTTTGCCATCCACAGGAATTTTATCTCCAGGCTTCACTCGTAGGATATCTCCTTTTTCAATTTGGTCTATGGTAACTTCTTCTTCGTTTCCATCTACTACGCGTACTGCCTTGTTAGGTGCAAGTTTTAATAATTCTTTCACTGCTGAATTGGTTTTGCTATGCGCACGCGCTTCCAAAACCTGACCCATCAATACCAAGGTGAGAATTACGGTAGCAGCTTCAAAATACACGTGAACCGCACCAGATTCTGTTTTAAATTGTTCTGGAAAAAAGTCTGGAAACAACATCCCAAAAACACTGAATAACCAGGCTACGCCCGCACCTATACCGATTAGCGTGAACATATTGAGATTCCACGTTTTGATACTTCGGTAGGCACGTTCAAAGAACATCCAAGTGGCATAAAACACTACAGGAATCGATAGCCCAAATTGAATCCAGTTCCACCATTTCTGTTCCATTACATCGTATAGCGGATTGTTGGGAATCATTTCGCTCATAGCGATTAGGAAAATAGGAAGCGTTAAGGCTACCGCTATCCAGAATTTCTTAATCAACTTATTATAGGTTTTCTCTTCCGCAGATAGATCAGGTTCCATCGGCACCAAATCCATACCGCATATAGGGCAAGCTCCAGCTTCATCTTTGACAATTTCTGGGTGCATTGGACACGTCCATTGTTCTGAAGTTGTAGCTGACAAATTTTGCTCCTCGACTAAATCCATTCCGCATACTGGGCAATCTCCTGGCTTGTCATAAGTTTTATCGCCTTCGCAATGCATTGGGCAATAGAAGGTTCCTGTTCCTTTGCCTTTGGGTTGCGGTTTCTGTTTTTCAGCATCGGTCTCAGGACGTTGTCCAGCTTTATAGATTGTGTACGTATCGCCATCTTTTTCCATTGCTTCTTGAAAAGTTTCGAAAGGAATGATGCCTTTCATATCGATAACAGCCTCTGCTTTTACCAGATTGACCGAGACACCTACAACACCATCTACCTGCTGAAGTATTTTTTCTACGTGAGATTTGCAGCCGTTGCAAGTCATACCATTAATAGGAAACGTGCGTGTTTTTATCCCATCTGGTTTTATTGGATGAATGTGGTATTTGGCTTTCTTTTCTTGAAGTGCTTTCTTAAACTCTTCAATTTCAATATGATGCTCCATTTCAATAGTGACGGTTTGATTTTCAAAATCAATCACTACGTCAGTAACTCCATTAACTTCTGATAAGGCATTATTTACTGTTCTTAAACAACCCTTGCAAGACATTCCCTGTATTTGATATGTATGTTTCATTTCTTTTGATTTACCTTGATTTGATTAATATTTGCTATACCAAAAACTAGAACAAAAAACCGAAGCGCTATCGCTAGCATAACTACAGTTTTTGCCGATAGACTTACAGGCACTATATCACCATATCCCACAGAGGAAAAAGTTATCGTACTGTGATATAAATATTCAAATACGATAGCTGGCATTGAGCTATTTGAGGTAAGATTATTTTTAAATGCATTAGAATCGATTAAGTGTAAAGCACTAAAATCCATCGTAAATGATATAATAATAAGACCAATTAAAAGACAAAAAAGGATTAAGATATGACTGAGCAGATGACTATCTCCAATAATTTTAATTAGTTGTTTAAATGATAGTCTTATTACAAAGAATATTTTTAAAGCAACTGAAATCATAACTAATAAAATAGCCGTGGTCTTTTCAAAAACCGGAAACAAATAAATACTGAGGATGCTGAGAACAATTACTAGGGTTGTAACTGGCCAAGCCTTACCTAATAATTGTTTATAAAATCGATCCATATTAATTTGTTTATTCATTTTCTATAAATTGTGCCTAAAGGAAATTATGAACTACTCATAGGGCTGAGTTCTTCATTCGGGGAAAGCATTTCCTTTAGGACTTAATTTTCTAATATTATTTTGCTCATATAATGCAATACTTTCTCAGTCGCTAGTGAATCCAAAATAGCTCTCTGGTGCATCAGGGTATAGCTATTCATAGGCATTTCTCCACTTTCTACTTGTTTAATGATAGACCGTAACTTACTTTTCTTTCTCCTATCAGAATAATTACTCCACTCGTTAAAATTCAGTTCCGCTTTTCCCTCTTTAATATGGTTTTCTAAAAACCAACCTGCGGGCTGAATTTTACTATACCAAGGATAAGCAGTGTTATTACTGTGACAATCATAGCAGGACACCTTGAGTTGATTCTCAATATCTAACGGTACTTTATTAACCATCATAAAATCAGTTTCAAGTGTTGTATAGCTTTCATTTTTATCCACAGGAAAAAATTGAATAACGATTAACGCAATAAGCGCTACCCAAGCTATGATTTTTAGAAATTTCATTTAGTTTATTTCTCTCTGTACTTTACCACATCTCAACATTGAACTACCGTAATACGGATTTAAAACGTTTTCTTCTTTGCTCAACCAAGCGGTACCACCATCATACATAGGGCAATATTGCTCGTACAGTTTTGTTGCTGTTCCTGTTATTGCTACCATATCTGTAATGTCTTTACTTAAAACTTTGAAATGCTCGCGCTGGTGTGCAATATCACTTTCTGAAATGTGCTCTGCGTGTTCTGTGGCATCTTCGATGATGTCATTTAATTCTGATTTTTCATTGTCCGAATAGTCGGATGCATCAAAAGCTTTCAGGGATTGAGCCAATGTATTTCCCAATTCCTTTGCCTTGCCATTATCATCATCTACCAAGGCATCTTTTAGGTTGAAATAGTCTTTAAGAATAGCTTCTGCTTTTACATCTTGATTGTCACTCATCGCCATATCGTCCTTGTCATCCATAGATTCTTGGTGCATCTCATTGCTCATTGGTGCAGCAGCCTCTTCTTTGTTTCCGTCTTTACAGGAAACTGTTAAAATCATTGTGGCAGCTAATGCCATTGTACCTATTGTTCTTTTTACTGTTTTCATTTTTATTTATTTAAGGGTGATGTTAATTTTTGGATAATAGATTCCCATCCCTTTTGAGATGGAAATCTTATTTGTTAATTATGCGAGATACGCTTTACAGGCATCAGCACATTTTTTACAGGCATCTGCACAATCTTTACAATGTTGGTGGTCGTGCTTGCTACATTCATCGGCACATTGGTTACAGATCTCGTGGCATTTTTCTACCATCGCTTTCGCGAAAGCGGAATTCATAGCCAGCAATTTTACAGTTGTTGCACAGATTTCCGCACAGGCTCTGTCTGTTCTAATACAATCTACCATCATTTTGATATTATCAGTCTCAAGACAGGCATCTGCACAATAGTTGCAGTGTGAAATGCATTTATTTAATGCATCTATTAATTTTTGATTTTTCATAGTGTTTATATTTTAGAGTTAGTAATTATTTCTTTCTTTTAAAATCTAAGTGATAGCCCACCACCTGCGCCAAAACGGTTATCATAGCTTCCCACTATTGAAAAGTCTCGACTTAACACATATTCAAGTCCTACTTGCCAAGTAGTTTCTTCTTCAAAGTTGGTTCCTTCCTCAAAATCCGTAATCCAACCAAAATCCATCTGATATTCATATTCACCATAAAGGGCAATATGTCTGGTAATCATAGTTGACGTTGCAAATGATATCGTAGGTCTTAATTTGTTATCTATTCTTAAATCCGAATCAATGAGCATAGGCAATAAATACCGTATTCCAACAACACCTGTTGTAGAAATCTCCTCTAGACTGTCTTCCATTTCATTTTCTACATTTACTCCACCAAAAACACGGAAGTAGCTATTGAGCCAACGCTCATAAGTAAACTCAGCTTCAATATTTTCATTCCATCCATATTCTCCACGTAGAGTAAATTGATTTCTTATGTTAGTTGCTGTGTATAACAATTCAGTCATATGGCTTGCACCGGTAACTTCTCCCCAAGACCAAATGTGATCAGCTTCATTCGTGAGATTGGTTAATGGATATGCGTTTAATCTCTTATCACGAGGCGTGTCATAACTAAATACCCTTCCCATACCGCTATTGATATGATATAGGACGTGGCAATGGAAAAACCAATCGCCATACTCGACTGCATCAAACTCGATGACCACTTTTTGCATAGGTGCAACATTAACAGTATGTTTAAGAGGCGAGTATTCTCCATTTTCATTAAGAACTCTAAAAAAGTGACCGTGTAAGTGCATAGGATGGTGCATCATCGTTAGGTTATTGAGCGTAATACGAACTACTTCGCCCTTTTCAATCTTAATCTTGTCAGTTTCAGAAAGTGGTACACCATTAATAGACCATACATAGCGATTCATATTTCCTGTTAGATTAAAGAGCATTTCCTTTACAGGTTTATCATTTTTAAATTGAGTAGGTTGTTTTGCTTTGAGATAGTTATAATTAAACTCTGGATTGCTACCAGTCTTCATATTGCTACCTATTACCTTTTCTTGCGGCACCATATAGCCCATTTTCATTCCGCCCATTTTGTCGCCACCATCCATCTTCATCTTGTCATCCATTGTCATACTATCTTTTTTCATATCCATAGCACCGTGATCCATCTTCATTGCGTACTTTTTCATAAGCGCAATAGAGTCATTACGAGACGGATTAAACTTGGCTGCTGGCGCTCCCATTTTCATATCCATTGCCATCATTTTTTGCATCATTTTAATAAGGTCTGGCATTGGAACTTCAGGTGCAGCAATAATATTTCCTGTTCCTAACAAAGCAGATGCTTTTCCAGAACCATCTTGTGACGTAGCAAGAATTTCAAGTTTGCCGCTATCTGGAATCGTCACTATAAAATCATAAGTTTCTGCAACACCTAAGAGTGTTTTGTTCATTTTAATTGGAACGACATCTATACCATCTGATGCGACTAGTAATGGGTCTTCTCCTGCAAACGTGAGCCAGAAGTAACTAGCAGCTGCCGCATTTACAAATCGTACTCTAACCTTTTCTCTAGGATTAAATTCAGGATAATCATTTGTAGGTTGACCATTGATTAAAAAATTGTCGTAGTAATTATCTAGAATAGCCATATCTGGCATTCTGTTCCACATCATTTTTAGTTTAGCACCAGTTGCACCACGAGCAATTACTTTATCCCAACTTTGGATTTGATTTTTTTTGATTAAGTACCATTCATTACCTCTTTTTAGATTACGCAATTGTGTTTTAGGGTTTTCATCCATCCAGTCTGAGAGTACCAGAACAAGATCTTTGTCATATTCTAAATCTGTTTGTTTTGGATTAATTTGAATGCTTCCGTAAACGCCACGTTGTTCTTGTAAACCTGTGTGAGAGTGATACCAGTATGTTCCCGATTGTTTAAGAGCAAACTTATATTGAAAGGTCTCGCCTGGTTGTATAGGTGGTGTAGTAAGGTAAGGCACACCATCATAATAATTAGGCAGAATAAGGCCGTGCCAGTGTACCGATGTCTCAACATCCATTTGATTCGTCACATTAATGATGGCAAATTCACCTTCATTAAATTCTAAATTAGGACCTGGGATACCACCGTTTATTACCATTGCCTTCACATCTTTACCAGTAATATTTACAGTTTTATAATCTATAGTTAAATCGTAAATACGTTCTGGCCAGTTGTCTACGTTTTCCTCACTACTGTTAGCCACAAAGGAATAATTTGATGTTTGAGCCACTGCGATAATTGAAATAAAGAGCGCTATAATTAATGTAATTTTTCGTTTCATAGTTTTCTTAACTTTTTTTATTTGTAAAGTTAGAAATGTTAAAATCGTTTGATTTACGATATTTTGGATGATGTTTATTAAATTTTGTCTAACGATTTCCTAAAATTCTTGTTCATATTTTTATACTCCGTTAAACTTTTTCCAGTATGTTTCTTGAACTGTGCGCTCAGATTTCCCACGCTGGAATATCCTATGAGCTGGCTTATCTCTGTAAAATTGTACTGACTGGATTGAATTAGTTCTTTCACTTTTTCAATCTTAAGATTGATGAAATACTGTTCAATGGTTTTTCCAGTGGTATAAGAAAACACTTTTGATATTTTACTGTAATCTGTATTAAGAATATCTGATAGATATTTTGACAATACCTTGTTATCCTTAATAGGTAATTCATTCAATAGTTCTATGAGTTTATGCTTTATGTTTTCAGTTAAAATATCTTCCTGAGAAGCTATAATTTCAAAATCATTTTGCTCTAAAACCTCATTTATAATGCTTAAATCCTTATTACCATTCTCTCGATAAGACATTTTACCTAGTTCAACATTTATTATGTCGATACCATTTTCTTGCAACTCCGTGCGAACAACTTTTACGCAACGGCTACAGACCATATTTTTTATATATAAATTTTTCATTTTAGTTAGTCAAATAATTTATGACGGCTTGTTGAACTAAATACATCCGAACCGATTCTATCTGATTTATCTGAAACTTTAATTGCAGTTCCTGTATATCGAGCACATCGTTAAAATCGATGGTTCCCGTTTCATAATTCTTGATTAGAATTTGCTCGGCATCTTTGGCTTGTTTCAAATTCTTAGCTTGAGTATTAAATTTTATTCGGGCTTGGTTGCGTTGGGATATCGCTTTCGCGAAAGCGGATTCCAACACATTTAATCGTTGCTCTTTTTGAATTTCAATTTCCTGTTGGCGTAGTTCATTTTGCCTTGAAATTGACTTATATCGATTATTAAAAATTGGAATAGAAACCGAAACCATAGGCATCAACACATCTTTACCATTGTCGCTAAAATTGACATCGCTACGTTCACTTACAGGTAGGTAGTCCACGCCAAAACCAATCATAGGTAGGCTCTCACGTTGATTGAGCAATTCTGATTGTGCTACGGATTCGTACAATTTATCGTATTTGAGCAGTTCAGGATTGAGCGATAGTGCATCTGTTCCGTATATAGGGTCATTCTCTGGGATTTCCATTATTGCAACTATATCAACCGTCCTATTTTCATCCCGATTGAGAAGATTATTAAAGGTTGTTTGTTCTGCGCTAAATTCCTCTTCCAATACTTCTTTTTGCTGCTGCAATTCATTTTGACGAATCTGCAACCGCAATACATCTACCGCAGATGCCTTGCCCACTTCTACCGAGGTTAGGGCAAGTCGCTCATAGGTTTTTAATAGTTGAATGTTCTCGTCAAGTACCTTTTGCTTTGCTCTTGTTTCATACAACCTGTAATAGGATTGCGCTACTGAAAGCGCCAATTTTCGTTTAGCGATTGTGATTTCCACATATTCAGCTTCGGCCATTGAAGTTGCATAATTTTCACGTGCGGTAATGGTGCCAAACCAAGGTAACATCTGTTTTACGCCTATTCGCGCTCTTTGAGCGCCCACTCTTGTTTCTGGCTCACTTACAAAATAGCCTGCGCTTACTTCAGTATTGGGTAGCCAGTTTGCTTCATTGACCTTTTCTTCGGCAATATTGTAGCGCAGTTCAAAAGCCTGAATCTCAGGATTATTATTCTCGGCTTCTTCAATATAGCTTTGTAGTTGTTGCGCCTGCCCGCCGATTGAAATCAGTCCAATGCTCAATATGAGTAGAGTGTTCAGGTGGGCTTTCGCACTTCGTCTTCGCTCAGCATAAACTTCAGCGGAAACAAACAAAAGACAGATTATGATTTTTATATTTTTCATTTGTTTGCTCTTTTAAGTTGGTATTCTTTTTTCCAGCTATATAGAACTGGTAACAGGAAATAGGATGTGACGTCGATTATCATTCCGCCAAAAATGGGGATGGCCATCGGTATCATAATGTCGCTTCCTTTTCCTGTAGATGTGAGTACTGGCAGCAATGCCAAAACTGTGGTCACGGTGGTCATCAAGCAAGGACGTATTCTTTTTCCTGCGGCTTCTAATGTGGCGAGACGTATGCCTTTTTTACTGTCTGGCTCGTTGCTTTTAAAAGATTGGTCTAAATAGGTTGCCATTACAACACCATCATCAGTCGCAATACCGAAAAGGGCAATAAAACCGACCCAAACGGCCACACTTAAATTGATGGTTTTCATATTGAACAAGTCCCGTAGGTTCTCGCCAAAAAAGCTAAAATTGAAAAACCAATCTTGACCGTATAACCAAATCATTATAAAGCCACCTGCAAAGGCTACGGCGATGGCAGTAAAAACCATAAGCGACGTAGAAACCGACTTAAACTGAAAATACAAAATCAAGAAAATGACCAGCAAACAAAGTGGCACGACTACCGATAACGTTTTTTCTGCCCGTAATTGATTTTCGTACGTTCCTGTAAATCGGTAACTGATGCCTTGTGGCACGACCAAATCGCCATTATCGATTTTCTGTTGAATGAGAGATTGTGCATTTTCCACCACATCGACTTCGGCAAAGCCATCAAGCTTATCAAACAGCACATACCCAATCAAGAAGGTGTCTTCACTTTTAATGACCTGTGGACCTTGCTCGTATTGTATATCTACCAATTCGCCCAAAGGAACCGGACTTCCAGTCGATACCGGTACATAAATACTTTTTAAATCTTCTGGATTTGCACGTAATTCCCGTGGATAGCGCACTCTTACACCATACCGCTCACGTCCTTCTACTGTTTGGGTAAGTGGCATACCGCCTACAGCAACCTGAAGTACTTCCTGAACATCCATAATGGAAATCCCATAGCGAGCCAATTGGTCTCGTTTAATATCAATTAGCAAATAAGGTTTACCCACGATGCGGTCTGCAAAAACGGCCTGTTCTTTGACACCTTCGGCTTGTTTTAAAATATCTTCCAATTGCAGTCCAAAATTTTCTATAGTTTTTAAATCTGGGCCTTTTACCTTAATTCCCATTGGTGCTCGCATACCTGTTTGTAGCATCACGAGTCGCGTCTCGATGGGCTGCAACTTGGGCGCAGAAGTCACACCTGGGAATTTCGTCACTTTTACGATTTCATTCCAAATGTCATCAGGACTGCTAATCTCTGGTCGCCAGTTTCGGTAGTATTCGCCATCATTATCTTCAATCAATTCATTGCGTGTTGCACTTGTTTTGAGTTGTGACGCATCATAGTTTGCATCATCATCGATTTCATTATTGGGATTAATAATGAATTTGTCATTTTTCAGCACAAATAGACCATCATCGTTTACACGGTAGCGTTGTCTCTCGCCATTTTCATTACGCAAATATTCAGACTTGTATTGAATGACATTTTCATACATCGAGAGTGGCGCAGGGTCAAGAGCTGATTCTGTCCTTCCTGCTTTTCCTACTACAGTTTCAATTTCAGGGATGCTTGCCACGGCCATATCGAGCTGTTGCAATACACGCTTGTTTTCTTCGACACCTGCGTGCGGTAAGGATGTGGGCATTAATAGGAATGAGCCTTCATTGAGTGCTGGCATAAATTCCTTCCCTGTGTTTCGCATTATGACCACACCTAAAATCAGCACCGTGGTTGGAACAATTAAAAACAGGTATCGATTTTGAAGTGCCCAGCGCAAAATGCTGTCATAGTATCTTCGGAAAACTGTAAACACACCAAGCAGTCCAAAGCAGATAATCGCTACAAAAATCAAATTCATTAGAATGCTGCGGTCAAAGCCAAGTGGTCGCCAATATTCAGCTAACAGCACGACGATAGCAATACAGGAAATGATGATATTTACTACATTTTGATTGATGTTGAGCCTGTAGCCAGCAATGGTTTGGTTGTATTCCTTTTTCGCTTTAAGCGAAAAGAATAAACCGCTACATCCAAAAGCTATCAAAATCAACCCAAGCCAGTAACCAAATACAAGTGCAGTGATGCCGAGTGCGATTAAAAGACCATTCAAAAGCAATTTAGATTGCTGGCGAATATTTGTTTTTTTGAAAAGGAACGCGGCAAATGGCGGTATTAAAAACAGCGCGATTACAAGCGATGCAGAAAGTGCCATTGTCTTTGTAAAAGCCAATGGTCTGAAGAGTTTCCCTTCAGCACCTATCATCGTAAATACAGGTAGGAAACTGATAATCGTCGTGAGTACAGCGGTCAAGATTGCACCGGAAACTTCCGCAGTAGCGTTGTAGATGATTTCGTTTGTGGTGTATTCTATTCCGCTTTCGCGAAAGCGTAATTTTTCATCTTCCAGATGCCGAATCATATTTTCGGCAAGTATGACGCCCACGTCCACCATTGTACCGATAGCAATGGCAATTCCTGACAAGGCAACAATATTGGCATCTACATTAAAGAGCTTCATTGTTATAAAAACCATTAAAACGGCAACAGGCAACAAGCCAGAAATTAAAATGGATGCGCGTAGATTGAACACCATTACGATAATTACCAAAATGGTTATCAGGATTTCAAGTGTAAGGGCTTCATTGAGCGTGTGAAGTGTTTCCTGAATAAGCTGAGTACGGTCGTAAAAGGGAACAATAGTCACTTGTGAAGTACGACCATCTGCCAAGGTTTTTGTGGGTAGTCCAAATGATAATTCGGCTATTTGGTCTTTTACATTATTGATGACTTCCAATGGGTTAGCACCATAACGAGCCACAACGACACCGCCTACCACTTCGGCACCTTCTTTATCTAAAATACCACGTCGCGTTTGTGGTCCCAAATGGACATTAGCGATGTCTTTGATTCGGATAGAAGTAAAATTTTCCGAAGCGACCACCGCATTTTCAATATCTGCAACTGATTTCACGTACCCCAAGCCACGAACCAGGTATTCGGCTTGATTGATTTCCAACGTCTGCGCACCGATGTCTTGATTGCTTTCTTTTACGGCTTTTACGATATCGGTCAAGCCGATGTTGTACTGCCGCATTTTTTCAGGGTCAACATCCACTTGGTATTCCTGGACATAACCACCAATTGAGGCCACTTCGGAAACACCGCTTGCCGAAGACAATCCATATTTCACATAGTAATCCTGTATGCTACGCAATTCCTGTAAATCCCAACCGCCAGTTACATTACCATCTTTATCACGACCTTCCAGCGTGTACCAAAAAATTTGTCCCAAGCCTGTAGCATCTGGACCCAATGCAGGGTTTACACCATCGGGCAATAAGTTTGCGGGAAGGGAATTGAGTTTTTCGAGAATACGGCTACGTGACCAATAGAATTCTACATCTTCTTCAAAAATGATATAGATACTTGAGAAACCGAACATTGAAGAGCTTCGGATGGTCTTGACCCCAGGGATTCCCAACAATGAAGTAGTGAGTGGATAGGTAATCTGGTCTTCAATATCCTGCGGTGAACGCCCTTGCCATTTGGTGAAAACAATTTGTTGGTTTTCGCCGATGTCTGGAATGGCATCAACAGCTACAGGATCAGTTGGTAAAATACCAGTTTCCCAATTGAAGGGTGCGTTGACTATTCCCCAACCTACAAATAGGGCAAGCAATATAACGGCGACAAGTTTGTTTTCTATGAGAAATTTTATGCTTTTATTTAGCATACGATATGATTATTAAACAGTTATAGAAATATGCTTTGGTTTGCTCACAGTACAAATGAGAAACAATAAAGCGTGCCCAAAACGAATGTATCGCTGGGCTTTTCCAGTTGCAATTAGATTGCTACTGGTACTGTTTAATAAATCAAATTAAGAATGTCTGGTGCAATATCTGCAAGTCCCGCCTAATGAATGGGGGCGAGTGATCTGAAAAAGAGATCTCTTTAGATTCAGTTCCTTCAAAAAGACTGATATATGAGTAAGCAAAAGAGGCAACGAATATTTGTTGCTCAAAAGTAAGTTGTGAAAAATCCTGTTTTAAATCGTCCTGACCTTCAATAATCAATTGTTCATCTGAGCAACAAGATTTTTTAGAAATCATTGAGTTAGAACAACCCTTAGCAGGTTCAGCTTTTTCCATTCCGCAAGTCTTAACATCTTGGATGAATGAAAAATCTACTAACGTATCTCCACAATAATGCATATCCACAGTAAATGACATTGTGGTCAGTAGAACCACAACAGCCATTACCATTGCCATTGATTTGTGGATAAATTGTTTCATTTATTGCAAAATTAGCAAATATTTTAACATAAATGTTTGTTTTAACGAAATGTTGTGTAATGGTGAAAAATCACATTTTCGATAAATAAGAGTAAATCACAATCAAATTCTTTTATTTTAGTGAGCTTAAACAATTAAATATTAGCACGCTATAGACTTCAATTTAACAGACATAAACGCATCATACTCAAGTCTTATCCCTAAAAAGACCGATGGTATAACCGTTTATATGCTTCATAAAAAAATCATTAATAAACAGATTAACAAGCACTTTACCTATAAAGATATTGAAAGGTGTATAAAAGATGTGGCTTTAATGGAAAGCAGTAGTATACCTCATAGTGATCCTATTGTGGATGGTTTGTTGAAGTACTATTTAGAACACCCAAGAGAAGAACGCTTTAAATATGCGCTTACTGACTTTGCACTTAAGTTCATTAAGCTTATAGATAATAAACTATATAGTCCGTATGCAAAATTTCCACTTCGTGACACTTTCAAAAAACTTGCAGACTTTACAGCTTCAGATATTAAAAGTATAGATGATTTTAATAGATGGTATGAATTTAATTTTGAAGGTAATAGCGGCACTGTAATTTTAGATCATTTAGAGTCATTAAAGGATTACGTTAATAAGGCTATTGACGAGCTCAATATTTATATCAATCAAGACCAAGATTCGGCATTGAAAACAGCTGAGAATGTTTCCATATTATTTGAAAAAATTACTGCAAAAAGCGACGAGATTAAAGACACTTTACTAATAAGTAATAGCCTTGATGAAGAAATAGAGCAGGTCGTTGACTATTTTCTTAAAAGAAAAAACAGCCTTCCTGACACTAAAACGCCTGAACAGAAAGAAACTCATAAAATATTAAGAGAAGAATACGATAGAGCCGTTCAAATTAAAAAGAAGGTAGATGAGTTTTTTGTTGAAGTAGAATATAAATTAGGACAATTATTAGATAGGTCAGCTTACGCAAGCACTCAATTAATAACGGTACAAGATAATTTTAAAAATAAATCGGCAGTTAGAATAAATGTAAAGCGTTTTTTAAAATTCACATTAGAACAAGCATCCTTCTCAAAAAAAGATGGTATTACATTGTCTGAAAAATTTCCTTTAAAATCTATTGTTTCTGAACGTTTTAAACACGTCGGTTTGGTTTATTATGAAGAGTTTGGTATTCAGAAGAGCTATGTTATTGAACCTAAAGTTAATGAAGCACACCTAAAGTCACAAATCTCAAAATTAGATACCGAACTAACTCGTCAAGAGAATACCGCCAAATGGGTAAATCACTTTAAAAAGCAGTTGAGCAACGATGGGGAAATTGATTTTAGCAATCATTTTTACGAAATAGCTTTAAAAGAAAATGATGCCTTAATAGCACTTAAAGTAGGATTTGAACTTGTAGAGTTTGCTAGACACAATAACGATTACGAAATTAAAATAGACAGAGAAATCCCCAAGTCATCGCTGTCTCAAAATATTGCATTATGGAAAATGAAAATAATAAAGAAGTAAGTCAAATTTTTTCGTTTTTTGAAAACGCAGATGTTCAAGAATATTTTGCAGATTTAAATATTGAACTACTATCTGGTAGACATATACAAAATGATAAATTTTATCTCTATAAACTACTTAAGGACTATTTCAACGAGCTTTCATATTATTATGAAAAGATATATGGTTTAGAACTAATAATGGAAAGTAGAGAAGACTCAAAATACTATTATGTAGATTATCCTGATGCATCCAAAGGAGCACTTGCTAACCCATTGCGACACAAAAAGCTAACGCAAAAACAAACCTTGATAGGTATTATACTACTTAATATGTATTACGAGCGCTATTTTGAAAGTAAAAAAGAAGTTCGCTTTGCAGATATAAAAAAGGAGATTAAAGAAAGTGACAATAATATTTTGTACAAAAAATTATTCTTTAACAAAGTACAGGACGACTACTTGGAGGGCGATTGGTTATTAAAGGTTATTAAGCCATTTAAGAGTGTACTACGAGAATTTAATAAGTTAGGATGGATTACAAATTTAGCTGTAGAAGATGGCGAAGATATACATTTTGTATTACGAGAACCAATTATTAGATTTCAAAAATTGTATGAAAAAGAAATTACAAACTTCACAGAGTTTAGTGAAAAATACCTTAGCCAATTATAATGATAGAATACCCAAGAATTTTTTCGCTATCCACAGTTGGTGTGAGAAAGCACTATAATCAAGACTACTTATTGCATCAAGTAAGGACTGATTTTACTGGTAACAATGGTATTGGTAAATCGCTTATAGCAGACTTATTTCAACTCATATTTATTGGTCAAAAGAGCAAAATAAGTTTTGGCACCGAGAGCTTCAAAAATAAAGACAGACACATACATACGATACCTTATAATACCGATGATGCTTACGTTTTTATACATATAGAATTTAAGAAAAATGAATTTATAACTATTGGTACTAATATAGGTAATAAGCGTAGCAGGCCGTTAAAATCATTCTGGATATTAAATCAAGCCTATAATGATAATGACAGAAAAGACCTTGAAGCTTTAGGACTTAACGCAAATCAGTTAGCATACAGTAGAGATTTTTTAAAAGACGGTCAGTTTTTGCCCATTAACCAGCTTGCAAGGCATCTTAAAAAGAATAAAAAAGGCTTTCTAAAATCCTTCACAGATTTAGAAGATAAAAAGGAATATTATGATTTTTTATATACTAATGAGCTTTTGCCTATAAATCTTGCGATTGATGAAAATATGGATGCTTTCGCGAAAGTGATACAATCCTTTTCAAAAGCAAACTCATTAGATACGGAGAGCGATAAAATTTTAAAGGATTTTCTTTTTGAGAATAGTTTGGATAAGCTTGAGACCAAATACAAATCAAACAAGGAGAAGCTTGAAAAACTCATTAGTGAATACAATGAGCTGGACGAGGAAATACATACTATTGAGTTAAAACAAGAAGTATTAGGTAATCTTAAAGAGTTAGAGCAATTAAAAAACGATGCGCAACAAAATTATCTAACAGCTGAATACCATAGTAATTATTCGCAATACGAAACTGTTGCAAATAAATGCATAGGAACTTCTAAAAAAATTGAAAGAGAGACAGATATCGTTAGTAACCTAAAATCAGACCTGCCAAAAATTTCTAAACAAATTGAAATTACAAAGTCAGATTATGACACCTATTTTAAAGCTCAAGAATCCTTTACAAACTATAAAAATCTATTTAATGCACGAGCAGAAAAATTAGCAAGTCTTAATCAGCTTCAAAAAATGAAGCTACCTGAAATAGATCAAGCAAATTTAGTTGAGATAAATATTGAAGAATACAATCACCAATCAATAATTGACAGGGTAAATAAACTTAATTCTGATTTAAAAAGATACGGTACGATTGATAAAATAAATGAGAAGACATCATCACAGCTAAAAATTATTGCAGACTACAAAGCAGTCAAGAGCTCAGAGCTTGCTGACTTAGAAGCACTCAATCGTATTCTATCTGCTGGAGAAGATGGTTCCTTAATCGCACAGATTTTAAAAGACGGTAATAATCTTACTAAAGAACAGGAAACTGTACTGTTCGGATTGCTTAAAAATGTGGATTGGGAAAAACCAGATAATCCTACTAAAGGAAGTCAATACACTAAAGATAGTTCTCTCTTAAAATCTGAAAATATTGAAGAAGATAAGGTGAATTCCGGTTATTGGTTTGCAATAGGTGCTTTACGAACCTTTGTACCTTACTCTAATGATAAACAGATATTTGCTGATACTGCTAAAATGAATGATGCTAAGAAAAAAAAGCAGAATGCAATTAACGAGCAAGTAAAGTCTATCAATATTGAACTTGGCGAAATTTTAAAATTTGAGAAAGGAGATCCTTACGATTTGTCAGCGGTTGATGAGCTGAAAAATCTTAATAAAGATTTTAAAGACTTTTCGTTATACGAAAGGTCAAAAATAGCAATGAGTATTGCCGAAAGTCTTTCTACTAAAATTACTCAAGACCAGAAAGACTTGGAGCTATCGTTGCGAGAATTAGAAGCACTTGAAAAGAAAATTCCAATTAAAATTACAGATGAGAAAATAGACGACCAATTAACATCTTATATTCAAAAAGTAGCTGCTAAAAAGTCTGTCCATACAGATTTGCAAAACAAACTTGAGACTTCAAAATCAACCATAACCCAAAAGGAAGAAAATTTAGTCACACTTAAAGCGTTGCTTGACTCACAGGAGAAAGAACGAGATGACCTAAAGAAAAAGTATGAGGGTGCGCTTACTATCTTTAAAACACGTTTTAGTCAGTTGCATATTCAGGATTTTGTACCTACTAATATCAATCAAGTGAATGTAGAAAATCTTCAAAAATTATATAACACAAATAAGGACAACTACATAAACGCTTATGGTAAAGCATCATCCCAATTCGATACCACCAAAGATGATTTAGAAGTGAAAAACCAGATGGATGATCAGAATTATTCATTTGCGGTTTTAGAATTAGTGCTATTAGGACCAAAAATAAAACACACTGAAAATCTTGCCCCAGCACTTAAAAAATCTAATCAAAACAGAACTAAAGTAATGCAGGCCATTACGCAGGCGATGCTTCGTATATTCAAATTGACAAAAACAAAGTACCAAGACTTTGAAAAAACAGTCGAAGATTTGAACGATTTTTTTAACGAGCGACTAATTAGTGACAAGTACCATTTCAAAATAGATTTTACGCCAAATGAAACATTCAAAATAGATTGGATGAAGAATCTACAGTCGTCCACTCAAGCCGCTTACTCGGAAGGAGAATTACAATTTTCAGACTCAGTAGAAAGTTTTGTAGAAAAGATATTTGCAGAAACAACCTCCTACAATGAGAAGATAAAATTTTCAGACCTATTAGACCCAAAAACTTATTTCGATTTAAGTACCAGATTATTAGACAAAGACGGCATTGACCAGACAGGAAGCACAGGACAAAGCTATACAGCGATTGTATTATTAGGTATTGGCAGACTTTCAATTGTGCAAAAAGAAGATAGAAAAGGTGTCAAATTTTTAATACTTGAAGAAGTCTCTAATATGGATAAGGGTAACTTTGACACCTTTCCAAATATTGCAAAAGAGTTTGGGTATCAAATGTTGACAATGACACCAGAACCTTACGGCTCTAATGAAAACGAAGGCTGGTATTTACACCATTTAATAGAAGGCTACGAAGATGTTAATATCAATTATGCACCGCCAAGTAGCTATTTTAAAACTAATGAAGCCAGACAAGATCTGTCAGATTATTTAAATAATATAAATGAATAATGAATTGGGTAGCACTAAAATCATTAAATGAACTTTACAGAAATAAAGAAACAAAGATTAAAGAAACTTTAATTAAGGATTCTTTGTTTCAACACTTGCTGAATGATACCCAAGAAATTAAAGAAGGCTATAAGATTTATTATTCTGACGATGAAGATTTTTTTGAGATGTATGAAGAAGAATATCTCGAGAAGTTTAATCAGTACTACGCATTTTTAGAAAACAATCAGCTTTTAAAACCCCAAACCAGATTTGAAGAAGCAGATATCATAGAGCTAATGGATATGAAACGTCGTATAGACAGCGGCGAACTTTTACCAATTAGGAATCAAATAATACAAAATGAGGAAACCGTCAGGAATGTGTCTTCTATGTTTTTCAAAAATGAAAAATATTTGGTGGGTAAGAAATCTTTAATTGATGCCGTTAAACAGATGCTTCAAATTGATGAGCTTGCTGATGATAAAGATCAGCAATATATGTATCGTTTAGAATGTGAAAATCCTAAGTTAATTATTCTCTGTGAAAATTTAGACTTTTTAAAGAGACCTTCATTACCTAGAAAATACGGTTATGAACTTTGGTATGCTGGAGGGAAAAACATTGAAAAACTAAAATATACCTATGACAGGAATTTGCCTATCTACTATTCAGGCGATTGGGATTATGATGGTCTACTTATTTTCAATATGGTTTGTAAACTTATTCCACAAATTAAGCTACTTTATCCAACAGCGAGTTCTAAAAGCATCCTGAAATCAGAGCACAAAAGCCTTTGGATAGACAGGGATAACCCCTCTAAATACTCCAATCTTAGTGTGAAGAATTTAGATAATAGGCACAAAGATATTTTAGTTAATTTAATAGAGAAAAATCACTGGATAACTGAAGAGGACAATCAACTTAAAGAAATGGTTACTTTGATTCAAGATTAGAATGATGTCACTTTATCAAAGTCATCAATAAGCTCTTATGACTATTACACAAAAGGATTAACCTCTGCAGGCGTACCACTAGGATAACCCCAAGCCACATATTGAGACTTTAAATCATCTACATCAAGATGTACGAAAGTTCTACCAACACCTATGCGCTTAAATCCAACATTACGAGCCGAAGTGACAAGATGATTACGTATAAACTTAGAGGGAGCTTTAATATCAACCGCTTTACAGGTCGGTATTTTATGAGATGAGTTAGAGACACCGCCAACCTTACTGTTATGCGACGGACTGCGAGCGCCAGAATTTATCCAGCTAAAAATAGGATAGCCAGTACGAGCTTCTAGTTGCCGAAGCATAAATAGTAAGCGTCTGTCCATACAGTTGCCAGAACCAGGAATATCTGGACTATCAAATATAGATAAGTCCATTGGTTTATGACCCGCAAACAATTGTTGTCTCTTTTTAGACCTGGAACCCTTGTAAATAACAAAAGCACCCAACAGTAAAACTGATAGAGTGCCTATGCCTACATAGATATGTTGATTGCTATTTTTTACCACAACCACATACCTTTGAAGGCATTTTTGATTTTTTGTATCGCAGATATAAATCTGAACTTATTTTAACTGCACTCAATAAAATAAATGCTCCAAAAATGTAATTGAGAGTATTGTTTCCTTTATCAACGTTCATCGTTTTTCTCTTTTTTATAAGACTGTATTTCGGCTTCCAATTGGTCTACGTATTTTTCTAATTCGGTAATACGGTCGCGCTGTTTTGTGATGGTTTTATTCATCAAAGCATTTTTACTTTCTAATTGTTTCAATCGCTTTTCCATATTTTCAGACCATAACTTGTAATTCTCTACCACCAGACTATTGGCTTGAATGTTTAAGTTGCGTATTTCTGCATTTTTAAGGCGCTTCTGCATACCATATTGCAACAGGATTTCAATGAGCTTCCAGAACCCTGTAGCTCCTAAAATGATAGCAATAAGCTTAAAGATTTTTATTTCCATACGTCTGTAAGTTTTAAAATAGCTAAAGTGATAAGAGTCGCACCTATGGTTACAAAGGCTATAAGAGGTTTCTTAGTATTCTTTAATGACCTCTTTTTTGATGAGACAGGAACTAAGGCTTCAATTTCAAAGATTAATTGAGAAATTTTATCAGCATAGTTAGGGTCTGTGGCATAACCAGCATTAGCGATTTCGTTTGCAAATTGATGTGGATTTGCAGTATGTTGAAATGCTGAACGATATCTAGAATTGCTTTTTAAAAGTCCTGCCCAATCTATAAAAGAGTGTAGCGGTGAGGCATAAGCTCTAAAATTGTCGAGTACGCGATATTTCCATTTTCCACTAGAAAGTAGAACAGGAAATCCTGATAGAATAACAGGAAACCATTTTGTTGATATGCTAGAATATTCAGTAGTTTTAATCAATTGCTTATCTCCTTGCCAACCACCATAATTTCTGCCACTACCCACTTTCATACCAAATAGCATATTACCTTTAATGGTTTTGCCCCAACCTGTTTCTAGCGCACATTGGGCAAGCCCAAAAAGCGCTGGAATCCCTGTGCGCTGTTCTGCCTCTTTAGCATAAGAGTAATATGTCTGTACAAATTGCTGTTTCATTTATCACTTTTGCACTAGCTTAACTACTTCTTATTTTTAGCATCCGTAGTTGTGGTTTTTCTCGCATTTCGTTTTCTGGGTGCTTGTCTATCTGGAAACGACCTGAACTTTAAGGGTAACTCGGCTACGTAGGGATTTATATTAAGATTCACTTCGTCCTGCTCATCTTCAAACTTACCAGAGAGAAAAACACGACCATCATCATCTATCGCATAGAAAAAGGGTTTACCTTTTCTGCTCAATAGCGTTCCTGTGTATTCACCTTGTGGATTTTTTACCAATGGTGCAGGCAAGCTCACTTGCCATCCCGCAATTTCATCTTTGCCAGACCTAGTACGTAGTCTAATATCTTTTCCTATTACAATGTTTTCATTGAGTACGGCGTACACATTGCGCTCTGGTGAATGAAATAAATCAGGATTAAGATGATTAGGTGGAACTCTCAATTCCCTTTGAGAATTAACCACATTTCCAGGTGCTTGTATTACGGTACTTTGATATCCTACTATACTCATTATTGTGCTATTATTATTCCGGTTAATATGAGTAAGCCACCACCAAAAAACCAGCGTTCTAGCTTACCTCTTTTTAATTGTTTTTGTTGCTTTCTTACAGTCAAATTGAGTTCTTGAATATGTGCTTCATCATTGACTTGGATGAGTGATAGATTTTCAATTTTGTTTTCTAGCTTTAAAATGGTAGTATCCTTTTTTTGTAACAGTTGTTTCCACCTTATCTGCCTAATTTTAAGCGTATCGATAATGCTATCTTGAAACAAACTATACTCTAACTTCGTTGCTAGAAAGCGTGATTGCTCCATATTAAAACAGAAGTGTTTACCGTTTTTGAAATCCCGTACTATCGGTTTTAAATCCTGCGATGTACTCGTGCAAGTCCATAGCAGACATAGCATTAATCCTATCCAATTTTTCATATAGTTGGGTTTCTAGTTTTTTGATGGTTTGTTCACTTAAAGAAATATGAGTAGCTAAACTGTCAGTTTCCTTTTTTAGATGTAGAATTTCTTCATCTAGCGTTGCATTTCTATGAGCTAAATTTTCATTTTCCTGTTCCAGTTTTTCTATGGTGTCATTTTGTAATCGTTCTTCTTGAGGAATGATGTAGAACACTAATAAAAGAACTAGCCCAACCATCCAAAGCACCAATAAAATGGGTTTCCAGTATTTCATTATACCTTGGGTTTCGTTTGAAAGAGTCTATTTAAAAACTTTTCTAGTAACAGCTTATGAAACACCAATGCAAAAGCAAAAGATTGTAAAAGGCACTCAATCATTTTAAGCTGATAACCACGGATAAAGTATAGCGCTATTCCATAAACCAGCCCGATGATGAAAACGCGATAACGTGTAGCTATTTTTAGTTTGAATACTTCATAGAAAAAGTCGGTAGCTCGATAATGGTTTAGGCCATAAGCAATAACAATGAAAGTCAGAATATATGACCAGTCTAGGCTATTTAGGTAATTTGAAATGTGTTGTAAGATTTCTATCATTTTAATTGTGATTTTAGGGTTGATTTGATGCTTTTAATATCTGCTTGCAAAGACGCTATTTGATGATTAGGAAATAGATTTTTGGTTAAATGTGCTACCACAACTATGGTGGCGCCAGAAGCCAATAATGCCAGTACAATTTTGGTTAAGGTCTGATTGGTAAGTGTTACCGTAACTTCGGTTTTAATTCCATCCTTATCCACCAGACCATCAATTAAATCTTTAATGCTTCTTTTTTGGGTCATTAGTTGTTTTGTTTTTCGTGCCAGCTATATTCAATTTCTTAAATAGAGAAGCTGTTATGGTTTTTACCTTCAGGTATTTCTGGACACGTTCTTCAATCGTTTTATCAAAAGTGTCATTAACAATGCCCTGACTTCCGTGATTACGCAATAGATACACCTGCAATTGTTTTACACGTTCACCTTTGCTACCCAATTTTAGGGGGAAGTCATCATTAGGTTCGGGTGGAGCTTTTGGTTTTACCAGAATGGTTTCTTCTTTCTTTTTTACAGGTGCGATAGGTTTCATTTCAACAACAGGAACTACTTTTTCTTGAATAATTGGTTTTTCAATTTTTTCAAGTTTAGGCTCTTCAACTATTGTAAATTCAGCTTCTTCGATTCGTTCTTCTTTTTCTCTGAAAAAGAGATATCCTAGAATTCCTAAGCCAAGCAATCCACCAGCTATCATCAATCCTTTATTTATCGTTTGCTCGCTCATCATTTTCCTAGACTTTTCAATGCTTTGCGCATTCCTGCAATATCAGTAGTGCTAAAGATTGTTTTCTTTAATCTTTTTTGTGCAGCACGAGATGTTTTAGGACCAAAAATGCCATCTACACCATCTCGTTTAGGACCACTGCGACCTAAATCTTCCTTATAAATTTTTAGGTAGCGCTGTAACACTTTTACATCGGGATGACGACTACCATATTTTATAGGATAACCAGCTTTGGTCTGCGGTGGTTTACTACCTAAACTTGACGTACCCGAACTACTTGGAATAAAAGGTGGTGTTTGATAACTAGATGTACCACTTAGTATAGATGTTCCTGTAGTAGATGAGCTGGCGCTAGCAATCTGTTTTTTCTCTTTCTTTTTACTCATTACGTAGTAAGTGATGGCTGCTCCTGCGAGCACTACAATAACACCTCCCACAACGAGGATATCTTTATTCTTCTTTGCAAATGATGGTTTTGGTTTCGTTTTTATCTGTTTCATTGTATCGTTTTATGATTGATAGTTTGGTAATCGTTGTACATATTTTGACACGTACTCCTTCATTTCATTTTGGCTTAAAAAGCTATTTAAGTACTGCCACATATCCTTTTTATAGCTTTGATAGAAAGCTTTAGAAAGACTCGCAACTTGAGTTTTATCACGAAGCTTTTTTCCAAAAACATCTTTTACAGCCTCTTCATCGTCATTAAAAGTACCTTTGGCTTCTTTAATGATTTTTGCAAACTTTTTGGCTGAGATATCATCTAACACACGGATTGATTTCGGGGATACCCATTTCTGTACATCCGTTAAATAATTCATATCAAAAGGGCTGTTCCAGTTGGGTTCTTGTTTGGTGGTACCCACATTTCCAGTAGAAACTTGTACACCGGACCCTATTGCTGTTATTGTTGCAGAAGCCATTGATTGTTGCTTGTTATGCTTTCGCGAAAGCGTAACAAAAACACCGATACCGATAACGCCTAATCCTGCGCCACCTATCATCCACCAACTTGTTTTTGAGAGTTCCATTTTATGCGGTTCTATAGTTAGGAAGTGCCTTTACAATGTTGAGCACTATGGTTATTTCTTGTTTGTCAAAACGGTCTTTAAGTGTATCTATAAGGTTTTTAGAATAGGTTTCTTGATAGGCTTTTGCCACCTGTGATACCTGAACTTTATCTTTTAGTTGCCTAAACACACCGTACACTTGTTCTTCGTCATCACCACCTTGGTACCAGCTTCCCCAAGCCTTATGAATTTGGTCAGCATAGCGCGAAGCTGTACTGGTTTTTAAAACCAAAACTTCACGATTTACACTCTGTAATACCTTGTTTAAAAAGTGAATATCAAATGCGTTTTGTGAATTGAGTCCATTTGTAATAGGCTGAATTTGTGCTTGAATAGCAGTCATTAATTTGCTAGTGCGTATATCACGACTACGTTTTCTTAACGACAGAAAAGTTGTGCCGATAAATAATGTGCCTACACTTGCGCCTATAATTTTATACGTAATACTCATTTGCCTAATAGTTTTAAACCGCGACCTGCAGGTGTTAGCATTGCTACATCTGATAGGTCTGCGTTTTTTGATGTGTTTCTAAGCAAAACAATAATCCCAACTAAAACGACCGCAAGAATTACGGGAACTCCAATAGATAGAATCTTTGTAAGATTCTTACCTAAGCCAAAAATGTTTCCACCTATTTCGGAGATATCAGCTATAGTACGTGTTGCCATATTAGACACATCAAGATTGTTTTTATGCAACCATTTATTGAAGTTGGGACTCGTGGTGCAAGACGTAGAACCATTAGATTTCCAAGTAATCAACCATATCATTTTTGCATTTTCCTGACCAAGCTCACTTTTAAGTTTTGTAAAATAGCTCGTCCAGAAGTCACACGGGTCGTCTGCTTCTGGTACAAGAAAAATGCGGTTTTCTATGTTGATTTGAATGGCCATTATCCTACGATGCGATGGGTTTGTTTTTTACTCTCGGCTTTACTAAAATCATTGTCCTCCAGAAACTTCTGAAGACGTGCTTTTAACTGTGCTTCTTTTTTGAGTGCAGTTCGTTTATCGTAGTTGATGTAAATCTGCCTACCCAGCCAAAAACCTACACCTAAAGTGAGTATCGTTTTCATTTGCTATTTTTTGAAAATGTTATGCTCTTGAATCTCTAATTCACGTAGCCACTCTGCAACTTCAAATCCAGGATTATCTTCATCTGCTTTTGCAGGAATTTCATTAAATCCTGCAATGATGATATCTGGAAAGCGCAGTATATAGAACTTTATAATAGCCTCAAGCGTGGCTTTTTGTTCATCGGTACGCGTGTCTTTATCCCAAGCTTCTTTGAGTGTTCTGCCACCTACGTATGCAATATGCTTTGCAATACCTGTGATACCTTTTTTACCGTGGGAGATACCCCATAAATCGGTAGTTGTTGGACTAGCTTCATTGATGATGGTTTGCAATGAGCCATCTTGCGGTATCAAGTAATCGATACCTGGGCGATTCCAGCCAAAACCACCATCGCGTTTTGAATCCGTATGTTTTGCTATGATGACTTCTTTTCCAAAGTCTTTAGTTTCGCCTGTGTCAGTACTTTGTATGATGAGATAATCTATTTTTTCCATTTCTTTTAGATTTAAAAATTAATTGGTTGTAAACGTCTAAAGCCCAACAAACGATAGGTTGGATAGGTTTTAATATTGACTTGATTGTTCTGATTTCCACCTAAGACGTAGATGTGTTTTTTGTCTTCGGTATAGCCTATAAAAAGACCGACGTGACCTTTCCAGCTCGACTTTTTATGTCGCCAGAATATGACCACATCATTAAGTTCAGGTTCTTTAATTTTAGTGCCTACCTTTAGCCAAGAGCGAGCCGTAAGTTTATGGCTTCGTTCCACATTGGCTTTATGAGCTACCCAATTTATAAAGGCAGAACACCAAGCAGTTTCATCGGTAGTGACCCAAGTATGACCAATCTCTTTAAAATATTTAAGAACAATCTGGTTATGTTGATTGCCTACAGTTTCCGTAACTCCGTATTGGCTTAAGGCGATATTAATAAGTTGTGTCATCTGGTGGCTCGTTTTCGTTGTATTCGAGCCACGATGCTGGTATGCCTTTACTCATTTGCACACCAGTAGATATTCTTGATTTTTCGGGAAGTACGCTGTACATCTCAAATTGTTTGTGGTATATCAAGAAGGTTACCACTTGTTTAGGATTGATTTTAAAGCACCAAATAGAATGCCCGTCAATGATGTCACCATCAATATCAAAGACCTCAGAAATATTACCGAAGTTTTGTGGACTTTGATGGTTACTCAACGAAAGCGTTTGACACGTCTCCTTACCAGCAACCGATTTTTCAATGAGCCGTAGTGCGTTTATACGGTCTTCTCCTGAAGCCACAATTTTTAGATGAGAAATTAGTGTTGGGTTGTGCTGGAAGTCTTCACGATATTCGTAATACTCATCATTGACAGTAACCGTTGGGCTACTTTGGTTTCCTGTGATAGTAACGGTATCACTTTCAGTATCGCTCACAGCAATAACATCTTCTTTTGAACTTATTGCTATATGACTTGTAAAACCGCTTAACTTAATTACATCTTGAATTTCGTTTGCAGTAGTGATTCTTGTTACCGTTTGATTTTCAGTACATCCTACATAGATTAAGTTATTATGAGGATTAAATGCCATAACCGATGGACTTTTACGCAAAGGTATTTTTGTAATTGTCTTGGATTGTACAGCATCATATACAAGCACGGTTTTACCTTCATAAAAGGAAATGTACATCAATCCATTTTCTGGATTGAAGGCAAAGTAAATGTTCTCTTCTACAGTTGCACCCACACTACTTTTAAAGTTTCCTGAAAGGTCATAAACGTTAATTCTCCCATCAGTAATAGTGTGTACAAATAAATCTCCAGTATTCGTGTCAACGCCTAATGACTTTACGCCTTCTACACGTGGTAGGTTATTGGCTCGTCTGAGTGCGCATATTTTGGTTATTGTGCCAGATGTAATATTAGCAGTGTAATAACATCCATCTTTGGGGTTAAAAACAACATCAACAGGTCTTACACCAGTATTACTTCTTTCAATGATTTCATTATCGGGAGAAATGAAAACTACTTCGTTTGATACGGAGCAAGCAACTGCTATAGTTCCATATTGTAAACTGCTTTCATTTGAATTTACAGTAATTGCGGATGGACTTATGGCTCCAGGCAATACACCAAGACCTTGATTAGAAAACCTTGCTGACCCATCATCTTCGCCTTCAGAAGCTATTGGGTTTTTTGATAAATCGATAGTGGTAATCACATCACCAGTACTGCTTATTACCGACACGGAATCTGAAAGCTGATTAATACAGTAAAATGCGTCATTTACTGCATTATAAATCACGCCTTGTGGATGTTTTTGAACCAATACTTCTTTAGTAAATGAACGCTCTATTTGCATTGGGTCTGTAAGTGGGAGACAAGCATTAGCTCCCCATAGGCATACTTTTTGTATGTCGTCGGTATGATTAGTTACGGTAATTTGCGTAACCTCGGTATCCTTTTGTAGTTTTTTGTAGAAGCTGTTTATTGCCTTTTGCTTCTCTAACCAGTTAAATCTTGTTTTACGCATTTACTCTGTAATTTTCTATAAAGTTGATGACATCTTTAGTGCGTTCTATTTGGGATGCACCGACCATTTCAGGATTTTTACCAAAGACTTTCGTCACCGCATAAACAGCTTCAATAGTCGGAAAACCATAATCTAAATATTGCTTCATCCCGCATAAATCTGCAGTCGTTTGACTACGGGTATTTAAGAACCAATGACAGCCTTCGTGAGCTAAAATGGCAACACGTATAGGAATGGTGTAGGACTTAAATAAACGCTGTGAAATTTGAACTCTCGGCATTTTACGATGTGTTCTTGCTGGTGTTACCAGTTCGCTACCAAAGGCATCAGTAATTTTAGGCAAATACTGAAACAAAAACTCGTGGTCTGTACTATCGTAAAATCCTGGTGGTACATAACCTGCTTTTTGAGCAAACTGTATCGCAAATTCCAAATAACGATGTTGGTCATCTGTAGCCCACATCTCAATAGGTTTCATTTTTTCAATCTTCACATTCACAATCTCAAACGCATCATCATCTTGTGCATTTTTATCAAATACTTCCATTTCCAAGACTTCTGGAGAAACTGGAAGTGAGATGATAAATTCTCTTTTAATTCCCGCTTTCGCGAAAGTTGCCTTTCTTCTGAAATAATAGGAATTAGCATATCTAGGGTCGTACACACGAATACCTAACTGAAAAGGCATTCGAGCCAAAACCGTTAGCCGAATACGAAAGCGCTCTTTATTTGATGGTATCGTTGTTATCACTTAGTAGGATTGATAAGATTTGTTCTTTTGACTACTCATTACAGCTAGTCCAATGACACCAACGACGACTACACCTCCTAATACATAGACCACCGTTGGGAAGCCTTTTTTCTCTTCTTCAGGTTCTGAAGGCGCACCTACATCTATTGAATAGTCTGAAGTCGGTTCTGAAGTATTAGTGTTATAATCTGAAGGTAACTTTGGTCTTGTGAACGAGTCAATGGCCGCACCGATAGCTGTTGCACCTCCTATGTCATTATATACCTGACCAACATCTTTAAAAAACTGCTTCCGTTTCGCTCTACGCTCAATACGTTTAGGTGCTGAACGTCTTATGGTTCTGCGTTGTAGTCGTTTTGCTTTGCGAGCAGCTCTACGAGCACGACGTTTCTTTTTATTACCAAAAAAGTCGTCGTAATCTTCGATAAAATGGTCATCCAGTAATTGTTCTGTTTCTCCTGTAATCATAAACCTTAATAGATTGCCATTATTCGTAAAGTAGAAGCACCTGGGTCATAGGAGATTTTCTTGTAACCTTTACCTACAAAAGGGTAACCTTTTGCTTCGCCAGGAATCAAAACAACACCGTTAACTAAAGCTTTACCTTCTCCAACGTTTTTTATAGATGCACTTAAAAAGCCATCATTAATGTCGCCTGGTTGCTCGGTGTCCGTTTCATTTACTTGTGCTAATATGTCCATTGTTTTGTTTTTTGAATTGAATGAATTTATAAATGCCAAACCCTGTAATACCAACTACACCTACAATAGCAACTACTTTGATAAGCTTCCCGCTTTTTGAATCGGACTGTATAGCTTTTTTAGTAGCTTCCACTTGCTGAGTTTTTATTTGCTTAACATCAGCTTTAGAGACTTTTGATAGTGGTTTTTTAACCTGTTTTGGATTCGTCTTTTTAATTAAATGGTTGATGGGTGTTTTCTTTTTTACAACAGGTTTTACCTTCTTTTTTATAATCGCTGGTTTTTGTTTTACAATGGTTCTTGGTAAAACAGCAGGTTTTATTTGATATGCAGGTCTAACTTTTATAGGTGGTAACTTGAGAGGACGCCCACGGATAATTCTAGGTTTTCTAACCACGACTTTTGGTCGCCTTTTTATAGTTGCGTACCTAATATTTCGTGGCGGTCTGCTTAGTTTTGGGTAGCGCGTCACACGACTGTTTCTAAAGTTTCGTTTTGAAAAACGTTTTCTATGTGCGCGACGCGGTCGTCTTCTGTAATTATCAAACGCTTCATCCTGATACACGTCGTAATCGGTTATTGCAAAAGTGTTTACCATACTATTTAGGTATTTGCATCGGTGGTGCGTAAGGCATTGCAGGACGTCCCGATTTCATTAATACTACGGCGCCTATTCCTAAAGCCACGACACCACCGCCTATCATTAGCATCATATTGGTTTTCTTTTGGGCGGCTTCGGCTTTTTGTTTGGCTTCTTCCCGACGGCGTTCTTCTTCACGCCTACGACGTTCTTCCGCTTCACGACGCCTGCGTTCCTGCTCTTCTCGCATACGTTGCATACGCATTTCCATATCTCTTTTGGCAGCTGCCGCTTGTGCAGCTGCTCTAGCCTGTGCAGCTTGTGCCGCACCTGCATTACTAGATGAGCCTCTACGTTTTTTCTTTTTGAATAATCCGCCTAAAATGCCCACGGCACCTTTGGCAATAGCACCCCAGAACTGGTCATTCTCTTGTGAAGAAAACTTTTGGATTAAATTTTCTAGTGCTTTTGCGAAAGCGGAATCTCCATCCTTTAGAAGTTCTACCACTTCATTGATAAGCTGTTCTTTTGAGGGTTTTCCTTGAAAGAATACATTGCTTTCGGCGAGTAGTTCTTGTACAGGCTTGGGGTAGTTGAGTACCAGATAGGTAAGGTTATCTATCGCCTGATTGTATTGTGATTGTTTATTTGACATTACTGAAATTGAATTTTAAACCGTGACCTACCAATGCACCAGCAATGAATACCACTCCGAAGAGAATAAGTTCATCTTTAGTAATGCTAAAGTTTTTTGGGGCTTCAGTTTGGGTTGCTTCTTCTTTTTTTAGGGCGAGTTTTCTGGTTCTGATTTCGTTCCAGACCATTTGCACTTCCTGTGCAAGATTTTTGTCTTGTGGATTTGCGTTCGATTTTTTGACGATTGTTTGGTAATACCGTTCTAACTCTCGGTCTTTATAATTTTCAAACTGACTCAAAAAACTGTCTTCATCTCCAGTTCCAGAATAGTTCGAGTGTCCACAGGCTTTACAGAAGTTACCTTCGGCATTGTATGAATCGTTGCTACACGCACCACAGAAGTTATCTTCTTTAAGCATATTAAGTTTAAGAATTGCTTCTTTATCTGGATGTAGCTGGATAAGTTCCTTTATGACCTTTCTACCTTTCTTTCGCGTAAGCTCTTTAATTGCTTTGGCAAGATGTAAAGGGTTTTTTGGAGCCTCGAAACCGTATTGCTCTAATAGATGAGATACTGCGCTTGCATTGTGATACACGATGTAGTCTATTCTATTTTGTCCTAGCGTATGTGTTTCTGCTTGCTTCATAGTGTTTTAGATATAAAAACAGCCAGAGTTAATGGTTTGGGGGAAACCGACTCTGGCTGTCTGGTAATGGGTAGCAAAGTCGCGCCTGCAAGTTACAGACTATCGTCTTTTACGTCTCACGAGTCTCGTAGGCACTCTTCTACGCGGCGCTGGTTTACGGATGTAGCGCACTCTAGGAGATGGTCGTCTACGTATACGTCTTACTTTACGTTTACGGCGTAAGCCTAAAGCTGTAGGTCGGCGTCTACGAATCAAATCCAGTTGTGGCAATCCTGTTGTTCTAGGTGCTCTTGAAAGTTCGGCTACGTTGCTTCCTTTTAAAAGGTTGCCCAGATTTGCTCTCGCTTTGATAGTGAAAGTAAATACCGCCGTTACGCCGTCTTCTACAACTACACGTAGCGAATCCTGACCTGTAACATCCATCTCGAAGTTATCGTCATCAATAAGTTGCTGGGTAAAGTTTTGCGGTGATGTTGCATTACGTGGTTGGTACACACGTGTGGTCTTAGAACCAGATGCCGTTCTACGGTCAATACGTAGTACGTTGTCAAACTGAAGCGCATTACTCACCGAGTATTTCATTCCCGCAATTTTAAACGGATTTGATTTACTCTCTTCTCGCACTTCTTTATGGCTAGACTCTTCTATATCTACAGAGACACCATTGGGTTGTGCCGCTTCTGCGTTACCACCAAAGATAACTGCCTCAGCAGCTGCTCCAGATTTATTGGTTACAACTACCGTTAAAGTTCTGTCGTTAGGGTCTATTTTCCCGATGCTTGAACGTGTGTAATCATCATACGCCTCTTCATCATACTCGCCTTCATCGGCATAGTCGTCATAATCGTCGTACTCATCTTCGTACTCGTCATCGTAGCCGTCTTCTAATCCTTCAAATCCAGAATCGAAGTCGTCTTCTTCGTCATCATATAATTCGTCGTTATCGTAGTCATCATACTGGTCTTCAGCAGCTTCTTCGTAACGCATTAATTCGTCGTTATAATCACTCATTTTAATTGTCTTTTTTGCCTGTATTCACAGGATGAAACTTTTTTAAAGTGTCCACGAGTGTCTCTAAACACTACTTTTTTGTAGGACTAGCGATAGCTTTCTTTTTGTTTTCGGCTATCTTTTTTGCCTTCATCTTTTGAACCATTGGAGCGACCAAAAATGTTCCTAATGCGAGTCCAGCAATACCTGCTCCCACACAATAGAGAATTGGTGTCCAGGCGATGTCTTTGTTGTTTGCCATTCGTTTTGTTGTTTATTGATTTTTGAATTTTTGGCGAGGTCTCTAAACCTTGATAGACTGCGAAGTTGGGAAGAGGTAGTTGTTTTTCCGCTGTCGCGAAAGGGACTTTGGAACGGGATGCTATTTAAATTGTATTTTACAGGTTATGAAAGAAAAAATAGAAAACGAAATCAAAGCAGCTGCAGGAAGACTATCTAACCACTTAAAAAATGTGCAGATTAATGGAAGTTCTGGGTATATTCAATACGATTTTAAGTGCAGCGAATTATTAGATTGGAATGATAATGACATAAGGAAATCACCAGAGCATAAAGGCTTTTTCGAAGAAGTGACAAATTTTACTGGTCCAGTTCTATATTTCTTTGAAATTATTTCCACTCAGGATTCAGGCGCAGTAAGGGAATGTATGAGAGCTTATAAAATTCTGGAAGGTTCTAAATCGGTTCCTGCCTTGAAAAAAAGATATAATCAAGATTCTCGTATTTTATATGTAGGAAAGGTGAAGCGTAACTTTTATGGAAGAGTAATCCAGCATTTAGGATATTACAAGGTTGCAAGAACGCAAGGTTTGCAATTATTCTATTGGGCTAGAGAGTTTGGTTTAGATGTCCGTTTACACGCCTATCATTTTGAACCAGAAATGCACGACTTGGTTTCGATTCTAGAATTGAAGTTTGCAAGAGATTTGAAACCTATTACTGGTAAGCATTCTTAAATTATTCTTCTTCATCAAGAATTGTAAAATCCATTGTATTCAAGAGTGTTCGGATAGATTCTTCTTTTTCTATCAGATGATGAAATATTAAATTAAGGTGCTCATCTGATATTTCTACTTGAGGAACAGGTCTTCCGTCTATGTCGTCATCATTGATATAAACCAAGCCTTCATTTTCCAAAATATTAATATCTACAATAAGTTCCTTTTGAGTTATTCTGAAAATCCTTTCTAAAATTTCTGGTATTATACAAAAATGAGAATTGAAGTTTTTAATCTTACCTCTATCTGCAATGTAAAACAATAATTCTCTGGATATTTTAGGGACTCTTGATAAACGCCTATATAAATCTAATAATTCCTTGAAGCTTTCATCATAATGCTTATTCCTTTCAAGAAGATACTTAAGAGCATTCTTTGGAGGGCTATTTGGCACCTTTTCTGCAATGTTAGTATAAGAGCTTTCAAAATTTCCTTCTGTATCGACAACTTCTAATTCAATTTTCACCGAACGAAACTCAAGCTTGAACAAATCGTAAAGTGCGCTTAGCTTTTCTAAATCTAAAATTACTACATACTTTAGTAAGTCGTCCAAGTCAATAATATCCGTATCGATATCAAATTTAATATTGCTTGGTTTTAATGAATATGAAGATTGTTTTTTGCCAATTACTATTATTTTGAATTTTGTAAAATCTTTCTTTTGTTGCTCTGTAATCTTTTGAAGTGTATCGTTCACTTTTTTACTCGTGTTAGATGAAGTCACTTGAAAAGCAATTTCTTCTCTTTTATCTCCTAAATCTAAACCTGGATTATTTGACCTTATTTGGTTTAAATTTTTAAGGTTTAAGTTGAAGGTGATATTTAGAACTTCTTTGATGAAATCCTCACAAAAGAGAGTAAGGTCAGTATATCCTAATTTATTACGTGTCTCTATCTGATATTTCAAAGATGAAATATCGTCTACTATCTTGCCGATTAAAGAACCTCTACTTATCATTTTATTCTTCTATTATCTTCAAAACCCCTTCATTACTTTCCTTAAATGCGTTACTAGCTTCAAGAGTAGCTTCCATTTGCTCCATATCATCACCCAGAAGTGTATGGCTAAAAGCCTGGGCGCGATTCAACATTCGGATGTATACTTCTGGGTCATTATTTCGCGTAAGCTTGCGTAAACCACCTAAGTAATCTTCTCGATATACGGTTGGTATGATAATTTTAGTGTGGTTTGCTGCGGATAATTCTGCATTCATCATTATACGAGCCATACGTCCATTACCATCTAAAAACGGATGCACCTCGCTTACTACAAACATTATGTATGCAGCTTTTGCAAAAGGATGTACAAGCGCTTTGTAAAAATCAAAACTTTGTATGAGCGTTCCGTTAACCAGTTCCATATCTACAAAAGAGGTGTTGCCCGCTTGATTGTTTTTGTCTTTAAAAATACCGGGCTTTTTATCTGCTCTAGCACTTAGTAAAATAGCGTGTCGGTATTTTAAAATTTCAATGAGATTTTCTCCAGAATAGGGCAACACGCGCATTTCTTGTTTATTGGATGCTAATTGATATGTTCCTAAAACATCGTGCGAATCTTCATTACGTGCAGGCAATGGTTGCTGTGTGGCAATGATGCGTTTGGCTGTATCAATTTCAAAAACAGTACCTTCTATATAGTTTGAAAAGTAGCTTTCATAGAAAGCAAAGTTTCGGTACGCTCTGGTTGTAGTATTTTGCTCTTCACGGTTTTTAAACTCTTCTTTTTTGAGTGCTTTAAAAAGTGTTTCAAACAATTGGATACGCGCTGGGTCGTAAGGCAAATTATTTGCTCTGGCTACTGCCAAAGGTGATTTCAAAGTAGTTGCAGGATGCGTAGTTAATAAGGCACTTATAATCTTGTTCAGTTTTTCAAACTCTTTTTGCATCCCAAGTTGTTCGGCAATATCACGAGCTCTATCTCTAACGCCGTTTAATTCGGCTTCACCATTAACTCGAATAATTTTTTCTAGTTTCTCTTCTATTTCAGGATAGGTAAGTGTCTTTGAGTCGCCACCTGTTTGTCTGGAGACTTGTAGGTTTTCTAATAAGGCGCGCTCGCGTTGTGATACCATAAGTTCGCCAGAAAATGAAGTATCACCCTCAATGGCTTTTGAGCCTTCCATAAACCGAATAGTTATTCCTGGAAGTTTTACCTTTTTAGTGTATTTGTAGGTGACAAATAATTGATTTGTTGACGTAGGCGTAAATTCAAAAGCAGAGCGATGACTTAATACAGCTCCTGGATATTGGTTTCCTAAAATAGGGAATATATTACGCTGTATGATATCTTCTGGCGTATCTTCTAGGTTACTGGTGTAGATACGAGAAGCTATCTTTCTAATTTTTCCTTCTTTCTCAAGTTTGGATATTTGTCTTGAAACATTTGATTCTGGTGAACCATAAATGATTTCTTGAAGATGTATAGGCTTACTTTTTTCCATTATAATGATATCAAAGCACGAATTTGATAAATATTTTCCATTATAACTATTTTTTTGTCAAATATTTTCCAATATAATAGATTTGACTATTTTCCAGTAAAACATCAGAAAAATAGTTTTTTGACAAATATTTTCCACTATGCAAATGAATCTGATAAATATTTTCCACTATATAGGGCTGGTCAATCCATTTTCGTGGTAACGAAGTTTATCTGAAATCAATTTTACAATCGCCTCATTTTTGGTTTTGTAGATATTATTACCTTCAAAGTCCTGTTCATTAAGCAACATTTTCACTTTTCGACCTTCTTCCTGGTCAATAAACTTTTTACAGGCTCTAATGAAGGCAGCGCGACTGCAACCTTTAATACGTTGCTCTCGCATATTAACGTAGACAAAAAAGCTTTTTTGAATCTTATACTGTTGCTCGGTAATTTTACCCATTGCAAAGGCATTGGAACATAATTCGTATTGCTCGTCTACAATGAGCTGCGCGATGCGTACCATTTGATATTTTGGTATGCGCTCTCGGTAACGCGTCACATCATCTACCTGATGATGCAATCGTAACCACGTACAGTTTTGCCATTCAGAAGTGGTAATTTTTGCAACAGATTGATGGGTAAGTACAATATCAATTCCTTTGTGACGAACAGTACACAATGCACCTATCATCGATTGCCCTTTTGCACCTGTCATATAATGGTCGATGTCGTCCAGGACGACAAGCCCATTTTTGTAGTGCTTCATAATTTTGGTAATGACTTCTTTTTTCTGGTCATTATCCATAGGCGAACCGTCTGGATTAAATGGACGAATGCGTCTTGATGATACCTTTGTAAGTGCTTTGAGATGATTAGGACTCACAGTTCTGAATTGCGGATAATCATCATCATTGGTATCAAAAGCCAACACTTTACGACCTTTTTTGCCCATCACGAGATGGTCCATCATATAATGCTTAATCTCTTGTTTGTTACGGTAGGTCTTACCAACGCCTGTTTCGCCACAAACTAGCATAATCATTGGTTGGCGTTCTAAATCTTCCTTTTTATAAGTAATAGGTTTACGACCGCGATTAGATGTAGTTCCAGCCATTACGAATTGTTTTGTAGTTCTTCGGCAACTTCTAAAATGGGTAGGTCTTCATCGACTTCTTCTGCTTCGATGTCTTCGATAGTTGATTCTGGTTTACTGATTTTTTCTTGAATAGGTTCTTTTTCCGACTCTGCTTTCGCGAAAGCATATTCGTTATTCTTTTCAGCTTCCTCAGAATCTTCCTCCTCAATATCATCAACTTCTGTTTCTCCTTTTTCCTGACGAACAATATCGAGAATACGGTTTTCAAGAAGACTATTTTCTGCACGCACTTCCATAACCACTTGTGCTTTTTTAATTAAAATAGAAATAATCGCACCCATTAGTTGCTGTTCTGGAGTGAGTTTTTTCGCTTTCTTTCGTAGTACTTGAGCCAGTAATGGTCTCAGAAGTGCTTGGTCTTCTGTGTCGAGTTTTATGCGCTCAACATTCTTATCATTCTGCTGGTCTACAACTTGAATGATTTCTTCAAACTCATAGAACTCCTGATGTTTTTTGATTTTAACGAAGTAACCACCACCTACAGCAAGAACGTTGTTGGACATTCCTAAAATAGCATCAGCCGCCTGATTTGCTTGCGCGAGCGGAACTTCAAAATCTTGGTCGGTTACTGTATCATCCTCATCTGTATCAAATCCGTTTCCATTGATATCTTGTTCTGGAGCATCAAGTGGTTCTTGTGCTTTCTCTTTTTCGACCTTTGCTTCAACCGAACTTCTAAAGTCTGTTTGGGTATTTCCGCTGCGTGTAGGTTCTAATTCTTCTAGCGTTTTCTGCTCTTGTTCTGGTTTCCAGACATTCCAGCTTTTTTGTTTTTCCTCTTCGGTTTCAACAGGACGTTCGCCACCTATATCTTTTTCTATAACAGGCTGATTGAGCGGACTGCTATCTTCGTTTTGAAGCTGTTCAAAATTAATTTCTTCTGGGCTTGCGGTAAGGGCATCTTGTACCTCTTTTGCGATGTTATCTTGCATAGGCTAGTTCAATTTTGCAATAAAATTGATAGTATTGTTTTCTAGGATTTTAAACTTCTCTACAAAAGGCTTGTAGAATTGTGGGATGGACAGAATCTCATCACATTTATGATAGTTGTACAATATGGCACGTTTAGACTGATTAAAGCTTTCTCCAATTTTAGCGTAGCTAGAATCTGTATATTTTTTGAGTAGAAAATAACAACACATACGTGCCTCACGATACTCCTGCACAGTACTTGTGTAGAAGTTGTCTTCTTTTAAATCGAATACCTCTATACTTTGCGAAATGATAAATACGAGAAGGAGTTTTACTTTCTCCTTGTCTTGGGTAGTAAGCTCTGTATTACTGGTTAAGCTGTCTATGACTTCAATGGTTTTTTGAAGTCCAAACTTCCCAATTAAGGAATCTATACTTTGTTGTAAATCGTGATAATCGTATGCTGTTTTTTTCATTGGGCAAACGCCGAATTGTTTGACAGGCAAAGTATATAAAGTTGTTTTACAGCGTATTTATAATTGATTTACAGATTATTTACTCCCGTTTTCGTTTGAGTAGGTGGTAATGTTTTTTAACTTGTGGGGTTTAACTTGTTATTATGTACTTACGGAAACTGAAACTATGGAACTTTAGAAAATTTGGAGGAGCTAAGCCATTTAATTTACTTGAACCTAATCTTGATTTGAACTTTTCAACTGGTGTCAATGTTTTGATAGGACAAAATGATTCTGGAAAAACCGCTATCATTGATGCTATAAAACTTGTTCTCAAAACACATAGTTTTGAATGGTTAAAAGTTGTAAACGATGACTTTTATTTAGATTCAGAAAGACTCAGGATTGAATTAATATTTGATGATTTAGATGCAGAAGAAGCTAAAAACTTTACAGAATGGCTTGGATGGGCTAAAAAAAATGGAGAAGAACCAAAACCCTATTTGAGACTTATTTACGATGTAAAACGAAATGTTATCGAGAATAAAATTTTGCCTGCCGATGTAAAAGCTGGTGTTGACCCAACTGGATATCAATTAACTGCAGAAGCCAAAGATTATTTAAAGACAACCTATTTAAAGCCTTTAAGAAATGCTCAAGCAGAACTTGTTCCTAGAAAAAATTCAAGGTTGACGCAAATTCTCCAAGAGCACGATGCTTTTAAAGGTAGAAATAATGACCACCTGCTAGTTGAACTTTTCAATAATTTCAATCAATCAGTCGAAAAATATTTTTTAGGCGTAGCACAAAATGGAGTGCCATTGCCACCGCACGAACAAAATGGGAAGGAGCTGAAAGATGAGATAGATAGTTACATAAAGTTATTTTATGATGGATCAAAAGAATCGGCCTTTGGTGTAAAGGGTAACAATCTAAAAAATATTTTAGAAAAGTTGGAATTATCCATTAAAGACGAAATTAATCCAGGCCTAGGAACACTAAATCGTTTGTTTATGGCTTCGGAGTTGTTACATCTTAAAAAGAAAGATTGGACGGGTGTTAGACTTGGTTTAATTGAAGAGTTGGAAGCACATTTGCATCCGCAGGCTCAAATGCAAATTATCGAAGTTTTACAAAAAGAAAGAGACATACAACTTATCCTAACTACTCACAGTCCAAACTTAGGATCTAAAATACAACTCGAAAATCTCATTTTATGTGCAAATGATAGTGCATTTCCAATGGGCAAGGAATACACCTGCCTTGAAAATGAGGATTATAAATTTCTTGAAAGATTTTTAGATACTACAAAAGCGAATCTCTTCTTTGCAAAAGGCGTTATTATGGTCGAAGGTTGGTCTGAGGAAATGTTGCTCCCTACGATTGCCCAAAGGTTAAAGGAACAAAATGTAATTCAGAAAAACTTGACGGAGGCTGGTGTCTCAATAGTTAACGTAGCGAGCACAGCTTTTCAGAGGTATTCAAAAATTTATTTGCGTAAAGAACCTACTTCGAAGAAAATAGAAATTCCAGTAGCTATTATTACTGATGTAGACATTAAAGCATATGAAGAAGAAATAAAAGTTGGGGCGGATGGCAAAAACTACAAATCCTACACAAAAAAAACTGCGGTAACTGTTCTTGAAGATTCAATAAAAGAAGTAGCAAGATTAGAGTCCGATTATAATAAGGATAACATAAAGTGCTTTGTGGCTAAAGACTGGACATTGGAGTATGCGTTATCAAAATCCTCATCTGTCGGTAAGCTTTTTAATGAAGCATTGATGGAGGTACATCCAAAAATTAAGGAAGGCTCAGTTGAAGAAGAACTTGGCAAAAAGCTAATCAACAAGACTCTTCATAAGACTGAGTTAGCATATATATTGGCTGATAAAATCGAAGAAAATAGTGTTTTACCTATTAAAGAAGACGATGAAAGTATTAAGTACTTGGTTGATGCTATAAAATACGTGTGCAATGATTAAAGTTACCGCAGAGGACATATTATATTCAGAATCTATTTTATTAAAACCTGGTCAAACATTTGACCACGAAAGGCTTTCCTACATAAAAAATTTTGAAACATTAGACTTACAAGCGGTTCCAGGAAGCGGTAAAACCACAGCATTACTCGCCAAGCTGCTTATTTTAGAAAAGCATCTACCATTAGAAAAAGACAGAGGTGTTCTCGTATTGTCTCACACTAATGCAGCCATAAACGAAATTAAAGATAGGATAGGTCAACATTGTCCTAAACTTTTTTCGCATCCAAATTTTGTTGGGACTATTCAAAGCTTTACCGATATTTTCTTAGCAATTCCGGCTTACGGAATTAAATACAAACAAAAGCCAATTAGAATAGATAATGAAATATATAATGAAACCATTAGTAGAATATTTGGTTACAACAAATTTGGTTTTGTTAAACAAGAGAAAAGTAATGCAATTTATTATAATAAGAATTTCAATGTTTTGTTTTCTTACAGATTCAAGTTTAAGAAAGGAGTTTTACAGTTAGTTAAATCTATTTCGGGAGATGCACTGGAAATAAAAACACCCAATAAAAGAAAAGAAAAATTTACAAGTGTTGAATTGGATAGAATAGCTGAGTGGCTATATGTAACAAAGCTCAAAGTTCTGGAAGCAGGAATTCTATGTTATGATGATGCTTACCTTTTGGCAGATATAATTCTTTCGGAAATTCCATCCTACATTTCACTATTACAAAAACGCTTTAAATTTGTGTTCGTTGATGAAATGCAGGATATGGAAAAACATCAATTCGATTTACTTGAAAGAGTATTCATTGGCGCAAATAGCATTTCATTCTATCAAAGATTAGGTGACGTAAATCAATCGATATATTCAAAGGCATTAGACTCAAATCTTATCTGGAGTCAACGTTCTAAAAAATTGTTTATTTCTGGAAGTCATCGATTAAGTAAACCAATAGCCAAAATAGTTGAACGATTTGCTTTGACAGGATGTACCGTTCAGGGTAGAATGAAAGATTTAAAAGGAAATGAGATTGCTATTAAACCTATCATTTTCTCTTATAATTTAGATACAATTACTGATGTAATACCAAAGTTTGCAGAACATATACAAAATCTAATAGCTGAAGGTTCTATAGTTCATAATGAGAAAAATAAATATGAAGCTGTTGGATGGCGAAAACATAACGAAGACAATGCTAAAATTTGCATATCAGATTATTGGCCCAACTTTAGTTCAAGTGAAAAAACGAAAAACATTGATTATATTGTTTTAAAGGACTATCTGCAATTTTGTGAGAAGAATAATGCAACACTTGCTCCTGTTAGAAAATCATTATTAAATGGTCTTTGTAAAATACTTTATATTGAAGGAGTGAGGGATGAGTTTTCGAGAGTATATACAATCACAAAATTGATAAGATATTTTAAAACTTACGACAATAAAGAATACGAAGCACTAAAACTGAACCTATACAATTGGTGTGTTGCGCTAAAAAATGAAGAACTTGACACTACGCTCTCCGAAATAATAGCGTACATCCCACAATTTTTACATTGCTTCGGAAGACAGATAAACAAATCTACACAGTTTATCAATGGTTCCTCGGACATTGAAAATGTTGATGAAATTGAAGAATACGAACATTCGTATTCCAATAATGGCATTGATGTAAAAATTGGTTCCGTACACTCTGTAAAAGGACAAACCCATACGGCTACATTATACTTAGAAACATTTTTTAGTAAAGGTGCTGGTAATTATGAATCTGAAAGATTACGTGAGCAAATAAAGGGACTACCAATAAAGGAACACCTGGAAGGTTATAAAGGCGGTAGTGTTGATAAAATCGTTCAATCTGCAAGAATGGCTTATGTCGGTTTTTCAAGACCTACACATTTACTTTGCCTCGCGATAGAAAATTCTCGACTTGAAAAGTTTGCGAATGAAATAGACAAAAACGATTGGGATGTCATTCAAATAAAAAAAACAGAGGCAGAAGATAGTTAGTATTATATAAATAGTGTGGTGTGACATATATTCAAAAATATTTAAGTAAAAAAGGCGGTATTTTATCTGGAGATTTAGCCAAATATATACAGAAAAGAAAAGGAATTTCAAATGATGCTGCTCGAAAACAAATTGAGAGACTTGGAAGTCCTATTCATAAATTAAGTGGACTTTTTTCAGACAAGAAAGTTTTTGTTTATCATTCGGATAATTACCAAACAGAAGCATATTATCTTGATTTATTAGAGGCGTTTAGAACAGATGGCAAACGATGTTTTTATCTTCTAAATGCTTTAAAATATCATCACGGCCTTCTTCCGGTTAACGAACTCGCTAACTATACTCTGAGTCCTGTAAATGCAATAAAAGGACATATGAAGTTTTCCACACTCATAGAGTTACTCAAGAAGCATAATTTAATTTCAGAAACGATAAATGGGGAATATCGACTCAACAGTTCTTTTACAGAGCACCAAAAACCTAATCAAAGACACATACAAGGAATCCAACTATCAAAGAAATTAGTACTTCAACAATTTGAAATTTGGAGCAAAAACATAGGTATGGTTTCATTTAAAAGGGGAAAGAACAATAATATAGTTGGTGGTTTTCAATTTGGTTTTACGGCGCCATCATATATAGATGGTCTCGTAGGCTATACCAGTAAGATAAAGAAACCTGGTTTTTTGGTCGCGGACATTTTAATTGGGAATACTACAAACGATACGACAATTGGATTTTTTACACGTAAAATCGCAACTATTAAAGCCTCTAATCCCACATTGAAATTGCTACCTGTTTTGCTCGTAGATGGAATTTCATCAGAAGGACTAAATCAGCTAAAAAGTAAAGGTGTTTTAGTCGCATCAATTAAGGAATTGTTTGGGAAAGATTATAGCGACCTACTTAAAAATTTAATTAACACCGTTACCAATGCTGGCGCAATACTAAAAACTGAACCAGAGAAGTATTTAAATTTAATGAAGAAGCTAACGAAGCTTGTAGATGGGAAAACAAACAATTTGCGGGGAGATTTATTTGAATTAGCAGTTGGATTCTATTATAGCAAGTACTCTCAATCCTTAAATATTGGGAAAAGAGTTCCAGTCGTAGATTCAGTTAGAACAAGAGAGATAGATGTTCTCGCAAGTACGGAAAATGAGATGTTTATTATAGAGTGCAAAGGATATAATTATCCTATTGATGCTGAATATATAGAAGCGTATATTTCGGAAAAAGTTAGAGAAATTCGCGGATGGCTCAACTTAAGATTTCCAGAAAAACGACATCGATTTGAAATATGGAGTACTGGCGGATTCACGGATGAGGCTTTAATAATATTGAAAAAAACTAAAGAAAGCGTCAAAAAATTTGACTTTGATTTTCTGGATCAAAAAGCGATTATGGAAAAAGCTAATCAATTAAATGACAAAAAGTTTAAAGAGATTCTTAGAGACTACTATCTGAAGGAATATGTGTAATAGCAAAAAGACCAAATTGATACATTTAGTCTTTTCTTTACTTTATTGTTTCTCTACCGCATACCGATACCTAAAAACACTAGTCCTAACCACACGATACTTCCCAATAATTGTTTCCCAACCGAGTTTAGACTTTAATCCTAAATCTTTAAAGGTAGAACGCCCTATGTCCTGAGTACGTCCCATTTTTACCAACTCATCCAAAATAGCCTCGTCAGTAGTAGGCTTTTGAACTCCTTTTTTTGGAGCTATTGTTTCAATAGCTGGTGCTTCTTCAAGAGCTTCTTCAATTTCGTTGAACTCAAGCTTATCTGCATATTCTTCATCTATATCTTCTAGGATTTCGAGGTCAAGCTCCTCCAGTTGTTCTAGCAAATCTCCTTTTTCACAATCAGAAACGGTATCTAAGAGTTTGTACATTCTGTCAAAAATTTCAATTTTATCTTGAATCGGTTCCAGGAGTAATTTTTTATCGAGACTGTTATTCTTTAGGAAAGTTTTATGTTCTATTTTTTTCATAATCTATGCGGTTACTGGGATAAGTTGTTCTTTGTCTTGCATTGCATTTTCAATGATATTTGAGAGTGCAGCGGTGGCGAGTGAGGTGGCGATAATGATACCTGTGGTTTTTAAAAGTTCGGCACCTTTTGGTATTTGAAATTTGAATTTTTCTTGCTGGTCATTCTTCCCTAAATTGTAATAAATAAGCGCCTCTGCAAAACCTATGGCGAGTCCTGCGCCCGTGATAATCAATACTTTCTTATTCATACTTATTTCTTAGCTTTTTCTTCCATTTTATCGTATCTCTCTTTAATCTCTTTTTCGCCAGCTTCAGCACGTACAAAGTTGATTCCGTAGGTATTCATTATACCTCGATAGGCACGAAGCAGAATCTTCTCAGCTTCCTTTTGCATCTTTATATTTTCTTTATGCGCTGGAGGAATTAGATTAGCAATAGCGACAAAGTGATTTTTGATTTTAGTATGACGCATCGGCTTGGGTTTCTTAGGCTGATTTTTGCGCTTTTCTTCATTGTACTTCTTAATTTTTAGCCGACACGCCTTAATATCTTTACTTAAAGCATCCAGTTCTTTTTTTACCGTTTTATTCGGTTTTTTAGGCTTTTCAGAAGCTTTCTTTTCTGGAGTAGTTTCCTTTTCATCTTTTGCCACCTCTTTTTTCTCCGTCTTTTTCGGAGCTTCTTCTTTTGACTTTTTAATAGCTTTAGGAGCGAGACGTTCTACCAGCAAAAACACTTTTTCAATATTCTCTTTGGCGATGTCTTCAAAGGCTTTTTTATCAGACGTGGCGTTGTAGTCGTCCAGAATATCCTGAACGGCAGTTTTCAACGCTTCAGGTTGAACGAGGCTCATATCGAGCGCTTGTAATTGTAGTATGGTCATTGTTTAGTTTTAAGCAGCGATTAATAATTCTAGTTCCAGAAGCTCAAGCGCTCTGGCACGTTCTTTCTCCTTGAGGCGAATGATTTCGGTATCATTCTTTTTAGCCTTCTTTTTGGAAACCTCTGGATGTAGCATTTTATAAAGCAAGGCATCTGCCTCTTGTGCCTTAGCATCAGGCTTACTAAAATTTTCCGAAGTAGATTTAATGACTTCCCAAGCTTGTACTGGATTCAGTTTACTACCTGTGAGTTCTACAATTTCCTCTTGATTTTTTATCTGCAACGCTTTTAAAGTGGCTTTGTTTATTTCTTTGGTTTTATACATCATCTATAATTTATGGTCTATGGCATATTCTTGTTGGTAGAGCGGTTCTAGCGACCAGAAAAAATCATTGGCTTCCTCTTGATTCGCATAATGAATGGAACATAATTGCGGTGTTCCATCCATCTCAAAACACTCATATCTGTAACATTGCACAGGACGTTCGATATCTGAAATATCGATGGTAGTCCAGCGCAGGATTAAGGTGTTTTTTCGCTTTTGCGAAAGCATAACTCGAAAATCTCTACACCTTTCAGCGCATCCTTTATTGATTTCAATAGCTCTATCCATTATCCGTTGAACTACTTGTGGTTCCAGTTTAATTTTTGGTTTTCGCATCCAGTTGTTTTTTATAATTGGTAATGATTTGAGAGACCTCTTTTACGGCAGATGCCATCGAGTAACTCTGTTCAAAGACGAAGGCTTTTTCGTTGACCGCTTTCGCGAAAGAGTTACCCATACTAGCAGAAATCGTCCCTAAACCTGAAGGAATGGTCAACCCAAAATAATTGCTCATCGCCACCAGAGATTTGAAACCTCGATAGCGAAAATACCTGGGGTCGCTGCTCATTAACAACAGCTGATTTTTATCCAGTTTATCCTGAAATCGCTTGACGCGCACGCAACCCATTGTGACCTGATTATTAAAGGATGTGCCTAGCATCACATTCACTTCTACCGAAACACCACGCAACTCCATAAACTCAACCAACTCAGCGCAAGCAAGACCTACATAAAGTAAATCGTTCCCTTTTACCTGTGCATTTGCACCTGCCATCAGGTACAATTGCAACGATGGATACGATTGCTGTTTATCCTGAAAATAAGCGTACACACTTTTTACCGAAGTCTGGATTTGTTTGTTGCGCAGCTCAATATTCATTTGGCTTACAGAAGTGTCAAGCGGTGTTCCAGTATTCACAGGAAACTGCTGAAACAAAGCCATTGCAGCACGTTCAAAAGAGAAAACGCCCAGACCTCTATCGTTATACGCCATCTTGGGTTTTGGTATTACGGCATCGTTGAGATACTGAAGGTACTCGGCAAGCTTGTCTTTGATTTTAGGCTGAATTTTCTCTACCAGAGGCATTCCCAAAAAGGTGCGATGCGTTTCTAATTCGGTTACATCTTTGGGCGCTGGTGTGCCGTACCAATTTGTACCGTTTTTTATATTATCGCTCGTGCTTTGCGTTACCCAATCCCAACGCGATTGGTTTGCGGTAGATAGTTGCTTGACTTCATCATCTACAAATGCATTAAAGGCAAACACACTATCAAATAAGAGATAGTTGTATTTGCCATCGTTACTTGAGATGGTATGTTTTTGTGGTGCGCTCACGTATGCTCATAAAAGTAATTTTTGTGGTGCTGTGAGTTGCGTAATGGGATTGTAGTTTGGGACGTTCGTTCAAGATATATGGAATAATTCCTATATACTTGTTTAGATATTTTTAACTTTAGAAAATATATAGATACTGTTTAAATGAGAGAAAAAATAGAGGCTTTAGTCAATTATACAATGTCATTAGATGGCGATGAAAAGGGTGAAGCGCAAGTGTTTTGTGACAGACTTTTTCAAGCTTTTGGACACGATGGATATAAAGAAGCTGGGGCTACTTTAGAATTTAGAGTAAAAACTAAGAAAAAGACCAATTTTGCGGATTTACTCTGGGAAGATAAAGTTCTCATTGAAATGAAAAAGAAAGGTGCTAAACTTCAAAGTCACAGAACACAAATTTTTGATTATTGGTGGAAACTTAGACCATTACAACCTAAGTATTCAATCCTTTGTAATTTTAAAGAATTTTACATCTATGATTTCTCCATTCAAGATGAGCCACTTGATATAATAAAGCTAGAGGATCTTCCAGATAGATATACTGCTTTCAATTTTATGTTTGAAAAACCAGAAATACCTGTTTTTAAGAATAATCTAGAAGAGGCAACTCGTAAAACAGCCAATATTGTTGCTGATGTATTTAATTCCTTGATTGAGAGAGGAGAAGATAGATTAGTAGCACAAAGATTTATGTTGCAGTGCATATTCACAATGTTTGCTGAAGACTATAATCTTTTACCAAAAGATATTTTTACTCAAATCTTAATTGATTGCCAAAATCAAAAGGGTAATTCTTACGATTTAATAAATCAACTTTTTACTCAAATGGATTCAAGTATTCCAGCACGAGGTGGACGTTTTAAAGAAGTTGAATATTTTAATGGTGGTTTGTTTTCAAATCCAGAAGCTATTGAGTTGACAGACTGGGAACTAGATAGAATGAAAGATGCTGCATCAAGGAAATGGAGTCAAGTCAATCCCGCTATTTTTGGAACTATTTTTCAAAGTAGTATGGGAGCAGAAGCAAGACACGCATTTGGAGCTCATTTTACTAATGAACTGGATATTTTAAAAATTGTTCATCCAACTATAATACGACCGTGGCGAGATAAAATAAATAAGGCTAAGACATTAACAGATATGAAGCTACTAAGGAAGGAGCTTTCTGAATATCAAGTTTTAGATCCTGCTTGTGGTAGTGGTAATTTTCTATATGTTGCTTACAGAGAATTAAAGCGCATTGAAATGGAACTTTTAAATAAAATTCACGAAGATTTTCCTAAAAGCGCTTTTGAAATTGGCACACAATCCATTGTTAGTATTAAACAATTTCACGGGATGGATTATAATCAATTTGCTGTAGAATTAGCCAAAGTCACTTTAATGTTAGCTAAGGAAATAGCAATCAATGAAACTAAAGATTGGGTAAATACTATGCAGGTAGGTCTTGGTTTTCAGATGGAAGAAACTCTTCCTTTGGACAATATGGACGACAATATTATTTTCTCAGATGCATTATTTACAAACTGGCCCAAAGCAAATGTCATAATAGGAAATCCTCCATATCAAAGTAAAAATAAAATGCAGAATGAATATGGAATTGAATATTTAAATAAACTATGGAATGCTTATCCTGAAATTTCTGGAAATGCTGACTATTGTGTTTATTGGTTTTATAAAGCTCATAAACTACTCGATGAAGGTGACTATGCAGGATTAGTAGGTACAAACACTATAACACAAAACTATAGTCGAGAAGGTAGTCTTGACTATATCGTGAAGAATAACGGAACAATCATAAACGCAATAGCTAGTCAACCTTGGGAAGGGGATGCTGTAGTATTCGTTTCAATTGTAAATTGGACTAAAGGAAAGTTCCCGAATAAAAAGCAGTTATATGTAGAAGATCAATATAAGGAGCAGAAAGAATATGTAGTAGATATAATCAATAGTAGTCTATCTCTTCAAATAGACGTTACTTCTGCGAAAGTCTTGAGCTGTAATACAAATCCAAAATCTGTTTTTCAAGGTCAGACTCACGGTAATAAGGGCTTTCTATTAACCGTTAATAAAGCACTGGAATTAATAGAACAGAATAGCTCATACTCAGAAGTTGTAAAGCCATATTTAAATGGTCAAGAACTTGTGGGAAATTTAAAAAGTCAACCAAAAAGGTTTGTTATCGATTTTAGGGATATGGATGTTATTAAAGCTTCAACGTTTGCAGCTCCTTTTAAAATAGTTCAGACCGAAGTATTACCTATGCGTCAGATAAAATCCGATGACCAGGAGAAAAAAAATAAGGAAGCTCTTGAGAAAAATCCAAAAGCAAAGACAAATAAACATCATATTAATTTTTTTAATAAATGGTGGCAACTATCCTATGGTAGAACGGATATGTTAAATTCAATTAGTAAAAATAAACGAGTAATTGTTTGTTCCAGAGTTTCTGCACGTCCCATATTTGAATTTATGTCAACAGAGATTAATCCAAATGATGCTTTGACAATTTTTAATTTTGATGATGATTACACATTCGGTATAATTCAATCTCAAGCGCATATTCTTTGGTATCAAGAAAAATGCTCTACTATGAAAGGAGACCCAAGATATACTACCGATTCAATTTGGGATACATTTCCCTTTCCTCAAAAACCGACTATTTCGCAGGTTAAGAAAGTTGCGAAAATCGCCAAAAGCTTACGAGAGGAAAGAAACATACTAATGGAGTTGCACAATTATACATTGAGAGACCTTTATAGAATCCTTGAACAACCTGGTTCAAATCCGCTCAAGAAAACACATAAAAAGCTTGACGATGCGGTAATGGAGGCTTATGGCTTTGATAAAAGAAAAGATGTTCTTTCTCAATTGTTAGATCTAAATAATTTTGTTTTTTCAGAAATAGAAATTGGAAACACAGTTGAGAGCCCTGGGATTCCTAACTGTATTATAAAAAGAAATGAAATAATTTCAGATGATTGCGTAAGATTAACTAAATCATTGATCCTTTAAAAAACTCCATTTTAAATTATGAAAAAAACTAATGAAGAAATAAATGCTCCTAATGATTATTTAAGTAAAAGCTTTTTTGAAGAATTAAATTATAAAATGTGGTCAACAAAAGGATCGCGGTTCAACTGTGACAAAAGACTTAGAACTAAAGGCAAAACTTCAAATGTTGGTTTGGCTATCATTTCAGCATATTTAATAATTGCGAGTTTAATTACAGTTTTTGGATTAGAATTGGGGATTAGTCAAAATGCCCTTAACTTCATAATTACTGGTCTCTCTATTTTGGTTCTCGTTTTTAGTCAATTTGAAAATGCACAGAATTATGAATTAAATGCAAAGATGCATCACGACAGTGGATTAAAAATATCAGAATTATATAATGAGTTAAGAATATTCAAGACCCTAAGAGAAGACCCTTCTAGCTATGAAATGCTCAGTTTCGCAAAAGATATAACGAAAAGATATGAAAGCGTTTTAAATACTTCTGGCAATCACTCTCGTATAGATTATGATAGATTTTTAATGACTAACATAGAGTATATGAAAAGGACAAATCCTGATAAAGTTAAGAATCTAAACAAAAATGAAATTACACTTCGATATTATTGGAATGTTTACGGATGGTATTTCCTGCTAGTAACTATACCTCCTTCGTTATTCATTGCAATTAACACATTTACCCAATCCTCCTCTTAAACTCTGTAATAAAAGCCTGCTTCATTCCGCTACTTTTATAAGAGTTTAAAAAGCCTTCCAGGTTAATTTCTGTCTTGATGTGTTCAGCTTTTTCCTTGGTCATTGCTATAAAATAGCTGTGTAGAGAATCCTTGAGCGTTTTGCCATTTGGCATTTTACGGTAGGTCTTTCCAAACTCATCTTTCATTCCTGTTTCTCGCTTCATTTCAAGCTCGTAAGCGCGTTCAAAGTTAAGCATTGTGCGAAGTGTCATAATATCTTCGGTGTCGTCATCGCCAGCTTCTTTACCTTCGTATTTGAGAATGGATTTTCTAATGTTAAGGCAAATATCTACTACCGCAGGATAAACGAGTTGACGTTCTAAAGTTTCGTTAAAACCAATGCGGTAAATACAACCACTAAAACGGTCAAGCAAAGATGCATCTTGTTTGTTATTTCCAACGTAGTTTCCACTTGCGCCTTTACCTATGACATTTCCTGTAGCGATACAACCAAAGTTTCTATGCTTCTTAATTGGTTCATTATTCCCATTGAAGATAATAGCATCTTCACGTGCGCTTTTTGCTAAAGCATCATTTAGCAATCCAGCGGTATTGGCATCCAACTTGGGCATTTCGTCCAGGATTAAAATTTTACCATCACGCCAAGCTTCTATAAGTGCGCCTTCTTTGTAACCAGAAATGGTTTGTCCTCCTTTAATATCGATAGGCGAAGTCCATTGGTTGCAATTCACAATGGTAAATGGTAATTCTTGACCATCGTTTTCCCCTCTTCCTTTTATCGCATAAGCAATTTTTTCGCCTATGGTGGTTTTTCCTGTTCCGGCACTTCCAACCAAGTATGGATTGTTCCCAACACTTAAATCATCCATAATTTTCATAAACTGTGGAATCTGCTTTACTTCTGGGATATCTAATTTTCTGTTGTTCATTATTAACTTCTTTTTGCTTTTCTGAAGAGCTTATCGGCAGCTTCGTTTGCTCCTTTTTTTGTGGAGTAGATACTATCGATTACAGATGCATCTAATCCTCGTCTAAACTTGTTTTTGAGTTCCTGCATCGTTGTTGGTTTTCCATTAAATATGTCTTTGCGACTTCTGTAGAAAGGTGTATAAACGATGTACATTTTGTTAGGATTCACTTTCATCAAAGAGTTGCTAATTGTAGTTGGTTAATTAATTCATCAATAGCCTCGATAGTCGTAATAGTGTCTTCATAGAACACACGACCTAAATCCTGTGCAGTGTACTTTCCAAAAACAAATTCGGCATTACCATCTTCGTGTAGATTGTTTAAAATGAAGTAGCCTAATGTTTCAATCGCATCGTGTAAAGGCAAGTCTCGAACTTCTTCTACAATGGCATTGAAATCATCTTTAATTCCTGTCTGAAGAATTGCCTGTTTCCAATCTTGGTATGGCTCTTCCACATTTTTAAAAATTGGAATCAACGAATAGTTGTATTTCTCTTTGTCTGTTAAGGGACGATTGTAAATGACCAAGCCAAATTCATTATCTACAGATGGTTCTTCGTAGTTCACAAAACCAATGGTAGGATTACTTTCTTGGCCGTAAGCCCGACCTAATTGATATTTATAAGTGCCTTTTTTCTGTTGAGTCTGTGCTTTCCAATCGGTTTCATTTTCAATTTCCCAATCTTCCAGCTCACGGGCTTTACCCATATACTGCACTTGAAAAGCATCCAGTCGATTCAGAAACGCTTGCAAGTTTTCCAAATGCAAAGCTCCAGTCATATCTCCTGCATTTTGCACAAAGTCTGGTAATTCTTCTTGAGATTGCCCAGGTTCACGCCTTAAAAGTGAACGTAGCTTTTCATCGATAATCGCAGGATATAAGTCCTTCTTATCGAGATAGACTTGGTAGTAATTGTCACTTATTCGCTTAGCGCGAAAACTTAACTTATGGTCTGCAAAGAAATCATCTAGTTCCAATTTACTGATAATCGGATAGGCTTCTGACACAGGAAGCAATGCCGTATCTGCTTCGCCTTCTTTACCGAAGTCTCTGTGTAAAAGAATACCATTTTTGATAGTTCCTTCTTTGGTGTTGTATTTAATCAGTTTGTTTTGAGTACCGATTTGACCTGAAGCGCCTACGATATTTTCGGTCAAAATATGACGACGCTCTCGTTTAGAAGAAGCCTTTTTAATGAGGTCATTCCATTCCAAATTCACCATTTGAACATCGGCATCTGAAATACCACGACTCTCGGTAAATACTTGACTGATGAAACTTTGTTCAGCAGGCTGTAAACTGTAAGTTAAAATCTTTCGAGAATCCGTAACACCAAATTTTAAACTGACATTACTCAATGTGTATGGATTCTTTCCAGACTTTCCAATGCTGACACCTAAGAAGATTCCCCAAGATGGTTTGATAGTGGTTCCTATAAATGGAACTCGCACCACATCACCAATATTCCACATATTGATATATCTTAAAATGATACGCTGAATGTTTTCCAATCCAGCCATATACGTAGCCAGTTGCGATGTCTTTTGATTGATAAGCGCTTCTAGCTTGTTCCAGTCCGAAAGTATCTTTTCATTTTCTTCCTCGGTTTCTCCGCTACCACGTTCAGGCAAAACGTCTCGGTCTTCTTTGAGTTTTTCAATGACCTTGAAACGTTTAGCTTTTCGCTCTTCTAACAGTTTAGGATACGCCTCGTTGATTTGGTCTTCTAACTTCAATCGCACCTGAACAGGCTTCTCTCCATTTAAGGCTTCTTGAATACGCTGGTCAATATCTTGTTTGGTAAACGGACGTTTCAAATTATTGACAATGGTAATATCACGCACGGTATCTTTCCCGAAAGGTGTTTGTCCACCTTGACCTTTTTGAAATAAAAACCGCTTTTTCACTTCGGCATCGAGTGGCAAAAATTCCGTTTCTAAATCATAAGTTCCTTGCTGTTTTTCTAACTTGATTTGATGGTCATAACGTTCTAACAAATCATCATACAAAGCATCTTGTTCTTCAACCTTTAATAGTCCAGCTCGTCCAGTAAGTTGGCGTATGGCTCCATCTTTAAAACCATTACGCTCATAAAAAATATTTCCTTGTTTATCGGTTCGTTTTTGATAGGTAGGATAACCGAGCTGTTCCATCATTTCTTGATTCTCATCGACCCAATTCCACGCTGCGATGTCTCCGTATTTGTTCAGAAAATCAGCACTTTTTAGTGTGTCATCATTGGTTTTTTGAGAACCTGTGGTATTGGCATCCAGCGATTTTAGTTTCGCTTTAAGCATTGTCATCAAACGCTTTTCGGTCGGAATATCACTCGTGATGTAATAGTATTCAGGTAAGTTTACTTGTCCAGTACGGTTGATACGCCCACGTTTTTGAACTTCGGTATTGATATCCAATTCAAACTGGTGCACAATCATCGCTCGTTGGCGCTGGTCTTTAAAATCCTTACTGGCGTGTGCCGATGAGCCAGTACTACCGCTTTGATTGATAAGTAGTACATCGTAATCACCACTATTGAACAATCGGAATGACTTTTCAGTATTACTTCGGAAGGATTCTACCACCGCTTCATCATCGGTTAAATCGATACGCTGATTACGACCTGTGACTTCGGCTACTTTGAAATACATATCTGAATGGCCGCCTAAATGCTTGGGTTTCTTTTCGGTTTGTAATAAATGGATGAGCTCGTCAATAGGTGAGATTGAAAGTCCAGAGCTTTCCAATAACATTCGTTTTTTGATATCTTGATATTTCTCAATCCCGTTTTGAGGCAGTTCTTCTAAAGCAATGCGTTCTCTTGTTTTCTCGCCATCAATCGCTACATAATTATAGTTGAAAATGCCGTCTAGTCCTTTGACTAAGGTTCTGGTAAAGTCTAGCTGTTCTTCAGGAATCACATCACCACTTACCAAGTTTAAATCTTTCAAAAAAGCACCCATAGTCGATTTAAAAGCAATGACCACTTTCTTATCTTCTTTCAATAATTTGACGGTGTGTGCTACTACATCTTTAACCTTTAAAGCAAATAACATTTGGTCAATGATGTTGAACACTCTTGAAAAATAAGGCGATTGTTTTACTCCAAGTCCTCTCGGTTTAGAAGACATATGTTCTCCTTGCGCTTTCGCGGAAGCGTGCACTTCAGCCAACAATGGTGCAACAAATTCCTGTTCAAACGCAACCACTTCATTCATCAAACTAATAATTCGGTTAACACTCGCTCGACTTTTGCTACGTTGTGGTTCTGCATCGAGTGTGATGTAATCGACATTCATCCCTTCATTAGAACGTTGCCTTCTAATGAGCTGACCACTTTCTGATAAATTGGAAGCTACAATTTCTTGCAAAGCTAAACCGCCACTTGTCATAGAACGAACGAAATTGGAATCGGTCAAACCCGTTTCGGCAATCGCTGTTTTCTTCGCATAGAAAGGCATCACTTCTGGATATTTGGCAAAAGTAGCACTTAAGAAACAACAGGCTTTAGTTTGTGGTAATACCTCACGCATCCAGGTACCGATGATAGAATCAAATCCGCCTGCCATATGCGATTCATCTAAAATGAATGCAAGCTTCTTATATTTCTTGCTTCCATCGATACCATTAGCCACCATTTTTTCAATCCACATACGTTTATATGGATGCGCCGATTGCACTTGTGAATAGGTCGCGAAAATCATATCGTAACCGAGTGGCAAATGGTCAAGCGTTTGCGGAATTTTAATCGTTGGTACTTTGTCTGGGTCTGGCAATTTCTTCCCAATCTTTTTGTGGTATTCAATAGACTCTGGACTTTCGGTAGGGAATTCAATTTCATTGGAAATTAAATCAGCTTGAGCCGAACTACTGAGAGGACTAAATACTACATTACCATCCGCATCTTTGATTTTAGCATTGGTATCTGTATTGATGATAAAAGGTCGGATATTCTCAAAACCTATCGCTTTTAAATCACGATACATATCGGTAAACAAGTCTGGTTTCTTGGTAAAAAAGACAGGAATATAGTCGTTCATAACTGCGTGTCGTATCACCGCAGCAGCCTGCCGACCTTTACCTATTCCTGTCTGGTCTGCTATAATAATGCCTTGCTCTTTTTCAAATTGCTTGAGGTATAAACCAACTGCATCTACTTGTTCCGCTCCTAAGCCTTTCCAGAGTTGTTTGGTAGATTCATATTTGAGTTCGTTACGTACATAATTGTCAATATTTCCTTTTGCCTTGACGATACTATTCAAGGACTTTTGCACCTCAAAAGCCATATTACGCGGAATAAGCGTGTTCATTCTGTACGGTGCTTTTGATTTAGGAATGTATTCTACCAAAGCACTTTCTTGCGAGGCAAGCTGTGCAACTTCTTCGGCATTTTGCTTGAAGTCCGCCTGTTCTATTTCTAATTCTTGATTACTCATTCTGGTGTTGGGCTAAGGCTTCTAAATAGGTTCGCAATGTGATTTCTGAATACAGTTGAATCGCTTCTTCTTTGTCTATTCCACTTCCATAAAGCAGAGAATCTTGTGGTGCGCTTTCATCGAGTTTATCCCAACTTTCTTTAAGTGTCCAAAGTGCGAGTTGCATCTTGTCAGTCTGTGCTAAAAAGTCTGCAATTTCGGCTACCGATTTCCCTTCGGTATAGACCAGCTCCAGATAATCTTCAATAAGAGCAATTGGGTTGTCGCCTTTCGCGAAAGCGTGTTCCACCAGTTGGTGCAGTTGAATGTAAAGTGCTGCTTCGTGGTCTTCATAGCGTTCAAAAGGTTTTGTATTTGTAACCATAAAGAGCTTAGCGCTCGTATTGTTTGGCATTAATTGATTGTTGAAATAAATCATTGTGTTTGTGCAGTTTTTAGCTGTTGAATGATAGTGTCTATATTGGGCTTAATATGCGATTTGGTTCGCATCCACAGGTCTTCAAAAGTCTCGACCATATCTTCAAGATGCGGTTGTTCGCTTTTGTTAGGTGCAACTCCTGCAGGTGTGGCTTTGCGACCGCCGATGAGAATGAGCATCGTTTTGGTAACAGCGCCTTGCTTGTTGTACAACTTGTAGCTGTTCATATTGATGATGTCATCTACTTTATAGTGACGGTACAACCAATTGAAAAACGGACGGTATTTGGCAAAGAGTCCATCGTCGCCAAAATAGACGTGTCCCATAATGATAATGGCAGCCTTACCATCGTCTTTCATTGTGTACAATGCAAGTCCAGCCATTAAATGCTCAAGACGGATATGATTAGCCAATCCGCGATGTTTGTGGAAATACTTTTGAATGATACGTTCCTTATCAAACTTCGTATCATCCCAACTCGCAAAGGGCGGATTAGTCACTACAACGTCGTGAACTTTATGCATCATTTCTGGAAATGGCTCTGCTGCATTTTCAGAGGTTATTCTACCAAAACCTTGGTATTCCAATGATTGCTTTCGGCTTTTGTCAATTTCGTTAACGTGCGTTATTCTTGGGTTTGCTCCGACGAGTAATAAACCATTCCCAGCACTTGGTTCAAAGATGAATTCGGCTTTATCCATTCCTGTGTATTGTGCGACGATGGCTCCAATAGGGCAAGGTGTAGAATATTGTTTGTACAGTTCTTTACTACTGTCAGAATAGGCATAAGTCGGTTGCACATTATTCCAGAATTGAACCATCTTTTTAAGTCGTAGTTCAAAAGAAATCGGTTCTTTGTATAGCATTTTGTACCATAAAAGCCAACTGAGTTCCACCGCTTCCCAAAGTGCGCCCATAGTGGGTGCATTGGTTTCTTCTTTAAGCTTTTCAATTTTCTTTTTAGATAGACGTTCCGCTTTCGTGAAAGCAATATGCATAATAGCAATGACTTTATCGAGATAGTCGTTTGGAACTTCTTTTTGCTTAGATGGTTTGGGTTCTGGAATAGTCGGAACAGGCGATTTTGATTTATGGTTTTCTAAATAATCAACGATGACTCGTTTGGAACGTTCCAAACGATTGATTTCCCATTCAATATCATTAAAAGCTTCTTTTGATTTTTTATCAGTTTTGGGTTTGTTGGTTTTAGGATTAATGTATTCCGTTTGCTGTTCTACCAGCTTCAGTAAAAGGTCATCGATGATGATAATTCCTTTTTCTAAATCGGCTACTGGTCTGGAATGTTCTACCGCAGACCACCATTGGTGTCTGTCATCATAAGCGCCTATTTCCGATGCTAATGTTGATACACTTTTATAACCTGTATGAATGTTTACATAGGGATAATCTAAATCTGTTGGAAAGCCCAATGTTTCAAATGCTTCACGACCACGAGATTCCCATTCTCTAAGTAATGCACTACGGTTTACAAACATTCCGTAATCTTTGGGATGTGCCATTTGCGATAATTGGAATAAGGCCAATGGAGAAACTTGAGAAAGCGTGTCATCATTGATTTTGTATAGTTGCGGAAACTTAAATTTTAAGAAATTGCCATCGCCAATATTAAGTCCGCCAGATTGAAAAGGCTCTCCAGCTTGAGAAGGGACAAGCACATTAGGAATGATGTTGTCTCGATTGAAAATATCCTTAACGGTTACGAGGCTTTCGTCCTTGCTGTTATCGGAATCAATTGGTGCACCATCCAAAAGCTGGGTTAACTTACTCATTGCTACGGTTGCTATTAATCTGGTGTCCGCATCTAGGTCGTTAACCCAATCTTTGAAAATTAGGACGGCTTTGTTTAGGTGATTTTTAAAAGGAAGTTCACGTGTTTGTTCTAGGGCTTCTTCTAAATCATTGATTGTTGTGGCTATGATTGTTTCGGCTTCGCCTTCTAGGTTTTTTTCTAGTTCTTCAAGTGTTTCAATTACGGAGACTGTAGTTTCTCTCAAAAGATTAGCTTTTGGTTTGGCTGTTTCTGGTTTGTTTTCTTCCGTAGTAACTACATTATCTTTTTCTAAAGGCAAACCTTCTTTTATACTTTCAATTTCTTCTTGCGGAACGCGTTGAATTATTTTACCTTCTTTAAAAAGCTCACGAGCCTTTCGCTTATAGTTTCGTGGATAAACCTCAATATGTTTAAGTGCATCGCCATATTGAATCATTGCAAAATGGGTGGCAATTTCTAGAGCAACTTTTTTGTAAGAATCAAACAGAACATAATCTTGCTGTTGCGCTTTTTCAGTTCCTTGAAAGTAGATGGTAATGACACTAAACTTATTGGCATCTATATTTTCTAAAGAGGGCTTAAAAGAATGATAGATATTAACCGTTTCCCAATCACCATTATTTGAAAGCACCTCACTTAAGGAAGTAGCAAATTTTTGATACGCAGGATGCGCATCTGCATACCATTTTAGTGGATTGCGTAATGCTTCCTTAAAGCCTAGTTCCTTTAGGAAAGTCGCAAGCTTTTGAGGTAGCTCTTCGCTAAAGGAAAGTTCTATGCCTTTTTTCTTTTTATTTTCTGTAATCGATAGCTCCATCTTTGTCCTTCATCTTAAAAACTCCTCTCTTTAGGAGATAGTTTTTAATAGTGATTCAGGATAAATATAATTTTATGAGACTCTGAATTGACTTAACAGAAATGTACCTTGGTACGTTGGGATTATTTTAAAATTAATTGGAAATAGGTAATGGTAGGGATAGTAAGGGTTTTGAATTTATGGGTAGAATAAAAAGTAATATACTTGATGATACTATTGTAATAGTTATTATTGTTGGATATGTTTTAGTGTGAAATTAGTTAAAGCAAAAAAATATGAGAAACAAGAGAACCATAATACAAAAAATAGAACGCAGTTTGCGTTATAATCTTTCCTGTTTTATGGCGCTCATTTGGTCTCCTAAAAAATTTAGACTTTTCAGTTGGTTTGAAATCTTAGGATTTACTCTATTTCTAATAATTACTTTTATCTTACTTTCCTTAAGCGCATAGTTCTGCACGTTTTGTATTTTCTTCTTCCCAATTACCATAGTCATCTGCAAACCACATATCCTTTTGCTTGTGACCACTTATATGACCATTAAGTTTCTTAGTGCTAGCAAACGACTGTTTGCATTCAGGGCACAAATAGGGATGCGCTTCAAAGTATATACCCGCTTTTATCGCTGTGGTTATGCGCAAAGCCTCTGCGCTAGCTTGCGGTTGTCTTGCGGTATCATTGTGCTCCACCGCTTTGTCTTTGTGGTAAAATAAGTGACTAAAACTAAAGATTGTTGCAGAGAGCATTATGCATATTAAAACGGAGCTCCACATACTTTCTGGGTAGAATTGATAGACTAAATTATGAGCTAGCGTACCAGCAAAATAAGCGTAAGCGGTGCGAGTCCATCCTTTTACCGTGAATATTAATATTGCCAAATCTATTCCTATCGCATAGCACCAACCAAACCAAGGGTCTGTGTACTGACTATTAATTTTGAAAACATAAATGGTATGTGCTATTTGTGGTATCAATAAAACAGTAAGTGCTATAATACCAAAAGCTTCATTCAAGATGAGTTTACGCATAATTTATATGAATATTTCTGTTAGTAGCTCTAAGTTTTTGGTATTATAACTTTGAAATCTCCAAGCCCATTTAAGCGCATTTCTACCTAAACGAGTTCTGGTTTCTGAGTCTTTTACCATAAGCTCAATATTTTCAATCCATTCTGGTGTTTCGCTAGCCAGTAATCCTGTCTCACCTTCTATAAGGATGGATTTTGCTGAATGATGAATTGAAGTAATTGTAGGTACGCCAAATACAGATAGCTCTATAAAAAGTTGCGTATTCTGATGTTTATTAAAAAGCCCTTCTTTAGCAGGTAGCAAAGCAATATCAAGCCGAAGGTTATTTAGCTTTTCAAAGTAGTCTGTGAAGGAAACGGTATCGTGTAATTCACAATCAATCTCTTTAAGAAGCATATCTCCTTCCTTAGAAGAATGGGGCTTTCCAAGGCATACAAATTGAATGTTCTTCTTTAAAGTTGCACGTGTTTTTAAAAGTACTTCCTTATGAGATAGTAAATCTTCTTCTGTCGGTTTTATGATTCCTATTCGTATTTTTTCTGAATCGTTCTTTATAAGAGGAGGCATTTCTTCGTAGCCAAATCGGGAGGTTAAGCTAGGTGAAAACTCAACTATGACATTTGATTCTGGTAAGCGGTCGGCTGTCAATTTTTGTAAAAATTTCTGGAAAGGTTTATTGGCTACTGTCGCCATATCCATTAAACCTAAATTGGTTTCAAAGCGCTTTAGTTTTTCTGTGTTTAGCTTTCGCGAAAGCGGAATTGAAATAGGAAAAGCAAAGTAGTTTCTGTCTACATCCATAACTAATTGTACCTGTGGGTTAAGGGTTTTTATAGCCTGTAACAGGTAGCTAACATCACTAAAAAGTGCTGGGAAGATGATATAATCTGCCCAGGTAATTAATTGTTCGTCGAGTACACTAACAAAGTCAGATAGTTTTCTGGAAAAGTCGTTGCTTTCAATACCCGTAATAATAGCCTTATGGGTGTCAGTCTTGTTAATCTCTAAAGCTGGAGCTATCATTCTATAATACCCTGTGGCGTTGAGCGTAGGGCTTACATAAAGTATGTGGATTTTGTCATCTGGCTCAATATTATATTTCTCTTGAAATTTATTGCTTAAATGTAATCGTGCTTGGAGTTCTCTTATTGTTCTCATTATATAATATTTGGAAGTTCTTTCTGTATGCCTTCATAATATTTTGCAATACGTTGTCCAGTTGCTTTGTCATAAATTTCAATGGTGCCAGCAAGTGGTCCGTACTGTTTTATCTTTTTACGAAAGCGCTCTAGTCCTGTTTCTTTACTACGTGTTTTAGACAATTTATGTTTCCAATCTATGGAGTACATTGTGCGTACGTTTCCATCTTTGAACCATACAATCATTTTTGTGTAGGAGTCTTGTCCTAGTTTCCATCCTTTTTTCTGTGTCATTATTTGAAATATTTTATAAGTGAATTAAGTGGGATTTGCTTGATGAACTCTTCATTTTGAAAGGCTCTAACGTGTACTTTTTCGTCTTTTACGTGTATCCAGATGCGCACGCTGTGGTCATCAATGCGGTTTGCTTCTGCGAAATCTTTTAAATACTGCTTAATGCTAAAAGCAATTTTATTTTTGATGCTTCCTAAAGCAGCAGTCTGCTCATCCAGAAAGAAATAGGTTAAGTCTTCTGTAGGGATTGAGCTCAATGGTTTGTCATTGTCGTATAGCAGGGACTTTATTTGATGCTCTGCCTGAAATAGACGTATAAACAATCGCTCTTTAGGAATGCGAATACGATTTGAGATGTAGGTGGTTCTTTTGATGATATTTTTTGATACCATTTTTTCATAACCAAAAATATCTACGGACAAATCGGTTAACGCACCCTTGAGTTTTGCCTTTATGGTGCTATTTTGTTTCGTTTTGTTTTTCATTTATTAAGTATTGAATTGTAAAAATGAGTGTGTGCTGTGGTCTAGTACTGCCGCTTGAAAAGCCTTTATGAGTTCTGGTTGCCCAAGTTTTCCAATACGTGTTTCGCACGCTTTATAGAGTTCAAGGCGAGGCTTTTGTTTTGCGGTATCTTTCTTCTCGTTGTTAAGAAAGCGCCTTATTTGGGCGTGTAGAATGAGCTTTTGTTGTACTTCAAGTTCCCGCTTTTTCTGGTTGTAATACCATTTGCGAGTACCTGTAAATCCGCTAGGGTTTTTAGGGTCAAAGTATTGATGAGGCAGTTGTACAAATCTCCTTTCGGAATCTTTGGCAATGTATTTCTCCACGATTGCGATACGTTCCACATAGACTTGATGCACTTTTGATAGCGTTTTATCCGAAACAGGTTCGTACCAAAGTCGTAATAGTTCCAAAGCTCTTTTTTCTTGACTCTGTGTGAGATAGTGGTTTTTGTAAAGTGTATTTCGAGCAAGTTTCCATAGACTTTTTACATACACAGATAGGGAGGCGGAACGAGCCACATCGGCTTCCGAAATTTCGGCGCCAGTTTGCTCTGTGACTCGTTTGTTCCGCACTATTTCCCCTGCATCATCATTTTTTTTAGGGGCTATTTTCCCTGTGTATCCTGTCAAGGTGTTACTAGTAGCGTTGCGTGACCGCTGAAGCTTTGTGAGAGGTAACGAACTCGTTGTTCTTTTCAACTTATCAACCGCTATTATTATATTATTTATGTAACCATTGTTACTAGTATCTGTATGAGGACAAGTTGGCGTTTGTGTTTCTTTAAGGTGTTGATTTTCAGTGTTTAAATTTTGAGGTTCTTTTAGCGTACTTTTTGCTTTATCCACAACTTGTTTTCCAGTTACTAACAGGATGTTTGGATTGATGGAAAGCTCATAATCTGCTTTAGAACCACGCCACTTTTTTGCAGTAATGATATTGGCTTCTCTTAAGCGAGATATATGTCTTTGAATGGTTCTTATGCTGGCATTTGCTTTTTTAGCCAGTTGAACATTATTTGTTCTTAAAGGAGGGAGATTTTGTAAATCTACAGATGAAATACTATTCGCTTTGAGAAGAGAAAGCGAGTATATCTTAATGATTTCACGAGTTGTAAGAATCATAGCCTGTCGCACTTGTTTGGACAGGGAGTTTGTGTTGCTGTTGTAGTTTTCTACATAAGTATCTAAAGCATTAAATGCAGTAGCGTAGTGTATTATGGACATTTAGTAAGAGATAACCACACCTCAGTAAAATACTGTCAGTGAAGTGGTATGTCTTGCTTGCTGTTATAGCATTGGGTTTACAGATTTAATGTGGTCTGCGATTTTTTATTGGGCTCACGTTGAGATTCCTTAAAAAGACTCTGCTCTCTTCTTAAGGAGGTTTGTCGCTTTTTCTCTTTAGCTTCTATAAGGTCAAGACAAAGTTCGTAAAGCGTTTCTACGCTACTAGGTTTAATGATTTGCTTATTAAAGAACTTGGACACTGTAGGTCGTGATAGTCCAGAGGTTTTGGTTAGTAAAGTAATGGGGCTGTCGTATAGCTTTTCCATCTTTAGGAGTACGGTTTTAATTTCTGACTGTAAATACATTGTAAAAGTTTTGTAAAATAATTGACATCATTTTATGATTTAATTATAAAAATAAACATCATTTTAGTTGTTTGTGATGCCAAATATATATAATATTGCTATTCAAATACTAATTATTGATATCAAATTTTACATCCGATTAATAAATAATAACTAACCAATTTAGAGACAACACTTTAAAATAATGAAAGAAAATCCCCTATTAGATAATATTGATAACAAGTTTATAGAAGCCGTAGATGAAGTTATTGCTATAAATACTGAATTAGGTATAAAACCAGCAAATGATAGCGCTATTGGAAAAGCTGTCTATCCAAATAATAGAAGTATTGTTTCGGCGGTAAGAGGGCGCAATAAGCATATTCCTCACATTGCACTAATCAAATTTGCAAAAGCATTCAATGTAGATATGAATTACTTTTATGCCGATGATAAACCTTTACATTACAAGCCAAATACCATAATGAATGTGACTGTTTCGGGAAACGGTATAAATAGTTCTGGAGCAAATACTACAAATATTCACGCTGGTAAAGGTGAAATTAAAGGAATTAATACTGCTGCTGCAGGTTCAAAGAATACCCTCGTGGAGGTAGTAGAAGTTAATACAATGATTAACAACTTTATCTCTCAGATGGATAAAGACCGAGTTGAAAAATTTCTTCAAATTATATCGTCCATACAAGTAGAAAGTAAACAAGCGACTAAAAAGTTTGAAAAACTGTTTGAAGCAAAATCGCTTGAAATGCAAGATATGCGGAAGTATTTTGAAGAAAAACTTGAATTATTGGATAAACAACTTATTGAAACACGTCAGAAATTAGATGAAGCGATGAAGCGAGAAATCGATTTACTAAGACAATTACTAGAAAAGAAAAATAGTAATTGATTATGAAGCAAGATTTACAACCAAAAGAGCTTGCTTCGCTATCTGAAGAAGAGAGACAGGTAATTGAAATGTTGCGCCTTCAAACATTTCAATCTTTAAAGATTACCAAACGCAATGGGCGCATTGATATGATAGAAGGAACAGAGCGTATTGAGGAGCGAACAAGAATAGTAGATATATTGAAAGAACACAACTATCAGAATATCGAAATAAAACAGAATGATGGTCGCGTAGTATTTATAAATCGTACCATAAAAACAAAGGTTAAATAAACCAAGACATCAAGAGGTTTAGTGATTAAAAGCTTTAAAGCTAAACCAGAAGACCATAAGGGTCATTATTTCAGATTTGATTGCAACCATAAATAATGGAGCAATTGATTAGGAAATCAAAATGTCAAAAACAATTGCTGTTAAGCAAAAAGTAAAAGAAGAAAAGTACAACGACGAGTGGTTAAAATCCTTTGTTGGATTTGAGGATATTTCGGAAGAAGAGTCAAAGAAAATAGTTAAAGAATTAGAAATGCTTGCAGAGGTAGTTTGCATACATTTTATGAATACAAGTTAATATGAAAGATTTATCAGTCTTTAAACAGTTTGCAAAACCAAGCAAATCCATTCAGTTCAAAACAGACGGGAAAGCGGTTATTTATACTAGGGTATCTACAAAAGAACAGGCAGAGAATAACGCTAGTTTAGAAACACAACTTAAGTACTGTAAGGAACTAGCACTTAAGAAAGGAATTGAAGTGTCAGAGTATTTTGGAGGTACTTATGAGTCTGCAAAAAGCGATGAACGAAAGCAATTCCAAAAAATGCTAACCTTTGTAAAAAGGCGAAAAGATATTGGTTATATTATTGTGTATTCTTACGACCGATTTTCAAGAACGGGAGCCAATGGAGCTTATATAAGTGACCAGCTCAAAAAGCAAGGCATTGTAACATTATCTGCAACACAGGAAGTAGATACTTCTACAAGTGCTGGGTCTTTTCAACAGAATCTCTATTATATGTTCTCTCAGTTTGACAATGAATTGAGAAGGGACAAGTGTGTTTCTGGTATGAAAGAAAAAATAAGAAAAGGGTATTACATTGGTCCATTGCCTTTCGGTTATACCAACTTAAATCCTGGTAATGGAAAAACTCCTGAATACATAATTAACGAGCAAGGTAAATTATTGAAGAAGGCTTTTCTTATGAAAGCAAATCTTGGTTTGGCCAATTCTGAAATCGTGAGGAAGTTTAAAAAGAAAGGACTTAAAATAACTGAAAAGAGTTTTAGTAAATATCTGAGAAACCCTTTCTATTGCGGGTTAATAATTAGTCCATTACTTCCTGACGAGATAGTGATTGGTAAACAACAACCTCTGGTAAATCAAGAGTTGTTTTTAAAGATTAACAACATTCTTTATACAAGACCAGATAACAGAGTTTACAACTCAGAAGATGAACATTTGCCGTTAAAATCGTTTATCAAATCACTTGAATGTAAAACGCCGTATACAGGTTATCTAGTGCGTTCTAAAAACCTGTATTATTATAAAAATAGAAGAAAGGGTAGTAAAGAAAATAGAAGTGCTAAAAAACTACACCAGACATTTATAGATTTTTTAAATGACTACAAGCTAAGAGATGAAAAGCTTGTAGAGCCATTGAAGGAAATCATTACAGACAAATTTATCGAGTTAAATTCTGAAAGTATAGAAGATGCTAAACGTGTAGAAGCTGATATTGAAAACCTTCAGAAGCGTTTGGAACGATTGGAAGAGCGATTCGTTTTTGAAGAGATAACTAAACCTCAATATGATAAATTTAAACAGAAGTTAGAGCTGGAAAAACGGGAATTTGAAAGTAAAAAACTAAACTTCAAATTTAATAGTTCGAACCTTAGAAAGGCAGTCGATAAAGCTTTAGATTATGCTTTGAATCTCCCGTCACTATGGGAGTCTGGTAATATCGAAACAAAAAGAGCATTGCAATATATGGTGTTCCCCGAGGGAATTTACTATGACTTCAAAAATCACCGAGTTCGAACTTTTAGAGTAAACTCCATTTTCTCTGCAATCGCAAGTATATCGGGCAATATGGGCGGAAACAAAAAAGAGAATTACCATAAAAATTATGATAATTCTCTTGAAGTGGAGTCGGAGGGATTCGAACCCTCGTCCAAACAAGCAATTATGACTGCTTTCTACACGCTTAGTTTTTGTTTCGATTTTCGTGAACTTGCCGGTCAAAAACAACCAACGCATTCCTTATTCTTAATTAAGCTTCAAAATAGTATCAAGACTCTACTATTTCTATGTTTACTTTTACGATACTCAAAAACCAAACGCCGTAAACCAAGGCTTTTGAAGAGTATCCTGCTTGTCTACCTAGTAGACCGAGGCATTATCCTACTATGATTCAGATTATGCAGCTAGGGCGTAGTTATTCTCGCCGTTTAAAAAAGTGACATCGATATTTACGAGCATGAACATCATAGCTCGGCGTGCTTACAATCCAATTGGTCTCGCTGTCAAAACCAGTCGACCCCATTTGTATCAGTAAAAACAACAATATGTATTTACTAATTTGTACCAAATTAGAATATAAAAAATATCAAATTCGGGTTGCAAATATAATTGTAATATCTTTGCGCCCGTAAAATTTTTACAAATATTATACCATTTTGAAGTTTGCCCTCATTAAGGAACATAAATCAATACACGAAGCTCGTGTATTATTTTCTCCCTTACAATTAAAAAAAATAGCAGATTGTTACCCTCAACATCAATTTATTATTGAAAGCTCTGCTACTCGCTGTTTTCCCGATGCTGCTTATGCTAAACTTGGTTTTGTTGTTACTAAAAATAGTAATGATGCTGATGTTTTTCTGGGTATAAAAGAAGTACCTCTGAAAAATTTAATTCCACATAAAACCTATTTCTTTTTTTCGCATACCACCAAAATGCAAGCTCATAACAAAGAATATTTACAAGGCTTGACCGAAAAAAAAATCACCTTTTACGATCATGAAAATTTGACTGATGATGCTAACAGACGTTTAGTAGCCTTTGGAAAAAGTGCGGGTAATATAGGTGCCTATCATGCTTTACGTACCTATGGCTTAAAAAATACCTTATTTACACTGCCAAAACCACATCATTTTACGAGTATTGAGCATCTCAAAAACGAGATTGCTAAACATGTTATTCCAGCTATAAAAATTGTAGTTACTGGAACTGGAAATGTAGGAAATGCTACCGCTCAGTTTTTAAAAAGCATAGGAATAAAACAATTAACGCCAACCGAGTTTTTGAATACAACCTACAATTTCCCTACATTCGTTCAATTGCGTAAGTCGGATTATTTAGAGCATTATAACACTCAGGAGTTTTGTATAAATGATTTCATAAAACACCCTTATAACTACAAAAGTACCTTCAGTAAATTTACGCAACATGCAGATCTATTTATAGCTGGTCATTATTACCACCAAGGCATGCCAATGCTTTTTACTCAAAAGCAAACCAATCAACCTGATTTTAAAATAAATACTATTGCAGATATTTCATGTGATCTAGATCACCCCATACCTACTTGTATAAAAGTAGCAACACCAAAAAATCCAATTTATGGGTATGATAAACTAACAGGTAAGGAAACCAATTACAATACTCCCAATAGTATAGCCATTATGGCTGTGGATAATCTTCCGTGTGAGTTACCTGAATATAGTAGTATTGAGTTTGGAAATCAATTTGCTTCAAGAATCCTTCCCCTACTTATAAATAATCCAAATCACCCAATTTTAGAAAAAGCTTGTGTTTTCAAAAATGGTGACTTTACTAAAAAGTATCAGTATTTGGAAGATTTCGTTTTATCAAAATCTTTTTCTTTCTAATCATTCAACTCATACTAAACTATTTTTTTACATTTTTAACACAATATGATCATCAAACAGTCTTAGATTATTATTTTTTACGACTAATACGATTTACTGATAAGAATTACGTATAATTAATAAAATTAGCTATGACACCTTTACATTTATATGTAGGTGAAAAAATTCAAGGAGATTTTGAACCTAAAAAACTTAATTTACTACTTAACTTTCAAGTAAACTGTCCGGGTTGTTTTTTATATGCCTTACCAACTTTTAATAAACTATACAAAAAGTATAATAATGATTTAGGTTTTCTTGCCCTTTCTACTGCCTTCGAAGATTTTGATGTGAATACAACTAAAAACACTATTGATTTAGTTAATGAAGGAACACTTGTAGGTCACACCAAACATGCTCTGGCTGAATATGGATATGATAAATTACAAATTCAACCAGAATTTCCAATTGCAATGGATAAAAAAATGGAATCATCTCAAATAGATGAAATAACAGAAAAAATATGCCTACTAAATCCTAATTTTTCTATCTGGTCTAATTATGATCAAGATCTTTTTTTAAAAAAAGTAAAAAACTATTTAGTAAAACTACCCGAAGTATCACTCACTTTTACGACTAATCAATTTCGTGGCACGCCCACTTTTACTTTATTTAATAATGATAATGAAATACTTCATTCTTGGTTTGGCCATGTAAAAATAGCTGAAATTACAACTAAAATAAACTCATTTAATTAGTTTGAATGCTAACCATAGCATAAACATTACTCTAGCATAACAAGGTGTTCTTCATTTTAAATTAGAATGTATTAAACAAACTTATACTGTAATTCTAATAATGTAACCATAAATACTACTATACTAAACAGGTATCTTGTTAAACCCGAATTATGCATTAAAAAATCTATTACGTCTGCGATCTACTTCAAATACTATCGTAAACTGTATTTTTTAATTTAACCATAACGGTGCTATGCTGAAATTAAGAAAACACTAGTATTTATTGTATATCACAGCCTCATGACAAAGTTTCAATGCATAATTCGGGTTAAACCAAAATTTAGTTTCTGTACAAAACCACAAATACATCTGTGTTTCAGTAGACTAAAACATCTTACAAATGTTAGATAACTAACTTTATTACAACGAATTAAACAGTTAAATTAATTTTATTAATGTTAAATAAATACAAAATAATACTTAAAGTATTATTTATAATTCTGTCACTATACAAAAACTTATTCATAACAAAAAACTATCGTAAATAGCTTTAAGACAACTATTTATCTATTATTTTTAAATCTTAAACTTACTTAATAGGCTGTTAATTTATTGTAATTATTTGATATTATATAAGTTAAAGATCCTATCCTACAAAAAAGTACTGTAAGCTTTATAATTTCCAAAGGTCTACATCCATACCACATAAATTAAATACTCAATATTAAAATTATTCAAATATGAAAAGACCCACAACTGAATACATTTCAAGGTTTAAAAAATGGCAAGATACCGCTGTAGTAAAAATAAAAGACCATCCAACTTTAATTGACTTTGAAAAAGGATTAGATTTTTATTCAAGAGAACAATCAATACTTTTGAAACACCCAAAAGTATTTAATTTACCCGAAGAGGAAATACAAAAACTACTTGTTTACGAACTTTACAATTATTTAGAATTTACGGTTTGGCTCGAGTTAGGCCCTGTAAACGAGGTATGTAATTTAATAAGAATGCCTTCTTTTTTACCATGGCTTTCTAGTGAAATGAAAGATGATGCTCTCAAAATATATGTTGATGAAGGGGCTCATGCTGAAATGGCTTTTGCTTTAATTTCAAAAATAGAAGAACATACGGATATAAAATCAATGAGGTTGGAACCTAAATTTATTAAAGAATTAGATGAATTGATTTTGAGCCAGCCTAAGGAATTAGAACAAATGATTAAGATTTTCTTTGTCATTATATCTGAAACTTTAATAACAGGAACTCTCACCGGATTACCTCATGATAAAACTGTGCAAAAAGGTATTAGAGAATTTGCATTAGATCATGCAACTGATGAGGGCAAACATCATGCCTATTTCAAAAACTTTTTTGAAATTCTTTGGCCCAAAATGCCAAAAGATTTTCAAGCTAAAATTGGAGCTCTTTTACCAAAAATGATTCTTGCCTTTTTATATCCAGATGCTCATGAATTAGAGCAAATACTTTTAAAGTTTTTCACTGTTAAAGAATCTTCTGAAATTATAAATGATTTATTAAGCTCTGAAAATGTTATTGAAGGAGTTAGAAAATCAATATTACCCACTAAAAGAATGCTAAAAAAATGTAATCTTTTTGAAATTGAAGAAATTGAACATTCTTTTAATAGTCATAAGTTAATGAAAGTATGACAACTTTTATTTCACTTTCACTAAATATTTTCAACTATTAAAACTACCCAACTCAGCCATTGTTCTGTACATGACACAATTATGGAATGATAATAAAACACTAACAACTCTAACAACAAACACTATGAACACAGAAACTTCAAAAAATCTCAAAGAAATAATTTTGTCATTAATTGCTACGCCAAAATTAGGAGAAAAACATTTGATTACATTATACAAAAAAGATGCTAATGAAATTATAAAAACTTTTTTTCACTGGTTAACTATAGTTTCCGAAATCAACAATAGACTTGCTGTTGATAATTTAATATTTGAAGATAATAATAATGCTCATTTCACTCTTTTAAAACCTATAAACACAAAAATAGGTGTCATTTGTACTTCCACACTAAATGAAAACAATTTGAATTATTCGCTTAAAAAGCATATTGAAAATTACAATTTGGATTTTGCCATACTACTATCTAATCAAGCTAACGATATACAAGATAATAATGATATTAGTAAAGATAATAAAGTCTTATATATAGATTCCAATTGGCTTGCATCAATAATAATTGATAATCAAAAACCTTTTTTTGCTCAATTAGGGATTACAAATAATTATGAGTGGACTCCATATATAAAAAGTAAAAAAATAAAAACAATTTCATTACAGAATAAAAATTTAGAAACTACTTTTTATAGTGATACTTACGAACTTTATAAAGGCGATATTTTTGCTGTAAATTCACATCTTCCTTTAATTACTATTCCAAAGTCTTTTATAGAACGCTATTATAAATCAAAAAAAGCAACTAAACTTCAAATTGAAAAGGTTTTCAAAAATAGATCCAAATTAATCAACAACTGGGAGAGTCATATAAACAATTATAATCATTATCAAATTGTTGATCAAGTATCATTAGAAAATTATATTAAAAATCCAAAGTATTTAGGCTTATCACTAACAAAAAAAGAATTACAAGAACAGATTTTCAACTTAAAAACACTATTAAAATATAACAATTATAAATTTTTGGTAACTACAGAATCTTTAGATTTTAATTTTGAATTAAAAAATTCTAAAGTTTGCTTAAAACCTACATTATCAATCAATTCACCTTCCATTAAATCTTTTAACATAGTTGTTTGCACCCCTTTAATTTACAATGAATTTGAAAAAAGATTTTGGAATATATATGAATTGATTGGCGATGAATTTAGCAACAAAAAAGATCTTGTAAATTACATTGATAATATTTATTGTAATAGCCTTATTGAACATAACGCGTCAATCCAAAATGAAAAAGTTAATATTGAATTATTCAACTACAACTCTAATAAAGCTTCTTAATTCTTATTAATTAAAATAAAAACAAATGATAACTATTCATTTTATAATACACGAATATTTTGAAGGGCCGGGGATTTTAGAATCATGGGCAATAAGTAAAGGTTATAAAGTTTTATATTCAAAGTTATACAAAGGTGATAAATTACCTAATACGACAGACGAACTAGACATGCTTGTTGTTATGGGAGGACCACAAAGCCCTAATACTACCATACAAGACTGTCCATATTTTGATTCAAAAGCGGAAATGGCATTGATAAAAAAATGTATTGATGAAAATAAAATTGTTATCGGTATATGCTTAGGTGCACAAATGATAGGTCAAAGTCTAGGAGCACCAGTATTATCTAGTCCAAATACTGAAATAGGAATTTTTGAAATATGCAAAACTGAATCTGGAAAAAAAAATAAATTGTTTAGTCATTTACCTAACACACTAAATGTGGGGCATTGGCATGGGGATATGGCTAATCTTACTGATACTTCTGAGGTAATAGCCTACAGCAAAGGTTGTCCTAATCAAATTATAAAATATGGCGAATTTGTCTATGGATTTCAATGTCACTTAGAATTTACATCAGAATCTATTAAAACTCTTATTCTTAATTCCACAAAAGAACTTGAAACACTAAAAAATAAAACTTATGTGCAAACTGCCGATCAAATTGAAAATTACAATTTTGAAGAAATGAACTCAATACTCACTCTTTTCATTGAAAATTTGATCAAATTACATGCATCTGAAAGTATTGTTGTTTAGTTTTAACTTTTCTTCAAACCTTTAACCCAGATTACGCGTTAAAACTTCTTTATAAGTCTGTGATATATAATAAAACTAGTACTTTCTTAATTTTAGCATAGCATCGATATGGTGAAATTAAAAAAATATAATTTAGGTTAGTATTTACATTAGATCATAGATGAAATAGATTTTTTAATGCATAATCTGGGTTTTTAACTAAATTAATGAACCACTATGGACTGAAAGTACCTTAGTTTTGGTTATGACTGAAAGTCACCATCTTTTTAAACATCCATTTTTGCTATTAGCTATTTAATAAATATATAAAAAGTCAAGAGCTAAAAGCTAACTGCCAAGAGCTCTTTGTCCTATTTTTAGAAGCTAAAAGCATTTATTCTCTTTAAGTCACATTGTAAGCTATAATAAATATACTATCCTTTAAACTTACTATTTTACTCCTATTAGCTTCAAACAACACGCCCTCTCCAATTAACTCTCCTTCCACTTCAATAGCTCCAGAAGCTACATAAATCAAGCTGTTTTTAGGGCTAACATAAGATTGTTCATGAAGTAAATGCCCCACTTCTATTTGTGTTGAATTCCCATCTTCATTACCATAAACCTTAGTTATTTTGCCCTTTTCGGCTACACGCACTCTAAAACTTGCTGTTGCTTCTTCTTTTTCAGGAATCAACCATAATTGTAACATTCTGGTTGTTAAAGTTCCTTTATTTACTTCGTTATGAGCAAAGCCCTCTTTTCCTGATTTTTGTACCTGAAAATCCAAGGCCTTCAAATTCACTCCATGTTCTAAAGAGCCTTCATGGCTTAACTCCCCTTCCACTACAAAAGTTAATACGTCAATAAATTTATGTGGATGCATTCCGGTGGCAATACCCGTTCCAAACCATGAATCTGCTAAATAAATTAAATTACCTATTCCCGGCCAAGTACCAAGTCTTACCCCCATTCCTGGACCATATTTGGGGTGTACTATTAATCTTTTTTGCTGTATTCCATGGAAACCTCCGGTCTCTATACTATTCCTGTTAAGTTTTTGAAGTGGCATATTCCCTTTATTATGATTAACTTTAGTAAAATAGTCTGCTTTATTAAGAACTAATTACAGAATAAAAAAAGGATTTTAAGCAACGCTTAAAAGAAACTATCTTTGCAAACAAATAAAAATAAACTATGACAACAGCATCGCTAATTGCAGAAATTAAAAGGAAAAAATCATTTTTATGTATAGGATTAGATGTCGATTTAGACAAAATTCCTCCATATTTATTAGGAGATCCAGATCCTATTTTTGCATTTAATAAAGCGATTATTGATGCCACACACCACTTTGCTGTTAGTTATAAACCAAATACCGCATTTTACGAAGCTTATGGTATGAAAGGATGGAAATCCCTTCAAAAAACAATTGAATATTTAAACGCTGTACACCCCGAAATTTATACCATTGCCGATGCCAAACGCGGCGATATCGGTAATACTTCAACCATGTATGCTAAAGCTTTTTTTAATGACTTATCATTTGATTCTGTTACTGTAGCTCCTTATATGGGTAAAGATTCGGTTGAACCTTTTTTAGCATTTAAAGATAAACACACCATTATGCTAGCACTTACATCAAACAAAGGTGCTTTTGACTTTCAAACTCAAAAAATTAATGATGTAGAACTTTATAAACATGTTTTAGAAACTTCAAAAAATTGGGAAAATGCTCAAAATTTAATGTATGTGGTAGGTGCTACTAAGGCCGAATATTTTGCTGAAATTAGAAAAATAATTCCTAATAACTTTTTATTAGTCCCTGGTGTTGGCGCTCAAGGCGGAAGTTTGGCTGATGTATGTAAATATGGATTAAATGATCAAGTGGGGTTACTTGTTAATTCGTCTCGAGGAATTATTTATGCATCAAATGATAATGATTTTGCTTCCCAAGCAGCTAAAGCTGCTGAAAAATTGCAACAAGAAATGGCAACCTACCTTTAATCTAATAAATCCAAAGAAGGTTTTTTAAAACGTAATCGGTATTGGAGTTCCAAACACCTGCGAATTTTTATAGCTTCAAAATAGTCATAATCACTTAGGGCTGCATCTGTCTGTTTAAGATTATATGCTTCTTCCATGAGTTCTTTATAACGACTCATTAATTGTTTGCTATTTTTGAAATTATAAATTTGCATACCTAAAATTATACAATAATTTGATTTTCAATTGTTAAAACATCCCTTAATCGACAAAAAGTAGTGTTAAAGTTTTTGTAATACGATTTAGTAATATAAGAATGCCATGTATTTTAATTGAAATACATGGCATTTATCGCTTTAAAAGTTGCTTATTAATAGTTTACAATATAAAGTGTGTTTCCTTCTACATTACCGGTAGCTGGCAAGGTTTTTTAAATGGAATACACTATTATTTTTGGTTACTGTTTTACAATTTTAATTACTTTTTCAAGAGAAGTCTCTTTTTGTTTTAATGCTATAAAATAAACCCCAGGGGCTAAGTTTTCCAGATTCACCTTTGTTTGTTCTTCATTTAACACTCCTTCCTCAAAACGTTGACCTTTCAAATCAAAAATTTGATATGTCAATTTCTTTTTAGGCACATCAATGGTTAATACATCTGTAAAAGGGTTTGGGTATATATTAACTTTTCCAATAGTTAATTCGAAATCATTAGCACTCAATGTATTTACGCAATCTGTCTCAACCGTAACTTTTACTCCGTTTTTAATATCTGTGACTGTCGATGCAAAACCTTTCCCTTCTTCGGTCATATAAATATTTAATCGGTACTCTTCACCTACACGTAAAGTTTCATTCGCGTCAAAATTAATTACTACGCTATCCTCACCATTTACAGTTTGTTTAGCCTTACCTACAATTTTAAAATCCAATAAATCTTGAATATCAATATTGATATCTCTCGTTGTATTAGTTTTATAATCTAACTTGATACTTCCCGCTCCCGAAGGTTTAATACAATCTGCGGAAGCATTTAATTCAAGGCTTTCAGGATTGGAGTTACTTACCTCTAAAAAAAGAACATTTTCTGGCGCTAATTCGAAACCATTTTTAATAGTTATGCCCTTTAACAAATCATAAATAACCAGATCATCACCTTCAATTCCGTTCATTGCTAAATTTAATGTAGCTGTTGTTACCCCTAAATTAACTAATGATATCACATTTTTACCCGTTGTTGTTCGTACAGAATGTTGTGCGACTCCTTTGAAGTTTACCGCTTGCTTATTAACTTCTGTAACTTTTATTAAAGGCTTATGGCCTTTTGATTCTGCTTGCGTTAATATTGATTGTTTAACATTTGCCGTACTAATAGGAATAATAGTTCCAGCTCCAGCGGTAAGTGATTTTGAATGATTTTGTCCATATTCATTTTTTTTAAGACTCACATTATCTAACAAAATAGTCCCTCCATTATTCAAATAATCCTGTAAAGCATCTAATTCACTTTCCAGTACAAACTCGGTATCTTTTACTACAATAAACTCCCAGTTATTATGATTTTGTTTTTCAATAATATTTTTAGTCACAAATCCCAATCGATACCCTTCAAAATAAAGACTTTCATAAAAATCCTTCAAATTAGTCATATGATTAGGTTTGTTTATAGCTGATGTTTCGGAATAAAAAATACGTACTGGATTTTCTACTTCCTGCAATTCAGTAATTTCCTGTCCGTAACTATTTATATCCATCATAGTGGAATGTACCTCAAATAATACTCTGGGTTGTTGTCCTACCGTAGTTGCATTTCTAGTCCCTTTTCTGTACGAACCATCTTCTCTCCTTGTCCACACCCAATTTGTAGTCATATCCAACCCATGCATAGTGGCTAACCATTGAGAAGCTCTTGCATATTCTGGCCTTAGGAAAGCTTCGCGAAAACGCACATTAAATAACATATGAGCTTCTGAATTATAATTTATAGCATTAGGCTTAATTGAATGGAAAAAATCAAACGCCATGGTTAAATGTGTCCAATCAAGCTTATAACGCTTTTGCCATGGTTTTTCACCAAATCTTCTGGAACCATCCATGTGGGCATCATGTCCTATCACATCGGACATTTCCATTAATGCTTCAAAATCCAAACCACTCCCTCGGTCATCATTACTCCATTGAAATGGTATTAATTTAATATGTGTTTTAGCTTCATTATCTAGTCGTTTAATCTCATCATTCATAAACTTAAAATACTCGATCACTCTTTCTTGATTAAAGCGCATAAAATCATACCACTTTGGATTCCCTTGAATATTTGATGGTACTGGAGTTGTAACACTATTTGAAGCGTCCTTAAAATTTGCAAATGATGTATTCCATAAATTATTTAGAGTAGCAATATTCCCATGCTTTTTTTGCAACCAGGTCACAAATTTAGCATGAGTGTATTTTGTTATTTCAACAATATCCCAACTTCCTGCAGTATTCCAATGTGGCTCATTTGCCAATAAATACCCCAATTTGCTCATGTTCTTCCCTTTAAATGTAGGTACATAACCTTCGAATAAAGCTTTTAATAATGGTTTTGTTTGCGGATGATCAATATCATACCCGGTAAATTCAGCATGTCCATCTGTGATATCTGGATACTTTTGGGTAATAAATGGAGCTAACCTATTCCCTCCTAAAAAAGGAGCTCCAAACGTACCTGTTTTCAAATTTTTTAAGGCATTTTTTTGTCCATTATTTAATTCAATACTTCCATCGGGTTTTTCTTCTAAAAGATGTAGATCATAAAAATAGCCTCCTAGGTTACCAAAATATGCTGTTAAATTTAAATTTCCTGCTTTATTTGGTTTAAATGTCCACTCATTACCAAAAATTGGCTTTCCGTTTTGAACAATACGATTTCCTTGAATAGCTAATTGATCCCATATAATTGCAGTTGACTCGGGTCTTTTTCCTTTGTTATTAATAAGATCGCCTAAAACTACTATGCGCTCATCTAGCATCGCTATAACTTCGTTTCGTTGATAATCAGGAATATCTTTAGCAAATTGATTCGCATTTCTGTCTAAAGGAATTACAGGTAACTGTCCTTCAAAATCAGCTTCTACCTCCTTTAAATTTTTCTCATCCCAATTAGCATAAAATAAATACACCTCAGCTACACGAATGCTCATTTCTTCTTTTCGAGTATTAATCCCTTGTGAATTTGCTTGGGTTATTAATGCTTTCAGCTCTTCCATCTTGTTTTTAGCAGTAGCTTCCAATCCTTGTGAAAAAGTAGAAAGGTAAGTGAGTAACATCCCCACAGATAAGAGTAATTTTTTCATTGATATAGTGTTAATCGTGTTGTTAAGTTTATTGTTTAGATATAAATAAGATCCTTTAATCATTAAAAAAATTAACGTTAACCAAACACAATAAATTGTTTTTCACCCCTTTATTTAGATAACATTACGATTTATTAGACGAAATTACACCATGCCCCGTTTTTCCTATAGCTACTTAATAAAAAAGGCCATTTGGAAAATTCCAAATGGCCTATAATACAAATAAGTTAACTACTAAATTACTTAGCTATATTGTGTTGGTGACTAATCGATTCTTGGTGAATTGCCGAATATACTTTTTCAATAAATTCTTCACTTAAACCTACTTGACTACCGTCGTTAATCATTTTATTTTTGATAGCATTCCAACGATCATTTTGTAAAATTTGAACGTTGTTTGCCGCTTTTACTTTTCCAATTTCATCAGAAATTGACATACGTTTTGCTAGCTGCTGTACAATACTTTCATCAGCAATATCAATACGTGCTCTCAATTCATTTAAAGCACTTTCGTATGCTGCTGTACCACCTTCACTACGTACTTTCAAATCTTTCATGATTTGAATAAGTGTATCTGGTGTAATTTGTTGTTTAGCATCACTCCAAGCATTATCTGGATCGTAATGAGATTCTATAATCATTCCATCAAAATTCAAATCTAAACCTGTTTGACATAAATCCTGAATAATATCTCTACGTCCTGCAATATGCGAAGGATCTAATATAATTGGTAAATCTGGGAACTTAGCTTGTAAGTCAATTGGAATTTGCCATTCTGGAATGTTTCTGTACTTTGTTTTTTCGTAAGTAGAAAACCCTCTGTGAATAACTCCTAGATTTTTAACGTCACAAGTATAAAAACGCTCTACCGCTCCTAACCATAAAGCCAAGTCTGGGTTAATTGGGTTTTTAACTAATACTGGATTTTTTATTCCTCTACAAGCTTCTGCAATATCTTGAACAATAAAAGGTGAAACCGTGCTACGCGCACCAATCCATAAAATATCAATATCATGCTCTAAAGCTAATTCTACGTGGTGTGGGTTGGCTACCTCAGTAGCCGTAAGCATTCCAGTTTCTTTTTTTGCTGTTTGTAGCCATTTTAATCCTAAAGCACCAACACCTTCAAAGTTTCCAGGGCGAGTACGGGGTTTCCAGATTCCGGCACGTAATACCGATGCATCTGAATCCTTTAATTGATGTGCAATTTTAACTACCTGATCCTCTGTTTCTGCACTACAAGGTCCCGCAATTACTAAAGGGTGATCTAACTTGTAGGCATCTAACCAATTTCTAAGTTCCTTTTTGTTTTCCATTGTAAATGAGTTGTGTGTCGCTAGACACTTTTTATTCTTATTTGTATTTAATTATGTAAGAAAAAGAAATTCGAATATAGATAATAGACTTACTATATATTATCCATAAAACTCATAAACTAACCTGTCTATATTCTTTCTTCTTTTGTCTTATATTTTTTTACTCTTTATCGATATTTACTTATAATCATTCAATACCTTGTAAAATTGTTTTAATTCTATTGGTATCTTTCATTTCATTAAAAATATCTTCATCATTACCTGCTTCCATTAAGGCTTTAAACGCTGTTAAATTATCAATGTACTCCTGTAATGCTCCTATTACATTTTCTTTATTTTGTTTAAAAATAGGTGTCCACATTGCTGGTGAACTTTTAGCTAAACGAACGGTCGAAGCAAATCCACTTCCAGCCATATCAAAAATATCACGTTCATTTTTCTCTTTTTCAATAACCGTTTTACCTAACATAAATGAACTTACATGCGATAAATGCGATACATAAGCAATATGTTTATCATGCGATGCGGCGTCCATATAACGAATACGCATTCCCAAACGATCAAAAATATCCAACGCAAACTCTACTTGCTTTTGCCCAGTTTTTTCAACTTCGCAAATAATATTCGCTTTTCCTCTGAATAAATTCGCTAAAGCTGCTTTAGGCCCCGAAAATTCTGTACCTGCAATAGGATGAGCCGCTAAATAACAAGCTCTTTTTGAATGTTTCGAAACTTGATTACACAATTTTTCCTTAGTTGAACCTACATCAAAAACTAAGCAATGATCTTCTATTTTATCCAATACTTGTGGTAACACAATTTGAGCAATATCCACTGGAATGGCTAAAATTACAACATCCGCTTCATACAAGTTTGCAAAGGTAGCACTTTTATCCACAAAGCCCAATGAAATTGCTGTGGCCAAGTTGCTTTCATTAGCATCAATACCATATACAATCGCATCTTTATAAGCTACTTTTATATCAGTTACTAATGAACCTCCTATTAACCCTACTCCTATTACAAAAACTTTCATTGATCTGATTCGCTTAACGCGAATTGCCATTAGCTTTAAGCGCTATGCAATTAGCTTTAATTAATTTAATACTTACCGTTATTTTTTACAATTTTAAACCTTTATTGGCTAAACAAATCCATTTAAACGTTCGATGGCTTCTTCTATTGCTTTTTCATCAATACATAATGAAAAACGTATGTATCCTTTTCCTTGACTTCCAAAAATGGTACCTGGTGTTATAAATATGGATTTCTCATACAAAATACGATCAATAAACGCTTCGGCATCTGTAATCTCTGCTGGTAACTTAGACCACACAAACATTCCCGTAGCATGTTGATCATATGTACAACCTAATAGTGTGGCTAATTTCCAAATTAACTTTCTACGTTTGGCATACACCTCATTCATACTAGCAAACCATTCTGTACCGCACTCCAATGCGGCTATAGCTCCTTTTTGTAATCCCTGAAACATACCGCTATCCATATTACTCTTTACTTTTAGAATAGCTTCTATTTTTTCTTTAGCTCCTAACACCATACCAACACGCCAACCTGCCATGTTAAAGGTTTTACTTAATGAGTTTAACTCAATAGCGACTTCTTTAGCTCCTGGTATACTCAAAATACTCATTGGTTCTGGATTCAATACAAAACTATATGGATTATCATTTACCAATAATATATTATGCTTCTTAGCGAAAGCGATTAAACTTTTAAACATTTCCTTTGATCCAGCCGCTCCAGTAGGCATATGTGGATAATTAACCCACATGATTTTCACTTTACTTAAATCTTGCTTAGATAAAGCTTCAAGATTAGGTTCCCAAGCATTTTCTGCTGATAAATCATAAAAAATAGGTTCGGCTCCTAATAATCTAGTAACCGATGTGTATGTCGGATAACCTGGATTTGGTATAAGCACTTGATCCCCTTCGTTTAAATAGGCCATGGAAATATGCATAATACCTTCCTTTGACCCCATTAACGGAAGTACTTCGGTATCTTCGTTCAAATCAACTCCATAATGTAGCTCATAAAAATTTACAATAGCTTTACGTAACTCTGGTAAACCTTGATAACTTTGATATTTATGTGCTCCATTTACCAAAACAGCTTCGGTTATTGCTTTAATTACCGATACTGGTGGTTCCAAATCTGGACTACCAATAGCCATATTAATAACAGGCTTCCCTTGCAAAACCAAGGAACGAACTTCTCTCAATTTTTTAGAAAAGTAGTATTCCTCTACTGTATCTAAACGTTTTGCTGTTACTATACTCATCCTTTTTGGTTTTTATATTCACCAAGTATTTTAAATTCAGTTGCCATAATTTCTAATATCGATGTGGCTTTTTCGTAATTGATACTACTATCAAAAGTTACATCAACAAAAAAAGCATACTTCCAAGGTTTATCAATTACAGGTAATGATTGTATTTTGGTTAAATTCATTCGACAATCGCTCAATACATTTAATACTGCCGCTAGACTGCCGCGTTTATGATCTAATACAAATTTTAGCGAAGCTTTATTAACTTCTTCTTTTTTTACCCCTGAATCATTTCTGGTATTTAAAATAAAAAAACGTGTACTATTTGTTTTTATCGTTTGAATATCTTCGGCCAAAACATTTAAACTGTAAATATCGGCTGCTGTTTTTCCCGCAATAGCGGCAACACCTAGTAACTTTTTATCTGTAATGCGTTTAGCTACCTCTGCCGTATCAGCATCTTCAATTAGCTTAATATGTGAATGTGCTCTAAAAAATTCTTTACACTGTAATAATGCCATTGGATGGGAATATACTTCCTTAATGTCCAAAATAGCTTGCCCTTCTAAAGCCATCAAACAATGATGTATCGGTAAATAAAACTCCCCACTAATAGTTAAATCATGCTCATCAATATATGCGTAGTTAGGAATAATAGACCCTGCTATTGAATTTTCAATGGCCATTACAGCATCGGTACATATTCCTTTTTCTAGGTTATATACCAATTCCTGAAAAGACATACATTCATTTACCTCAATATCATTCCCAAAATAAGTCAAAGCTACACGATGATGGTAGGATCCTTTAACTCCTTGTATTCCTATTATTTGTTTCATTTATTATACTAGTACTTTCAATAACTACACAAAAAAATCCCGACTCTATTTCAGAATCGGGATTTTATATATTTAGCATTTTACTTTTTACATACCAAAATCCCGCTTCTATCTAAAAAAGAAGAAGAAATAAAATCGGTTGTAAAAAAATAAATTGTTCATTGACTTATTAATATGCTACAAATGTATTTAAACTTTTGACAATGCAAAAATTTTTTTTAAGATTTTTTTAGAAAAGAAAAAATTAATAGCGCTATTCCTATTTATAAAATTATTTTTGTGCTACTAAGAAGTTTACAAATGTCAATAAAAGTATCCAACCTTTCCAAACATTACGGTAATCAAAAAGCTCTAAACGATATGTCTTTTGATATCCCTAGTGGACAAATAGTTGGTTTTTTAGGGCCTAATGGTGCCGGAAAATCAACATTAATGAAATTGTTGACCACCTACCTAACTCCTACTGATGGTGACGCTTTTGTAAACAACTTTAATATCAACACGCAAACAAAACAGGTACAACAGAGTATCGGATACTTACCCGAACATAATCCGCTGTATTTAAATCAATACCCTAAAGAATATTTAAATTTTAATGCCAATTTGTATAAGGTTCCTAAATCTAGAATTAATGAAGTTATCGAATTAACGGGACTACAAAATGAAACATCAAAAAAAATTGGGGCACTATCAAAAGGATACCGTCAACGAGTTGGATTAGCTTGCTCACTATTACACGATCCTAAAGTTTTATTATTGGATGAACCCACTACGGGATTAGACCCTAATCAATTGGTGGAAATTAGAGGTTTAATTAAAAGTTTAGGTAAGGACAAAACGGTACTATTATCAACCCATATTATGCAAGAGGTGGAAGCTATGTGTGACCGAGTGCTTGTTATAAATAAAGGAACTTTAGTTACCGATCAACGTATTGACTCCTTAAATACAAAACAAAACTTACTAGTCACTTTTAATCACCCCCCTCATGTGGCTTCCCTTGAAAAATTACCTAATGTAATAGGAATAACACAACTAAAAGACACTCAGTTTATAGTAAGTTTTGACAACCAGGAGAACTGCGCTATACACCTATTTGATTTTGCTGTTGCTCATAATTTAAAATTAACGCAATTACAACCGCAGGAAATAAACATTGAAAACTTATTCAAAGAGGCTACCAATTAAACCTATTTTTACAGTAAGCAAAACAATCAAAATAAGAAAAAGACTAGTTTTTTTACAATAGCTTAATAATTTCTTATATTTCATGTCACATAACTAACTTATTACCATGAAATTAAAAAATTTTGCAATTACAGTATTCTCTGTAAGTACTGTAATTACTACTGCTGCCACTAAAACGATGGTAGTAAATGGACCTCCTGTTCCTGTATTTTCTCAATCATCACTTAGTAAGGCTAAAAAACTACTTTCTTCGCTTACGCTAGAAGAAAAAATTGGTCAAATGAATCAATTAACTATTACTTCATTTGAATCTAGTCCTGGTGTACTTGATGAGGCTAAACTTGAAGAAGCCATAGTAAAATACAATATTGGTTCCATTTTAAATGTACCAGGCACAGGTGGCGTAACTCCAGAAGTTTGGGGAAAACTAATGGCTAAAATTGAAGCTATTTCGAATAAAACTGATAAAAAAATACCTATCCTTTATGGTATCGATGCCATTCATGGATCTAGTTATACTGCCGGAGCTACCTTATTCCCTCAACAAATAGGAATGGCAGCTACATGGAATACTGATTTAGTGGAACAAGGTACTCGTGTTTCTGCGTATGAAACCAGAGCTTCTTCAATTCCATGGGTATTTTCACCCGATTTAGATTTACCGCGCTCCCCAGTTTGGTCTCGTTTATGGGAATCTTTTGGTGAGGACACCTACCTTTCTAAATCCATGGGTGTTGCCATGGTTAAAGGTTTTGAAGGAGACAATGTTGGTGATAAATACAATGTAGCTACATGCATCAAACATTTTGTAGGCTATGGAAGTACTGTGACCGGACGTGACCGGACTCCAAGTATTATCCCTGACAGGGTATTACAACAATTTGATCTACCTATTTTTAAAGCTGCCATTGATGCCAAAGCAAAAAGTATTATGATAAGCTCTGGCGAAATTAACGGTACACCAGTACATGCCAGTAAAAAATTATTAACAACTATTTTAAAGGAACAATTAGGTTTCCAAGGCATGGTGTTAACCGATTGGCAGGATATTATTTACCTGTATACACGCCACAAAGTAGCTAAAGATAATCGCGAAGCTGTAAAAATGGCTATAAACGCAGGTATTGATATGAGCATGGTACCTGATAATTACACCTTTTATAATGACTTACTTTCATTAGCTAAAAGCGGTGAAGTAGCTATGACTAGAATTGACGATGCAGTATTAAAAATTTTAGCACTTAAATACGAATTAGGTTTGTTTGATCAGCCTTTTGTAGCTAAACCTAAAGACTACAAAAAATTTGGTTCAGCCGAATATGAAACTTTAGCTTATAACGCTGCTGCAGAATCCATCACCTTACTAAAAAATAATGACGCTATTTTACCTTTGAGTAAAAACAAAAAAGTACTAGTTACAGGACCAACAGCCAATAGTATGAAGTTTTTAAATGGAGGCTGGACATTTACTTGGCAAGGTGAAAAAGCAGATGAATTTGAAAAAGATGAATTTACTATTTTAGAAGCTTTTGAAAATAAAGTAGGTAAAGAAAACGTAAGTTATGCCCAAGGCGTAGCAATTTTTAAAGAAGTTAACATTGCTGAGGCTGTTAAAAAAGCGCAATCGGTTGATGTTATTGTGTTATGTGTTGGTGAACATAATTATACCGAAACTCCGGGTGATATTATGGGCTTAGCCATTACCGAGCCACAACAAAAATTAGCCGAAGCTTTATTAGCTACAGGAAAGCCTGTTATATTGGTACTAAACGAAGGTAGACCAAGAACAATCACTAATTTTGAACTTAAATCAAAAGCAACTATTCAATGTTATTTACCTGGAAGCGAAGGTTCTCGTGCTTTAGTTGATATTATTTATGGCGACGTAAACCCAAGTGGTAAATTACCTTATAACTATCCTCGTTTTACCAATTCATTACAAAAATACAATCGTAAATACACCGAAAGTTTAGGTGACGAGGAACAAAATGATGATGCCGACTACCAAAAAAGTTATAATCCTTTATATGAATTTGGAACAGGCTTATCCTACACTACATTTGATTACAGTAATTTAACAGTAAATAAAAATGTATTTAGTGCATCTGATACTATTGAAGTTTCGGTAACTGTAAAAAATACAGGAAAAGTAACTGGGAAAGAAGTAGTTCAATTGTACCTAAGAGATGAAATTGCTAGTATTAGTCCCGAAGTAAAATCATTACGAGGCTTTAAAAAAGTTAACTTAACTTCTGGCGAAAGTAAAACAGTGAATTTCACTTTAAAGCCTACTGACTTTAAATTTGTTAATGAAGCAGAAAAATGGGTTGCCGAACCCGGTGAGTTTACTATAAAAATTGGTGATTTGACTAAAACTATTGAGTTGAAATAATCAATTCTACTAATGATATCGTATGAAAGCCATGTTTTTTTTAGCATGGCTTTTTTTTATAACCAAACTGTGCGATACTGTTTCTTAATGCATAATTCGGGGTTTAATAAAATGACCTGTGAATAACTCCATCAAAAAAACCATACTAAAGCCTTTTTTTCCTCGTACGTATTTGTAATTTAGCTTTCAGAAGTATGAAACAATTTATAGTATCCGCGCGTAAATATCGTCCGCAACATTTTAAAGATGTTGTAGGGCAACAGGCTATTACCAATACATTACTTAATGCTATTGATAACAACCATTTAGCGCAAGCTTTACTTTTTACAGGGCCTCGTGGTGTTGGTAAAACCAGCTGTGCCCGAATATTGGCTCGTAAAATAAATGCCGATGATACTACGAATGATAATGAAGATTTTGCTTTCAATATTTTTGAATTAGATGCTGCTTCAAACAACTCCGTTGATGATATCCGAAGCCTAATTGACCAGGTGCGTATCCCTCCGCAGGTAGGAAAATACAAAGTGTATATTATTGATGAAGTTCACATGCTTTCTACCTCGGCTTTTAATGCTTTTCTTAAAACATTGGAAGAACCACCAAAGCATGCTATTTTTATTCTAGCAACAACCGAAAAACATAAAATTATACCCACAATTTTATCGCGTTGTCAAATTTTTGATTTTAAACGAATCACCGTAGCTGATGCAAAAGGACATTTAATAGAAATTTGTAAAACTGAAGGCATTACTGCCGATGAAGACGCTTTACAAATTATAGCTCAAAAAGCTGATGGGGCTATGCGAGATGCCTTATCTATTTTTGATCGAGTGGTAAGTTATTGTGGGAATAACTTAACACGACAGGCTGTTACCGAAAATTTAAATGTACTTGATTATGAAACCTATTTTTCGGTTACTAATCAAATTCTAACTAATGACATTCCAGGTTTAATGATAAGCCTGAATGAAATTATCACCAAAGGCTTTGACTCACATCATTTTATTGCTGGTTTAGCTTCTCATTTTAGAGATTTACTTGTATGTCAAAACCCGCAAACAATTAATTTACTTGAGGTAAGCCAACAAATTAAAGCAACTTATCACGAACAAGCGCAAAAAGCTCCTGCTCCTTTTTTAATAGAAGGCATTGAGCTTGCCAATACTTGTGATTTACAATATAAAACTAGTAAAAATCAACGTTTATTAGTGGAGCTTTGCTTAATGAAACTGGCTTCAATAACCGCTATTGACGAAAAAAAAAAGGCTCAACTAGCATAATTCCTCCTTCGTTTTTTAATGCTGAAAGCGAAAACAACACTCAAGTAACTGAAAATAATGCCCATACTGTTAATGTTAACACTGCTGTAGCAGCACCTAATATACCAAACCCTCCCAAAAAAGCCCCAACCGCTCCAACAATTAATATTGAAAACACTATTGGATCGGCACTTTCTATTAAAGGTATTCAACAGAAAAAAGCTTTAAGTAAAAAGAGAAAAGTTATTATTGAAGACCCTAAGGATCTTCCCAAAACTCCTTTTACAGAAGAACAAGCTTTAAAATTATGGAATACCTATGGAAAACGCATGGACAAAAAAGGAGAGCGTATTATTGGTTCCATGTTTGCCATGAACAAACCAAAATTAGGTGATAATTTTGAACTTTTACTCGAGTTACCAAATGAGACTATGCGTTTGGATATCGAAAATATCCAAACCCCGCTTCTTGCCTATATGGGCGAAGAATTAGACAACTACAGTATTAGCTTAAAAATAACTGTAAATGAAGCCGTTGCAGTTAAACATGCTTTTACGCCACAAGATAAATACGACAAACTCAAAGAAAAAAACCCTTTGATTGATAAATTAAGAGCTAAATTTGATTTAGACATATAATACCAAAACTTATGTTAGGATTAAAGCTTCCCACTGACCCACGTTGGGTAAACATTGTTGAAAAAAACATTGATGAAATTCTTATTGACCATGCTTATTGTGAATTAAAAGCAGCATCAACAGCCATTTCATTAACCAATAGTTTTCCCGAATACACCGAACTTGTTCAAGAAATGATTTCGCTTGTAAAAGAAGAAATGAGTCATTTTAAACTTGTTCATGACAAGCTAATTCACAAAGGGATTCCCCTTGGTCGTGACCGTAAAGATGATTATGTAATTGAGCTCCTAAAATTTTTCCCCAAAGGAGGAAGTCGCACCACTCAACTTGTGCATCGTTTATTATATGCCGCACTTATTGAAGCTAGAAGTTGTGAACGTTTCAAACTACTATCGGAACAACTACCCGATCCCGAATTAGCTAAGTTTTACCGTGATTTAATGGTTAGTGAAGCTAATCATTATACTATGTTCCTAAATTTCGCTCGTCGATATGGGGATCGCCAAGAGGTAGATACCAAATGGCAAGATTTATTGGATTACGAAGCTTCCATAATGAAATCTCTTAGTAGAGATGCTAGTATGCATGGGTGATTTTATTTTGTTGTTTTAAAATTGGGTTTTATATTAACTAGTCCCCCCTACTGTATGTCAGTAATATTGCAATGGCTCCTTGTTGAATAAAAAAAGGGAATTTTCGCTTCAAACCCCTCAAAGAGCTACGTGTAATTGTCATCAGCATAAAAACGCAGGCTAAACTTTATAGTAATTCAAATAGCAAATATATCCTTAAGGACATGGGATAAGTCAATCCTATACTCATATTGAATTCAACAAGCCATACGAACATCTAGTTGTTGTAACGTTTTTTTAATTCATGTCTTTTAAAAGAAAAGGTTTTTGAATTTTCATCAAGGTAATTAATAATCAGAATTCCTTTTTGTGCTAAATCTGATTTAGAATATTTTTTTGATTTGGCTACAATTATACTAATCAACTCTATCAAGTACTCTAGATTTTAGTTCTTTTGTATGAAACACAACGTCTCGTATAAGAAACGTAGGGCAGGTGATACGCACTTTCGTTTCGATTTATTACTTAGCTAAATATAAATATTTTGCTTTTATCTTATTTTCTATAAATGCCAAATTTTATATTTAGCGGACTTTGTTAATATTCCCAGAATTTTCGGTTTAGCACAAACGCCCTATGTTTTTTATACCTTGTGCCTGTTGCACAAGTATTTTTTAAAAGTACAATTATTTGTTATTTTTAGATATGCAAGGCAAAAAGAATTATCAAGAGAAATTATTCACGAGTTTTCAGTTAAGTGATCGGGTACCAAAGACTAATTTTTATAGGCAGTTATCCTCGGTTTTGGAGGTTGATTTTTTATATAAACGCACCCAGCAATACTATGGTAAAAGTGGACAAAAAAGTATAGATCCTGTGGTGTTTTTTAAATTGTGTTTAGTAGGTTATTTAGAAAATATCATCAGTGATCGTAAATTGATAGCGCATTGTAGTATGCGTTTGGATATACTATTCTTTTTAGGCTATGATCTAGATGAAGAACTCCCTTGGCATAGTACTATAAGTAGAACACGACAATTGTTTCCCGAAGCGGTTTTTGAAGAACTATTCACTCACATTTTTAGTTTATGTGTAGGAAAAGGAATGGTAAGTGGTCATACCCAAGCCATAGATTCAGCTCCAGTAAAAGCCAATGCGAGTATGGATAGTTTAGAACTTAAAGTACCTGCACAAGATTTGAAAGCTCATTTAGCAGAAGTCCGTCATATAAGTAAAGCCGATAAAGAAGTTTACCGTAAGGCAAAAGAAGATAAATCCACCAAAGCGGAGAAAACAATAACAGCAAACAAGGGCGAGTTAAAAAATATAGTCTCGCGTAATAAAAAGTGGCGGGCAGATCAAGACCAGCGAGTTGGAGCAGGCAATAAAGGGAGCCGTTACACGAGTAATAAAACCCATTATAGTCCAACGGATCCCGATGCACGTATAAGCGTAAAACCAGGTAAGGCCAGAAAGCTTAATTATCTAAGTCAATTAAGTGTAGATAGTGCTCACCATGTAATAACAGATATCAGAGCCTATCATGCAGATGGGAAGGACAATCAACAGCTTCAAGATATTGTATTACGCACAAAAAAACGCTTATGGAATCACGGATTTGTATGGGAGAATTGTGTAGCCGATACAGGATACAGTAGTGGAGAAAACTATGCTTTTTTAGAACAGCAACAATTACAAAGTTTTATACCACCTCACGGGACGTATAAAGGAGGACCAGAAGGTTTTGAATATAACCAAGAGGGAGATTATTATAAATGTCCAAAAGGAGAGATTATCCCTTTTAAGAAAGTGTTTTTAGATTACAGAACCCAAACCAAAAAGAAGGAGTACCGAAGTTCGTCCAAACAATGCAAAGGCTGTCCCTTAGCCTCTGAATGCTTAGGAAAAACAGCAAAAGAAAAGCGAATTACAGTAACTTATTACCGAGATGAATATGAGCGTAATAATGCGAGAGTAAATAGTAAACAAGGACGCTATATGAAAGCCAAACGGCAGAGCACAGTAGAACCTGTTTTTGGCACCTTAACGCAATTTATGGGGCTTAGAAAAATAAATACCTTAGGGCTAAAACAAGCAAACAAAGTAATGCATCTGTCAGCTATGGCTTATAATTTGAAAAAGTACCTAAAATTCATTCAAAAAACAGCAAAAAGTAAAGCAAAAGCTCAAGTAATTAAAGCGCTATTGAAAAACACGTTTTATGAGTTGATATTCTCATTTTTAAGCAAGCTAAATTTTACGAGTTTAATCTTTAAAGTATAAAATATGACCTCTTAGAGATGCTTATTTTAAAGCTTATTTTGTGAAATTAAGGGCTTGTGCAACGGTTACCCTTGTTAGCAATAGTACTTTTTACTTTAAAATAACTTTTCCATCTTTAATTATTGTTTTTTCTGATGTGAAGTTTTCAATATTATCAAACGGGCTTTCTCTCCAGATTATCAAGTTTGCTTTTTTTCCTTTTTTTAATGAACCAACCTCATTTTCAATTCCGATAGCATTGGCTCCATTTAAACTGGCTATTTTCATAACATCTGCCACTGGGAAACCATATTTGTACATTAGTATTAATTCAGAAATATTAGCTTTTCCTCCATTAGGCATATCAGAACCAAGTCTTATTTGGATTCCGGAATTGTGCATTTGTTTTACATATTTCATCATAATTTCAAAATTTTCAAGACATCGTTTTTTTTGTTTAATAGTTAGATTCTTGTCAGAAGGTTCAGAGAAATAAGTAGATTCAAATTGCTGATATAAATAATGAATTGTTGTGGAAAATGACACATTGTTTTCGGCAAGTAAATTGATAAAGCTATTCAATTCATTTTTTTTGTATTCATCTATATATCGAAATTGTTCTAATAAATATTCAAGTACTCTTGATTCGGAATCCATCTCTCCAAAATGTTCTGCAAATTGTTTATCAAGTTTATCCCAATCATTCTGATTAGTTAAAATATTGTTAGGTATAATTCCTAGGTGTTCATATTTTGTTAACCCTAATTTTAATGTCTCCTCAATTTTTAGGTGCTCTAATCCAAACCCTCCAATATGTCCATAAACATTCATATTTAAACTATCAGCTGTTTTATAAGCTATTTCAAATTCGGGATTATTTAGTCTGTAATATAATTTAATATGTCTGATTCCTAAATTATGGTATTCGATTACTTTATCTTTTGCTTTTTGTGAATTTTCTAAAACACAATGACCAATATATGGCTCTCTATTTTCTTTGGAAATCATTGCTCCTCCAGAAGTATAATGGTCAGTATATTGATAGTTTGGTTCTTTTTGCCAGCTAAGTATTGTATCTAACCAATTTTCTGGCTGACCTAACATTAGTGTTGTTGTTGTACCATAAGGTAAATATGCATCTGATAGCTTTTTACGAGCATTTTTATCTAATCTTTTAGGAGCTTTATCTCTATCTCCAAAAACATCTGTTGGATGAATATGGGTATCTATAAAACTTGGGGTAACTAAATTTCCTTTAGCATCTATATTTTGTGTGCTTTTATAGTTTTTAGAATTTGAAATAATGTTTTCAATTTTACCTTTATTAATTATTATAGATTTGTTTTCTAAAATACTTCCTGTTTCTACATTTAAAACATTAGCATTAGTAATTATTAAATCACAATCTATTGTTTGTTTACAGCTGAAAAAGATTGTTGTAAAAAAAATGAATACGATTAATCTATTCTTCATTTAGTTGGTTTTGTATTATTGCTAACAATTCAATATAAACTATTGTCTATATATCTTTTATATAAAATACTAATCTACTGTATTTTTAATGCTTTACAAATTATTGAATAATAATCACTAAAACCAAATTGAACAACTCTGTTTGTTATTGTAAGCAATAAAGACAATAAAGACAATAAATTTTAATACCTAAAAACCCAAAATTAGTATCATCAGCAATAGCGGTCTTTTAGTTTTTGTTCCACTCCTAAGCTTTTTGCAAATTGATAGCCTAGTTTTAAAAAAGGTTTTCCTAATTGATACAGTAATGTGTTTGATTGCGTATCGCCCCATTGTAGCAGCACCAATAAATGTAAGGGATTTTTTGGTACTTGTAATGAACTAAAAACTTTAGCATCATTTACCAATCCAAATTGAGCTTTTAAAAACCACTCAAAACTTTCTATTGGTGGCGTAATTATTACCTTAAATTTAATAACATCTGTTTTGCTTGGGTTATAAAATCTATGATTAATTGTAGGTCTAACTGCAAAATCTTCTGCTGGATTTAGTTGTATTTCTGTGCCATCAAAATGTAAGCCCAAAACTCCTTTTAAAGCATAAAAATGTTCTGTAAACTTGGTATGAAAATGAATAGGGTTACCTCCCTTTGGAGCCAAAGTAACTTCTATTTCTATACCTTCGTTTTCCCCACAATCCTTTGCACTCTTTACAATATGAATGCTTTCTTTGTTAATTGGATTATATAATTCCATTCAAAAATAATTGCTGTAAACTAAAAAAGACCACTCTTTAAAGTGGTCTCAAGTTATTCAATAAAGCTATCAATTATGATTCCTTTAAAAACACAATAGCTTCAATTTTTACATCTTCCCAAGTTTTACTTACTTTATCTGCTCCCGTATGTAATACTTCGCAAGCCTTGTGTATAGAGTTAAATGCCTTTTCAGCTCCAAAATCTAAAATATTTAAACTTCCTTCTAGCTTAACATGCCTGTCCGAAACTGTATGGGTTAAAGGAATCTCCTTAGTTACATTATTCATTTTCAAATTCAATACAATCTGCTCTCCTTTAGTTACAAAATTACCAGTTAGTAACTCCGTATTATCCATAAAACCAAAAAACAATTTCATCAATTTTCCATCACGGATAGCATTATCACTAAAAATACTACTAACAGGGATACTAAAATCAACACCATTAAATGCAGCTATTGGAGTTTGAGCCAATGGCGCATTAATTACGTTTATTAATTTAAATTTTCCTTTAACACCTTTCTTTTCTGTAAACTTATAACCAGTCCATTCCACAATTGAGCCTTGAGCAGAAACCTTATAGCCTTTAGGTGCTGCCACCTCTTTTTCTACAGCTTCTTTAGTTTCGGCTTTCTTTTTACAGGATACACTTGCTAATGTAGCTATTATTGTTAATGCAAATATGATCTTTTTCATAGGGTAACTATTTTGTATGTATATGTGTAAGTAAATATAAATATTATTACTAATAAATGTTTTAAACTAAGATCTGATTTTTATATAAAGTGACTTCCTTTCTAAGCTTAAAAATCAATAAAACTAGCAATTACTAATTTTTTGTAATCAATTAGAATACTAAATTCAAACACTTGCTAGTATTTGCTTTAGATTTTGATAATCTTACAAAAACAAAAAAGGAAGCTGATTGGCTTCCTTTTGTATATTAAATGGTAAAAATTAAGGCTTATGCTCAATTTTTTTTCCTTTATTTTTTATCATTTCAACAATAGCCCCTCCTATCCAATAAGGAACAAAAGATGCTAAAAAAATCATTAACCAGAACCCAATGGTCAATATGGTTAAAAAAGCTAAAAAACCTAAATATTGGTCAAATTCAAACATGATATAATTTATTTGCTACAAATATAAAAAATTGTTTTTAGTTGTTAATAAATGACCTTGTGATTTTTTAATATTATTCATTAAAGCATTAAAGCGTCTTTTTATTGACATATATCTCAAATATTTCAAAATAATTATTAATTACTCAATATTCCATTAAAAAACCAGTAATAAGCTAAAAGCCTACTAGTCTTTGACAATCTAATTATGCTTTATTAAATTTGTGCTCGTTTTTACACATTCAAAAAAACACCTATATCGGGTGTATTAACAAAATATCATGGAATACAGAATAGAAAAAGACACAATGGGAGAGGTTAAAGTACCTTCTGATAAATTGTGGGGTGCTCAAACACAACGTTCAATAAATAATTTTAAAATTGGACCTAGTGCTTCAATGCCTTTGGAAATTATATATGGATTTGCTTACTTAAAAAAAGCAGCAGCATATACTAATTGTGAACTTGGCGCACTTGCTATTGAAAAACGTGATCTAATTGCTCAAGCTTGTGATGAAATTTTACAAGGAAAACATGACGACCAATTCCCTTTAGTCATTTGGCAAACAGGTTCTGGTACGCAAAGTAACATGAATGTAAATGAAGTAGTGGCCAACCGAGCACACCAAATTGCTGGTCAAACTATAGGCGAAGGTGAAAAAACACTACAACCGAATGATGATGTTAACAAATCACAATCATCGAACGACACCTTCCCTACTGGAATGCATATTGCTATTTATAAAAAATTAGTTGAAGTAACTATTCCTGGTATACAAAAACTAAGAAATACACTTCATAAAAAATCTGAAGAGTTTAAAGATGTAGTTAAAATTGGTAGAACTCATTTTATGGATGCTACGCCTTTAACTATAGGACAAGAACTTTCGGGTTATGTATCCCAATTAGACCATGGACTTATGGCGCTAGAAAGTACTTTACCTCATATGGCCGAACTAGCTTTGGGGGGAACTGCAGTTGGAACAGGACTAAACACGCCTAAAGGATATGCTAAACGTGTTTCAGAATATATTGCTGAATTTACAAAACTTCCTTTTGTATCTGCTAAAAATAAATTTGAAGCACTTGCAGCCCATGATGCTTTAGTTGAAACACATGGCGCTTTAAAAACATTAGCAGTTTCTTTAAATAAAATAGGGAATGATATTCGTATGTTGGCTTCTGGACCACGAAGTGGCTTAGGGGAACTTATAATCCCTGCAAACGAACCTGGTAGCTCAATTATGCCTGGAAAAGTAAATCCAACACAGTGCGAAGCCTTAACCATGGTGTGTGCACAAATTTTAGGTAATGATGTAGCTGTAAATGTAGGTGGAATGCAAGGACATTTTGAACTTAATGTATTTAAGCCTGTAATGGCGGCTAACGTACTACAAAGTGCACAGCTTATTGGCGATGCTTGTGTATCTTTTAATGACAATTGTGCCACAGGTATTGAACCAAATCATGCGCGCATCACAGAATTGTTAAACAACTCCTTAATGCTAGTAACAGCTTTAAATACTAAAATAGGATACTACAAAGCCGCAGAAATTGCGAACACTGCCCACCAAAATGGAACAACTCTTAAAACTGAAGCAGTACGCTTAGGTTATGTAACTGAACAAGAATTTGATGAATGGGTTAAACCCGAAGATATGATTGGTGGTTTAAAATAAAACTAATCACATACAATTTTTAAGCGACATCATTAATTTGGTGTCGCTTTTTTTATAATCACTTTTTTACCCTCTACCTTAATACAAAAGAACTAATTAAATAAGCCTATCTCTTATTTTTTAATTTCGTACAAAGAAAAAACATCCATTTATTTCCTAATAATTTCAAATAACAAATGCTATAAATTCTGTAAATTCACACAGCACATATTTTAAACTATAGCTCTACATGCAAATCAACGATAAATCAAATTACAAAGCATACGCTGCTGCAGAAGACAGATACGAAACCATGCACTACAAACGTAGCGGCAAAAGCGGTGTACAACTTCCTGCCATTTCATTAGGCTTATGGCATAACTTTAGTCATTATAACCAATTAGCAAATGCCGAAGATATCCTCCGTACCGCATTTGATCATGGCATTACTCATTTTGATTTAGCAAATAATTATGGGCCTCCATATGGAAGTGCCGAAGAAAATTTTGGAACACTTTTTAAACGAAATTTTAACGCTTATCGCGATGAGTTATTTATAGCCACTAAAGCAGGTTATGATATGTGGCCCGGTCCATACGGCAATTGGGGTTCTCGTAAATATCTTATTTCTAGCTTAGATCAAAGTTTGAAACGTATGCAATTGGACTATGTTGATGTTTTTTATCATCACCGTCCAGACCCCGAAACACCTTTGGAGGAAACGGCTATTGCCTTGCATGATATTGTAAGACAAGGAAAGGCTTTATACATTGGTATCTCGAATTATGATGCCAAACGCACCAAAAAAATAACTAAATTATTAAAAGAGTTAAAGGTGCCTTTCATTATTCACCAAGCTAAATATTCTTTATTTGAGCGTAGTATTGAAAAAGAATTGTTACCCGAATTACAATCAAACAACTTAGGTTGTATCGCCTTTTCACCATTAGCTCAAGGAATGCTAACTAATAAATATTTAAATGGCATCCCTAAGGATTCTAGAGCTGCTAAGGATAAAACGTATTTACAAAAGGAAACTGTTGCTGCTAAACTTTCGCAAATACAACAATTGAATAGCATTGCCGAAAATAGAGATCAAAAACTTTCGCAAATGGCAATAGCTTGGATATTAAATCAAAAAGGGATTACATCGGTACTAGTAGGAGCTAGTTCATCAACCCAATTAAAAGAGAACCTACTTTCATTAGAAAAAACAACCTTTTCTTTAGATGAGCTTAATAAAATTAATGAAATAACACTTATTTAATAAATATAATTTGGTATTGATTTTTTTTAATACCATATATTAAAAAATCAACAATTCTTAAGCAATTAAATTGACAAATAACGAACATTAGTTATATTTAGGTATCTATTAAGTTTATATGAATAAAATAATACACGTTACTGCTGAATGTTATCCAATTGCTAAAGTTGGCGGCCTTGCAGACGTAGTTGGAGCACTTCCAAAATACCAAGAAAAATCGGGCATTACCTCGCAAGTTGTAATGCCTTTTTATGATAAAGATTTTACGAAATCGACTCATTTTAATTGTGTAATAAACGACCTTGTTTACTTGGGAGAAACTGCATTTGAATATGAAATTCTTGAAGTCCCTAAAAAACAACTTGGATTTAGCGTTTTTCTCATTAAAATTGAAAATTTAACTGATCGCGAAAATGTTTATGGTTACCATGACGATACCGAACGTTTTACCGCTTTTCAAAAAGTAGTTGCCGATTTTGTGTTACAAATGGAACTAAAACCCGATGTTATTCATTGTCATGACCATCATACGGGACTACTTCCTTTTTTTATGAGTTACGCTCACAAATACAATAGTTTAAAAACAATCCCAACTGTACTCACTATTCATAATGCGCAATATCAAGGATGGTTTAGCTTTGATAAATTACATTACTTTCCCGAATATGACCTTAAACATTCGGGAATCATAGAATGGGATCATCAAATTAACCCCTTAGCAACTGCCATTAAATCTGCATGGAAAGTAACTACTGTATCCCCAAGCTATTTAATTGAATTACAACAAAAAGCCAATGGACTAGAATGGTTACTATCACATGAAAATCAAAAATCAATCGGAATATTAAACGGTGTAGATCCCGATGTCTGGAACCCCAAAACAGACCCTTTATTGGAATCAAATTTTGGATTACAAAATGTAGCCAGTGGTCGCAAAGGAAATAAAGATTGGATTTGTAATAAATTTAATTTAGACCCAACACTTCCTTTGGTTGCTTTTATTGGTCGTTTTGTGTACGAAAAGGGATCCGATTTACTTCCTGAAGTGATTTCAACTGTTTTTGACCAACTTAAATTAAAAGTAAACATACTTGTACTTGGAAGTGGAGATATGGAAACTACCGAGCAATTAAAAAACATACAAAACCGATACAAAGGCAATTACAACCACCATATAGGTTATAATGAAAAATTGTCCCATATTATTTATGGCGGAGCAGATTTTCTGTTAATGCCTTCACGGGTGGAACCCTGTGGTTTAAACCAAATGTATGCGTTAGCCTACGGAATGATCCCTATTGTAAGTAAAGTAGGAGGCTTAATTGATACCATTATTGATGTTGATCAGGAGCATGGCTTTGGAATTACCATGAATACTATTTCTGTTCATGAAATTTGTTTTGGCATCCAACGAGCAGTTGATATCTATGCCAATAAACCATTTTACAACAAACTCCAAAAACTGATCATGAAAATTGACAATAGCTGGAACAGATCAGCCAAACAATATATTCACATGTACCACTCACTTAAAAACAATTAGTAAATAATGTTAAATAAAAAAGTACTCAGTATTATTCTTGGAGGAGGAAGAGGAACAAGGCTTGAACCCTTAACGAGTCATAGATCAAAACCCGCAGTACCCGTTGGAGGTAAATACCGCTTAGTAGATATTCCTATATCTAATTGTATACATAATGATTTAAAACGAATGTATGTATTGACTCAGTTTAATTCTGCTTCATTAAATTCTCATATAAAAAACACCTATCAATTTAGTAATTTTAGTGAAGCTTTTGTCGACATTTTAGCTGCCGAACAAACTCCCGATAATCAAACATGGTTTCAGGGTACAGCGGATGCGGTTAGGCAATGTCAACATCATTTTCATAGACATGAATATGAGTATGCGCTTATCCTTTCGGGTGATCAATTGTACCAAATGGATTTAACCGAAATGATTACTGCACATGAAAAAAGTGGTGCCGATATCACTATTGCCACACAACCTGTTTCGGCAAAGGAGGCTCCTTCATTTGGTATTCTTAAAACCGATGACCATAGTTTTATTCGAACTTTTACCGAAAAACCTGCTGCCGAAGCACTCCCTGGCTGGGAATCTGACGTATCCGATGATATGAAAGCCGTTGGTAGGACCTACTTAGCCTCCATGGGAATTTATATTTTTAACCGTAAGGTAATGGATGAAGTACTAAGTGATACCACCACTATTGATTTTGGGAAAGAAATAATACCTGATGCCATTACCAGTGGTAAAAAAGTATATGGATATCAATATGAAGGTTATTGGGAAGATATAGGTACCATAAAATCCTTTTTTGAAGCCAATTTAGCGCTTACAGATGATATTCCTAAATTTAATTTATTTGATAACAAAAATAATATCCTCACTAGGTCACGTATTTTACCACCAAGTAAAGTTAATGTGACTACATTGAGTAAAGCCTTAATAAGTGCTGGATGCATTCTTTCGGGCGATATTATTGAACGTTGTGTCATAGGTATCCGCTCCCGTATTGGGCGTAAAACCACCTTGAAAAACACCTATATGATGGGTAGCGATGATTACCAAACGCTGGAAGAAGTTGCTGAGTGCGAAAAAAATGGAACCCCCTATGTAGGTGTAGGTGAGCACTGTAACATTTCAAATGCAATTTTAGAAAAAAACTGTTGTATTGGTAATAACGTAACTATAAAAGGAGGTGATCACCTTGCAGATATAGTAACAGACACCTATGTGGTCAGAGATGGTATCGTTGTTATAAAAAACAAAGCAGTCATTTTGCCCAATACTAGTATAGGCTAACCTAATTTGATTAAACTAAAAAAACAATCTAACCTTAACGAGATTACTTAATGAGCCTTGTACAACCTTATTCTTTATTTACCGATTTTGATATTTCACTATTTAAAAATGGCTCTCATTATAACTTATTTGACAAATTTGGAGCACATACTGTAACAATCGATGGTGTTAAAGGCACTTATTTTTCTGTTTGGGCACCTACCGCAAAATCCGTATCAGTCATTGGCAATTTTAATTTTTGGCAGGGTAACCAACATGAATTATTAGTCCGATGGGACAGCTCTGGTATATGGGAAGGCTTTATCCCTAATGTAACTCACGGAGAATTATATAAATACCGCATTGAATCCCATAACAATGGTATTATTACCGAAAAGGCTGATCCTTATGGGAGGTTATGCGAAATCCCTCCAAAAACGGCTTCGGTTGTTCAAGATACTTCAACATATCAATGGAATGACACTGCTTGGATGTCTTATCGCAAGAATAAAAACAGTTTGGATAAACCTTTTTCTGTATATGAAGTCCATATTGAATCTTGGAAAAAAAAGGAGGGATATAAAAATTTAAGCTTTCGCGAATTAGCTACTGAATTGGTTAATTATGTAGCCGAAATGAATTTTACACATGTCGAATTCATGCCCATTATGGAATACCCTTATTCCCCATCATGGGGCTATCAACTTACAGGTTATTATGCTCCAAGTGCACGTTTTGGCACGCCAGATGACTTAAAATATTTAATCGATGAATTTCATAAAAATGATATAGGAGTAATAGTGGATTGGGTTCCCTCCCACTTTCCAGAAGACGCTCATGGACTCGGTTATTTTGACGGGTCAAATTTATATGAACATCCCGATCCTCGAAAAGGATACCACCAGGACTGGAAAAGCTTAATTTTTAATTACGGACGTAATGAAGTAAAGGCTTTTTTAATTAGTAACGCCGTTTTTTGGATGCAAGAATTCCATGTAGATGCTTTAAGAGTAGATGCCGTGGCATCCATGCTCTATTTGGACTATTCCCGTAAAGATGGTGAATGGGAACCAAATATATATGGCGGACGTGAAAACCTTGAAGCTATTCAATTCATTAAAGATTTTAATACCGAACTTTATACACGTTTTGAAGGCATACAAACCATAGCAGAAGAATCCACTGCATTTACTGGAGTAACCACTCCTACTCAATTAGGAGGACTTGGTTTTGGAATGAAGTGGATGATGGGTTGGATGCATGATACACTAGATTACTTTTCAAAAGATACCATTTACAGAAAACACCATCACAACGAAATCACCTTTAGCTTGGCTTATGCTTTTAGCGAAAATTTTATGCTTCCGCTCTCTCATGACGAAGTAGTGTATGGTAAAAAGTCATTAATTTACCGCATGCCCGGTGATGAATGGCAACGTTTTGCCAATTTAAGAACCCTGTACGGATATATGTTTACGCATCCAGGTACAAAATTACTTTTCCAAGGAGCGGAATTCGGACAAACAGAAGAGTGGAATTTTCAACAAAGTTTAGACTGGCATTTATTAGAATTTGACCCACACAAAAAAATGAAAGCTTTTGTTTCGGACATAAATAAATTATACAAAACCGAACCGGCTCTTTATGAAAAAGCATTTAGCCCCGAAGGTTTTGAATGGATAGAACTGAATGATGCTGAAAGCTCTGTACTAAGTTACATTAGAAAAGGCCATAACACTGAAAATGATTTAGTTATAGTCTGCAACTTAACACCTACAATTAGGAAAAAATATAAAATAGGTGTAAATTCTAGCAAGAATTTAAAAGAAATATTTAATTCAGATTTAAAAAAATATCATGGAAGTGGTATAAAAAATGACAATATTATAAAAGTAAGTAAGAAAGGCTGGCATTTTAAAAAATATGCGGCATTAATTACTTTACCTCCACTTTCTGTAGTAGTTTTTAAACACGAATAAGTACCTTTAGAGTATAAACTTGGTAAAACCATTTCTTATGATTTTAAATGAACACATAGAGCGTAAAGGAAATATGTATCCTTCCAAGGTGTTTAAGCACGAAAAGGACATTGATACATTTTTTTTTCATACTGAAAATGGGGTAATTCTTCAATTAACCGTTTTAAGAGATAGTGTAGTACGCTTTAGGTATACAACCACCAATACTTTTGAAGACGATTTTTCATATGCCATAGATAAGAAAGCTTTAAATGGTTATAATTCCTTAGGAATTGAAGAAACCGAAGATAGCTATATAATTACCACCGAAAAAATTGCCATTCATATTTTAAAGAGTAATTTAAAAGTTACTATTTATGATATTGAGGATGATTCTATCATTCTTCAGGATGAGCAAGGTTTTCATTGGGAAGAAAGTTATGAATTAGGAAGTGATATTGTCAAAATGAGTAAGATTTCGGCAGATGCCGAAAGTTTTTATGCATTAGGTGATAAACCACTACATTCCAACCTAAAAGGAAAACGTGTTGAAAATTGGGCTACTGATTCTTATGCTTTTGGTAGTAACACCGATCCCATTTATAAAGCTATTCCTTTTTACGTTGCCCTTCATCATAAAAAGGCATATGGAGTGTTTTTTGATAATACTTTCCGTAGCTATTTTGACTTCTGCCATGAGCGAAGAAATGTAACTAGCTTTTGGGCTCAGGGAGGTGAAATGAATTATTACTTCATTTATGGCCCAAAAATGGAAGATGTAGTTGTAAAATACACACAACTTACAGGTGTTCCCGAAATGCCCCCAATGTGGGCTTTAGGTTTTCACCAGTGTAAATGGAGCTATTATCCTGAAGCTAAAGTAAAAGAAATAACAGGAAAATTCCGAGAACTTAATATACCTTGTGATGCCATTTATCTAGATATTGATTATATGGATGGTTTCCGTTGTTTTACTTGGGATAAAGATAAATTTCCGGATCCTAAACGCATGGTAAAAGAACTGTCCGATGATGGTTTTAAAACAGTAGTGATTATTGATCCAGGGATAAAAATAGACTATAATTACGATGTATTTTTAGAAGGCTTAGAAAATGACTATTACTGTAAACGTGCCGATGGCCCATATATGAAAGGAAAAGTTTGGCCTGGGGAATGTTATTTCCCCGACTATACCCGCCCCGAAGTTAGAGAATGGTGGGCCACATTATTTAAAGGTTTAATTGAAGAAGTTGGTGTACGCGGTGTATGGAATGATATGAATGAACCTGCTGTTATGGATGTTCCTGGAAAATCATTTCCTAATGATGTACGTCATGATTATGATGGTCACCCATGCAGCCATAGAAAAGCCCATAACATTTATGGAATGCAAATGGCTAGAGCTACTTATCATGGTGTAAAACGTGCAGGCTACCCTACTCGACCTTTTGTAATTACACGTTCGGCTTATTCTGGTACACAACGTTATACGAGTACTTGGATGGGTGATAATGTAGCTACGTGGGAGCACTTAGTAATTGCTAACCGCCAAATACAGCGTATGTGCATGTCTGGATATTCATTTTCTGGAACGGATATCGGTGGTTTTGCAGAACAACCACAAGGAGAACTTTTTGCTCGTTGGATTCAACTAGGTATTTTTCATCCATTTTTTAGAGTGCACTCCAGTGGCGATCATGGCGAACAAGAACCTTGGTCTTTTGGCGATGAAATAACCAATATTACTCGTAAATTCATAGAAATTCGTTACACATTACTTCCCTACATTTATACGGCTTTTTACAATTACATTGAAGAAGGGGTTCCTATGCTTAAATCATTAGTGATTTATGACCAAGAAGATGTACAAACACATTACCGTACCGATGAATTCATTTTTGGAAATCAAATTTTAGTTTGTCCTATCAATGAACCAAACACTAAAGGTAGACGCATGTATATTCCTAAAGGTATTTGGTTTGATTTTTGGTCCAACACAGTTATTAAAGGAGGTAAAGAATATTGGGTGGATGCTGATTTAGATTCCATGCCTATTTTTGTAAAATCGGGAGCTATAATACCTAGGTATCCAATACAACAATTTGTTGGTGAAAAAAATATTGAAGAGCTTGTATTAGATTGTTACTATACAAAAGGCATTGAAAAATCATACGTGTATGAAGATGAAAATGACGGATATGGTTATAAAAAAGGTGTATTTAGTAAATGTGACTTTATTTATACTGGAAAAAATAAAGAGATTACCATTCAACAATTTAAAACAGGTAAATACAAAACAAGTTATCAATCCTTAAAAATACGTTTAATAGGAAGCCCTTTTAAAATCAAATCCATTGAATTAGACAACCAAGATTTTACTCCAGATATAAGCTATAATGATGGTATTGCAGAATTTGTAGTTCCTAAAGATTTTACGGAGCTGCATGTGCTTGGTTAATAAGCATAAATACTAATTTTAAGCAACTAAAAAGTGCCGTAAAACTAAATAGTTTACGGCACTTTTTATTAATACAACTATAGTAATTTAGTAAAAATCAACTACTCCAGAGCCAATATCATACATCCCTCCTATTATTTTTAAAGCCCCATCATCCTCTAATTCTTTCAATACTTGACTGTGCTTCCTAATAGCATTAAGTGTCATTTCTACATTTTTTTGGGCAACTTCATTTACAAAATCAATATTTTTCGAAGTACGTAATGCCTCATCTTTAGGACTGGAAACTGCTTCCACCGCAGGTTCTATTTTGTTAATTAAGGCTGTCAAATTACCTAAACGAACATGATCACAAGCTCCTTTAACTGCTCCACAAGCCGTATGCCCTAATACTACTAACACCTTTGTTCCTGCAAGTTTACAGGCAAATTCCATACTACCTAAAATATCTTCATTTACAAAATTACCTGCAATACGAATACTAAAAAGATCACCTATACCTTGGTCAAAAATAAGTTCCGCTGATACTCTGGAATCAATACAATGTAAAACAGTTGCAAATGGGTATTGACCCGATGCGGTTTCTGCTACCTGACTGTTCAAATCTCTCTTAAGCATTTTGCTTGTAACAAAACGCTTGTTACCTTCCTGCAATGCTATTAATGCACTTTCAGGTGTCATTAATGCTTGCGTTTGTTTTGTATGTGCTTTCATATCTCTTTTAACTTTCAATAATTAATTTTTGGAGTTATTCTTAAAAAAATCGACAAAACTTTCTGGATTTTCTATAACCCCTTCTTTTGAAATTAATTTAATATTGATTTCTCTATTTTTAGCTTTTTCGAGGAAATCCTCTAATACTTCAACAATATCATTATCAAGGTATCGTGTTTTTAGAATATCAATTTCCAATTGTGTGTTTTTCGGCAAAGCCTCTAACTCTCTCATAATAGCTCCTTTATTAAAGAAAGTTAACTCTTCTGCTAATTCCATTTTTACATTATGAAACTCATTATCAGTTTCTTTAATATGTAAAAAGTGAGAGTTTTGGTAACTTTTTATTAAAACTATTAAAATTCCAACAGCTAATCCAATACCTATTCCTAGTAACAAATCAGTTGCCACTATTAATACTACTGTAATTATAAATGGAAGCCATTGTTTCCATCCCAAAGAAAACATTTTTTTAAACTTTGATGGGTGGGCTAATTTATACCCCACTATTAAAAGTATAGCAGCAAGTACAGAATAAGGTATTAAATTTAATAAATTAGGTATCAGTAATATTGATGTTAATAATAAAAAGCCATGAACAATCGCTGAAAGTTTAGTTTGCCCTCCCGATTGTATATTTGCCGAACTTCGAACAATTACTTGAGTAATAGGTAAACCTCCTATTAAACCTGATAATACATTCCCCGTACCCTGCGCTAATAATTCTCTATTTGTTGGAGTAATTCGTTTTCTTGGATCAATTTTATCCGTTGCTTCAACACATAATAAGGTTTCTAAACTTGCTACCAATGCTATGGTAAAACCGGTAATCCACACCTCTGGTTTTGAAATAACATTAAAATTTGGAAAACTAAATTGTCCAATAAAAGAATCAAAACTATCCGGAACAGGTACTTCTACTAAATGGTTCTTGGCAATACCAATACTATCATTACCTTGTGTAATTACAACATATATTACTCCTATAACTACTGCAGCAAATGGGCCTTGAATAAGTGTGAAAATTTTAGACTTTTTTGCTAAAACACTATTCCAAAAAATAATTAATAATAAGGCAAAAACTCCTATCACTACTGGCCCCAAAGACGGATTACCTATTGAATTTAGTACTGGAGTAAAAAGTGATTCAAATTCTATTTTAAAAAAAGAAAATTGTCCACCTATATTTTTATCGTATCCAAAAAAGTAAGGAATTTCTTTTAAAATAATTATAATCCCAATTCCGACTAACATGCCTTTAATTACCGAGTTTGGAAAATAATAACCAATAACCCCCGCTTTTAAAATCCCAAAAACAATTTGAATCACTCCACCTAGTACTACTGCTACCAAAAAATTTTGATAGCCTCCTAAACTGGTAATAGCCGTGAGTACTATTGCCGCTAAACCGGCGGCTGGCCCACTAACACCTATTTGTGAACCACTTAAACTTCCTACTACTATACCTCCTATTATCCCTGCAATCATTCCTGCAAAAGGAGGTGCGCCACTAGCTAATGCAATTCCTAAACACAAAGGTAAAGCCACAAAAAACACCACTATACTAGCTGGCAAATCATTTTTAATATATTTAAACATAGATCTATTTTTATATTGTAAAACCAATAATAAATTAAATTTGTAATCATTTTTACTCACTAAAATAAATTTAATGAGTACTATCTAAGAACTCCTAATCTAATGCTTAAAGAAAGATCAAGGTACATAGATAAATCGACTTGAATGAGATGAGCATATTCAAGGAATGAATTATGAAATTGGTCTAGGTGGAGGAGAAATAACTTCACTATGGAAAAGTGAAGCTTTAACTAAATAATAATCTGTTATTTTCGATTGCAAATCAGCAATACATAAATTTTCTGTTGGCGACTTTTTGGTGAAAAATAAATCTTTAATTTCCAACTCCTTCTTTGCTTCTTTTTGATCTTCTTCTCCTAATTCAAACTCACTAAGTAAATTTATATTTTCTGTTAGCTCAAATAAATCTATTACTAATGGAGTTAATACTGCCATAGCAAGTAAAGCTGCTGTTATATATATAGTTAACTTTTTAAACATTAAGATCAAATCAATTATTAGTAAAATTAGCATTTGTTTAAAACAACAATGTTAAATATATACAAAAATATAACTTTGATCTATATTAATTATCAATTTAATTTATGTTTTAAATAATTTTATCCAGACGGTCCTTATTTTATTTATTCTACTCAAAACATGATAATTACATTATAAAAGCACACCTATCCAATTGTAATTTTATTCTTACCTATTATTTTATTTTTAATACGACTAGCTCTTTAATCGAATGATACTTTTTGGTTATCCTACTTATTGGAAATTATCATTTTTATCAAAATCGACGATGTAATAAAGTACCACCAATAGTTGTTATTAATACAGCTCAATATTTCACAAATTAAAGTATTATACGATTTACTTATAAGAATTTCGTATTACATACAACCAATCATTAAATTAAATGCTCTTTATGAAAATAACGACTATTCTTTTACTTTTTTTCAGCCTTTCAATAGTATCTTTTGCTCAAGAGGCTAACATATGGAAAAAATATATTTGGGAAATTAATAATTCCAATATCCCTGAACTACCCAATTATTCGTATGCGGGATATAAATTAGGAAATGAGTCGATTCCAGATCGAGAGGATTTAAACGTTTTTAATGTTATTGACTACGGAGCTATTGCCAATGATTCCAAATCGGACTTTAATGCTATAAAAGATGCTGTGGATGCCGCAGAAAAAAATAAAGGAGGGATCATTTTTTTTCCTCCTGGAGAATATTTGGTGAATACCCAAAGTGGCAATAATACCCCTATTATTGAAATTAATACGGGGAATATCATTTTTAGAGGTAGTGGATCGGTAAAGGGTGGTACCATTATAAATATGAAAAACCATATGTTTTTACCAAGCGGAAAAAATCCATGGGAAACTCCAGCCCTTTTTCAATTCAATGGAAATGGTACAGGTAAAAGAACTAAAATTGTAAAAGATGCAAAAAGGAACGATTTTAGTATTACTGTAAATAATGCAAGGGATTTTAAAAATGTAAAATTTGTTAGACTAAAAATGGAGGAAAACAAAGCTGTTAATAACACCTATCTTGATAATAAAAAACCTCGAAATATTTGGAATAAAATAAATGATGAGGGAATTAGTTTACAAGAATTTCATGAAATTGATAGCGTTAATGAATCCAATAATACACTAACGTTTAAAGATCCTATTATTGATGATATAAATTTTAGTAATGATTGGGAAGTCCGCGCTGTAACACTATTAGAAAATTGTGGTTTTGAAGACATTCATTTCAAAGGAAACTTTAACAAAGAGTTTAAACATCATAAAAACTATATACATGATGAAGGTTGGAAATTTATTTCTATGTCCGATATAGCACATTCATGGGTACGTAGGTGTCGATTTAGTGATGTTAACAAATGTATTAGTATGGAAAGTGCTTATGCTTCTTCAATTACTTCTATTTTAGTTGATGGAAATAGAGGTCATGGCATAAGTGTTGTGAATAACGGTTCAACACGTGTGTTACAAGGTCTAATTTGGGATAATACCAATAAAGGAATGTGGCATGGTACTGATATGTCTTCACGTGCTTGTGGATCAGTTGTATGGCGAGTAAACGCTCCTAATGGCAGGGGGTGGGATTTGCATGCGGCGCAACCAAGAACAAACCTTATTGACAACTATATTAGCTATGATCTTTCAGGAGTTGGTGGTCATTATTCTAATAATCCTAATCACCTAAAAGGATTAACTATTTGGAATCAAAAGCGTGTGGGTAAAACTGAAACTAATATTAATCTTTGGAATGATTGTGGTAAAAATTACTGTGGAACCACTATTGTGAATCCAATTATTGTTGGTATGCATGGTAGTGCAACTACTTTTAAAAATTCAACTATAAAATACGAAGAAGGTAATGGTAAAAAAATGCAACCAGAATCCTTATATGAAGCCCAATTAAATCATCGCTTAGGACAAATACCAGCATGGCTAACCTCAACTATTAATGAATATAACACATTAGTCACAGACTGGTATTCGGACAATCCCGTAACAATAGCTCCAACCGAAAATGAAGTTTTAAGTGTTTCATTTCTATTTCCTAATTTAAAAAATCAAAAAAAAGAACCTAGCTTAGTAGCTGGAGCATCTTTACAAATTGAAGCTGTAACTTCCAAAAACATAAAAAGTGTTGATTTATACATAAATGATATTTTAATAAGGACTGAAAAATTCGTTCCATTTGAATGGGGACATAAAGATGATTTAGATCCTGAATTAAAGGAATTGACTGAAGGAACTTACAATTTAAAACTTATTGCTACCAACAATGACAATTCTATTACCGAAGCAACAACTGTACTCACTGTATCCAATAATACATTAAGTACTATTGATTTTAAATCTAATAATGTTACAGCAGTAATTTACCCAAACCCTATTACTTCAAATTATGTAACTATTGATCTTAGTAAAGAAAAAATTAACGCCAACACAATACAAATTGAATTATATAGCATAAAAGGAAAATTAATGCAACAGACTTCACATGCAACTACTAATCAAATAAAGTATTATATCCCTAATTCTATTTCAAATGCTGTATACTTTATGGTATTAAAAGCCAATAAGAGCCATAAAACCAAACAAGTAATTGTAAATAGATAGTCTAACTTATTTTCAACAAATTCGATATAATTATATTTCATATAAAATACCGATCATAGCTATATAAAAGTGGTATAATTTTTTTTAACTTGTTTGCTCCCCTTTCGGTAGAAGGTTAACATTATATTAAAATAAAATAGCATGTTTTTAATTATAAAATTTTGGTTATTATATGTATTAAATGTTGGATTATTGTCTAAAATTACCACTCCACAATACACTAATGCTACTTATCTTCAACAGGATGAAACTTTAAGTAAAAGTATCCAAAATGGGGAACTAATTTATGGTAAATATTGTGCTCGTTGTCATAAAACAAATGGTGAGGGATCTAAAAATTATCCTCCATTAGCAAATTCCGATTGGTTACTCACTACCAAACTTCCAAAAAGTATCCATGCCGTAAAGTACGGCTTAAAAGGCAACATTATAGTTAATGGAAAAAACTATAAACGAACTATGCCTAAATCAAAATTAAAAGACCAAGAAATTGCCGATGTAATGAATTATATAATGAATAATTGGGGCAATAAACAAACATCTATGATTACTAAAAAAGTCGTTACAGAAATAAAACAATAACCTCTTCTAAAAACAAAAGCATCCCTTACGAGATGCTTAGCTATTAGTTATAGCATAAAATTATCAACAATTAAAAACAATTTTACTATAATAAATAAGAGTAAACCTTTTTTGTCAACTCTTTTAAAGAAATAAACTCACAAAAATTTAAATTATCATATCCAAAAAAATACATCAAGATACTATTAAGTTTTATAGAAAATATTTCATAACCCCTATCCAAATATAATTTTAAACCAAGGTTTATTGTTTTCGATTTTTAAAAAAAGTAAATTTATTTTTTTTAAAAATCGAAAACACAAGTCCCCTAAAAATTACTATGCAACAACAAAAGCTTCTCAGTCTTATTTCTAATTTACTTCCCGAAGAAAACTCTCTTGCAGAACAGATTGCTTCTGTTCTTGATATAAGTTATGGAGCCGCCTATCGTAGAATTAATAATAAATCCAAAATTTCAATTGATGAAGCAATTACGCTTGCAAAACATTTTAATCTATCCATCGATTCATTATTTGGAACTGGTGACGAGAATGTGATCCCTATCAGAAAAATGCAAATTCTTAAGGGAACAGCTGATTTTGAAAAGTACTTTACTAATTCAACGGAACTACTAACACCACTACTAAATATAAAAAATTCCGAAATTATTTATAGCGCCAAAGATTTACCTATTTTTTATACCTCCGAAGGCAATATGTTGACTCGATTCAAACTTTTTGTATGGTTACAAATTTTAGATCCAAGCTTTAAGTTAACTCAATTTTCAAATTTTGCTTTGCCAAGTTCATTAAAAAAGTCTTATCAAAAATTTGGACTTCTTTATGACAACCTAAATACTGTTGAAATATGGGATATCACCACTATAAATAGTACTTTAAAACAACTTCATTATTATTTTGAATCTGGTATTATAACTTCTGAAGAAACAAGTATCCTATGTGACGACCTAAAAAAATTGATTCATAGAATTTATGCTAAATCTGTACCTAACAGTAATTTTAAATTATACTATAATGAATTATTACTTATGAGCAATAATGTTTTGATAAAAACACCCCTCCAAAATTCATTATTTGTTCCATTTACCGTGCTTAACTATTTTAACACAAATGATACTAAAACATGCGAACAAGTTTCCGATTTTATAGCAGAACAATTAAAGCAATCTAAATTAATAAATACATCGGGTGAAAAAGAAAAAAACATCTTTTTCAATAAAATATTTTCAAAAATTGACGAGTTAAAAAGTCATGTTAACGGGAAACTCATTCTTGATTTTTAGGCTATTTCATATTTTTTTACAACAAAAAACGATCATTCTCAAAAAAGAATGATCGTTTTTTGTTTAGTAAACCCGGATTCTACAATAGAAAATCTATTCCGTATCCAAGTTAAAGTATGGTATAGAAATCTTAAATAAGATAAACTTCTTGTTTGTAAGTATCTCAATTTAGGAAAGTGCCTGATTTATATCGGCTATAATATCATCAATATGCTCAATACCCACAGATAGTCTTACCATGCCTGGTGTAACACCACTTTTTAATTGCTCCTCCGCAGATAATTGATCGTGAGTAGTTGATGCCGGATGAATGGCTAATGTTTTGGAATCTCCCACATTTGCTAGATGAGAAATTAGACCTAGTTTATTTATAAAACTTTTTCCCGCTGCAACTCCTCCTTTTATTTCAAAAGTAATCACTCCTCCGGCTCCATTTGCTAAATACTTTTTAGCTAAATCGTAGTATGGACTCGATTTTAAGCCTGGATAATTTACTTTTTCAATATTCGCATGTCCTTCTAAATGCTCAGCAATAGTTTGCGCATTACTCAATGTACGTTCCATACGTAGGGATAAAGTTTCTACTCCTTGTAATAACATAAAAGCATTCATTGGACTCAAACATGGTCCAAAATCTCTAAGTCCCTCTACTCTAGTTTTTATAGCAAAAGCTACATTGGGTAAGCCCAAAGGATTTCCTTCACCAAATACTTCCCAAAAATTTAAACCATGATAACCTTCACTTGGTTCCGAGAACTGAGTAAACTTACCGTTACCCCAATTAAAATTACCTCCATCTACAATAATTCCTCCTATGGATGTTCCATGACCACCAATCCATTTAGTCGCTGATTCAGTTACAATATTTGCGCCATGTTTTAAGGGTTGAAAAACATACCCTCCAGCTCCAAAAGTATTATCAACAATTAAAGGAATATTATGCTTTTTAGCCACTGCTGCTACTTTTTCAAAATCTAGAATACTCAATTCTGGGTTTCCAATAGTTTCAATATAAATAGCCTTAGTTTTAGTATCAATTTGAGCCTCAAAATCAGCAGGCTGATTTCCTTCAGAAAAACGCGCTTCAATCCCTAATTTTTTAAACTGAACTTTAAACTGATTAAATGTACCTCCATATAAAAAAGCAGACGAAACAAAGTTTTCACCCGATTCCAAAATACTTGTAATTGCCAAAAATTGAGCAGACATTCCAGAGGCAGTTGCCACTGCCATAGTTCCCCCCTCTAAGGCTGCAATTCGTTTTTCAAATACATCGGTGGTAGGATTCATTATACGTGTATAAATGTTTCCAAACTCTTTTAAACCAAACAAGTTAGCAGCATGTGCTGCATCATTAAAAACGTATGAAGTTGTTTGATAAATAGGTACTGCTCTTGAGTTTGTAGCCGAATCAACTTCCTGACCTGCATGAAGTTGTAATGTTTCAAATTTTAAATTGCTCATTTTATTTTTATTTTCAATAAAAATAAAAAACATAATCAACAAAAAATGGTAAGATCATTACAATCTATTGTAATATGAGTAAAAATTAGCCTCTAAATAAAAATAACTCATCCTTCATCCCTTCAATTTCGGAGCGCTCATTATCAACTATATACTGAATTGCTTTTGAAGTAAATGTGTGTCCTTTATCTGTAAGACCTATTACTCCTTTTTTAATAAAAATCATGTTATTTTTTGATGCTAAATCCAACAC
>NZ_JH621249.1:5609-31683 GCF_000255455.1 Aquimarina agarilytica ZC1 | reverse complement strand
GTGACGCTCTTCTTCCTCTGCATGATTTTGAATGTGCAATAAAAAAGTAAGTAACATCACCTCTTTTCGTTGTTGTTTTTGTCGGTATAACACAGAAAACAAACCTTTACTCGGTGCCAATAAATAAGATAATAAAAATACGCCCCCCAGAACAGTGGTAATAGCTCCGGCAATTGAAGCATCCAACAAATGAGCCAACCAATAGCCCGAAATTGCTGAAAATACACCAACACATACCGATCCTACCAATAATTTTTTTAAATCATTAGTCAATAAATACACCGTTGCTGCAGGGGCTATCATTAAAGCCACTACTAAAATGGCACCAACAGCATCAAAAGCCCCTACTGTAGTTACCGATGCTATTGACATTAATCCATAATGTAATACTACTGGCGAAAAACCTAAAGCAGCCGCTAAACCTTGATCAAAGGTGCTTACCTTTAACTCTTTATAAAAAGTAATCAAAAGAACTAATGAAACTATAAAAATTACGCCTACTACCCATAGCGACTTAGGGCCAAAATCAATTTCATTAAAAATCATTCGATCAAATGGAGCAAAAGCCAATTCGCCTAACAAAACTGCATCAACATCTAAATGTACATCATTGGCATTAAGAGCAATTAAAATAACCCCCACACTAAACATGGCCGGAAAAACCAACCCAATTGCTGTATCTTCTTTTACTAAACCTGTTTTTTGAATAAACTCAACTAACACCACAGTAATTACTCCTGTTAACGCTGCCAATAAAATATTTAAAGGAGAAGCTAAATCATGCGTGATAAAAAAACCTATTACAATTCCCGGTAAAATTGAATGACTAATAGCATCACTTATCAATGCCATTTTTCGCAGTACTAAAAATACCCCTGGTAATGCACAAGCGGCTGCTACTACAGCAGCTATTAATTGTATTTCAATTTGAGCACTACTCATTACTATCCATATTTTGATTAAATAATTGTGCCGCTTTTTGGTAACCTTCTGTTGTCATTGACCACATTTGACCATTAATTTTTATCAATTCCTGATCCTCTAATTCTTTTAACGTATTCACCGAATAGCCTAAAAAGTTATTCAAAATTTTAATCGCGTGTGGTCTCGAAATATCTTCGTGCGTTTGTGCAATTTCATACATTACCGATAAGGTTTTAAATAGTTTTAAAGCCTTTCGATTTTTATACTTTCTAATCTGCTTAAAAAGTATCCCCCTTTCGGGAGAAAAAACAAAAGAAATCAGCACAAAAAATGAAGCCACTAATACAATTACTGGCCCAGTAGACAAACCGCTAGTTGACGCACTAATAGCCGTACCAAATACTCCCGAAAAAGCACCAAAGATAGCTGCTAAAACCACCATAATTCCTAAACTATTTGTCCATTGCCTTGCCGCTGCTGCCGGCGCTAAAAGCATAGCACTCATTAGCACTACTCCTACTGTTTGTAAGCCTAAAACAATAGCTAACACAATAAAGCTGGTAATTAACACATCCAAAAAACGTACATTAAAACCTAAGGTTTTGGTATAATCGGCATCAAATAACAACAACTTTAGTTCTTTCCAAAAAAATAATAGTACCAATACACTCAAAAGTGCCACTCCAGAAAGTAACCAAACATCTGCTACTAATAATGTTGCTGCCTGCCCAAATAGATACTTATCCAAACCGGCTTGGTTCGCATTTGGTTGTTTTTGAATATACGTTAATAACAACATCCCTACTCCAAAAAATAACGAAAGCACCAGACCAAGCGCTGTATCCGATTTTAAATGCGTTTTAGAAATCATTCCTTTAATCCAAAATGTTCCTAACAAACCACTAATTAAAGCTCCTAAAAGCAATGCAACAGGGCTTTTAGTTTCTGTAATTAAAAAAGCAATAGCAATACCTGGCAAAGCAGCATGTGAAATAGCATCTCCTAATAAACTTTGTTTTCTCAATACCGCAAAACTACCCAACATACCACAAACTGCCCCCAATACGGCAGTACCTAATGTGATTACTTGAAGTGTGTAATCTTCTGATAGTAGTTTTATGTATTCTATTATGTGGTTAGTGGTTAGTGGTTAGTGGTTAGTGGTTAGTGGTTAGTGGTTAGTGGTTAGTGGTTAAAATTAATTTTTATTATTTAAATATTTCTTTAGACCCGATATCATTTTTGATAATTCAGCTAATTGCTTCCATATATTTTTATCATTATCTTCTGTTATATAAGCTCTTCGTTTAGATATTGTTGAACACACAACACACTCATTTAACGAATCTAGAGCCATTTGCAAAAATCTATTAAATTGCTTATCAGTATCAGCCGAGCCTTCTGCTATGTTTAAAGATATGGAAATAGATGCTCTTGTAAATTGAGATACTAAACCATACTTTTCTGAATTAGGAAATGAATCACATATATCATAAACACAATCAACAAAATCTAATGCTTTCTGATATACTTTTAAGTCTTCAAACCTAAATTTAACTTCTTCCATGATAATTTATCAAATTATTCATTTAAAAAAATTACAAAAATCTAACCACTAAGAACTATAATCTAAAAAACCTACTTCTGCACACTTACTTTGTAGTTAATTCCATAAGTTTTGGTTAGATTATCATCGTTAAAAATTTCTTTAACGGGGCCGGTGGCAATCTTTTTTACATTTAAAAAGGTAACCCAATCAAAATATTCGGGTACTGTTTGTAAATCGTGATGTACTACAATAACAGTTTTACCTGCTTTACGCAATTCTTTTAATAAATTTATGATAGCAATTTCTGTGGTGGCATCTACTCCTTGAAAAGGTTCGTCCATAAAATATATTGCTGCATTTTGTACTAAAGCTCGGGCTAAAAATACCCGCTGTTGCTGTCCTCCAGATAATTGACTTATTTGCCTGCTTTTAAAAGAAAGCATTCCTACTTTTTCTAAAGCTTCTAGGGCTTGTTTTTTTTGAACTTGTCCTGGACGTTTAATCCAACCTAAACTCCCATAAGTACCCATGAGTACTACATCGAGTGCAGTGGTCGGAAAATCCCAATCAACCGAACCTTTTTGTGGTACATAAGCCACTAATGAACGTTGTTGTTTATATGATTTTCCGAAAACAGTTACCTTCCCAGCAATGGGTTTTATAATACCTAAAATGGATTTGATTAATGTTGATTTTCCTGCTCCATTTGGACCTACAATGGCCATTAAAACACCTTCGGGAATAGCCAAATCAATATCCCACAATACGGGCTTATAGTTATAAGCAACGGTTAAATCATCGACTTTTATGGCGTATTTCTGACTATCCTTATCCATTATTATTTTAATCCATTTACAATCGTTGACATATTATGCGCATACATACCAACATAAGTTGCCTCTGGTGTATTAGCGGTTCCTAAGGCATCCGAAAATAATTCTCCCCCGATAATTACCTCATGATTTTTTGATTGCACCGAAGCTTGTAATGCCTCGATGGTTCTTTTAGGTACGGAGCTTTCCACAAAAATGGCTTTTACATTATTCTTAATAATAAAGTTAGCTAAATTTTGAACATCCTGCACACCTGCTTCTGTTGCTGTTGATAAACCTTGTAAACCGACTACTTGAAAATCATATAGCTTTCCAAAATAATTAAAGGCATCGTGTGCCGTAATTAAAATTCTTTTTGCTGCTGGGAGTGTACTTACTAATTTTTCGTTTTCTTGTTTTAAAGACTTAAGACTTGCTATGTAAGCAGAAGCATTTTTAAGATATACTTCTTTATTTTTAGCATCTAATTTCCCTAATTCTGCAGCAGCATAACTCACACATTGGATCCAATAATCTATTTGAAACCAAATATGTGGGTCGTAATTTGATGCAAAATTTTCTGAAACAATGAGCTTCTCTTTTTCCAAACAAGCAGCCAATGCTATTGTTTTTTTATTGGTGTGCTTCATTTTTTCAAAAACATCCTCCAGCTTTCCTTCTAGGTGTAAACCGTTATAAAAAATAACATCTGCTTGTGTTAATTTTGTTACATCGCCTTCACTTGCCTTATATAAATGTGGATCCACACCACTCCCCATTAAACCTTGTACAGATACTTTATCGCCTCCAACAGCAGTGATCATATCGGTAATCATTGTTGTAGTGGTAACTATGTTTAATTTATCATTGAGGTTTTTCTGTTTTTTACCACAAGACATAAGTAATAGTGCTAATAAAAAAGAAAATAGTTGTATGGCGTTTTTCATGAATAGGTGTTTCTAAAAATTATATTTTAAATTAAAAACTATATCTCTACCCGGATTAGGGACACTAAAACCTTCGTAAGTAGTTTTTAACCTTGACAAATGATCTGTATACTCTTGATCAACTATATTTTTTACTGCTAAACTAAAATTAAATTCTTTATATGATGCGTTTAATCCTATATCAACTAAATGATAATCATCATTTTTAAATTCATTATCTGCAATTCTATTTTGTTCTAAAAAATTTTGTTGTTGCAAATAAATACTATTTAATTTGAATTGGTGACCAAGACTCAAATCATACGAAATTTTAGTATTAAAATTTACTGGTGGAATAAATGGTAAAGGATTACCATCATTGTTGTTTCCATAAGTAAGCGCTGCTCCAGTTTGAAAACTTAGTTTAGGAAAAAAGTTAGGTATGTAATTCAAATTAAATTCTCCTCCAAATAATGTAGCATCTTCTTGCAAATAAGCAAAAACGGGTAATTCTCCCGTATCTACTGTACGTCTTTCTCCCGTAGGAGCAATAAAAATATAGTCGGAAATACGATTATAAAATGGATTTAACGTGATATCAAAATCGTTGTTTTTATAAGTAATCGCAAAATCAAATTGTGTTGCCGATTCACTATTTAAATTTACATCTCCCACCTCTATTTGTCCTGTACCTCCATGTTCTCCATTGGATAACAGTTCCGAAACATTAGGGGCTCTATATCCTGAAGCCACATTAAATCGGAAAGTAAAATTCCCTGTATCATATTTTGTCCCTACTGAGTAATTTAAGGTATTGTAGGTTTCATTGAAATCAGAAAAACTAGTAAACTCATTAATCACTACCCCATCGGCTTTTACATTTTTACTATCAAAACGCACCCCAGATTGAAACCTTAATTGCTCGGTAGCTTTGTAATTTAATAAACCAAAAACACCATTTTCAAGACTTGTTCCATCGGGTATTAAAAATACAGATCCTCTATTTTCACTATCTTGAAATAAACCTTGAGCTCCCAAAGTGACATCTATTTTAGATGTTTTAACAATATCTGACACCTTTAAATTATAATTATATACATCTAAATATAAATACAAATCGGGATTGTTTCTAGTCTCATTAAACTCTTGTCTATCATTAATGGAGTAGCCTAAAGTCAATAATAAATTTGCCTCTTTAATTTTAAAATTATTCTCTAAGGCAAAAACATGCTGCGTAACATCTTGAAATGGCAATACAAAATTATCAGCTTGATTTGCAAAAATTGGATCTATTAAATCTACATCAAAACTATTTGTAAATGCTGGATTACCTTCGGTAGGAACTGGTATACCAAAAAAGTTATTCAAATAGCTATAGGTAAATTTTGTACTGTAATTTTCTTTAACTAATCCCAAAGCTATCTTTGCACTTCGCTCAGAAAAACGTGTATTAAACGCCCGGTCAGCTGCAAAATTAGCATCATTAGGCAGTTTATAATCCCCGGCTAAGGTATACCCACCAAAAGCGTTTATTTTAAAATCCCCAAATCCTAATTTGATTCCTCCTCTATTTTGAGTAGTACGTGTGTTAGTAAAATAACCAGATTCAATAGCTCCTTCTACTTTTTGCTTGGTAAAATCTTCATCAACAAAATACAATACTCCTCCAATAGCATCTGAACCATATAGTAGTGAAGCTGGACCTTTAATCACCTCCACACTTTTTATCCCATTACTACTAATTCCAAGTCCATGTTCTGCTCCCCATTGTTGATTTTCAATTCGGGTACCCTGAGCATAAGTCACTACCCTATTACTTGTTAGTCCTCTAATAACTGGCTTACCAATACTGCTACCAGTACTATTTTGTGATACTCCATTAATATTAGTAATACTTTCGGCCAAAGTATTGGAACTTGCTTTGTTAATATCCGACAGCTTCTTTTTTTCTACGTTAACCACCAAATCTTTTTGTAATCTAGATCCTGGAACTGAAATTATTACTTCATCCAAATGAGTATCCGATGTTAAATTGACACTAATACTTTGTATGTTTTTTTTAATTGTGATTTTTCGAGTTTGAGAAACCGCACCTACATATGAAAAATAGACCTCTGTACTCCCTACGTTTAATCCGCTCAACAAAAAATTACCATTTGTATCTGTTGTTGTACCCTTCAAGTGAATTCCTTTCACATAAACTTCGGCTCCCTCAACTGGTTGATCATCTACATAAACGATTCCTGAAATTTCACCATTTTGTGCCCATAAACCTAATGTAAAAAGGCACATCCATATCCATAATTTATTTTGCATGTATTAATTGTATTAAAAAAGTAAATTGTTTGTTGAGTACTACAACAGTATCATTTATTTTCACTTGGGTCATCCCCATACTTTTAAATTGTTTTTCTACTTTTATTTTAGCTCCATTGGTTAACCCATTAGCACTACAAAAATCAAAAAACTCTTCGCCATCACTTTGCAATCTTGCAATTTGATAAGTCCCTTCTTCGGCTTCACCTAGGATAATCACCTCTTTAACTTCGGGTAATTCTCCTTTTGAATTTGGAATAGGGTCCCCATGAGGGTCATAATCTGGAAAACCCAAATATTCGTGAATTTTATCCGCTAAAAAATCTGAAGTTTCATGTTCTAACAATTCTGCTTCCCTATGAATTTCATGTAACGACAAATCAAATAATTTAAATAATAAAGCTTCCCATAAACGATGTTTACGAATTACTTTTAATGCCATTACATCGCCACTTGGAGTTAACTTTAATTCTTGATACTTCTCATAATCCAACAAACCTTTAATAGCTAGCTTTTTAGCCATATCAGTCGCGGCAGCACTGGAGATATTCAACTCTTTAGCAATAGTGCTAGGCTTAGTGTCAAACTCACTCCTTGATTTATTTTTATAAATAGCTTTTACAAAATTTTCAATAGCTACAGACATAAGGCTTCTTTAATTAATTTTTAAGCTTACTTAAATTTACAGCAAAGGTATACTAAAATATTAATTAAAAAAACCATCAACTTAAAAAAATCAACAAAAAAAGCCTCAATATTAAAATATTGAGGCAGCACAAAATTTTTAAATCTTTATATTTTGGAAGTCACCTTTACTCCCGCTATTTCGATACTTGTCACCAAATTTTCCCATACATGCATTGGTGCTTCGTACATAGATAATCGATATTTATAATTACTACTTGGTTTCAATTTTGATTCTGGAAATAGTCTTATGGTTAATTCTTTTCGCCCTTTTTTACGTCCTTTAAGCTCAAGTATTGAGTTAGCAACAACTTTATCATACTTATCCACTAATTCTAAATAAATGGTTGCACTTTTTTTAGAAAAATACTCTATTTGGTAATGTTCAAATTGACCTGCTCTTCTATTGAGAATCATGGCTGGATCATTGTCAAATTTTACAAATGAGCGCTTTTTTTGTCCGTAAGAAAATGCCATAATTACCAACGAAAAAAATAATGCAGCATAATATTTTTTTCGTGATTTTGATAGTTTTAAATAATTCATGTGTTTTTAGTATGTTTTGTTTTAGTTTATTTCAAATATAAACTTCTATAAATCAATCAACAACATCATTACCCTCAGAATGGTATTTTTGGGAATCCATTTTAGAAAAAAACATATTTAAAGCTCGTTATTATTTACATCTTAAAAAGCAATAAAACATTAAAGTAAAATATAAAAAACTCATTTTCAATCCAATAAATAAAAAAATAGTCATTTATTTTCATACAGTACTAACAAAATAGTTAGCCTTCTATTTTTTTGTTAAAATTTTAAAAAAATACTATAAGTTAGTGATTATCGTAATAAAAATCACCTGTATCCAATAAAGACTATGGATCACTCTATTTCAAAAAACACGAATCAAGATTAGATTACTAATGCACTGAAAAAAAATGCTTTACTATTTATTGAGTGTTCGCATACCCCTTTTGATAATATAAATTGTTGCTTTGGTTGGTGAGTCTTTTTCCCATTGCTTGCACAAATCCATTACCCAGTTGGGTTGTGTTTTGCTAGCATCATTTAGCCAATTACCAACAGCATCTTGTACGTATTTTGATTCATCCGATTTTAAGGCATTCAATACGGATAAAGCCTTTTCTGGGTTTTCTTGAAAGGCAGCTATTTTTTTTGTCCACACCCCTACAGGCCTTAAAACTTCCACCGAAAATCTTCTAATATTCTCATCCGAACTAGCTGTCCATTTAGCAAGTATGTCAATAGACGTATCTAAATCTGCTATTATGCGTTCTTTGGTTGCAAAAATAACCACCTCACGTACACCAAAATGCGTATCAGCAGCATACATTTGTAATCCCTTAAGCAATGTTGCAACAGTATTATAATGCATACTTTGCGCCCAACATGACCAACACCTTACTAAGTCTGAACTATGTTTTTGCAGTTTATTATAGAGTGCTAAATCTTTTGTCATAGTACCTAAAACTTCACCTATAATTTTTGTATTACTATTGGCGGTAGGCTTTTTTTGAGCATTAACTGCTATTTCAAAATTAGTATACCAATCACTTCTTTTTAAGTCAACTAAAACCAATTTTAATAATTTTAATTGATCAACAGCTAACCATTCCATTAAATTTTTAGTTTCAATTAATCCTTTATTTAAATAGGGAATCACCTCGGGATTGATATCTCTTAAACTTCGGGGACCTTTTCTATTTGTAATATTTTCTGGAATCATGATGGAATACGGTTTGCAAATAATAATTCAGTATATATAACTCGTGTTATCTTATTAAATGTACTAAAAAAAGCCTCTGAAGCATACACTCCAAAGGCTTAAATGTAAAACTAAACTACATTTATTATTATTTTACTACCACTCCTTCTTTTTGAAAGAAAGCAGTGGCTTCTTTCCATGTTGAACCAGGTGGTCTTAATTGTAATTTTAATAAATAGCCTTTTCCAGGTGCTAGACCTTTCTTCATGTTAACAGTAATCTTTTTGACTTTATTACCTTTTTTAACATTTGCATTTCCATTAGCTACCCATGCACCATCTTTCCATATTTCAACAACAATTTCTCTTGATTTTTTTGCTACATAGGCCACATCAAAAGTTATTGATTTATCAGAAGAAATTTCAGAAACATCTCCTGAAAAACTTACCGTCTCATCTTTCTTTTGAATTGCTTTTATTTCTTCTGCTGGCATCCATGATGTTAATGAAATAAGTCCTATTAATGCGACTAATCCATAACTCAATATTTTTTTTAATAAACTCATAAATTAATTGTTTAAAATTATGTTACAAACATAACCAAACACTAAAAAATTACCTATTCTTTTAAAAATATTAATAACATATAACGCTAAAAGAATAACATATATGATCAAAATACACTACATAAAGCATTATTCATTACCAAATTACAAAACAAACACTAAAACGTTGTAGCTTAATTCACTCTTATTTTATGACAAAATCCCTTTCTAAAACTAATTTTTAACAAAAAAGCATTATGCATTATTGTTTGTAAGTAATCACTTCTAATAACCACACAATAGACTATATTTTGCCCTTAATTTATAGTTGCCAAAAATAGTATATTTGCAGCCTATGTATCGAAGAATTGAAAGTCCAAACAACCCTAGCATAAAACAACTTTTCCAACTACGCGAAAAATCCAGAACACGTAAAAAAGAGGCGCGTTTTATTATTGAAGGGATCCAAGAAATTCAGCTCGCCCTAGAAGCCAACTATCAACTTACTGATATCTATGTTTGTGCTGATATTATTGCTATTGAAAAATTTGAAAATATATTTCAAAATTACCTACACAACCTACAAATTACAGAAATTAGCATTGAAGTTTACCAAAAGCTTGCATACAGAACTACAACCGAGGGTGTGATTGGTGTTTCTAAAATAAAAAAGACATCACTTTCTGAATTGCATTTACACAAAAATCCTTTAATACTTGTTGCCGAAGCACCAGAAAAACCTGGTAATATTGGAGCTTTATTACGAACCGCAGACGCCGCCAATGTTGATGCCGTGTTAATAGCAAATCCAAAAACTGATCTTTTTAATCCAAACATTATACGATCAAGCGTAGGCTGCGTTTTCACCAACACAATTGCTACAGGTACTACAGATGAAATTATTACATTCCTTAAAGAAAAAAAAATTAATAGCTATGGAGCCACATTACAAAGCTCCGCACCTTATCATATACAAGACTACACTAAACCTACCGCAATTGTGGTAGGAACAGAACATGAAGGCTTAAGTGAAATCTGGAGAATAAACACTACTCAAAATATCATTATTCCTATGTCCGGTAGTGTGGACTCCATGAATGTATCTGTTGCAGCAGGTATTTTAATTTTTGAAGCCAAAAGACAACGCGGTTTCTAAGTCAATTTGTACATTTACAGCCAAAATTTTATTTATTTATGAATCCAACTAACGTATTTTATATTCTTATAGCCATTATTGTCATTAATTTTATTGTTGACTATGTATTGGATAGTTTAAATGCTAAACAATATGGAGCAACTTTACCTAATGAGCTTCAAGATGTATATCCCGATGAAGAATACCAAAAATCAATGGATTACAAAAAAACGAATCATCGTTTTAGTTTATTAACTAATCTTTTTTCAATAACTCTCACTTTAGCTTTTTTCTTTTTTGATGGTTTTAAACTAGTGAATGATTTTTCCCTTTCATATAGTAGCAACCCAATTGTAGTTGGATTAATTTTCTTTGGAATTATTATGATTGGAAATGATATTATAAATCTTCCTTTTTCCTATTATAAAAATTTTGTAATCGAAGAAAAGTTTGGATTCAATAAAATGACCGTAGCAACCTTTTTTATGGATAAAATAAAGGGCTGGTTAATGATGGCCATTATTGGTGGTGGTATTTTATCCTTAATTATTTGGTTTTATGGAATTGCAGGACCTAACTTTTGGTTGTACGCTTGGGGATTTGTAGCCTTTTTCTCATTTTTCATGAATATGTTTTATGCCAAATTAATTGTGCCATTATTCAATAAACAAACTCCTTTAGAGGAAGGTTCGCTTCGTAATAAAATAGAAGCTTATGGAAATAAAGTAGGATTTAAATTAGATAAAATTTTTGTAATTGATGGTTCAAAAAGGAGCACCAAAGCAAACGCTTATTTTTCTGGTTTTGGAAGCGAAAAAAGAGTAACGCTTTTTGATACCCTTATTAATGATTTGGATGAGGATGAAATTGTTGCTGTATTTGCTCACGAAGTAGGACACTACAAAAGAAAACACATTATTTATAACCTAACATTATCAATCCTACTCACAGGATTTACACTTTGGTTATTGTCATTTTTTGTAGCTAGTCCCGAATTATCGGCAGCGCTTGGAGTTACCACACCTACTTTCCATATTGGATTAATTGCCTTTGGTATATTGTATACCCCTATTTCCGAAATTACGGGATTATTAATGAATATTCTTTCACGTAAATTTGAATATGAAGCAGATGATTACGCTAAGGAGACCTTTGGAGCCGAACCTTTGGTAACAAGTTTAAAAAAGCTTTCTAAAAATAGCCTAAGTAACCTGACTCCGCATCCAGCATATGAGTTTTATCACTACTCACATCCTTCATTAATTAAACGTATTCGAAATTTAAGAGCTTAAACATTAATAATGAAAAAAGCTATTGTAATTGGTGCCTCATCGGGTATTGGCAATGCACTTGCAAAATTGCTAGTTCATAACAATTATAAGGTAGGCATTACAGCTCGAAGATCAAAGGAACTTGAAAGTCTAAAACAAACAGCTCCAACCCATTTTATTATAAGCAGTTTTGATTGTACCACTGCAGAAAATTCTGCTAAAATTGAAGAATTGGTTCACAAACTCGGAGGGCTTGATTTACTCATTTTTTGCTCAGGTATTGGAGAACTTAATCATTCTTTAAATTTAAAAATTGAGCAAGAAACAAATAAACTTAATGTAATAGCCTTTACGGAAATTATCAATTGGTCTATTAATTATTTTCTAAAAAAACAAGCAGGTCATTTTGTTTGTATTAGCTCTATTGCTGGTTTACGAGGAAGTAAAATTGCTCCTGCATATAATGCCTCAAAAGCCTATCAAATAAATTATTTAGAAGGTATTAGACAAAAATTACATCAAACCAAATTACCAATATATATTACCGATGTAAGACCTGGTTTTGTTAATACCCGAATGGCTAAAGGAGCAGGTCTATTTTGGGTTGCTCCAAAACAGAAAGCAGCACAACAAATTTTTAGGGCAATAAAGAAAAAAAGAAGCATTTGTTATATTACCAAAAGATGGATTATATTTGCTTTACTACTCAAAAACTTACCACATTTTATTTACAAAAAATTATAGTTAATAATTAGTATTCCGGAAAAAACACCAAGCTCTTTTTTTAAAATAGCCATTCCAATGAACTAATTTTTACAAATAAATTGTATTTTAGAATTATGACGGAAGCATTTATAGAAGAAGAAAATAAGCAAATTGCCAAACAATACAAGGAATTACTCCGCATTAGTTATCGTACATTAAGTGACGATGATAAAAAGCTAATTCGTTTAGCCTTCGATACTGCTGTAGATGCACACAAAGAACAACGTCGTAAAAGTGGAGAAGCCTATATATTTCACCCTATTGCAGTTGCAAAAATTGTAGCAAGTGAAATTGGACTAGATGCCACCTCCATTGCTGCCGCATTATTGCATGATGTTGTCGAAGATACTGAATACACACTGAATGATTTAGAGCGTCTCTTTGGTGAAACTGTAGCCCGAATAGTTGATGGGCTAACAAAAATTTCGATTCTAAATAAAGATGAAGACAAACCGATATCGCTGCAAGCAGAGAATTATCGAAAAATGTTATTAACGCTTAATGATGATATTCGTGTAATCATTATTAAAATAGCAGACCGTTTGCATAATATGCAAACTATGGATTCCATGCGTAGTGATAAACAGGTAAAAATTGCATCCGAAACCTTATATATTTACGCCCCCCTAGCTCACCGTATTGGACTTTATAACATTAAAACCGAGTTAGAAGATTTAGGTCTAAAATATACCGAACCAGAAGTTTTTAAGGACATTACGCAAAAAATGACCGAAACCAAAGAGGAACGGGATGCCTATATACAACGCTTTACAAGTCAAATTAGCGAAGCTTTAGATAAAGAAAATTTAGAATACGAAATTAAAGGTAGGCCAAAATCCATTTATTCTATTAGGAAAAAGATGGTAAAGCAAAACGTAAGTTTTGAAGAAGTTTATGATAAATTTGCTATTCGTATTATTTATAAAGTAAGTGTTGAAAACGAAAAGTTTATCGCTTGGAAAATTTTCAGTATTGTTACCGATTTTTTTAGGGCCAATCCCACTCGAATGCGTGATTGGATTTCGAACCCCAAATCTAATGGATACGAAGCTTTACATACCACTGTAGTAGGCCCCGATAACAAATGGGTCGAAGTACAAATTAGAAGCGGACGTATGCATGAAATTGCCGAAAAAGGTTATGCTGCACATTATAAATACAAAAATAGTGATGAAAAAGGCGACAATGTCCTAGATGAGTGGCTTGACAAATTACAAGAAGCTTTAGAAAATGAAGAAACTAATGCTGTTGATTTTGTTGAAGAATTTAAACTTAATTTATACGCAAAAGAAATATTTGTATTTACTCCAAATGGCGACTTAAAGTCATTACCAAAAGGAGCTACAGCACTTGATTTTAGTTTTAGCATACATACCGAAATAGGGATGCGAACTCGAGGTGCCAGAGTTAACGGAAAATTAGTTCCATTAAGTCATAAACTAGTCAGCGGAGATCAAGTCGAAATTATCACCTCAAAACAATCTAAACCTACGCAACAATGGCTTAATTACGTAACTACGGGGAGAGCTAGAGCAAAAATTAAATCTTCATTAAATGAAGAAATGAAAATTGTTTCTGCAGAAGGAAAAGATATATTACGACGTAAACTACGCTCACAACGTATTCCTTTTAATGAAAAAATAATTAACCAATTAGTCAATTTTTGCAATTTAAAAACTAGCCAAGATTTATTTTATCGCGTAGGAATAGGTTCCATTGATAATAAAATTATAAAGGATTTCTCTTCTACAAAAAGCAATACTTTAATTAATTTTTTCAAAAATAGAATTCGAAAAAATAGTACTAATGACGAAATTAATAGTGATGAAATCACCAATAATTATGATCTTCTTGTTTTTGGTAAAGATGAAGATAAATTAAATTATAAACTCTCTAATTGCTGTAACCCCATTCCCGGTGACTCCGTCTTTGGCTTTTTAACTATTAACGAAGGAATTAAAGTTCACAAACATAATTGTCCAAACGCATTACAACTACAAAGTAATTATGCCTACCGCATTATGACAGCAAAGTGGATTGACTCTACCCAACAGGAATTTAAAGCGGAGTTAAGACTTACTGGAATAGATAATATGGGCTTAGTTAATGAAATTACCAAAGTAATATCCAATAATTTACATGTTGCTATTTACAAAATTGCATTTACTAGTGATGATGGAGTTTTTGAAGGAAATATTACCGTAGGCGTTAAAAATCAAAATATTCTAAAAACTATAATTCAAAGACTTAATAAAATTAAAGGTATTGATAAAGTTATTAGAGATTAATTATTAACTAGTTATAATATTTTCTAATTTAGATGCAATAAATTAAAACTAATTGAATGCCATAAATAGCATACAATTAACACTTTGTTAATAACCCGTAAAACTTCGCTTTTTAAAATCAACTAAGATTTAAAAAATAGCTTAACTTTGCTTTTTTATTTTTTGAATGAGTACCAAGAAAAATAGTTTAAACGACCAAGAAACGGTGAAGCAAGTGTTTACTTCTTTTCTGGAGGAACACAAACACCGTAAAACTCCCGAAAGATTTGCTATACTTCAGGAAATATATGAAAGTGATGAACATTTTGATATAGAATCTTTGTATATTAAAATGAAGAACAAAAACTACCGAGTGAGTAGGGCTACACTGTACAATACTATTGAATTACTGCTAGACTGTAAATTGGTTCGTAAACATCAGTTTGGTCAAAATTTGGCTCAATATGAAAAATCTTATTTTGATCGCCAGCATGATCATCTTATACTTACAGATTCTAGTGAAGTATTGGAGTTTTGTGACCCACGTATTCAACAAATAAAAAAAACAATCGAAGAAATATTTGACGTAACAATCACGAATCACTCGCTGTATTTTTACGGAACTAAAAATAAAAATAACGCATAAAATGGCTGTAAATTTACTATTGGGTCTACAATGGGGAGACGAAGGTAAAGGTAAAATTGTTGATGTTCTTACGAATGATTATGATATAATTGCTCGTTTTCAAGGTGGACCAAACGCGGGACACACCCTTGAATTTGATGGATACAAACATGTATTACACACTATTCCAAGTGGAATTTTTCACAAAACAGCTATTAACTTGGTAGGTAATGGTGTGGTTATTGACCCTATAATTTTAAAAAAGGAATTAGATAACCTAAATAAGTTTAATGTTGATTATAAAAAAACATTACTTATTTCGCGTAAAGCTCATTTAATTTTACCTACACACCGATTATTAGATGCCGCTAGTGAAGCCGCAAAAGGTAAAGCTAAAATTGGATCTACACTTAAAGGTATTGGTCCAACGTATATGGACAAAACCGGACGTAACGGAATTAGAGTTGGTGACTTAGAATTAAGTGACTGGAAAGAGCGCTACCGTAATTTGGCTAATAAGCACGAAGCTATGATTGAATTTCATGGTGTAGAGTTAGAATATGACTTAAAAGCTTTAGAAGAAGACTTTTTTAACGCTATTGAAAACTTAAAAGAACTTACTTTTATTGATAGCGAAGAATATATATTTGAAGCACAACGCCAAGGAAAAACTATTTTAGCCGAAGGTGCTCAAGGTTCATTATTAGATGTTGATTTTGGAACTTATCCATTTGTAACTTCATCAAATACAACTGCTGCTGGAGCTTGTACTGGACTAGGTATTGCTCCTAATAAAATTGGAGATGTATTTGGGATTTTTAAAGCATACACCACTCGTGTAGGTAGCGGACCATTCCCAACCGAACTTTTTAATGATGAAGGTGCTCGTATGGCAAAAGTTGGTCATGAATTTGGATCAACAACTGGACGTGCACGTAGATGTGGTTGGTTAGATCTAGTTGCATTAAAGTACGCTGTTCAAATAAATGGGGTAACACAATTAATGATGATGAAAGGTGATGTATTAAGTGGCTTTGATACATTAAAAATATGCACCGCTTACAAATACAAAGGTGAAACTATTAAACACTTCCCTTACAACATTGAACCCGAAAATGTAGAACCTGTATATACAGAAGTAAAAGGTTGGTCCGAAGATTTAACTGGAATGACAGATAAAAGTCAGTTTCCAAAAGAGCTTAATGACTATATTGAGTTTTTAGAAAAAGAATTAGAAACTCCAATCACTATTGTTTCTGTTGGACCAGATAGAAAACAAACAATAAATAGATAAATAAATAGTCTAAAAACTATTAATTATAGTATCAATTCAAAAGCGTTAACCTTGTTTGGTTAACGCTTTTTTTTGTCGTTAATCTTATTCTAAAAATCTGCAAAAAATTTAAATTAATTATTTTTTTATTTTTACACCGATACAAATCAAATTGCAAAAAAAATGAAAAAATTAATCCTCAACTCATTGTGCGGAATCGTATTAAGTTACGCTTCTCTATATGCACAGGAAACTGTCAATTATAAACTTGAATTTACAAGTAACTGGGAAGCACACGGACCACTCCCTGGAGCCAATGCACACTTTACAGACCTTGTAGTGGCTACTCACAATAATAATGTTACTTTTTTAGAAATGGGTCAACTCGCTAGCCCAGGAGTAACAAGTGTTGCTGAATTAGGTACTACTGGTACATTTGTAAATGAAGTTAACGCACAAATACCTAACAACGCATACAATGTTACGGTAGGTCCAGATCTTTTTTTTAATGGCACCAGAAGAGACATAACTATAGAAAGTTTAGAAGTAAATTCTGACTTCCCTCTAGTTACTTTAGCATCAATGATAGCACCTAGTCCAGATTGGATGATTGCTGTAAATAGTTTATCATTACAAGATAACGGAGGTGACTGGATTTCAGAAATTACTATGGATTTATATGCTTACGATGCAGGTACTAGATCTAATACTACTTATAATTTAGGTGGCCCTAGAACAAGTCCTGCTGAAGGAATTACTCGTATAACCAATAATGACACTCCTATTAATCCTAATCTAAAAATAGGCACCCTAAAACTTACTATAGACGAATCAACCTTGAATGTTGGAGATTTTGATTTATCAGAATATGTTGATCTTGATTTTTTCCCAAATCCTGCAAAAGAAACAGTAAGGGTATTTAATATAGAAAATAGCAACCTTAAAACTGTTGAAATTTTTAACATCACAGGATCTTTAGTTAAAACAGCTCTTGCATCAACTACAGACACTAGTCTTGATATTGATATTGCCAATTTAAGTCAAGGACTATATTTAATGAAGTTCACCACAAGTAATGGAAAAACCCAAACAAAAAGATTAACCGTGACTAAATAGTAAAAGTTACTAAACTAACAAAAAAAGGTGTTTAAATTTAATATTTCAAACACCTTTTTTTATTCTAAATCTTTACTATGACAAAAGTAGTATAGTATATAACAAAGCTTACTATACTAATTTAGTCAAATCAGCAGCAGCTGCACTAATATCATGATGCGAGGCATGCCCCACTACTTCACCATTTTTTAGAGCAATCAATTGTGGTGACTGATGCATTACACTAAATTTTTCGGCAATTTGTAATGAGATAGGTCTGTAATTCAATAAATCTAAATAATACACATCCACTTGATTTTCATCTAAACTATAAGTAGCTTCAAATTGCTTAATTACCATGCTACTAATCCCACAACGTGTTGAATGCTTAAAAATAACCTGAGGTTTGGTTTTGGATTTCTCTTTTATTTCGTCAAGTTGTGACATTTCCGTTAAAGGAATCCAAGGAAATTGTTTCTTTGGTTCTTTCGCTTTTTTATCTTTTGATCTACTAAATAATCCCATAATACTTTTATTTGCTTCAAAAGTCGTAAAAAATTAAATTTCTTACAATGTATAATTTCTCCTATTGCAAAATTTCACCCCAGATTAAGCCATAAAAAATCCATCACAAATCTAAAGCACTATAAAATCAATTGTTTCATTGTACTTTTAAATTTAACCCTAACGATGCATACTAAAATTAAGAAAGCCCTCGATTTTAGTAAACTTTCCCCTTATACCTCACAACAAAGTTCTCATACATCATCTAGCTATAGTAAAATTAATCACAATCAAGACAAAAAGTCAGTGAAAAGACCTAATTAAAAGACATTTTGACGCTTTAATTTACAAGGCACAACTATTGAATAGTCTTGATAAAACACAAAAAACTATGAATTTTAATAATTATACCATAAAATCACAAGAAGCCATTCAGCAAGCACAACAAATTGCACAAGGCTTAGGACACCAGCAAATTGAAAATGAACATATATATAAAGGGATAAGCGAAGTTGACGAAAACGTACTCCCCTACTTATTAAAGAAGCTGAATGTAAATCAGCTGCTACTTACTCAAATATTAGATAGCACACTGCAAAGCTTCCCTAAAGTTCAAGGAGGGCAACTGCAATTGAGTAGTAGTGCCAATACTTCCCTTTTAGAAGCAAATACTATTGCGAAAAAAATGAATGATGACTATGTTTCTATTGAACATTTATTAGTAGCCATTTTTGATTCAAAAAGTAAAATTGCTCAAATTTTAAAGGATCAAGGAGTAACTAAAAAATCATTAAAAGCCGCTATTGACCAAGTACGAAATGGCGAACGTGTTACTTCACAAAGTGCCGAAGACACCTATCAATCACTTAATAAGTATGCTAAAAATTTAAACGAACTTGCCGAAACTGGAAAGTTAGACCCTGTTATCGGTCGTGATGATGAAATACGACGCGTACTCCAAATTCTTTCTCGTAGAACTAAAAATAACCCGATGCTAGTTGGCGAACCTGGAACAGGTAAAACCGCTATAGCGGAAGGTTTAGCGCATAGAATAATAGCAGGTGATGTCCCAGAAAATTTAAAAGATAAGCAATTATTTTCTTTGGATATGGGGGCCTTAATTGCTGGAGCCAAATATAAAGGAGAATTTGAAGAACGTTTAAAATCAGTAGTAAAAGAAGTAACAACTTCTGATGGAAATATCATATTATTTATTGATGAAATTCACACCTTAGTAGGTGCCGGAGGTGGACAAGGTGCTATGGATGCCGCAAATATTTTAAAACCCGCTTTAGCCAGAGGTGAATTAAGAGCTATTGGAGCTACAACATTGGACGAATACCAAAAATACTTTGAAAAGGACAAAGCATTAGAGCGTAGGTTTCAAAAAATAATTGTGGATGAGCCCGACACCGAAAGTGCTATATCTATACTTAGAGGTATCAAAGATAAATATGAAACTCACCATAAAGTTCGCATTCTGGATGAGGCCATTATAGCTGCTGTTGAACTTTCTCAACGCTATATTTCCAACCGTTTTTTACCCGATAAAGCTATTGACCTTATGGATGAAGCTGCATCGAAACTTCGTATGGAGATTAACTCAAAACCCATTGAGCTTGATGTTCTTGATCGAAAAATAATGCAATTAGAAATAGAAATTGAAGCCATAAAACGCGAAAATGATATCGAAAAATTAAAAGGTTTAAATGCTGAACTGGCTAATTTAAAAGAAGAACGCAATGAAATTTACAGCAAATGGAGTAGTGAAAAAGAAGTTGTTGACACCATTCAACAATGTAAACAACAGATTGAAGAATTAAATATTGAAGCGGATCGAGCCGAACGTAATGGCGATTATGGAAAAGTAGCCGAACTTCGTTACGGAAAAATTAAAGAGGTTCAAGAACAATTAAATGAACTTCAAAAACAATTAGATGCTCGCGAAGAATCCTCGTTAATTAAAGAAGACGTTACCAATGAAGATATTGCTGAAGTTGTTGCTAAATGGACTGGAGTTCCAGTTACTAAAATGCTACAAAGTGATCGTGAAAAATTATTATTGTTAGAAAGCGAGCTACACAAACAAGTAGTTGGGCAACATAATGCTATAGAAGCAGTAAGTGATGCAGTAAGAAGAAGTAGAGCTGGCTTACAAAACCCCAACAAGCCCATTGGTTCATTTCTATTCCTAGGTACCACCGGTGTAGGAAAAACCGAATTAGCAAAAGCCTTAGCTAACTATTTATTTAATGATGAAAACGCCATGACACGTATTGACATGAGCGAATATCAAGAACGTCACTCGGTTAGTAGGTTATTGGGCGCACCTCCAGGCTATGTGGGCTATGACGAAGGTGGACAATTAACCGAAGCTGTGCGCAGAAAACCTTATTCGGTAGTATTGCTTGATGAAATTGAAAAAGCACACCCGGACACCTTTAATATTTTATTACAAGTGTTAGACGAAGGTCGCCTTACTGATAACAAAGGAAGAACTGCCGATTTTAGAAATACGATTATTATCATGACTTCAAACATGGGAAGCCATATTATACAAGAAAAATTTGAAAGCCTAAAAGATACCGAAACTGCTAATAAGGCAGCTAAGAGTGAAGTATTAGGTTTACTAAAACAACAATTGCGCCCTGAGTTTTTAAACAGAATTGACGACATTGTAATGTTTAGTCCTTTAACCCAAACCGATCTTTTACAAATTGTAACTATTCAACTAAAAGGAGTTGCCAAAATGGTAGCCCAACAAGGGATTACCATAGATGCCACTACTGAAGCAAAATCATTTTTAGCTGAAAAAGGATTTGAACCCGAATTTGGAGCACGCCCAGTAAAAAGAGTAATTCAAAAATTAGTATTAAATGAATTATCAAAACAAATACTAAAAGGAAGTGTAACTACTGATAGTGTTATTTTAATTGACACCTTTGATCATAAAATTGTATTTCGAAATAAGGAATAAATAGTACAAAAGACACTTTTGGCACATTTATTGCTTTAATTTAAGTGTTGAGATTAGTTTTAAGTTAGTTAGTTGGTTAATGGCGCTCGTATTTACAGAAATACGGGCGCTGTTTTTTTAGCACTAATTCCATCTTTATATCAACTTTTACCAAAAACTTATTCTAAATAAAAATTAAGAATTATAAAATCTATGTATTTTTGTTTGCACTATGAAAAAAAAGAACAACAGTGTTAATATTTTAAACAAAAAAGCAAGGTTTGAGTACGAAATACTTGACACTTATACTGCTGGAATTGTTTTACGTGGTACTGAAATAAAATCAATTAGAGAAGGAAAAGCTAGTATTGCCGAAAGTTTTTGTGAATTTAATAACCGTGGTGAGCTTTTTGTTATTAATATGACCATACAAGAATACTCTCACGCTACTTATTTTAATCATGCTCCCAAATCCGAACGCAAGCTTCTTTTAAACAAAAAAGAGCTCCGTAAACTTGAAAAAGAAGTAGCACAAAAAGGACTCACTATCGTGCCTTTAAAAGTATTTACCAACGAAAATGGTTTTGCCAAAATAAAAGTAGCCTTAGCCAAAGGAAAAAAGATTCACGATAAACGAGAAACAATAAAAGACAGAGATAATAAAATTGAATTGGCCCGAATTAAAAAGAATTTTTAGTGCACAATTTGATCTTCCTCCTTCAAAAATTAAATTAGCAACAAAAAAAGCATTATGAACTGAAAGTAACATAGTTTCTGCTATGGCTGTAAGTCAATACCTTTTTAAACATTCATTTTTATTCATGGCTATTAGCATTTTGATGCACATAAAAAAGCCAACAGCTAAAAGCTAACTGCCGATAACTTCTTTAACTCTTTGTACAATTTTTAATTTGGTTTAAAACCTGAAGATTTAGGATTTAATAAAAAACTGATAATCAGTAAACAAAATTGACGTTAGTCAGAATTTGCGCAACTAACTAAAATAAATTAATTTTGGATTATGGAAATTAATATTCAAAGTGCCAAAATAGAGCTCATCCAATGGTTAACGACTTTGGAAGATAGTTCCTTGATTCAAAAAATAATGGACTTGAGAAAAAATGAAACCAAGGATTGGTGGAATGAAATATCAGAGTCTGAAAAAAAATCTATTGAACTGGGTTTAATGGATGCTAAAAAAGGAAAACTAAACCCAAATTCAGAGGCTGAAAAGATTTATGGAAGGTGGTTATAGAATTCTTTGGACTGACCATGCTCTGAAGGAATTGACTGAAACCTATAATTATCTTAAAACACATTTTACAGAACGTGAAATGAGAAAGTTATCAACTGAAATTGATAAAACGCTTAAATTAATTTCTATAAACCCAAGTTTATTTCCAAAATCAGAATTCAAAGAAGTCAGAAGAATTGTAATTAAAAAGTTCAACATAATGTATTATCGAGAAAAGGAAAATACTGTTGAAATACTATCTTTTTTCTCAAACAGACAAAATCCTGATAAAAGTAAAACATTTATATTTAGCTAATTAATAAACTGTAACGTATCGCTTATCACCTACCCTATGTTTCTTATGCGGAACGTTATGATTAATTAAAACAGAAATTGAAAAAGGTATTAGAGTTAGGACATAAAGAAAGTTACAAGAAGAAAACTCAATTATTATCCGAAGGACGTTCTGTGAATGACTTATTTTATATAGAAAAAGGTCTAGTAAGAGTTTATTATCTAAAAGACCGAAAGGAAATCACAGATTGATTCGGAACAAGTAATACTTATTTAACTTCAATAAGTGGGTTTTATCAGAACAAAAAAAGTAATCAATATATCGAAACTATTGAAGATTCGGTGATACATATTATCAACAAGAATGAAATCGAAAAAGAATCGCTTAAAAATTCAGAAGTCGAGAGAGATTTTCGACAGATAATAATCAATCACTTAATAAGATTACAGGAAAGAATTACAGCATTACAATTTTATACAGCTTCTGAAAGATATAACCTATTGTTGCTCAAAAATCCATATGTAATTAAAAAAGCTTCTAGAACTGATATAGCATCCTATTTAGGGATTTCATTAGAAACTTTAAGTAGAGTGAGTATAACTTGATTACTTGACATTTATCAAAGTTTTTAATAGTGATATTCCTGAATTTTGTGATTGTAATCATAAAATTTAAAAAATATGTACAAAGTCATTTTAATTATCTTGGCAACAATTAATCCAAATGAAAAAGAAGCTTTAAACTACTACTTTGAACAAATGAATTTTCTATATGAGCAAGTAGAAGCAAAACCAATTAGCAAGTACAAGATTTCTGAATTGTTAATAGGCAATCAAAAACCTAATCTTGTTTCAATAATGGAGTTTCCAAATCAAGATTTGGACTACCTAGTAAATTTGGTATAAATTACTAAGCGACTTTTATATAGTTATTAATTTTAATCTATTTTACAATCACTATTTGGTATGAAATCCGAAAACAAAGAAAAATAGCCGTTTTATGGATTATTATTCAAGACTTATTATGGGTAATAGGAAGTATCATTTTAATAGTATTCAATCCTTTCGATATTACGTTTTTAGGAAATCTAACAATCGGAATCATTGCATCCATAGTATTATTAATGGGTGTGAATCAAACTAGAGCTCTCAATAAAAGACTGGCTACAGTCAAGTAAACGACTCTCTCCATAATTGAGACGAGTGCGCCTCTTACATCACCAAACCTACGGGTCTAGTACATGGTGGGGTGTTAATGATGCTATAGCGTATTGAATCTAGGAAGGTACTACTTAATTTAAATTAATATTATCTTACTCTTTTTCATGCTCAACATAAGCTACAGTTTGCTTTTTCACATAAGCTGGTGACTCCTCAAACAATTGTTTTAACTTTACATCCCAATCATTAGCAATACTAAAATAATCCGAATTTACTACAGACATTATATGTCCACAATCATCACAAACATGGGTTGAATATTCTAGGAAATAATGTGCAAATTCATGAAAAGCAACTACTTTTAAAATTTCTTTATCTAATTGTGCTACCCAATTGATGTCAATTGATATCACTTGACCTTCTTCATTTCTTTTTAGCATTCCTAAAGTTGATCCTTCTTCCGAAACTGTTAGCGTATTTACAATATCAATAGTTTTTAATTTGAATAACTTATCATAATAAGTGATGTCATATTTTTTACACACTGTAAAAAATTCATTTAATAAAGGTTGTAGTCTACCATCTATACTTACATCCTGTGCATTGATGGATGAAATTTTAACAAAAGTCAATACGAGTACTATCAAAATTTTCTTCATCATTTTTTGTAATTTATCGACTAAATGCATTTTTAATCGTTTAAATACAAATATAATGATATAAAACACTAATTAACAAGCATCTAAATGTTAAAGTTTAGTATTAATATTACAAATAAAATAAGAAAAGTTTAACAAACACCTATAAAAGACTTGTATACAGAACTTTAAAGTCGTCTAATACGCCCCACACCATTCTATTAAAATCTATATTTCTTAAAAAATATCAATGATTTAATCCGTATTATTCAATAATATTTTCTTTTAGGTATTAAATACTCAATAAAATACAAGTGTTTTCTTAATTTTAACATAGCTATAATTACGGTTTCTTTTTATGTTGAAATTGAAAAGAAGAAGGGGCCGATTTATTACAATAATTTCAAATGATAAATGGTATTAGGTATAGAATAGATTTTCTATTACATGCATCGGCTTTCATTTTTGGCACATAAAAAATAAATTTAAATATGCATGAAAATAAAAAAGCTGCCTATTTCTAGACAGCTTTTTAATATCAAATATTGATCTTTTACTATTCTTTTATGATCTTATATACTTGTGATTTACCATTTATATATAATTGTACAAAATATATACCTGGACTAAAAGCAGACATAACAACTGCTTTATCATAGCTCACTTTACTTACTATTGTTTTTCCTTCCAAATCAAAAATTGAATATTCAAAATCTTCTGGAGATTCAATTGTAAGTACATCATTCACTACTGGATTAGGATATAATTTAATTTGATTTGCTAATGCAGCATCAAATTCAGATATACTTAATGCAGGATCATTATCAGCAATCACATAAAAAGATTCTATGTTAATTGTTCCTGTTCCTGGTCTTTCTATTCCAACAGCTATATCTTGTTTATCTGCTGTAAATGTTACATTTGGAATAGTTACAATTTGATACTTATCTAAGCCTCCAGTACTAGGCGCTTTAGCTTCACCAAGTAACACTTTTCCAGAATCCCTTCTTAAGCCAACAAAATAACCAGATGAACCAATAGAAGATGACATTACAACTTGAATTGTATAAGATCCCTCTGCAAGAAATCCATTCATATTAATAGTTACTGCCTTACCATTATCAAATCCAGTAAAAATACCTTCTCCATCAAATTTATCTGGTTTTAATCCAATTGCAGCAAAATCCAATCGTGTTTTTTGAGATGCATTAATTTGAGTTGGTGCTTCAATTTCAATTTTAGTTCCTACTCCATTAGGTACTAATTTACTGTCAACAGGTCCTTCATCCACTACTTCTTCAGCTTCACAAGTTCCAAATGCATTTGAATTCCAATTTTCAACTATACATTTTACAAAATTCCCTGAAATTGTTAA
>NZ_JH621249.1:3926-5559 GCF_000255455.1 Aquimarina agarilytica ZC1 | reverse complement strand
CAACTCCTAAATTACCTTTTATTACCGATGCTCCTTCGAACTTATCTGTAATAGACCAGTTCGCATGACTGATATTATTATCTTTCATGAATTTCATCCATGCTAATGTTTCACTTTCGCTTACAGCTCCATCTCCACTAGCTTCAACTGTCCCCCACTCAGTTACAAATAAAGCAATTCCTTTATCTAAAGCTTTCTGTGCTGCTCCTCGTAAAGCTACGTGTTCTGGCTGATTTGCATAAAAATGTAATGTATAAGCTATATTAAGTTCATCAGATGCTCCAAAACCTAAATCCGCTTTAGTTATTGGATTATCCGCTGCTGCTTCAACCCCTTGTGAAAAGCCAGGAGTACCAACAATAATTAAGTTATCGGGGTCAATGGCTCTAATTGCCTTAATTACATCAATAGCATAAGGTCTTATTATAGTGTTCCAAGTAGTATCAAATTCACTAAATGCAGCGGCATCACTATTATTTGCTCTGTTTGGAGCTGTTCCTATTGGCTCATTAAAAATCTCATAAATAATATGATCATTAGTACCATAAGTTGTCGCTATTTCAGTAAAAAATTCAATAGCCTGATCTTTATAAAAATGTGCAAAATGTGAATGAAAATCAACTAACACATAAATATCATTTTCAATGGCCGCATCAATAATAGTTTTGACTTTTGCTAACTCTCCCGCTGGGTTATTAAAATATCCTTGTCCACTAGGGTTTACTACTCTAGCGTTTGGAAATCTAGCACTTGTCGGAGGTACCCCTCCATCTCCATCAGCTTCTTCAACTGCCATAGCTGCTCTAACAACACCCGCTTTCCAATTTTGAGCTAAATGATCAACAACATCTTTACGGTAAAACTTTCCTCCTACTGTTTGAAATCCACTCCAAAATATACTGTTTCCTGCAACACTAAAAGGTGTTCCACTTTCATTTTCGATTTGATTTCCATTTACTTTCATTAAACCATTCGCGTCCACTACACCTTTACCTGCCACAACTGGTTTTGTCGGTGTTGTAGGTGTAGTTGGTTCAGTTGGAGTTGTAGGCTCTGTAGGTGTAGTTGGCGTCGTAGTACCATCTAGAGCCAAATAAAATGACTCAATATTCAATGTACCTGTACCCGTAGTTCCTCCAAATGCAATAGCTATATCTTGTAAATCTCCTCCAAATTCTATCCCTGGAATACTTACAATTTGATACTTATCTAAGCCACCTGTATTTGGAACAACTTTAGTAGCTAATGTAGTTGTACCAGCATCCCTTTGTAACACAAATAAATGACCTGCTGACTCTGAAGACACAACTATTTGAACCGTATATTTCCCTGGTGTTTTTATAAATCCATTAGCATGTATAACAATTGATTCTCCTACTTTAAATCCTGTCATTATTCCTTCACCATCAAAAGTACCTTGCCTTAAACCCTCTGATGTGAAGTCTATTCTTGATTTTGTTGAAGCATCCAACTGAGTTGGCTTTTCTACTTCAAATTTTGTACCTACTCCATTTGGCACTAAAGCACTATCCACATCTTCAGTTTCAATTTCTTCTTCAGCTTCACAAGTTCCAAATGCATTTGAATTCCAATTCTCAACTATACATTTTACAAAATTCCCAGAAATTGTTAG
>NZ_JH621249.1:0-3877 GCF_000255455.1 Aquimarina agarilytica ZC1 | reverse complement strand
CAACTCCTAAATTACCTTTTATTACCGATGCTCCTTCGAACTTATCTGTAATAGACCAGTTTGCATGACTGATGTTGTTATCTTTCATGAATTTCATCCACGCTAATGTTTCGCTTTCACTTACAGCTCCATCTCCACTAGCTTCAACTGTTCCCCATTCAGTTACAAATAAAGCAATTCCTTTATCTAAAGCTCTTTGTGCTGCTCCTCGTAAAGCTACATGTTCTGGCTGATTTGCATAAAAATGCAATGTGTAAGCTATGTTAAGTTCATCAGAAGCTCCAAAACCTAAATCTGCTTTAGTTATAGGCTTATCTGCTGCTGCTTCAACTCCTTGCGAAAATCCTGGTGTACCAACGATAATTAAGTTATCGGGGTCAATAGCTCTAATTGCCTTAATTACATCAATAGCATAAGGTCTTATTATAGTGTTCCAAGTGGTATCAAATTCACTAAATGCAGCGCCATCACTATTGTTTGCTCTGTTTCTTGCTGTACCTATTGGCTCATTAAAAATCTCATAAATAATATGATCATTAGTACCATAAGTTCTTGCTATTTCAGTAAAAAATTCAATAGCTTGATCTTTATAAAAGTGTGCAAAATGTGAGTGAAAATCTACAAGTACATAAATATCATTTGCTATTGCGGCATCAATAATAGTTTTAACTTTAGCTAGTTCACCTGCTGGATTATTAAAGTATCCTTGGCCGCTAGGATTCACCATTCTTGCATCAGGAAAACGATCACTAGTCGGTGGTACACCTCCATCTCCATCAGCTTCTTCAACTGCCATAGCCGCTCTAACAACTCCCGCTTTCCAATTTTTAGCTAAATGATCAACAACATCTTTACGGTAAAACTTACCTCCTACTGTTTGGAATCCACTCCAAAATATACTGTTTCCAGCAACACTAAAAGGTTGTCCGTTTTTATTTTCAATTTGATTCCCATCCACTTTCATCAAACCATTATCACTAACAACTCCTTGCGCTAGTGCTACAGAAGATGCTAATAAGGCCGAAAAAAGGGTAATTATACTTTTTTTCATAAGTTAAAAGATTGTTGTAAAAGATTAGTATTGTGCATGCATAACGTAGTTATTACCTCAAAATTTTACCTTATTTTGTAAGAAAAAACAGATTAAAAACACATTCCAAAGAAAAAAACTTACAAAATCATAATTATAAATCACTTTAACCTATAATTAATATTTTTCAACCTAAAGATTACGCATTTTTACCTACACACGATTAAAATTAATACACAAATAATTAATAACACAACTCAATTAAAATTATAAAAATTTGAAAACAAATAAGTTAACATTAAAACAATCAACATCTATTGATGATAAAAAACTACAAAAAACCGCTTTACAACCACACTAACAACTAAATAATGGTATATTAATTTCAACTTTCTAATCAGAAAAAATTAAAATTTAGATTAATTTCTTCTTACAGAGAATACTAATACAATAATCAATCCCCTTTTACACTTTCATTAGCAATTCTGTTTCAATTACCTTTGTAAATAATAAATTCAAAATTGTAACTATTGAAAGATATCCTACTCATAACCCCTCCATTTACGCAATTAAATACGCCATACCCAGCTACTGCTTACATAAAAGGCTTTTTAAACACTAAAAATATTAGTGCTTTTCAAATGGATTTAGGGATAGAAGTAATTTTGACTTTATTTACTAAAAAAAGTTTTATTGATATATTTGAATATGCACATACTAACGATTGCATTATTTCTGACAATTGTCATAGAATATACGTTTTAAAAGAAGATTACCTAAAAACTATTGATAATGTAATTGCTTTTTTACAAGGAAAAAACCCCACATTTGCAAGACAAATATGCACTGAAAATTTTCTACCAGAAGCTTCTCGTTTTGATCAACTAGATGATATGGAATGGGCATTTGGTTCCATGGGAATGCAAGATAAAGCAAAGCATTTAGCTACTTTATATTTAGAAGATTTATCCGACTTTATCATTGAATGTATTGATCCCAATTTTGGTTTTAGTCGCTATGCCGAACGCTTAGGACAAAGTGCTAATTCATTTGACGAATTATACAATTCTTTGCTCAGTAAACCAACCTATATTGATCAAATTACACTTCAAATTCTTGATCAACGCCTACAGGAAATCACTCCTAAATGGGTCTGTATTTCTGTACCATTTCCTGGAAACCTTTATAGTGCTTTTCGTTGTGCTCAGTTTATAAAGAAAAACTATTCAGGTATTAAGATTTCTATGGGAGGTGGGTTTCCTAATACCGAATTGCGTTCTGTATCAGACGTACGTGTCTTTGAGTTTTTTGATTATATTACTTTAGATGATGGTGAACTTCCCATTGAACTACTCTACAATGTTATTTGTAAAGGTGATAATAACAATCAAGGTATTGAACTTAAACGTACTTTTTTATTAGAAAATGAAAAAGTTATATACAATAACCGCTCAAAAAGAAACGACTACAAACAAATCGATGTAGGTACCCCTGATTATTCCGATCTTTTACTTGACAAGTATATTTCGGTAATCGAAATTGCTAATCCAATGCATAGTCTTTGGAGCGATGGTCGATGGAACAAACTTACCATGGCTCATGGGTGCTATTGGGGTAAATGTACCTTTTGTGATATATCCCTCGATTACATCAAAATATACGAACCTGTCGCAGCAAAATTACTAGTAGATCGAATGGAAGAGCTCATTACTCAAACCAATGAAAACGGTTTTCATTTTGTTGATGAAGCGGCCCCACCCTCACTTATGAAAGCTATAGCGCTCGAAATTATTAAGCGAAAACTAGTAGTTACTTGGTGGACAAATATCCGTTTTGAAAAAAACTTCACAAAAGATCTCTGTCTACTTTTAAAAGCTTCTGGATGCATTGCTGTTTCCGGAGGATTAGAAGTGGCTTCGGATCGGTTACTAAAACTAATAGATAAAGGAGTAACTATTGAGCAAGTATCTCAAGTGACCCGTAATTTCACCGAAGCCAACATTATGGTTCATGCCTATTTAATGTATGGCTATCCTACACAGACTATTCAAGAAACTGTTGATAGTCTTGAAATGGTTCGACAGTTATTTGAATTAGGTATACTACAATCTGGTTTTTGGCATCAATTTGCACTTACTGCACATAGCCCAGTTGGTTTAAATCCAGCTGAGTATCATATTACACCTCATTATAATGATATTAGCTTTGCTAATAATGACATTAATTTTACCGACCACACCGGTATTGATCACGCTAAATTTAGTTTTGGTTTAAAAAAGTCTTTGTTTAATTACATGCATGGAATTGCTTTTGATTTACCATTACAAGATTGGTTTGATTTTAAGATTCCACACACAACTATTGATCCTTTTTTTATTGAAAGTTGTTTACATACTCCTTTAAATTTTAAAATTAAACCCACTGCAAAAATTACTTGGTTAGGAAACACACCAACTATTACCGAAAAGATAAAATCAAAAAAAGGGACTGTAAAAAAATTACTTACCTTAACTTTTCATGATCGAACTGAAGCATTTCAAATTTCCGTAAATCAACCCCAAGGTAATTGGTTAGTTTCTATTTTAGAAGAGTTAAAACCTAATAACGACAAGCAAATATCATTTACTCAACTAAAAACTAGTTACGAAACTAAATTTGAAAATTTTGAGCTATTTTGGTTTTCAAAACCTATCGAAAAGCTGAGAAAAAATGGTTTATTAGTTTTATAATACAGCCTTTGCTTTCATAAATTATAAAAATAAAGTGCCGAAAATTAGTCTATTTTGATGGCGCATTCAGAATACTCAAAACCCTTGTAAATACGAGGGTTTTGTCGTAAATTAATGT
>NZ_JH621248.1:115093-207471 GCF_000255455.1 Aquimarina agarilytica ZC1 | reverse complement strand
TAGAGTAGATGATTTTGGCATCCTTAAATATACGAAATATTTATATTAAAAGCGTATAATAGGATTTGTCAATGTTACCATAATTTTAAAGTGTAAGTAATTAGATGTGAAAACTACTTATATCGTATATTTGCAAAATAATTGCATAACATAGGAGTACTTATGATTAAAGTTTCAGATATAGCAAAGAAAAAAGTAGTCTCTTTAATGGAGGAAGAAGGATTTAATGCCCAAAACGATTTTGTGCGTGTTGGAGTTAAAAGTGGAGGGTGTTCTGGATTGTCATATGATTTAAAGTTTGATAATGTTGCTGCAGAAGAGGATAAAGTATTTGAAGATAATGGAGTGCGTATTATAGTAGATAAAAAGAGTTTTTTATACTTAGTAGGTACAACATTAGAGTATTCAGGAGGTTTGAATGGAACTGGTTTTGTATTCAATAATCCTAACGCAAGTAGAACTTGTGGATGCGGTGAAAGTTTTTCATTATAATTTATAAAACAATGCAAGCAAAATGATCAATTATTTTGTTTAGCAAATAGAGATATGAGTAAGTTTACAGAAGACGATTTAAAGAAAGAACTCGAAACAAAAGAATACGAGTACGGATTTTATACAGATATAGAATCGGATACTTTTCCTGTGGGGTTAAATGAAGATGTAGTTCGCGCTATTTCAGCTAAAAAAAATGAACCACAATGGATGACCGATTGGCGCGTGGATGCTTTTCGTATTTGGAGTGAAATGGAAGAACCTGAATGGGCTAATGTAAATTATGATAAACCCGATTTTCAGGCAATCAGTTATTACTCAGCACCAAAAAAAGCAGATCCAAATAAAACGTTAAATGACGTTGATCCTGAGTTATTGGCTACTTTCGAAAAATTAGGTATTTCATTAGATGAACAAAAAAAGCTATCTGGTGTAGCAGTTGATGTAGTGGTAGATTCTGTTTCGGTAGCAACTACATTTAAAAAGACCTTGAGCGAAAAAGGAATTATTTTCTGTTCAATTTCTGAAGCGATACAAGAACATCCAGAATTAGTAAAAAAATATATAGGAAGCATTGTTCCTAAAACGGATAACTTTTATGCCGCATTAAATTCGGCGGTATTTACCGATGGATCGTTTTGCTACATACCCAAAGGCGTACGTTGTCCAATGGAGTTGTCTACTTATTTCCGAATTAACCAAGGAGGAACAGGGCAATTTGAGCGCACACTTTTAGTGGCAGATCAAGGGAGTTATGTGAGTTATTTGGAAGGTTGTACCGCCCCAAGTCGCGATGAAAATCAATTACACGCAGCTGTAGTTGAATTGATTGCTTTGGATGATGCCGAAATTAAATATTCAACCGTACAAAACTGGTTCCCTGGAAGTAAAGAAGGAAAAGGTGGTGTATTTAATTTTGTAACAAAAAGAGGTTTGTGTGAAACAAATGCAAAAATCTCTTGGACACAAGTTGAAACGGGATCAGCAGTTACTTGGAAATACCCTTCATGTATACTAAAAGGAGCGAATTCGGTAGGTGAGTTCTATTCCATAGCGGTAACAAATAACTTTCAGCAAGCAGATACAGGTACTAAAATGATCCATTTGGGTAAAAATTCAAAAAGTACCATAATATCAAAAGGAATTTCGGCAGGGAAATCACAAAATTCTTATCGTGGTTTAGTTCAAATAAGCCCTAGAGCCGAAAATGCACGAAATTTTTCTCAATGTGATTCGTTATTAATGGGAAATGAATGTGGTGCACATACATTCCCGTATATTGAAGCTAAAAATAAATCGGCTATAATTGAACACGAAGCGACAACAAGTAAAATTGGAGAAGACCAAATTTTTTACTGTAACCAACGCGGTATTGATACTGAAAAAGCTATTGCATTAATTGTAAATGGATTTAGTAAAGAAGTATTAAATAAATTACCCATGGAATTTGCAGTAGAAGCCCAAAAATTACTTGAAATTAGTTTAGAAGGTTCAGTAGGATAGCCTTTTAATATTCGAGGAAAGTAGTCACTCAAACAAAACTAACTAACTATTCAAACATTATTGTCTATTATGAAAAAACTAGTCATTCTTGTAGGTTGTCTATTAACCGTATTATCATGTAAAAAAGATGCTAAAACAGAAGCTGCTCAAAGTGAAGTTGAAGCATCAACAACTAATGCAGAAGGTGAAGTAACCTTAAATGCCGAGTTTATCCATGTGGCAGATGCTGCAGTTTTAAAAGGTAAAGATTTTATATACGGTGTAGTTTTAGATGAAAAAGCGAAAGAGTTATCTAAAAGAGTAACCCCGTTAAAAAAAGATGAATACGATATGGTAGGTGTTGTTGTAAAGGGTTTAATCAAGCCTAATCCTGCACCAGAAGGATGGGAGCAAGTAGTTGAAATTAAAGATATTGTTGCAGTATTACCAAAGGTGAATATAAAGCCTAAAAATGAAAATGAATAATGAATGTTTAGCTTTTAAAGCTAGGTGTCAAAATATAAGTCAATGTTAGAGATCAAGGATTTACACGCTAGTGTAGAAGACAAAGAAATTTTAAAAGGATTAAACCTTAAAGTTAATGCTGGTGAGGTACATGCTATTATGGGACCTAACGGAGCAGGGAAAAGTACTTTAGCTTCAGTTGTTTCTGGTAAAGAAGAGTATGAGGTAACTTCTGGGAATATTTTGCTTGAAGGAGAAGATATTGAAGAATTAGGTGCCGAAGAAAGAGCACATAAAGGAATCTTTTTATCGTTTCAATATCCTGTTGAGATTCCTGGAGTTTCGGTAACAAACTTTATGAAGACAGCCATTAATGAAACACGTAAAGCGCGGGGGCAAGAAGAAATGCCGGCACGTGAGATGTTGAAAAAAATTAAAGAGAAGTCTGAATTACTTGAAATTGATAGTAAATTTTTATCACGTTCTTTAAATGAAGGTTTTTCTGGAGGAGAAAAAAAGCGTAATGAAATTTTTCAAATGGCAATGTTAGAGCCTAAAGTAGCTATTCTGGATGAAACAGATTCTGGATTAGATATTGATGCATTGCGTATTGTAGCAAATGGAGTAAACAAATTGAAAAGCAAGGATAATGCAGTAATTGTTATTACGCATTACCAACGTTTATTAGATTATATAGTGCCAGATTTTGTACACGTTCTTCACGATGGTAAAATTGTGAAGTCAGGAACTAAAGACCTTGCTTTAGAACTTGAAGAGAAAGGATACGATTGGATTAAAGAAGAGTTGAAAGCTTAGTTTAGTGTGTAGTTGTTAGTTGTTGTTGGAAAATTCTAACAATTAATAACTAACAACAAAAAACTATAAATAATGGAATTAAAAGAAAAATTAGTCTCTTCGTTTTTAGCTTTTGAAGCTAATGTAGATACTACTAGCCCAATACATGATATACGTATTGAAGCTTTAAAAAGTTTTGAAGCCTATGGGTTTCCTACAAAAAAGCTAGAAGCTTGGAAGTATACTTCTTTAAATAGTGTCATAAAAAATGATTTTTCAATTTTCCCTAAAAAGGAAGTTGCGCTTGAGTTTAAGGATGTAAAAAAATATTTTATCAGCGATTTGGATTCGTATAAAATCGTTTTTATCGATGGAGTGTATTCTTCACATTTATCGGAAACAACGCATGATAAAATTGATGTATGTTTAATGTCGTCGGCACTTTCGCAGAATCGCTTTAAGCCTGTTATTGATGTATATTATAATACGGTAGCCAAGGAAGATGGAATGACGGCTTTAAATACAGCATTTGCTAAAGAAGGCGCTTATATATATATACCCAAAAATACAGCGGCAGATAAGCCGATACAGGTAATACATTTTTCAACAGGAGTTGATGGAGCAGCAATGTTACAGCCACGTAATTTAATTGTTTGCGAAGATAATTCGGAGGTAACCATAATTGAGCGCCATCAAAACTTGTCTGATAAAAAAGTGTTTACCAATTCGGTAACCGAAATGTATACAGGTAATAATGCGCATATTGATTATTATAAGATTCAAAATGATACGGATGCTTCATCATTAGTGGATAACACTTTTACTGAGCAGCATAGTAATAGCGTATGTTCTGTACATACATTTGCCTTTGGAGGAGAAATTACACGTAACAATCTTAATTTTTACCAAAAAGGACAAGGGATAGATTCTATATTGAATGGCGTAACTATTCTCGAAGGGAAAACACACGTAGATCATAATACATTAGTAGAGCATCAAGAACCTAATTGTGAAAGTCACCAAGACTACAAGGGTATTTTTGATGAGAAATCTACAGGAGTATTTAATGGAAAAATTATTGTAGAACAAGAGGCGCAGAAAACAAATGCGTTTCAATCCAATAATAATATTTTATTAAGTGATAAAGCGACAGTAAATTCAAAACCTCAGTTAGAGATTTTTGCCGACGATGTAAAATGTTCTCACGGTTGTACCATTGGACAATTAGACGAAAGTGCTTTGTTTTACATGCGATCTAGAGGAATAGCAACAAAGGAGGCAAAAGCTTTGTTAATGTATGCTTTTGCAAATAACGTATTGGAGTCTGTTAAAATACCTCAATTAAAAACAAGAATTAATAAAATTATAGCAGATAAACTTGGTGTAAACATTGGGTTTGATTTGTAATGATATTTTAAAATAAATTCCGAAAGAGCTGCTTGTTTTTTAACTTGTAGCTCTTTTTGTTTTGAGTGATTGGTAAATCGTATGATATAATAACACCGTTAAATGGATTTCAATAACATATTTTCCGAGATTTATAACGAAATAAAAGCTATTCCTAGTAAGGGTAGCGTAGCACAATACATACCCGAATTGGCATTAGTTGATCCAGAAAAATTTGGCGTAAGTTTAGTGAATCTTGATGGAGAAAAATTTCATTTTGGAAATGCACAAGAAAAATTTTCGATACAAAGTATAGCCAAAGTATTATCATTAACAATGGCTTATGAAATACAGGGCGAAAAGCTATGGGAGCGTGTTGGTGTAGAGCCTTCTGGAACGGCTTTTAATTCATTAGTACAGTTGGAGTACGAAAAAGGAATTCCTCGGAATCCATTTATAAATGCGGGTGCTTTAGTTATAGCAGATATTTTGGTTTCGGAATTGAAGAACCCTAAAAAGGAATTTTTAGATTTTGTAAATCAATTATGTCATACCAAAGTGGCTTATTCTCCGCAGGTGGCAGCATCTGAAAAATCCTGTGCTTATGTAAATACCGCGTTAATAAACCTAATGAAATCTTTTGGGAATATTAAAAATGATATCAATGAGGTAATGGATTTTTATTTTCACCTGTGTTCAATCGAAATGACCTGTGAGGAACTTTCGCAGACCTTTTTATTTTTAGCAAATGACGGAGTTTGTGCGCTTTCGCAGAAGGTAATTGTTGATCAAAGTAAATCTAAGCGAATTAATTCTATTATGCAGCTTTGTGGTTTTTATGATGAGGCTGGAGAGTTTTCGTTTAAAGTAGGTTTGCCAGGTAAAAGTGGTGTAGGAGGGGGTATTGTGGTAGTGCGTCCTCATGAATTTAGTATGGCAGTATGGAGTCCGAGGTTAAATGCCAAAGGGAATTCATTTTTAGGAACTAAATTTTTGGAGTTATTTACCACTAAAATTGATTATTCTATTTTTTGAAAATTAGCTTCTATAAGCTAAGATATTTTGGAAAATAAGAGCAAAAAGTTACTGATGCATTAAAGTTACCTGCAAGCTAAAATCCAACCGCATTGTCAAGCACATTTCATTTTTTTCGTGCCTCAAAAATAAAAAGAGCTTGTCTTTTCCCAACGTTTACTTAGAACAAAAATCAAAATTAAATAGGAATTTTAAAAAATGTCCGTAAATTTGTCCGTGTACGTAAAAACGTCCGTGAATAATTATGGCCACAATTAATTTTTATTTAGACAAACCTGACAAAAAAGGGTTTGCACCAATTCATCTTCGAATAAACTGTAATGGAAGTCAAGTTAAGGTTTCTACAGGACAAAAAATAGAACCGAAAAACTTCAATAAATCCAAACAAAAAGCGATTGGTTTGAGTGTTGAATCCCACGAAATCAATCATTATTTGGATTTCCTAAGAGAACGAGCGGACGAACTTTTACACCACTCTAATAAAAAAACCTTTATACAAGATGAAGTTAAAAGCATATTGAACGAACACATAGAAAATTATAAAGAAAACAGCAATGTAACTATTGTAAAAGAGCAAGTTCCGCTTTATGGAAAACCATTCACATTTGTAGATTTATTTGCTGGAGCTGGTGGTTTTAGTGAAGGTTTTTTGCAAGCTGAGTATAACAATAAATTCTTCGATTTCATTGTTGCCAATGACATCAACGAAAATTGTGAATTAACTCACGTTGTCCGTTATAATCATCAATTAGGCTTGGATGCTGAATTTTTAAAACAAGATATTACTGAACCAGACTTTTTAGACAATTTGTTAGAAAAAATTGATGGAATTAAAATTGACGTTGTTTGTGGTGGCCCACCTTGTCAAAGTTTTAGTCTCGCCGGAAAGCGAAAAAAATTCGATAAAAAAGACGACCTTTTTTCCCATTACTTAGAAGTCATTAAGGTTTTACAACCCAAATACTTTGTGATGGAAAATGTAAAAGGTATTTTGACAAAAGAAGGTGGGAAAATAAAAGAATTGATTATCAAAGAAATCAACTCTATTGTTGATACAAAAGAAATTCCATTACTAAATACATTCATCAAAAAAATACGAAAAGAATCAAATTCTTTTCTTTTCGATAGTATTGTAAAGAGAGTTGAACTTGAAAAACTACTTGAAAAAGACAAAGAAAATGGGAAAGCTGATTTTATAAGCTTTGTAGAGAATAGATTTAAAAAACTTACACCAAAAATCGCAGACTACAAAACCAGTAAAACGGATGAAAACATTAATACAATTCGTCACGGTTTTAATCTTTTGGCTCGAGCAAAAGAATGGGAGAAATTAAAACGTGATATTATCAAAGAAAAGGATTTTTGTAATATTGATAGTGATGACTTTGTAAATTCCTTTACTGATTTTCTAACAGAGATTAGCTCTGAAAATGTCATTTCAAAAATTGAGCATTCATTTAAAGCTTTAAAAGTTCCAAGCAATTATAAAAAAGATTGTGAGGATATTATAACTGCTTTAAAAATATACACAACATCTTTTGATGAATCCATTGAGATTTTAAAATCTCATTGTAACAAATCACAAAAAAAGGAATTAGAGACTATTCTGGAAAGTATTAGACTTTATAAAATAGAACAACCATTTGTTGCTAATGCATCAAATTACGGTGTGCCTCAAAATAGAGAGCGAGTACTTTTTATTGGTTGTCGTAAAGACCAAAAGTATATTTCAGAAATCCCTGCAACAGTTTCTGAAGAAGAAAAAGTAACCATTTTTGAAGCTTTATACGATTTAGACTTTATTGGTAATAACCAAGAAGCACATCGATATGAAGAAGTTGATATTTCTGCTCAATACAATGGAACTGCAAAAAAAATGGCTAAACTTCTCAAAAAAAGAAAAATTGACGGAAAGCCTATTTCTAAAGGCGGAAAGTCATTTGCAGAATGGTCAAAAAAAGGTAGATTAATTGAACGTTTTGAACCTCGGACAAAACCATTTTACGTAAGGAATAAAGAAGGTTTGGAGAACGGAGAAAAATATTTCGACGTACTTAATAATCATAAGACAAGTAATCAAAACGAAACAGTTATTGAAAGACTTGGAGTGATTTTAAAAAACGGTAACTATAAAAAAGCACAACCAGAACTAGAAAAATTAAATCTTTCTACAAATAAGAGAAATTACAATGTTTTAAAACCAGATGAGCAAAGCTCTACAATAATGACTATTGCTGATGATTACATTCACTACAACTCACCAAGGTCTTTAACAGTTAGAGAAATGGCACGTTTACAATCGTTTGACGACTCATTTGTATTTCAAGGCAAACGGTCTACTGGTGGAAATAACAGAAAAACAGAAGTGCCACAATACACTTTAGTTGGAAATGCTGTTCCTCCCTTATTAGCTAGAGCGGTAGCAAGTGAAATATTAAAGCATATCAAGTGAGAAAGCTTACAAACGAAGAACAAGAAAAGATAAAATTACTGACCAAAAATCAAGTTTCTCTTACTTTAATTGAACCTACTGAAACTGGTCTTAAAAAATCAATAATGGATGCGACAGGTTCTGTTCGTAGCTATTTGAAAAGCGAAAATATTCACGATTACGAATTACAAAAACAAGGTACAGAAAGTAAAGTAATGATTCCAGCAGTTATTCACACTGGTTTTAAGATAATAAAATCACAAGCATCTTTATATCGTCCTTCTACTAAAAAAGGAGACCCACGAATTTGGTTTTATAGTTTGACAAAAGTTGCTAACCCAAACGATATTATTGCAATAACGAACTTTGATGGTAAATTTCAAGTTTTCAACTTGACAAGATTAGACATCAGAGAATTGATTAATTCTTCAATTCTAAATCCATTTCAAGAGTTAATTAATGCAATTAACACTACAGAGAATGAGGTTGCATTTGAACTTCTAGCAATGTTAAGAAAAATAGCAAATGCTGGCCCAATTCCTTCAATGGTAGATGCTGACACTTCTGTTGGAAGAACACTTGAAACTGCACTCGGAATTGATATTAACTCTTCTAAACAACCAGATTACAAAGGAATTGAGCTAAAATCATTCAGAAATAGTAGAACAAACCGAAAAAATCTATTTGCTCAAGTTCCAGATTGGAAATTAAGTAAGTTTAAAAGTTCAGCAGAAATTCTCAACAATTTTGGTTATGAACGAGAAGAGGATTTTAAATTGTATTGCACAGTTTCTGCAATCACAAGAAACTCCCAAGGTCTAAATCTAAGAATTGATAGCGATATCAAACAACTGATTGAAAATTCTGACAAACCAGAAGTTGGAGATTTTGTGGTTTGGACATTGAATAAACTTCATAGTCGACTAAAAGAGAAACATAAAGAAACGTTTTGGGTAGAAGCTGAAAGCACTAGAATAAATAACAGAGAACATTTTCAATACAAGCTGATAGAACACACAAAAAGGCCAATTACTTCTCAATTTGACTTACTAGTTGAACAAGGAATAATTACGCTTGACCATTTAATTAAGCGTAATTCAAAAGGTAAAGTGGTAGAAAAAGGTCCGTTATTTAAAATTAAACCGAAAGGAATTGAATTATTGTTTCCGCCAAGTGAAAGTTATAATTTAATGGTATAGCGGAATTGCAAACGCAGAAAGCCATACACATTTCCAGTCGCGCCATCCACGCTATACCAAAACTTTAAAAGAGTATATCTTTGCCAACGCTAGCAATTTTGGGAATAAAAAAGCCAGACAGGTTACAAGGTATAAAAAGCATAGTGCATTTGTGCTTAACCAAAAGTTCTGTGGATATTAACAAAGTCCGCTAAATATAAAATTTAGCGTTTATAGAAGAGAATATAAAAGCAAATATTTATATTTAGCTAAGTAACAAACCGAAACGATAGTGCTTATCACCTGCCCAACATTTCTTATGCTTAACGAACATAGAGGTTATTTTTTTAGTTAAAGTTTTGTCAATGATTTAGAGTTTTTTTAGTAAGTAAGTTATTTAGATTCTTTTAAATAAGCAGGTTAAGGTTATTTTTTGTAGTAATTTTCTTTATTGATCACATAAAATAACAATAGTTAAAGTTATCCTATTGTTATACTAATGTAAACATTTCTGTAGTTGTAAAATACAAACAACACACTCATGAAATTCAATAAATTAACATTAACCGCGCTAGCGGTAGGGACGTTGTGGTCTTGTCAAAAAGACGACATAACAACAGAAACAACAGAAACTCCAAATGAAATTCAATCTGTAACTAAAAACTTTTTGGGAACCGATATTAAGGTAACACCATTAGGAAATGAGACTTACAGCAATGGAGATATTTTATTTGACGAAGAACAATTTTTACCCGATGGTTTAGTGCCAGAAATTGAAGCACCAGGATCAATTGGAAAATTAGGTGAAGGCGCTGGAGTAAGGAGATGGGCCAACAATACAGTGGTGTATGTGATCCAAAACAATCTTTCTACCACTGTAAGAAATAATGTATTTGCAGCAATGGAGGAATGGACAAGTAAAACTAATGTGAAATTTAAGGAGCGCACAAATGAAAGTACCTATGTAACTGTCAGAAGTAGTGGTGCTACCTGTAATTGTGGTAATGCAACCTTAGGCTCCAGAGGGAACAGAGGAACTGTTAACTTAGGTTCCAGATCAAGCACATCGCTTATTGTACATGAGTTTGGACATACATTAGGATTTTTACACGAACAAAATAGACCAGATCGAGATAATTTTATTACGGTGAATTTTGATGCCATACAAGACAGAGGTAGAGATCAGTATTTTATTAGTCGTAATTCTACCCCGTTAACTAATAGCATTGACTTTAACTCTATTATGATGTACAATTCTACTACTTTTGCTAAAAGCCGTAGTGTGCCAACGATGACTAGAAAAGATAATGGCCAACCAGTGCGTGGTGCAGGAAATAATCTTACGCAATTAGATATTCAAGGAACAAATGCTGCTTATCCCGCATCTACTACTTCTGCGTCCAGATGTGATGGTGTAGAACAATATGACAGAAACAGACGTTACAGAAATGGTGATAAAGTTATTTTTAGAGGAGATTTATACGAAGCAATCAATTTTAGATTCGTAAATCAGGGGCCTTGTAACTAATATACTATTTTTTTAAAATTATTAAAAGCCTTTCTACCAATGTAGAAAGGCTTTTTTTATTGTATGATTTATTTTTTGAAATTCTTATCTGTGATGTTGTAATTAAAGTATGGTGAAATGTTTGATTTTTCAAGGATTTGAATAGTTAATAAACTTTATAATGAATAATTCGAATTTAATAATCTTTTAAAGGGATTATTAACCTTTTTTTACTAGCTGTTTTTAATCTATTTGCTATGCAAGCCTTAACTTTGTAAATTAATTCAATTAAAGGTTTATATGCTGGATATTCAAAAAATAAGAGCGGATTTCCCTATTTTAAAAAGGGAAGTGAATGGAAAACCCTTAGTGTATTTTGATAATGCAGCCACTTCACAAACACCTCAAGTAGTTATTGATGCGATTGTTGATTATTATAGTAATTACAATTCAAATATTCATCGAGGTGTACATACGCTTTCGCAAGAAGCAACGGATGCTTATGAGGTAGCTCGTAAAAAAGTGCAAGCGCATTTTAATGCCAAGCATGATTACGAAATGATTTTAACTGCAGGAACCACACATGCCATAAACATAGTGGCTACTGGTTTTACTCAGTTTGTAACTAAAGGAGATGAAATTATTGTTTCTGCCCTTGAGCATCATTCCAATATAGTGCCTTGGCAAATGCTTTGTGAGCGTACTGGCGCCGAGCTAAAAGTAATTCCCATGAATGAGGAAGGTTCTTTGCAAATGGATGTGTATGAGACATTGGTAAGCAAAAAAACCAAGTTAGTTTTTATGAATCATGTGTCAAATGCTTTAGGAACGGTGAATCCAATTGATTTTGTTATTAAAAAAGCCCATGCCGTAGGAGCAGCAGTATTAATTGATGGAGCGCAGGCAACACCGCATATGAAACCTGATGTACAAGCCTTAGATGTTGATTTTTATGTAGCTTCGGCACATAAATTATGTGGGCCTACCGGAGTAGGGGTGTTGTATGGTAAAGAAGAATGGCTGAATAAATTACCTCCATACCAAGGTGGTGGTGATATGATTGATCAAGTAACTTTTGAAAAAACAACTTATGCAGGATTACCATTTAAGTTTGAAGCAGGTACTCCAAATATTTGTGGAGGTATTGCTTTTGGAGTAGCATTGGATTATATGAATAGTATAGGTTTTGAAAACATAGCAACCTATGAGAAAGAATTACTAGACTATGCGACTAATGCATTAAAGCAGATTGAAGGATTGCGTATTTATGGTGAGGCTGACGAAAAGACAGCTGTTATATCATTTAATGTCGGTACAATTCATCCATATGATATTGGTACAATTGTTGACAAATTAGGAATAGCTGTGAGAACAGGACATCATTGTGCACAGCCCATTATGAATTTTTATAACATCCCGGGAACAGTAAGGGCATCATTTGCTTTTTACAATACAAAGGATGAGATAGATATATTTGTGGCGGCTGTTAAAAGAGCAGTAATGATGTTGAGTTAACTAAAGTTAGAATAGTAAAAATATGCCAACAGCTAAATGCTGAAGGCAAACAGCTTAAAATATGAGCATAAAAGAAATACAAGAAGAAATCGTATCGGAATTTGAAATGTTTGATGATTGGATGCAGCGTTATGAGTATATGATTGATTTAGGAAAAGATTTACCACTAATTGATGAAAAGTACAAGACCGATAAAAATATCATTAAAGGTTGTCAAAGTAAAGTTTGGGTACATGCCGAATTAAAAGGGGATCAACTTAATTTTACTGCCGATAGTGATGCTATTATCACCAAGGGAATTATCGCTATTTTAATTCGTACTTTTTCTGGGCAACACCCATCGGCAATTATTGATGCCGATACGGATTTTATTGATCAAATTGGATTAAAAGAACATTTGTCACCAACACGTGCAAACGGATTGGTAAGTATGATAAAACAATTGAAAATGTATGCGGTAGCATATAAAACACAATTGAATTAAATTTCGGTTACCTACCTTTATAAATAGTAATCACTTGAAATTAATAAATAGCGTAGTTATAAATAATGTCCTTAGCTAAAAACTAAAGACCAATAGCATAAAAAATGAGTACAGATATAGATACAAATCAGTTAGGAGAAAAAGTAGTGGCGGTTTTAAAAACCATTTTTGATCCAGAAATTCCAGTAGATATTTATGAGCTAGGTTTAATATATGATGTTTTTGTGAACGAAGATTATGATGTAAAAGTTTTAATGACGTTAACCACACCGAATTGCCCCGTTGCAGAAACCCTTCCGGTAGAAGTGGAAGAAAAAATAAAATCTATTGATGCCGTAAATGATTGCGAAGTGGAAATTACTTTTGATCCACCATGGAGTCAAGATTTAATGAGCGAAGAAGCTAAATTGGAGTTGGGAATGCTCTAATATAGCTTAGCATATTAAGAACAAAGTAAAGAATAATTGCTTGTGTAATTTAGTGCTAGTTTTAAAAAGTATGAAAGATTAAGTGAATAAAACTTAATACTTTGTACTCAGTACTTAATACTAAATAAATGGACGAAATAATAAACAGAGTAGCCAATAGTAAATTAGTTACGATCGATTTAGAAGATTGGTATCAGGAAGGCGTGCGTACTGTTTTTGATATCAAAGATTGGCTTTTTGAAGGTTTATTGCTTCGTGAAAAAGATTTTAGAGCTCAAGTTGGGGCGCATGATTGGTCACAATATCAAGATCATTTTATAGCACTCACCTGCTCATCGGATGCCATTATTCCTGGTTGGGCATTTATGCTGATCACCACAGCAATTTCTCCTTATGCCAACAAAGTGGTTATTGGAGATTTAGTAACCTTGGAAACACAATTATACGAAGCACAAATTGCGACTATAAAAATAAGTGAATACAAGGATAAGCCTGTTATTATAAAAGGCTGTTCCAATAAGCCAGTTCCCGAAAATGCGTATATAAGTTTAGTGCAAAAATTGCAGCCTGTGGTCAAAAGTATGATGTATGGCGAGGCGTGTTCATCGGTGCCATTGTATAAAGTAAAGAAATAAGCATAAAAAAACACTAATTTATATATAATAATCAGTAAATCAGATAGTTAAATTCTAATTAAAGGCTGATTTTCGATAAAAGAATAGTTTTTTGATAATTAATTAAAGCCTTAATAGTGTATTTTGGCTTTTTTTTATGTCTTTTGTCGAAATATTTAGAAGATTTTTTTTAAAGGGAAGGACTCTCTTTTTTCATAGCTTATATTTGCCGCACAAATACTACATACATATTATCATGAAAAAAATTATTGTATCATTAAGTGTATTAATGGCTAGTTTTGGTCTTTATGCGCAAGAAGAAACAAAAACAGAAGAAGCACCTAAAGAAGGTTGGAAGCGATTTGGAAATGCTTCTATATTATTTAACCAATCGGCATTTAATAATGATTGGGCGACAGGAGGAATAAACAGTTTAGCATTAGATTTAGCCGTAAGTTACGATGTAAATTACTTAAAAGGTGATTGGACTTGGGATAATAAATTTATTGGAGCTTATGGAATAGCAAAAGTTAATAATGCAGATTCACAAAAAACAAATGATCGTTTAGAAATAAATTCATTAGTTGGTAAAAAAGCAGGTGGATTATGGAGTTACTCATTTTTTGGAAATTTTAGAACGCAATTTGATGCTGGTTTTGAAACAGTGGGAGAATCTGTTACAATAACAAATGCAGATGGAACAACGCGTACTGTTGAAATCTTAACTATAGGAGAGCGAAATTCACATTTCTTTTCGCCAGCATATTTACAGTTTGGACCAGGTATGGTGTGGAAAAAGAGTGATAATTTAAAAGTTAATATTGCTCCTGCAACATCGCGTTTTATTTTTGTACATGATGAATTTACTGTGAATGGAGATAGTTTTGGTGTGGAACAAGGGGATACTAGTCGTTTTGAATTTGGTGCCTCCTTACAAGGGTATTACAAGTTAAATGTAGCTAAAAATATTTCTGTGGAAAATATTTTAAGCTTGTATTCTAATTACTTAGAAGATCCTCAGAATGTAGATATCGATTATACTATGAATTTAGTAATGAAAGTGAATAAGTATATTTCTGCAAATTTAACTTTCCAAGCATTGTATGATGATAATACAGTGGGAGCTTTTCAAATTAGAGAAGCATTTGGTGCTGGTTTAAACTACGGATTCTAGATTTAAGCTAAGCCAAAAAATCATAATAAATAGTTAAATAAAAGCTTGTTGAGGTAAAACTTAGCAAGCTTTTTGTCGTTAAAAGGGGTTTTTTTATCTTTGAATTGCCTAAATAGATATGAATAAGCTTCTTTTTTTGATATTTTTAGTTCCTTTTTTTTGTTTTAGTCAAGAAAAGGGCGCAACAGTAGTGCAAGATACTACTGTGGTTCACCCGCAAGCAGTAAGTTTATCTCCTTGGACAAGCAAAGGGGCTGTTTCTCTTTTAGGAAATCAAACAGCTTTTAATGATGATTGGGTTGGAGGAGGTGTATCCAACTTAGCGGTAAATGGTAAATTTGAATATGAAATTAACTATAAAAAAGCAGCTTGGACCTGGGATAATCGACTTAATCTAGCTTATGGAATTACTAAAATAAAAGATAGAGATCGGGTACGAAAAGTAGATGATCTTATTGAGTTTAGTGCTGTAGTAGGTAAAAATACAGGTAGTGGTCATTGGAGTTATTCTGGGTATTTTAATTTTAAATCACAGTTTGCTAAGGGGTATAACTTTGGGAAAGATGGTTCAAGGACTTTGGTAAGTAGGGGCTTTTCTCCTGCTTATTTTCAAATTGGTCCGGGATTGTTATGGAAAAAGAATGAGAACTTTCAAATTAATATTGCTCCGGCAACAACACGTTTAATACTTGTTGATCGTTTTTTTACTCGTGAAAAAGATGCTTTTGGTGTAGATCAAGGAAAAACTGACAATACAGAGTTTGGAGCTTCTATTGCAGCGGGCAGTAAAATTAGTTTGTTTAAAAATGTAACACTTGAAAACCTATTAAACTTATATGCCAATTATTTAGAAAAGGTGGCCAATGTGGATATAAACTATACCCTAAATATGGATTCGACTATAAATAAGCATATGAAGGCTAGCTTAAGTTTTCAAGTGATCTATGATGATGATACCACGGGCAATTTTCAAGTACGTGAAATGATAGCTTTAGGCATCAATTATCAATTATAATGCAGGTTATACTAATTTGGATAAATCTTCAGCAACATTTGCACCTTTGTCTTTGTTGTACCAAACTTGAAGATCCTCTTTAAATTCAGGGGTAAGTTTTCCGTGTTCAGTTTTGTAGTCATTTACCATTTTAGTAGCCACTGTTGGTCTAGGACCCCATGAGTCAATGATTTCATTTTTTTGAACATCAAATGCAATTAATTTAGGAATAGATTTTCCGCCATTAGTCAGGAATTCATTCATTAGTTCTTCATTTTCATCCCTTAGCACCACTCTAAAATCTATATTTTCATTCAGTTCCGCTAATTTATTCATTATAGGCAGTGATTGCGCGGCATCACCACACCAGCTTTCGGTAAGTACTACCCACTTTACTGGAGAAGAAACATCTTTAATTTTTTGACCAATAGCGGAGTCTATTTTAATTGTTTTATCTAAACGTCGCATACGGCGGTCATTCAGCTTACTGTAATTTAATAAAGCTTCACTATCAGGATCATTACCTGTCGATTTATTTTCCAGAATAAGATTACTTACTTTTTCACGGTATTCCGTATAGCTTAAACTGTTTTTTAAGCTTTTGTTTAAAATTTCAACGGTGGATGTTACTGTTGTTTCCATAAATGTTTCTTTTACGTTATTAATAGTCGAATTCATTCTTAAGCCTTACAATTCATTACTTTTGAAGGGCATTGATGAAATCACTTCGGGGAATTTCGATAGCACCTAAACTCTCTAAATGGTCATTATGCATTTGGCAATCAATAAATTTATAGCCTTTTTTTTCGAAATAACGGCACATATAAATAAAGGCTACTTTTGAAGCATTGCTAACTTCAGTGAACATACTCTCGCCACAAAATACTTTTTGATCTTTAAGGTTTACCCCATATAGGCCACCGACTAAGGAGCTGCCTTGCCACACTTCTACCGAAAGGGCAATACCTAATTCGTGTAATTTGGTGTAGGCAGAAATCATGTTTTCGGTAATCCAAGTGCCCGTTTGATTATTTCGTTTTTGATGTGCGCAACGAGTAATAACCTCGGTAAAGCATTGGTTGATGGTTACTGTAAATGGTTTTTTTTTGAGTAGTTGTTTCATTGACTTACTTACCTTTAAATTTTGAAAAGCAAGTACCATTCTTGGGTCTGGGCTATACCATAAAATAGGTTGGTCTGCTTCAAACCATGGAAAAATACCATTTTGATAAGCAAGTAAAAGCCGCTCACTACTTAAATCGCCTCCGATGGCCAATAATCCATATTCATCGGCTTGCTTTACGGGTGGGAAATAGATAAGTTCATCTAGCAAATACATACATAGCATAAAATAAAAAAGCTATTTACAAATAGTTAAAATAAGTGTAAATAGCTTTGTGATTATATCTATAAAAGTTGATTGTTAAAAAGGTAAATCGTCCTCTTTTTGGTCATTTGAAAAGTTTGTAGCAGGTTCAAAAGCATCTGCAGGTGGCATTGGTGGTGGAACACTACCTTGTGCTGCTGCTGGTTGAAGTGCTTCAATTCTCCATCCTTGTATAGTGTTAAAATATCTAGTTTCTCCTTGTGGGCTTACCCATTCTCTTCCACGTAGATTAATACTAATCTTTACATCCTGTCCAGGTTGGTAGGCATTTAGTAAATCACATTTGTCTTGTACAAATTGAATCGAAATATGTTGCGGATATTGTTCTTCAGTAGTTACTACAACGTCTCTTTTTCTAAATCCGTTATTTCCAACAGTTTCTGTAACTCCAACTAATTTAATTTTTCCCTGAACTTCCATTTGGTAATTGCTATTAAAATTCTAAGCTGTAAAAATACAATTTTTGTAAAATTTATATATATATCTTGCGGGATAAGTATTAACAATTTTAGGATATTTTTAAGTGTGTCCTAATTTTAAATTTTAATTGTATTTTGAGCCCATGAATTTTGTAGCCCAAAAAAATTTTTCGCAAGCCTTTATTATGATTGCTGCCATGAGTATTATAGGCTTGATCTTGTGGAATACTAGTTTGTTTTTTGAACGTTTAAAAAATGTAGAACGTGATAAAATGGAAATTTGGGCACAGTCACAAAAATCCTTTAGTACCGAAGATCAAAATGATTATTTGGAACTTAATTTGTTGATAAGTAGGAGTAATAATAATATCCCTATCGTAGTTGTTGATGAAAATGGAGAAGTGAATTTGAAATCAAATATTTCTAAAAATATAACAAGTGATCCCGAACGTTTTGAGGCTTACATAAAGGAAATAAAAGGACAAAATGAACCGATTATTATAAATATTTTGGGGGGTGGTACTCAGTATTTGTATTATGGAAATTCACCTATATTGATTAAGTTAAAGTATTACCCTATAGCTATTGTATTGGTGGTTTTTTTATTAATTGGCGTGGTGTATTTTTTCTTTAATACCTCTAAGGCTAGTGAACAAAATAAGTTGTGGGCGGGTATGGCAAAGGAGACGGCTCATCAAATAGCAACTCCATTGTCATCATTAGTAGGCTGGATTGAAATTTTAAAAACCGAGCAAGTTGATCCGAGTTATTTGGTTGAAATGGATAAGGATATTACGCGTCTAAAAACGATAACAGAACGTTTTTCGAAAATTGGATCTAAACCTAGTTTAAAAGTTAGGGATATTGTTTTTGAAACCAGAGAAGCCTATGAATACTTAAAATCAAGAGCTTCTAATTTAATAGAGTTTTCCATTGAAACTCCCGAAAAGGAGATTAACGTACAATTAAATAGGCAACTGTATGGATGGACTATTGAGAATTTAGTTAAAAATTCTATTGACGCTATGCGGGGTAAAGGGAGTTTGCATGTAAAGCTAATTGAGGATGATAAGTACGTTAAGGTGCAAGTACATGATACAGGGAGGGGAATTTCAAAACATAGGTTTAATTCAGTTTTTGAGCCAGGGTATACTTCAAAAACCAGAGGTTGGGGCTTAGGTTTGTCTTTGGCACGACGTATTATTGAGGATTATCATGAAGGTCGTATTAAGGTAAAGGAATCGGAAAGAGGAAAAGGAACGATATTTCAAATTTCATTAAAAAAGGTTTAGTCTCATATAAATATGGGTAAACCTTTTATATAAACAGTTTCTTTTTTTAGGGGTGATTTTTAAATTGCTTAAAGATTTGCTGTAATTTCATTGGCTAAATCTTCCATTTCGTTGGCTGGTAATTTAACTTTATGTGAAAAAGTAATTTCTTTCATTTCATTTAATGGTATTAAATGCACATGCACATGGGGAACTTCTAAACCAACTACAGTAAGTCCTACTCGTTTGCAAGGAACCACTTTTTTTAATGCTTTGGCTATTTTGTGTGAAAACTCAAAAAGCCCTTGATATGTTTCTTGGTCTAAATCAAAAAGCTGATCCACTTCTTTTTTTGGAATACACAGTGTATGCCCTTTGGCGTTCGGGTTGATGTCTAAAAAGGCATAAAAATTTTCGTCCTCGGCAATTTTATATGAAGGTATTTCCCCATTAATAATTTTAGTGAAAATCGATGCCATAATGTTTGGAGTTATTTAGTAATGATAAATATATAGAAACTGGTCGGATAAGCAAAACGAATATTTTATGGAGGCATTGGTTAGGCTATAAAAAAAGCTAACAATCTGTGTTTAAAAAAGAGTTATCGTGTAAATTGAAAAAAAAGATGTAAGAATATTTCAGCAGAAGACGCCTAAAAAAAATATGCATTTTGGTTTTTCGTTTTATGAGTAATACCAATTCTGAAATAATATGGTTGTAGTAAAAAGGAAAAATATTTTCGCTAGTTCCAGGCATAAAATTACGGAATAGTCTTCGCTATTGTTAAATTTTATAACACAGAAATAGTAGAAAAGGCTTATTATTTTAAAGATCATATTATTTCAGAATTGGTATTACAACTATAAAAACTAATCAAAAATGAAATTTAACTACTTTTTAAGTTTAGTGGTTTTAGTAGTTTTTAGTTCTCATGCTCAGGAGGTCTATATTGCCCAAAGTGGTAACGATGCTAACCCGGGAACTAAAAACAAACCTTTAGCAACTTTAACTGAAGCTAGAAATAAAGCCAGGAGTAATGGTTCTAAAACGATTTGGATTCGCGGGGGGCGCTACAAGTTTACAACTACCACAGATTTAGATGCGCGCGATAATGGGTTAAAAATATCCGGGTATCAAAATGAAAAAGTGATTTATGATGGGGCGGAGTATTTTGATCCAAACCAATTTAAGAAAGTCACAGATGCGGGTACTTTAAATAGGTTGAATGATAGAGCAAAAAAAAATGTTTATGAAATAGCGGTGAAACAAAAAGCAATTCAAGAGTTACTTGAACAGCCTTTTACTCAACTATCCATGGATGATATAATGATTCATATTGCGAGGTTTCCAAACATAGGATATGCGCATATTGATGTGAATAGTATAAATAATTCTTCCGAAAAAATAAATAAGATAGGTCATGGATCGCAAGTAAATGGGGCCAGTTTTAAATTATTTGAAAAGTTTAATGCCAATCAATGGAGTAAAGAATTGAATACGAATAATAGAGTTCGAGTTACAGGTTATTATTCTGCAGATTGGCTAAAAGAAAATTCCCCAATAGCTTCGGTAGCATCTTCTGGGAGTATTCGTCTAAAAAATGGATCAAGATATGGTTTAAAAAATCGGGGAAGCAAACGTCCATTACGACTTTATATCACCAATATGCTGTATGAACTTGATGAACCTGGGGAATGGTTTTATGATACCAATAAAAAAAAGATATTTATTTGGCCATTACATAATAAGATAACAAATACTTCTAAAATTGGGGTATGGGCAGGACCTAAACTAATACATATAAAGAATGCTAAAAATATAAAGATTCAAAACTTTACAGTCCAGCATGTGAGTAAGGGTTCACGTGGAGATGGTGTTATTGATATTCGAAATAGTGAATCATGTGAAGTTGCCGGGGTAAAGTTTAGGTATATTGATAATCTAGCTGTTGCTAATATTATTAATGGAAAAAAATGCGGTATAAAAAGTAGTGATATTTTTGATTGTTCAGGAGGGTTTAGATGCTATGGAGGAGAGGTAAGCGCTTCTAAGATTATTGCAGGAAAAAATTATATAGAAAATTGTCATTACACTCAAATCTATTCTAAAGATTTTTATGGTAAAATGGCAGCTTTGAAAGGAGCGGGTAATATTTTTAGGAATAATCTTATTCATAATACGAATGGGCAGCCGTTTACATATGATGGTGTGGATCATGTTATTGAATTGAATGAGGCCTTTAACACGGGGATAGAAGAAGGTGATGGAGGGGTTTTTTATACAGGAAATAGCATTTGGTCATTTGGGACTGTATTGAGACATAATTTTATACATCATAATATGTCCGTTCCCGGTTTATTAGGAAAAGGAGGCTTTCATTTCGATGATTTTGATGCAGGAAAGCAAGTTAAAGGGAATGTATTTTATAAAGGAGGTTGGGCAGCTGTTAAGTTTAATAAAAGCGGCGGGCAGTCAATAATGAATAATGTAATTTTAAAAGGTTTTTTAGGAGTCCGAATTAATACTTATCGCCAATCTTTTTATGATACTTCAATAAATTATTTGAAAAGAGATCCAAATAATAAGATAAAAGCAAATTACATCGGTCGGATGCTGCAAGCTATTGGTAATTCGGGTTGGCAAAATGGATTAAACGAAACGAATTGGTATAATCGAGTTTCTGAATTTTGGAAAAAAAGATATCCTACAATGGATATTATGATGAAAAAATATAGAGATAACAAAAACATGCATGCTTATGAAACACGTATTTATGATAATTTATTTCATAAAAATACAAAAGGGAAGCTTGGTATTTATTCTCCAAAATCTGCCGAAAAAAATAATAAGGAAATAGGGATTGGGGTTTTTCAAAATCCAGCGAATTTAAATTTTAAGTTTAAAAACAAGCCAACAAATTTCCCAAACATTCCCTTTGAAAAAATTGGATTATATAAAGATGCTTATAGGTGCGCTGTACCCAATAAAGATCAATACCGTAAAAATGTGAAAAATCATTTTGCAGATAGACCTGCTCATGATCCAAAAGCACAATATAACCGAAACACGATTAATCAAACGCTTTACTATAATACAGGAAAAATGGTTTTTAATTTGTTGCCCTGTTATAATGATGGGGTTGTAAATAAGCCGGATTCTAATGCAATTGTAAGTGATGAATATCGCTATGATTTAGGTACTAAAAGTTCTCCGATATTTAAAGGTTATGAGCTAATGACCAATAAGAATACCTTAGACTACAATTGGTCTAACTTAAGAAAGTTAAAAATTGCAGATAGAGGAAATATCAACAGTGCTAATGTTATGAACCAAGATTTTGTTTTTGGTGAAGGGATTTCTAATACCTTAACACATAATGTTGAAAATGGTCTTTGGCATGTAATTGTAACTTGGGGTGATGCTAAAGACCCAAGAGATAAAATGAGTTTAACTGCTGAAGGAAAAATGGTTGCAAATAATGTTAGAACTAAAGCGGGAGAGTTTAAAAATTCGGATTTTAAAATAGAGGTAACCGATAAAAAACTGGACTTATTATTTTCGGATAATGGAGGGGTTAATAATAGATGGTCCATAACTCGTATTTGGTTGCGAAAAATAAAGAAACCAGTTTCTGCAGTAATGAATAAAGCTCCCATAGGAAAGTATATTAGCTTGCAAAAAGCTGGAGGGAATAGGGCATTTATTAGTGCCGAACCTAAGAGCAATAGATTAATTGCAAATCGAACGAAAGTGCAACAATGGGAGACATTTTTAGTTGAAAAACATCCAAAAGGAGGTGTGGCACTGAAAGCTTTATCTACTAATAAATATGTACAAGTTTCAGGGAAAAATAAGGATATACCGATTGAACCCGATGGAAATCGTAAACTGCGTTGGGAGCAATTTGAATGGAAAACCATAGGGAATGGAAAAGTGGCATTAAAAAGTTTACATTCGGGTAAATGGTTGCAAGCAGCTTGGAATAACAATAATTCATTAGTAAAAGCGGCTGGTGATAAGCCTGGAAATTGGGAAACTTTTAATTGGAAGTTAACTTCGGGTAAAAAGATACTTGTTAATGAGTTGTCCAAAAAGATCGAAATTTATCCAGTTCCAACACATAATGTGTTAACTATTGACCTGGGAGATATAACATTGGAAAATTATTGGACTTGTAGTGTTTTTGATTCTTTGGGGAGACTAATAGAAAAAATAGAAAAGCCTGTAAAAATAACAGATTTAGATGTATCAAATTATGATAATGGTGTTTATTTTATTGTATTTGATATTGATGGTAAAATCAGGAAGAATAAAACTTTCATTAAAAATTAGAAGGATCATTTTTAAATCCGAATTATGCATTGAAACTTTGTCATGAGGCTGTGATATACAATAAATACTAGTGTTTTCTTAATTTCAGCATAGTACCGTTATGGTTAAATTAAAAAATACAGTTTACGATAGTATTTGAAGTAGATCGCAGACGTAATAGATTTTTTAATGTATAATTCGGGTTAAAACAAAAAGGCTTAAATTACATTATGTAATTTAAGCCTTTTTGTTTTAATTTTTAAAGATGCAAATTGAATAACTAATCTCTGGAAAGCGCAATGACATCAAATTTCATAATTCCATTAGGAACTTGAATTTCAGCAACATCACCTATGCTTTTTCCTAGTAAACCTTTACCAATTGGTGAGTCTACTGAGATCTTTCCTGTTTTTAAATCGGCCTCACTTTGCGCGACTAATTTATATTTCATTTCCATACCATTAGTTTGGTTTTTAATGGTTACAGTTGAATGTATTAGTGCTTTTGAGGTATCTAATTGTGATTCATCAATTAATCGAGCGCTGGCAAGTACTTCCTCTAATTTGGAAATTTCCATTTCTAGCATTCCCTGAGCTTCCTTGGCAGCATCATATTCGGCATTTTCACTTAAATCTCCTTTGTCTCTTGCTTCAGCAATATCTTGTGAAGCTTTTGGACGCATTACGTCTTTTAAATGATTTAGTTCATCACGTAATTTTTTCAATCCCTCGGCGGTATAATAAGATACTTTACTCATAATTCTAAACGTTATATAAACACAAAATATCCCACCAAGATGGGATATTGAGTTATACCCAAATATACAAAAAAAATATATTGCTTTAATTGGAATGTGTTTAAGAAAGGAGATTTATTGTAAGTTTGTCACTGTATAATGATCCTTTTAATTATTAAAATTAAAAAATATGAGAATTGATTTACTAGTACTGTTAACTATCTTTTTTGGAATAGTATCATGTGACTCAGATGAGGGGAGACAGCGAAACGATTTTTTACCAAGCAAGCAGGTGAATTTTATTTTAAGATTGGATTTGCCTCAGTTTGGAGATTTAAATTTTGCAGGGAATGATGAGTTTATAATAGATCCAGTTAATTTTATTCAGGGGATTTATATAAAAAATAATGGGCCTTCAGGTTTTACGGTATTTGAATTGGCAGAGCCAAATCATCCAGTAGGTATATGTAGCGTTCCCGATAAAATTGAGGGACTTGACTTTGTGTACAAATGCGGAGAGGAAGAAACTAGATATGATTTGAATGGAATTAAACGTGGAGCTACAAGCAATGATTTTACACTAAGACGTTATAGGGCAGAACGTATAAATCAGAATCAACTACGAATTAGTTTTTAAATTCCTGTTTTGTATTTAATTCAAGTTCTTTAAAAGCAACCAGAGGATTTTTGGCATTCCAAACTCCACCCAATACTCCAACACCAACGTATCCTAATTTTTTAACGGTACCGATATTCTTAGCATGTACGCCTCCCATACCAATAACAGGGACTTTAATAGGATTAACATCAAAGGCTTTTCCTTCCATATTTGGTTGAGAAATAGCGGTAAACACAGGGCTTAATAAATTATAGATTAATGGAATTTGAGCGTATAACATAATTTCAGAAGGATTATGAAACGAGGTGCTTACATCATAACCTTGTGAGGTAAAACGTGCCACGTAGAGTCCAAAATCTTCACCTAAATCAATACGAGGTTGTTCCTGTATATGGATTCCTTTTAACATAAAGTCTTCGGCAAGGTCGTGTTGGTAGTGTAATACAATACGATTATGATATGTTTCATCAATAGCACTTAAATAGGCCATATGCTGTGCATAATTTTTATGAGGCTTTCTCAAATGAAGGATTTCCAATCCTGCTTCAAAAAAAGAATTTAATAATTCAATTTCATTTGGAATATCGTTTTCTGGTGTGATGAGTAATAACATATAAGGTTAATTTTTTTGGTAAAAAACTTGAAGCAAAGTATGAAAATTATGCTAATTATAACGGAAATCAGTTGAGGGTATTTTTTATTTGAGTTGTTATATCAATATCAGAATTATTAAAACAAGCTTAAAATGAAGAATTTTAGAATAGTATTACTCTTTATTGGAGTTTTGATGTTTTTCAATCTTACATCATGCGATAATGATGACGATAATAATATTGTTGCGGTTGATCCAGAAGAAATAATAGGAAAATGGAAACTTGTAGGTGTTTCTAAAGATGGTGTAGACAAAGAGTTAAGTCCTACTAGTTGTGCTGCTAAGGAGTTTTATACTTTTTCAGAAAAAGGATACATGCTGGAAAGATTTAAGTCGCGATTGAAAATTATACACATTTTACCATGTAAGAAAAATAATTTTTCAGGCTCTTATGAGATAATGGATGATAAAATCACTTTTGATTTAGGTAAAGAAAGTGAAAGAAAACTGAAAATATCAGTAGTGTCAGGAAAGTTAAATTTAACCTTAGAAAGACCCTTAACTAAAAGAGAAAGAAGAGAAGAAAGAATAGTAAATGATTTTGTTTTTAGTTTAATTCCATTGGGTAGTTTAATCAAGCCTAAAAAAGGTAGAGATAAAACAGTAATTAATACAGTGTATGAAAGAGTCCCTCTTTAGTTTTTTAGAACAGCAGTAATTCCGCCGTCTAAATTTAATAAAGTTTTAGGGTAGTTGTTTTCTAATAATAATTCGATAGCAGCGGCACTTCTTTTTCCAGATAAACACATAACCACTAATATTTTTGAATTTGGAATTTCCCCCATACGATCATCTAATTCATCTAGGGGAATATGTTGTCCCCCAATATTTTCGTCCTCATACTCATGATAAGTACGTACATCTAATAAATGGTAGTTCTCTTTATTTTTTAAATAAGCTTCCGCAGAAATTGTATTCATATCATTTGTATTGCTCACACCACAAAAGAATTCATAATTACTTTCTAAGGTGGTGACTTTTATGTCGTTGTTTTTTTGGAATTGAAGCACTTGTTGTTGTAAACTTAAGGCATCAAAGTATAAAAGCTTATCAACTAAAGGCGTACCGATACCTACAATTAATTTAATAGTTTCATTGGCTTGTAGACTTCCAATAATACCTGGGAGCACGCCTAATACACCCACATCGGAACAATTTGGTACCGAGTTGGGAGCAGGAGGTGTGGGGAACAAACAACGATAGGTTCCACTGCCCTTGTAATTAAAAACACTTACTTGTCCTTGGAATTTAAAAATAGATCCAAAAACCAAAGGCTTGTTGGCTAAAACACAAGCATCATTGACCAAATAACGCGTAGGGAAGTTATCTGTGCCATCAACAATAATATCAAATTGGTTAAATAAATCAATGGCATTTTCTGTAGATAAAAAAATATTGAACACCTCGAATTTTACAAACGGATTTAATTTTGATAATCGAGATGCTGCTGAAGCAGCTTTAAAATGACCCACATCATCTGTTGTATATAAAATTTGACGTTGTAAATTACTTTGATCTACTTTATCACCATCAATAATACCAATGGTGCCTACGCCAGCAGCAGTCAAATATTGTAATACAGGGCAACCTAAACCTCCAGCACCAATAACTAATACTTTGGTTTGTTTTAGTTTTAGCTGACCTTCCATTCCTATTTGATCCAATATCAGATGGCGATGGTATTGGTTTTTTTCTTCGGAGGTTAAAGGCTGAAGGTTGAAGATTGAGGTTTTTAAGGCTTTGTTTTTAATGGTATCGTTTGTGTTTTTCATTTTTGACTAGTTGTTGGTCAGTTTTTAGATTTGGATTGAGGATCAAGTTTTTTTGGCTTTTTCTGCGTTTTGTGCCGTAATTTTAGCTAGCGGATATTGATATCGTTATTTCTAAATCCCTTTTTCTAAAATCATGTTTATACTTCATCTTCATAAGTCTTACGTCCTACGTCATTCCACTGTTGTAATTTGGGTTGCTATTCTTAAAAAGTATTAAGTAATATTTCAATTTGAACATTTGGCTTTACCTAAAACTTTCCCAGTCTTTCCAAACTACCTCAAAACCTTGGTTTTTTAGCATATCGGCAATTTCTTCGGTGGGGCGTTCATCAGATATTTCAAATTGTTCTAAACTTTGGGGTTCTACCACATAACCACCAGGATTTGTTTTAGATTCGGCACTAATGGAAGTGATTCCTAGTTTAACAACATTATTCCTAAATACTTCACTTTCTCTGGTGGACATGGATAGCTCTACATCTTCATCCAATAAGCGAAAAGCACAAATGGCTTGAACCAAATCGGGATCAGTCATTTCCACTTTGGGCTCTAATCCACCACTATGTGGACGTAACCTAGGAAAAGAAATGGAATATTTAGTTTTCCAATAGATACGTTGTAGGTATTTTAGATGCAGTGCGGTAAAAAAACTATCGGTACGCCAATCTTCTAAACCAAATAAAGCGCCTAAGCCTATTTTATGTACACCTGCTTTTCCAAGTCTATCAGGTGTTTCTAAGCGATAATAAAAATTACTCTTTTTTCCTTTCGGGTGGTGTTTTTTATATTCGTCTATATGGTAGGTTTCTTGGTAGACCAAAACGGCGTATAGTCCGCTATCAACTAAAGTTTCGTAATCGGGCTGATCCAAAGGTTGCACCTCAATAGTAATATTACTAAAATGTTGTTGAATTAACTCAATGGCGTGTTTAATATAGGAAACCCCTACTGTTTTATTAGCCTCACCAGTAACAAGCAATATATGATCGTAGCCTTTTGCTTTTAAGAATTCAACTTCCTTTAAAATTTCTGCATCCGTAAGTGTGCGACGTGCAATTTTATTGGTCATACTAAACCCGCAGTAGGTACAAATATTTTGACATTCGTTACTCAAATACATTGGGACATACATTTGCATGGTATTCCCAAAACGTTTTTTAGTAAGCTGACTACTTAATTGTGCCATTTGCTCCAAATAAGGCCGTGCGGCAGGTGAAATTAAGGCTTTAAAATCTTCAATATCACGTTTGTTATTTGCCAAAGCACGTTCTACATCAGCAGCTGTTTTAGCGTAGATTTCGCTGGTGATTTGATTCCAGTTATATTGATCGAATGTGGCTTTAAAGTTATTTGCTGTTGGCTGTTGGCTGTTAGCTTTTTTCTCTAAAGAAATCCTACTTTTTAACATGTCAATTTTTGTAAAACTCATACCTATAGAAATCTTTAAAAATTGCTTCTAATTTTAGATTGTAATGAATTCAACATTTTTCGTATTGAAATAAGTACTGTATCTAATTTTTCAAACTCTTCTTTTGTGATATAATTTAAATCTTTTGAAACTTCAAGTAAATAGTTTGATTCAGTAGCTGAACCAGATGCTATATTTAGAAAATTAGCGAATTCTTTATCCGAATGCCTTCCTGCTCCTTCTGAAATATTTGTTGGAACAGAAAGCACCGCTCTTCTCAATTGAGAAGTTAGTCCGTAAACTTCTTCCTTAGGAAATTTTTTAGTGACCTTATATACATCCAATGTTAATTTATGAGACTGTTCCCACACATTATATTTTTTATAATCTCTCATTTTATATTGATTGCAATATTTATATTTTCAAAAATTAGGCCAACTGCTAATAGCCAAAAGCAAACAGCCATTAACTCAAAAAACTCGTCAAAGGACTACTCGCCTCGGCATGTTGTTTTACGGGAGCTAATTTAGCTTCGTAAGCCATTCTACCTGCTTGGACAGCCATTTTAAAAGCTTTTGCCATTTCAATTGGGTTTTGTGAAACTGCGATTGCGGTATTTACCAAAACGGCATCGGCACCTAGTTCCATAGCATATGCAGCATGTGAAGGAGCACCAATACCAGCATCGACAACAACAGGTACATTACTTTGATCAATAATAATTTCTAAAAAATCCTGTGTTTTTAATCCTTTATTACTACCAATTGGTGCTCCCAAAGGCATTACACATTGAGTACCTACCTCCTCTAAGCGTTTACATAACACAGGGTCGGCGTGTATATATGGCATTACTACAAAACCTAATTTGACTAATTCTTCGGCAGCTTTTAATGTTTCAATAGGATCGGGTAATAAATATTTAGGATCGGGATGAATTTCCAATTTTATCCAATTGGTTTCTAAAGCTTCACGAGCCATTTGCGCTGCAAAAACAGCTTCTTTAGCATCTCTAACACCAGAAGTGTTAGGGAGTAAATTAATGTGATCGTGTTTTAAATGAGCTAAAATATCATCTTGCTCATTAGTAACCTCTACACGTTTTAAAGCCACGGTAACCAATTCACTTTCCGATGCTACTAAAGCTTCTTCCATTAACACTGATGAACTAAATTTCCCTGTTCCAGTAAACAAGCGAGAGTTAAATTCTTTATTTGCTATTTTTAATTTCATATTTCTAGCTGTTGGCTAATAGCTAATTGCTAAAAGTTTGTTCTATTTGTTCTATTCTTTGTTTTAACTCTAATTCACTTTCTCCAGTCAATAAACCAGAAACAGCAATATTAGACAAACCTGTTGTTGACAATTCAGGAAGATCGTTTAATGTAATTCCTCCAATACCAACAATAGGTAATTGATATCCTTTAGCGGTAATTTCATTGATAATATCAAGATATCCTTTTGTTCCTAAAATAGGGCTCAATTTATCCTTTGTTGTTGTAAATCGAAATGGTCCTAAACCAATATAATCTACTCCATCTTTAATATGTTGCAAACAATCCTCAAGTGTGTTTGCTGTTCCTCCAATAATGGCTTCTTCTCCTAATTGTTTTCTAACTTCTTTAGGGTTTGTATCTGTTAATCCAACGTGTACTCCATCGGCACCAGATTCTCCTGTAACTCCTATATTATCATTAATAATTAAAACCGCTCCATAGGTGTCACATATTTTTCGTGCTTCTTTTGCTGCATTTAAATAGTCGAGCAATTCCACATTTTTTAAACGCAATTGCACCCATTTACATCCCGATTTACAAACGGCTTCTATATTTTGTAAATGCGCTTCAATGCTTTTTCCTTGGGAGATATACTGAAGGTAGGTTTTAGGTAAATTCATAGTAATAAGAAGTTAAGAATTTAAGGAGTTAACAATTGCTTTGCAATAGGCATTTAGTAATTTACTTACTTCAGTTAAAAGAACCTTTTCATTAGTAATCGTTTCCTTATAATTTAAATCTTGGGTTAAAATCAAAAAATAGCGACATTCTTCTAAAGAGCCTTGCGCGATATTAAAAAACCGAAGTTTATCTTTTGCTCCTTTCTTTTTATATCCTTCTGCAATAGTTGCAGCAATCGAGGTAGCAGCTCTTCTAAATTGAATCGTTAATCCATAAGTCTCTTCTTTAGGAAAACCTTTAGTCATAGTGTATACGCATAAAACAAATTGATGTGCTTTTTGCCACACTAATAAATCTTCAAAAGATTGACTTTTTTTCATACTTAATTTCTTTATTCTAACTTCTGCCTTCTTAACTCCTATTTATTACAGCTTAACTACTTCATTCTCCTTACTTAGTTTCTACTAGTAACTCCTTAACTCCTCACTTCTAAACTCCAATTTCAACTTCTCAAATTAAAATCTAAAATTCCCTAACAGCTCTTTGTTACTTCCTAAATATTTTTCTGTAAATCGCTTGGCGCGAAAGCAGCTTTTTAACAATGGAAAACCAAGACTTAGATAAGCAGCCATGGCACTTGATAATACGCAGCCGCTACCATGTTTTGGATAAACAGGATGGTATTTTGGATTTATCGGATATTTTTCACCTTGTTTGGTGTATAAATAATCTTTTCCTTTTTCGGATTCATTATGTCCTCCTTTTAAAAACAAGTTTGTTTTTGAGCTCATATGAGCAATGGTTTCTTCTATTGTTTTTGAAGGGTATAATTTTTGAATTTCATCATAATTAGGTGTCAATACATATATTTTTGATAATACTTCATCAAATATTTTTGAATCAAAATCTATTTGAGTCTCAGCATGAAAGTTAAAATTTGTCGAGGCACTTAAAACAGGATCTACAATTAATTTAATTTCCGTGTTTAATGAAATTAATACATTAATTATTTCGGACATTGTCCGCCAATTTTGAATGATGCCTATTTTAACCACATCAATGTTGAAACGATTAAATAAGGTTTCTATTTGTTTTTTTATGGTATCAATATCCGTCCAAATACAATCAATAAATTCAGTATCCGTTTGAATTGTATTTGCTGTACAAACGGATAGCCCTTGACACTTTAAAGCTTCAAAGGTTTTACAATCGGCAACTAAACCAGCTCCTCCCGAAGGATCAAAACCTGCAATGGATAATATGTAAGGTCTTTTTTTCATTTTATATTTAGTACAAAGTATCGAGTAGTCAGTACAAAATCTTTTTATTATTGAATAGTGTCTTTTAACCTCTCAAAACTCTTTAATACATTCTCTGATTTCCAAACACTCCCTAAAACCGCTACTCCATTAAATCCTAACTGATAAGTTTCAGGAATATTAGTTTCATTAATTCCACCTAAAGCGATAATTCGTTTATCAATATGATTTACATCAAAACCTTTGCCTTCATAACCTTCTTTTGATATGGACGAAAAAACGGGGCTTAAAAAATGATAATCGAATTCGAACTCACAATTAGCTAGGGTTTCCGGTTTATGAAAAGAACTGCTAATTGTTTTGCCATACATTTCTAAGTTTAAAAAATAGCGACCAGGATTGTCTATATGGTCTATTCTTTTTTGTTCTGGAAAATGAATGCCTTTTAAGTTGAATTCATTTATTAATTCGTGAAAATGATGCACCACAATTCGGTTGTGAGATTGTTTATCTATTTGATTTAATAAAAATCGATACTGTTCAATAGTCAAACTTGGCTTTCGAAAATGTAAGCATTCTAAACCAGCTTCAAAAAGTTGATTTATTTTTTGGGCTTCATTTTCTATTGATATTTCAGATGTTATAACGATTAACATTACTTTAATTTTGGTTAATAGCAATTAGCTATTGGCTTTAAATGTTGGGAACCAATAGCTAAAAGCTAAATGCAAATCGCTATAAATAAACTTCGCTTCCTTTTTCTTTAAACTCTTTTGATTTTTCTTCCATCCCTTTTTGTAGGACTTCGTTATCGTCAGAAATTTTATTTTCGGCAGCAAAATCACGTACTTCCTGAGAAATCTTCATAGAGCAGAATTTAGGTCCGCACATAGAGCAGAAGTGTGCTACTTTTGCACCATCGGCAGGTAAGGTTTCATCGTGGTATTCACGAGCTCGTTCTGGATCTAAACCTAAGTTAAATTGATCTTCCCAACGGAACTCAAAACGCGCCATACTTAAGGCATTATCACGGTGTTGTGATCCTGGATGTCCTTTAGCTAAATCGGCAGCATGTGCTGCTAATTTATACGTAACCACACCCACACGTACGTCTTCTTTATTAGGTAAACCTAAGTGCTCTTTTGGGGTTACATAACATAACATAGCACAACCATACCAACCAATCATGGCTGCACCAATACCTGAAGTAATATGGTCGTAACCAGGAGCAATATCTGTAGTTAAAGGGCCTAAGGTGTAAAAAGGAGCTTCGTCACAAACTTCAATTTGCTTTTCCATATTCTCTTTAATCATGTGCATTGGCACGTGACCTGGTCCTTCGATAAAGCATTGTACTTCATGCTTACGAGCAATTTGCGTAAGTTCACCTAAAGTTTCTAACTCAGCAAACTGAGCTTCGTCATTGGCATCAGCAACTGATCCTGGACGTAAACCATCTCCTAGAGAAAAGGCTACATCGTATGATTTTAATATTTCACAAATTTCTTCGAAATGCGTGTATAGGAAACTTTCTTTATGGTGTGCTAAACACCATTTTGCCATAATGGAACCACCACGAGATACAATACCGGTAACACGATTAGCAGTCATGGGTACATAACGTAACAACACACCAGCATGAATAGTAAAGTAATCTACTCCTTGCTCGGCTTGCTCAATTAAGGTGTCACGGAAAATTTCCCAAGTTAAATCTTCGGCTACTCCATTTACTTTTTCTAATGCTTGGTAAATTGGCACGGTACCAATTGGCACTGGAGAGTTACGTACAATCCATTCACGTGTTTCGTGAATGTTTTGTCCAGTAGACAAGTCCATAATATTATCTGCTCCCCAACGACAAGCCCAAACGGCTTTTTCAACTTCTTCTTCAATAGATGAAGTGGTTGCAGAGTTTCCAATGTTAGCATTAATTTTCACCAAAAAGTTACGCCCTAAAATCATAGGCTCAGCTTCGGGGTGATTTATATTTGAAGGGATTACTGCACGTCCTCTAGCGACTTCTTCACGAACAAATTCGGGAGTAATTTTTGCCGGAATAGAAGCGCCAAAGTGTTCTCCTTTGTGTTGCTTTCTAATTTCGGTCATTTCGTCAATTCGTTGATTTTCACGAATAGCGATGTATTCCATTTCGGGCGTAATAATCCCTTTTTTTGCGTAATGTAATTGCGTTACATTTTGTCCTTTTTTAGCACGTTTAGGTTTGTGTTTTAGGTCAAAACGCATATGGTCTAAACTTTTGTCGTTTAAACGCTCATTACAATATTTAGATGAAAAAGCATCCAATTCCTCTACATCACCACGGTCTAAAATCCATTGCTCTCTTATACGCTCAATACCATTGTGAACATTGATTTCCTTGTTAGGATCGGTATAAGGTCCCGAAGTATCATATACGGTTACAGGTTCGTTAGGTATTTTCTTTTTGGTTAACGAATCGGTGGTGTCGCTCAAAGCAATTTCGCGCATAGCCACTTTAATCTGTGGGTGGATTTTCCCTTGTACATAAACCTTTTTCGAATTTGGAAAAGGTTTTCTAGTGATTTGTCCTTCTTTTGGTGCAGTGTCTTTACTTTTCATTATTATGGCTATTGGCTAACGGCTTTTGGCTTTTAGCAATTAATATTTGTTTTTTGTGGTTGGAGCTAATGGCTACTAGCCAATAGCTAACAGCTTAATTTTTATCCCCCTTGCGTAGCTTGAATAATTGTTACATTATCATTTTCGCTTAGATGAGTTTGTTTCCAATTATTTTTTGAAATAATTTGGTTATTGATAGCTACTGCAATACCTTGTTTAGAAATTTTTAAGTGTTCTAAAAGTTGATCTAATGAGCTGGTAGTAGCTACAGTTTTGGATTCGTGATTTACGTTTATTGTCATGATTAGCGATCAGTTTTTAAATGTCAGCTATTAAATGTAAACTTTTCAGAAATTTTCTGCTTACGCAGTAATTGAGAGAAATATAAAATCTATGTGAATACACCGTAGATTTTTTCTTTGAGGATTTAGATTTCCGTTTGCACGGAAATGAATCTTTTCCCTTCGCCGGTACTAACCGTATCAGGTTCAAAGGGTATTTCTCAGTTCGATTTAACGAACACCCCTAAAGTTACAATGGCAAAAATACTAAAAATAAGAGCATCATATATGAATAATACTTAAAAAAGCGTTAAAGCTACAGTTTTATATACCCAATGACTCCAACAAAAAACAAAATAACCACAAAGCTTGTAATTAGTTATCTATTAGCGATATCGTTGAGTGTGATCGCCTTTGTGTTATTTTATCAACAATTATCTAATTTTACTAATATTACAAAAGGAGCTCCTAACCGTAATGAGCATGTTTTTCTAATTAGTAAAACCATTACTAATTTGTATGAAGTGGAAGCTTTAGGTCGGAACCTTATCAAGGGAAAAGATTCTACCGATTTGGATTTATACCAAATGAAGGTAAATGAAATTAATGAGGCCATAGATCAACTAGTAAAAAAATATCCAGATAGTAGCAGACGGATACAGATTAATAGTATTAAAGATTTACTACGAAGAAAAAATATTAGTGTAGAACAGCTTACCAATATATACAATAATAAAAGTACCGAAGATTTTTATACAGCGGCAGTAAAGGAATTAAAACAAGTAGATCCTACATTTAGGAGCTATAAATATACCAACCGTTTTAAAGAGTTTAAACCGCATCAAAGGCGTTATTTGATTAAATTACTGGATTATTCTAAACAGGATAATGAAAATAAAATAAGTAATAAAACCGTAGATTCTATTGCCGAGTCTGTGACCAATGTGTTGATAAATTTAGCCAGAAAAGAGCGTGCCATTCAAAAACGAATAGAATCTAAAGAGCAGGAAATTATTGAAAATGATCGGGTGTTAACCACGCAAATGCGTTCCATGCTTACAGATTTAGAATGGCAAGAGTTACAAGAAGCAGCCAAACGTGAAGAAGAATCGCAAAAAGTGCTTTCGCAGACTTCAAGGATTATTCTTTTTTCAACATTATTATCCTTGCTAACAGCCTTAACGTTTATTTACTTTATTAATAAGGACGTTAAAAAAAATGCCAAACAACAAGAACAATTAGCGGCGTCAAAAGCGTATGCAGAAAGGCTGTTAACAAGTAAGGAAAATTTAATGAATATGGTTACGCATGATGTGCGTGCACCGTTACATAGTATTTTAGGGTATTTGGAATTATTATCCAATAGTAATATTGAAGAAAAGGAATTGCATTACATCAATCAAGCACAAAAATCGTCAGATTATATGTTGCATTTGGTAAATGATTTACTTGATTTTTCTAAAGTAGAGGCAGGTAAATTATCTATAGAATCAGTAACATTTCAGCCTAGCGTAGTTATTGAAAATGCCATAAAACAATCCATTCCTTCGGAAGATGCCAAAGATTTAAAAATAGTAACCACCATTGATGAGGCATTAAAGCGTTTGTTTTTGAGCGATCCCTATCGAATTAAGCAGATTGCGACTAATTTAATTAGTAACGCTTATAAGTTTACCCCTTCTGGTTTTATGACTATTGACGCTAGTTTGGTGCCGAAAAATCAAAATAATTATTTGAAATTGATGGTATCCGATTCGGGAATAGGGATTACTAAAGAAAAACAAAAGCATATTTTTGAAGCCTTTTCTCAAGGAGATATAAGTAGTACAGTGTATGAGGGTTTTGGATTAGGCTTGTATATTACCAAAAATTTAGTGGACCTTTTGGGGGGTACGCTTTCGCTAGAAAGTGAGTTAGGAAAAGGAAGTAGTTTTACATGTTTTTTGCCTTTACAAGAATCTAATAGTGTGTTAAAGGAATCGACAAGTGTAAGTATTGCAAAAAGGGATGATTTTGTAAGTATTGAATCTATTCACATTTTAATTGTTGATGATGATATGTCTCAATTGGGTTTTTTACAAGAAATATTGAGCCATTACAAAATTCCGCATACAGCATTCCAAGATGTTGAAAAGGCAGTAACATTTGCTCAACAACATAAGCCAGATCTTGTTTTTACCGACATCCAAATGCCTATAAATGATGGATTTTCATTTTTAAAGTTGTTAAAGGCGCACGAGAGTACGTCAAGTATTCCTGTAATAGCACTAACAGGAAATACCGAAAAGTCGGAACAAGAATTTATAGAAAAAGGATTTACAAAACGCTTTTTAAAACCCTATAAGCCCGATCATTTAATAGCCTCCATAAGGGAATTGATTAATGTCGAAATTTTCACTTCTGCCATAAGGCAACTGTCAAAAGTAAATTTAGTTACTACAAGTTATGATTTGACCGATATGGCACTATTTTTAGAACAAGATATGGATGCAGTTAAAAAAATATTAGGGACTTTTTTAACAATTACTTATGAGCGTGTAGTTAAATGGGAACAAGCAATTCCGGAAAAGGATTTTGATACTCTAAAGGATTTAGCACATAAAATGAATCCGATGTTTACCCAAGTAAAAGCAGAGGCAGTTTATAAAAACTTGCGCGTAATTGAAAGAACAAAAGAAACAGAAACTATTGGTTTTTATGGATTGTGTACGGAAACTTTAAAAGCAGTAAAAACAACAATAGCTGATTTGGAATTGTTTATGGAGGCAAATGTTGAAGTGAACGAAGTTTAAAAAAAATAGCTAATTCAAATTAATATTATAGCGTTTCAACTTGTTATATAAAGTTTTACGATCAATTTTAAGTAATTTTGCAGCTTTTGCCTTGTTGCCATTAGTAAGTTTTAAGGCACGTTCAATTAATACTGTTTCATTTTCGGAACTTTGTAATGGAGGTAGTGTTTCTGTGGTGGTCTTGAATGATTTAATATGTTCTGGTAACGTGTTTACGTGTATGGGTTGATTATTTGTAGAAAGTAATACTGCGCGTTTAATCACATTTTGTAGCTCTCGTAAATTACCTGGCCAATTGTATTTTTTTAAAGCTTCATGAGTTTCATCATCTAAGCCTATACAGTTTTTTCCTAAATCAATATTTGATTTTTCTATAAATGAATTCGCAAAAAGAGACAAATCTTCGTGCCTATCTTTTAGTGATGGGACAAGTATAGAAAATTCATTAAGCCTATGCAGTAGGTCTTCTCTAAAATTTCCTTTTTCAGCCTCCTTAGTTAAATCACTATTTGTTGCTGCTATAATACGGATATCAACATTAATTTCGGTTTGGCTACCGATGGGCCTAATTTTTCGTTCCTGAATAGCACGTAATAATTGGACTTGCAGTTCATAACTTAAATTACCAATTTCATCCAAAAATAAGGTGCCGCCATTTGCAGTGCTAAAATGGCCTTTTTTGTCCGAAAGTGCACCAGTAAATGAACCTTTAATGTGTCCAAAAAACTCACTTGAAGCAATTTCTTTAGGGATGGCACCACAATCAACAGGAACAAAAGGTTTGTTTGACCTAGAGCTGAGATCGTGAATGGTTTTAGCAATATTTTCTTTTCCAGTTCCGCTTTCACCTATAATTAAAACGGACATGGGTGTGGGAGCAACAAGTTCTATGTATTCATGTAATTTTTTTGAAGCAGGACTTGTTCCCTTTATAAATTTACTAGGAAGGGTAGTAGCTGTACTTTCTTTTGCAGGACTATTTTGCTTAGCTGTAGTTGGAGTCGTTTTTGTGTTTAGCGCTTTTTCAATTACAGAAAGCAGTACCGTTGGTTGAATAGGTTTTTCAAGGTAATCAATTGCTCCTAGTTTAATGGCATTAACAGCTAAGTTAATTTCGGCATAGCTTGTCATCATCACAATACTCGCATTACTCTCTTTTTTTACTGCAGGTATAATTTCTAAATCATTACTATCGGGTAAGCGCATATCCGATAAAACCAAATCAATTTTATGTTGTAAAAGTTCTTTTTTTGCTTGTTCAAATGATGCCGCAATATGTACTTGGAATCCTTTTTTGGTTAAAAAAGTTTCTAATAAATTACTAAAAGAAATGTCATCTTCTACTATTAAAATATGCTTAGACTTCATATAAATTTTAAGCGTCCAATTGTGTTATTGGTGTTGGATTTCTAAATAAAATTCAAGATAGTATTTTTTGCGCATTAATTTTGTGTAGTTTATTATTTTTAAAGAAGTAGACAATATTATAATAAGTAAGGCCGTTCAATAACTTGAACGACCTAACCGAACTAAACATATAAACTATATCATACCTAAAAAACACGTCTTTGGTCAGTAAGTGATTTTAGGTTTGATATCGTTCGAAAACAATAGAAGACTATTAATGTTTGTCTTCCATGTCTAACCACTCTCCTTTAGCGTTAGCATATACGATGGCAGAATCTTCATTTTTTGTATCAAGAACCAACTTGTATGCGCCATCTTGATTTACAAACGCTTTGGAAATAGTAGCTCCTTCATGCTCCTTCTGCACTGCTTCAACAACTAACTTTGGTAACGTAGCCACGTCAATTTCTAAGAAATCTTCGCTTACTAGTTCGATGCCATTATTTGTTGTTGACTGCACTGAAAAATTTGCTGCAAACACTTGTGTTGAGAAAGCGACGATAGCTGCAAGAGCTGTTAATTTTAAGTTTTTCATGAGTCTATATTTTAATCTTGTGTAAATAACTTTGAGTATTAAGAGTATTGAAATAGTTGTGCCATTATTTTTAATGAAGGTTTAAAACGCTTTAAAACGTTGCTATTACTGAGATTATGTGATTTTTGTCACTCTTTTTGTAGTTTATTTAATTTGGGGAAAGTGTGGATAAGTGTAGAAAAGTTCTACACTTTATGTGGGGATGTTTGTATTTGATGTGTGGAAATTGGCATTTTGTCGATCAACATTTTTTGACTTTTACAGCCTTACTCATAAAAGCGGATGCTTTACTAATTTATAAATGTCATTCACTAATTAATTGATCATGTGTTGTTTATGTGTGTCGGATAATCTTTAGATTTATGGTACCAACTTTTTACACAATAACTATGAAAATCAATTTTTTTTGGTCTATACTTTTATGTTTACACTTTTCTTTTAGCAGTAATGCTCAAATTCAGGATGGAATTATAGATGACCCAGGGGATATAGCCTTTGTAGGATATTTTTTTAACGGTGCATCTGGGAATAACGAAGGTTTTTCGTTTTTGTTTTTAGATGATTGCCCCATTGGAACAAAAATAAGGTTTGATGATGAGGAATGGACTGGGAGTAGTTTTGATAGTGCCAATAGAGAAGGTCAAGTACTTTGGGAAAATAATACAGGTCTGGTAATTGAATCTGGGACAGTAATTACGATTATTAATCCTAGTAACAATACAGGCTTTCCAATTTCGGCTTCTCTGGGGATAGCTACAGAAGATAATGCAGGTTTTGTATTAACGCCCGATGATCAAATTTATGCTTATATAGGAACAAGGGACAATCCAGAGGTTTTTTTGTCATTCATAGGCGAAGATGAATCTTTAAGTGTAGCTGATGCAACATTATCGGGAACAGGATTAAAAAAAGGTGAAACTGCTTTTGTTGTCAATAATGGAGGTTTTTATTCGGGTTTAACTAATTGTGAAGGAACTATTGATTCATGTTCATTAATGATAAATGATATAAATAATTGGACGTTAGGTGATTTTTCTTTTCCAATGGGAATACCTAATTCGTTTGGAAATGTTAATATTATAGCTACTTTAGGTATTCAAGATCATGTAATTGATATAGTTGAACTTTCTGTATATCCTAATCCTACTTCTGGCAAGTTGAGCATAAATTCAACTCAAGAAATTATTCAAACGGAGCTGTTAAGTATGGAGGGGGTTGTTCAATTAACAACAAGTGGCGAAAAGGAATTGGATATTTCACTATTAAGTCAGGGGACGTATATACTTCGAGTAATTACAAATGGAATGATACATATTGAACAAATTATTAAGAATTAAAAATATCCTTTAACCTTTATTGGGCTTAGGAGTAGTTAAAACCATGCGTTTTAGTTCATTTCGCTTTAAGCTTCTAAAAATAGTACTATTGGCAGTTAGCTTTTAGCTATTTTTATACATTTATCAAAGTGCTAATAGCCAATGGCTATTAGCTAATAGCAAAAATCGATGTTTAAAAAAATGGTGACTTCCAGTGATAACCGAAATTATGTCACTTACAGTTTATAGAGTTTCATTTAAAGGTTTGTTTTGAAATGTAGTTTGTGAGCTTGTTAATTATTTTTTGTTTTTCTCAATGTAGAGTTTCAAGGGGATTGCTAAATTTGATCTGGAAAAAGACTTAAAATAATATCCATTGAATTCAAGCAACACTAAAAGTATATCCGAATTAGCTTATGTTTCTAAAGCCACATCATTGGCAGAGAGACATGTGAAAAACACCTTGCAATTACTAAATGAAGGTGGTACAGTGCCTTTTATTTCTCGTTACCGAAAAGAGGCTACAGGGAATTTGGATGAGGTGGCCATTGAATCAATAAAAAAGAATTGGGAAGCATTCCAAGCACTTAAAAAGAGAAAAGAAACCATTGTAAAAGCATTAGGAGAGCAAGGTGTTTTAACAGATCAATTAAAATCAACTATAGCTTCGGCAGAAAATATAACTGCTGTCGAGGATATTTATTTGCCCTTTAAAAAGAAGCGACAAACCAAAGCAACTATAGCCAAACAAGCCGGATTGGAGCCTTTGGCAAAAATTATAATGGCGCAGCGAGAGCATGATATTATGTATAAGGCGGCTCAGTTTATAAAAGGAACAATAACCTCAGAAAAAGAAGCTTTAGCAGGAGCAAGTCATATTATTGCGGAGTGGGTGAGTGAGCACACCGCCACTCGAAATTCGCTACGGAGGTTATTTCAGCGAAAAGCAACCATAGCAACAAAAGTTGTTAAAGGTAAAGAAACTGAAAAGGAGTCTTTGGTTTATGAAGCTTATTTTGATAGTAGTGAATTGTTATCCCGTTGTCCGTCACACCGATTGTTGGCTATGCTTAGAGCGGAAAAAGAAGGTGTAGTTCGCTTAAAAATAAGTGTAGATAAAGAAGAGGCACTTGATCATATTGATCGATTTTTTGTTACGTCTAGCAATGAAAGTTGCACCGATATTATTTTTGAAGCGGTGGCTGATAGTTATACAAGATTATTAGCTCCAGCAATTGCTAATGAAACCTTACAATTAGCCAAACAAAAAGCTGATGAAGCAGCAGTACATGTTTTTTCCGAAAACTTAAAGCAATTATTGTTAGCTGCTCCTTTGGGAGAAAAACGTATTTTGGCTTTAGATCCGGGATTTAAATCGGGGTGTAAATTAGTATGTTTAGATGCTCAAGGGAAATTAGTTCATAATGAAACTATTTACCCACATCCACCACAAAGTAAATTTAATGAGGCCATAAAAAAAGTAAAAAGCTTAGTCAATGCCTATAAAATTGAAGCTATAGCAGTAGGTAATGGAACAGCCGCTCGAGAAACAGAATATTTTGTACGTAAAATTCCATTTACCTCCGATATTAAAGTGTTTATGGTTAATGAGAGTGGCGCCTCTATTTATTCGGCTTCGCCAATTGCTAGGGCAGAATTTCCAGATTATGATGTTACCGTTCGAGGAGCTGTTTCTATTGGAAGGCGCTTGGCCGACCCTTTAGCGGAGTTAGTTAAAATAGATCCTAAATCCTTAGGAATTGGGCAATACCAGCATGATGTAAATCAGCAATTATTAAAGCAGGAATTAGATACTACTGTGGCACATTGTGTAAATGCCGTGGGGATTAATGTAAATACGGCAAGTGAATCCTTATTAAGTTATGTTTCGGGAATTGGTCCTAAATTAGCGAGCAATATTATAGCCTTTCGAACAGAAAGTGAAGGGATTTCTTCGCGAAAAGCACTAAAAAAAGTAAAAGGATTAGGTGCTAAAGCTTTTGAGCAAGGAGCCGCTTTTTTACGTATAAAAAATGGAGAACATGCTTTGGACAATTCAGCAATTCACCCAGAGCGGTATGCTTTAGTGAGTCAAATGGCAAAAGATCTTAAAGTAACGCTAAATGACTTGATTGGAAATACAAGCCTTGTGGATTCCATTCCATTAAGTAGTTATGTAAATGATGAGGTAGGTTTGCCTACATTAAATGATATTGTAAAAGAATTAAAAAAGCCTGGATTGGATCCTAGAGCGCAATTAAAAGTGTTTCAATTTGATGAAAGTATTCGTAGTATTTCGGACCTAAAAGCAGGAATGAAATTACCGGGAATAGTAAATAACATAACTAATTTTGGATGTTTTGTGGATATTGGAATTAAAGAGAGTGGTTTAATTCATGTGTCCAAATTAGCGAATCAGTTTGTAAAGGACCCTAATGAAATTGTGAAGCTGAATCAGCAGCTTACAGTAACGGTTGTTGAGGTTGATGAAAGTCGAAAGCGTATTCAACTTTCGTTGATTGATTAATACTAATTATACTATAAATAGATGCTTGAAATTGAACGCAAATTCCTTGTAAAATCTGAGGATTTTAAAAATAAAGCAACAAAACAAACAAAAATTGTTCAAGCTTATTTAAATAGTCACCCCGAACGTAGTGTGCGAATTCGTATCAAAGGAGATAAAGGATTTTTGACTATTAAGGGGAAGGGAAATACTAGTGGAACTTCCCGTTTTGAATGGGAAAAACAAATTACTGCTGCCGAAGCCGAGGCTTTATTGCCTTTGTGCGAAAAAGGGAGTATTCATAAAACACGCTATGAAGTTCCTGTTGGAGATCATATTTTTGAAGTAGATGAGTTTTATGATGCCAATCAAGGTCTGCTTGTTGCAGAAGTAGAGTTGTCCTATGAAAATGAAGTTTATGAAAAGCCCAATTGGTTAGGAGAGGAAGTAACTGGAGATGTTAAATATTACAATTCGAAGTTAATAACACAACCTTTTTGTGAGTGGTAACCTAATGACTAATGGTTAATTTGGAAAATTGTCATAACATTTTAAATAATATTAAACGATATATTGATTTAACTTCCAACGAAGAGAAAGAGTTTGCTGCTATTGTAAAAACGACTACAGTCAAGAAAAAAGCGATGATACTTAAACCTAATAGCATTTGTTTGTATCAAACCTATGTGTTGGAAGGCACTTTTCGTTCTTATTTTATGACAGCAGGGCGTGGAACATACCATTTCTTTTGCTATTCATGTTTCTATTGTGCAACCAGGACCTTTTAGGACTAATTTTGCAAGTGCTTCACTTCCCGAGGCTAAATGCGTTATTGAGGATTATAAAAATACTGCGGGAGTATTTAGAGAAAAACTAAAAAGTGTTCATGGGAAACAAGAAGGAGATTCTATTAAAGCAGCTCAAGCTATTATTAATTTGACATACAAAAGTGAACCAAGTTTACGACTTCCTTTAGGGAAAATTCCTTTAGTAACAATAAGAATGAAATTAGAGAGTGTTCAAAAAGACTTAGAAACGAATAAAGAGATTGCTGAAAGTGTTATTTTTTAACTGGTGTAATCGTATTAACGTTTTAAAATTAAGTGTAATTCAATTCTTCTTACAAAAAATGCGTGCCCTCAAAATAGATTCTTTTGAGGGTTTTCTTGTTGGAATTTTAAATTACAAAAGCCATAAATACGGTAAAAGTAATTGTTCTGGAAATTGTTTAGAAAACGGGTTTTGTAAGAATGAAAAAGTATTTAATAGATTGAAATACAAGGTATAACGAACAGCTGTGTTATTTAACATATTGCTGCTTAAAAACTCACTAATTTTATAAAGCTCAATAAATTAATAACTAATCAACACAATATAACCTCAAATCAAAAACTCAATTTCGTATTCCTAGTATTTAAATTTTTTTATCGATTACTGCCTAATTAGCAGTGATGAGTTTTTGTGCATTTAATTAAAAACGAATAAGTAAGGCCACGAAGCTTAAGGGGCTTTATTTAAAATTGAATAACAACTAATCTTAAAACTTTAAATTATGAAAAAAATTAATTTTTTTGCCATTGCCTTTTTAATGGCAGTACTTATTGCTCCTGCATGGTCGCAAATACCATTCAGTCGAGGTCGAATTGCCATTAGTTCAGATGGAAATATGCACGATAATGATGATTGGGGTGCAACAGCAGCAAGTTTAGCATTATTAGCCAAAGCGGGTTTGCAAAATAGTCTGGTGTTATATACATACTCGGATCATATTTGGGGTAGTGAGAATAATGATCGAGCCGAAATGAGAGAAAGTGCCGTGGGGGGTGGAAACCGCTGGGGATTTTCAAATACTAGATTTATTGAGGCCGTAGCAAATGTGGAGAATGCTTATAATGCTATGCGAGATGCGATTAATGCTTCGAGTGCAAGTAACCCTTTATTTATAATTTGTGCAGGTCCCATGCAGGTAGTCGGCACAGGAATGTCAAGAGCGAATGCCAATAAAAGGCAGCATGTAACTTTAATTTCACATTCTTTATGGAATAATAGGCATTCCGATACTCCTTCGGGTGGAGAATCACATAGTGGTTGGACTTGGGATGAAATGAAAAATTCTTTTTCCAACGCTCGATTTATTAAAATAAAAGATCAGAATAGTCCAAATAGTCAGAACGGATTTAATACGGAAAGAGCTGGTCCAAATGGGGCCAGAGATTGGAACAGTTGGAATTGGATGCGCGATAGTGGTGATGCAAATGTGAGATGGATATATTCAAGAATGCGAAAATTAGGAAGGCCAGATATTTCAGATTGTGGAATGATATGGTACCTTATTAGAAATGATGAGAATGGGAATATTCAAAAAATGAGAAACTTTATCGGGAATGGTATTTCCAATGGAGGAAACCCACCGCCACCGCCACCAACTGGAGGAGGTAATTCTGGAGCTCCAATAGGTAAAACTATATGGTTAAAAGCAAATAATGGAGCTGCAGGTTATGTGGTAGCCGAAAGAGGTATTTCGGGAGCGCCGCTAAGAGCCAATAGAAATGCTATTGGACAATGGGAAAAATTTAAAGTAGAAAACGCTGGAAATGGGAAAGTACATTTTAAAGCCCTAGCAAATAATAAATACGTACAAGCAAGAATAAGTGATGGGGGTAAAATGTTAGCGAATACGAATAATAAATTAGGTTGGGAAACCTTTACTTGGGAATCCAGAGGTAATGGAAAGGTAGCTTTAAAAGCCTTTAATAATAAATACGTACAGGCGCGGCTAAATTTAGCAACCAATGAGTTGGCAGCTATTGCAGATAATGTCCAAGGTTGGGAAACTTTTAATTGGGGAGAGACTTCGGGAAATAAAATTTTAGAAACAGCTAACGAAGCTGTTGAGATTTCTATTTTTCCAAATCCAGTAAATTTACCTAGTAAAGTGACTATTAAAAATACTACCGAAGGTGATGTTGCAATTATTCACGATGCTTCTGGTGCGGTAATAGCATCCCAAACAATTGATAGTAATAACCAAATTGATGTTAATGATTTGTCGATTGGTATTTATTTTGTAAAAGTTAATACCAAATCGATGAAGTTAATTGTCGATTAATTTTTTAGATAGTACCCATAATTTTGTATAAACAAACAACAATTATACGTGGTTTATCATTTATATATTGAATCACTTTTTTTGCAGCAAAAGACTACGATTTATTATTGTAGTCTTTTGTTTTTTAAAATTACCTTATTTAATATTCTTCTTTTGAAAAGTGTAGTTTATTTAGATTTGTTTTAAGAAGTTTTAAAAGCTTTAAACGAATTAATTCTCTATATAGGTATCATCTTGTTTAGAAAGAAAAAACCTACTAATTATAATTATAAACAATTAAAAGTCAATTTATTACTTATTAAATCGTCTAAAAGTACTCTAAAAGGAACAGCGTCAATCAAGTGTATAAAAACGATGCTTTTTTTAGTGGTGTCAAAATTTAAACCTACTATTTCTTATAATTTTGGTTGAGCATTAGTAAAATCAATGTTTTTAAGATTATTTTTAATTTTATAACATTATTTTTGCTGTTTTTGTAATTTTTGTGTTAAAATTTATTGGTATTATTTGTTTTATATTTGATTGGCTTTTAAAAATTGTGTTAGCTCAAACACGCAAATTTTTAAAAGTAAACAACTAATTAAAAAACTAATACTCATGAAAACAAAATTCTTATTAGTACTGTCATTTATGGCAGTACTATCATTTTCTATTCATGCGCAAGATTGGAATGGAATACCCGTTCCCGCTAATGCAGGAAATGGAAAAGTATGGCAATTACAACCCGATGTTTCGGATAGTTTTAATTATACAAGTACGGCAGGTAATAGGCCAGCGGCTTTTACCAATAAGTGGATGGATACCTATCACAATGCTTGGACGGGTCCTGGATTAACACAATGGAATAAGCCTCAAGCATGGCATAATGGTTCGCAATTGGCTATACAAGCACAGCGCGCACCGGATAATAAAGTGTATTGCGGGATCATTTCTTCAAAAAAAACAATTCAATATCCAGTGTATTTTGAGTGTAAAGCTAAAATCATGGATCAGGTATTAGCTAATGCATTTTGGCTTTTAAGCCCCGATGATACTCAGGAAATTGATGCTATGGAAGGTTATGGCAGCAGTAGACCCGATCAAACTTGGTTTGCAGAGCGAATGCACCTAAGTCACCATGTGTTTATAAGACCTCCTAACTTTCAGGATTATCAACCTACCGATCCAGGATCCTGGCATTATGCAGGAGGCCGAGTATGGAGAGGTGATTACCATAGGTATGGATGTTATTGGAAAGATCCATGGAATTTAGAGTATTATATTGATGGGGTAAAAGTAAGGACTGTTTCGGGTAGAGATATTATTGATCCTAATAATTTTACTAATGGTACTGGCTTAAATAAAGCAATGCGAATAATAATTGATGCGGAAAACCAAACAGATTGGAGGCCTGGACCTACGGATGCGGAATTGGCCGATGATTCGAAAAATATATTTTGGGTGGACTGGGTGCGTGTTTACAAGCCTGTAAATGGTGGAGGAGGAAATAATCCACCGCCACCTCCTACTGGGGGAGGTAATTCTGGTGCTCCTATAGGTAAAACTATATGGTTAAAGGCAAATAATGGTGCTGCGGGATATGTGGTGGCCGAAAGAGGCGTTTCGGGAGCTCCATTGAGAGCTAATAGAAATGCCATTGGGCAATGGGAAAAATTTAAAGTTGAAAACGCAGGAAATGGTAAAGTCCACTTTAAAGCCTTGGCAAACAATAAATATGTACAAGCTAGGATAAGTGATGGAGGTAAAATGTTGGCGAATACGAATAATAAATTAGGTTGGGAAACCTTTACTTGGGAATCAAGAGGAAATGGAAAGGTGGCTTTAAAAGCTTTTAATAATAAATACGTACAGGCGCGACTAAATTTAGGAACTAATGAGTTAGCAGCTATTGCAGATAATGTTCAAGGTTGGGAAACTTTTAATTGGGGCGAAACATCTGGAAATAAAATTTTAGAAGCAGCTAGTGAAACTCTAGCGTACACGTTATTTCCTAATCCAACTAATTCTTCTGATAAAGTTAGTATTGGAAACGTGAATCAAGGGGATAGTGTTACTATATATAATACAACTGGAGTGGCGTTATCAACACAGACTATTGATGCGAATAATCAAATTGAAATTAATAATTTATCACAGGGGATTTATTTTGTAAAAATTAATAATCGATCTGTAAAACTTGTGGTTGATTAAGTTTAATGTATAAATGCTTTAAAGAGAGGGGCTATCCGGAAAAGGGTAGCCTCTTTGTTTTTTAAAATTAGTATATTAGTCAACTATTTGCCTTTTTGCGAAATAAAAATAAGGAGTATTGAGTTATATTGTTTTTAATTGAGAATGATGTTTAATGAAATACTTAATTCTGAATTATGAATTGGAAAGTCTATTACCTATTGAATTTTTAAATAGGTGTAACGAAGTTTTAATACCTAGTTTGGTTTAATGTTTTAATTCATATAAGGAAATCTCATTGTGTAAACGCCCCAAAATTTACGATCACATGAAAAGAATAATTGTAAGTCTCATTTTTATTTTTAGTATTCTATTCACTAATTGCTCAAGTTGTAAGCATAATGGATGTTTTAGTACAAAAAAAGTGAAGTTAAAAAAAGGGAAAAAGAAATCCCCTGGAGCTTTAGTTGGTGTAAAAGGAACATCGGATAAAAAATCGCAAAAAGCGCAAGAAAAAGAACGAAGAAAAGCCATTAAAGAACGTAGAGAAACTGCTCAGAGGGTACAAGATTCAATTGATGAACTTTCAATCGATGAACCTATTTTGGAAGAGGAAAAATAAATCAACCTATTTACACGAAATCTTTGTCTGCAAATCGTATAATTAAGCTTAGCGTTTACCATTCCATTCGCTGTAAAATTGGATTAGAAATTCTTCCATAAATTGATGACGTTGTTCGGCTAATTGCTTTCCCGTTTGGGTATTCATTTTATTTTTAAGTAGTAACAGTTTTTCGTAAAAATGATTAATTGTTGGTGCAGTTGATTTTTTATATTCTTCCTTAGTCATATGCAAATTAGGGGGAATTGAAGGATCGTATATTGCTCTGTTTTTAAATCCACCGTAATTAAATGTCCTAGCAATGCCAATAGCGCCTATGGCATCAAGGCGATCGGCATCTTGGACCACTTGTAATTCTTTGGAGGTAAATTCGGTTTCAAAATTCCCGCCTTTAAAGGATACGTTTTCAATAATTGCAACTATGTGCTTAATGATAATAGTTGGGACTTGTTGATTTTCTAAAAATTTTTTTGCTTTAAGTGGGCCAATAGTTTCATCGCCATTGTGAAATTTTGAATCGGCAATGTCATGGAGTAAAGCGCCTAGTTGGACAATTAATAGATCAACATTTTCAGTTTTTGCAATTAAACAAGCGTTATTATAAACACGTTCTATATGAAACCAATCATGCCCACCTTCAGCGAAAGCGAGCTCCTTTTTTACAAAAGTTATTGTTTTTTCTATTAATTGCTCCATTAATTTAATCCATAATTCGGGTTAAATATAAAAAACCTCGGAGCTAGCTCACGAGGTTTTATGCTCTTTTTAATAATAAAAAGTTACTATTATTATTTTACTATGGCAGGGTTTACCCATGAAAATTTTGGACTTTCATCTGGCAATACCAAGCGATCGCTTATGCGTTCCATTCGGGCTGGTAATTTCATTACATAATCACGGGCGCGTTCTGCTTTGTCGTTCAATTCTGTTAGGCCTTCAATATCCCATTTTGTAATTAAACGTTTCATGATGTCCACGTAGTCATGCGCGGTGTATACACCTAATTTTTGAGCAGAAACTGAAAATTCATCAAATTTTGCTCCAATGGCTTGGCCCGTTTCGCGTAAAAAATGTGCTGGCATGATAATTTTACTTTTCATCATATCCGAAAAAGCAATCATCATTTCACTTGGATCAAGCTTAAAAATTTCATCAACAAAAGTACTGTATGCGTTAAAGTGGCGCATTTCATCACCAGCAATAATTTTACACATTTTTGATAAAGATTTATTTGAATATTTACGTGCTAATTTAGCTACTCGGTTATGTGAAATATTTGTAGCTAATTCTTGAAAACTGGTGTAAACAAAGTTTTTGTATGGATCACGATCAGTTCCAATATCAAAACCATCACTAATTAAATGTTGAGTAGTACGTTCTATCTCAATCATATTTACACGACCAGATAAATATAAATATTTATTTAATACATCACCATGGCGGTTTTCTTCACCAGTCCAGTAACGTACCCATTTTGACCATCCATTTCCACCACCTTCAGCGCAAAATTCACCCCCTTTAGCATGTTGATCAATTCCTTGAACATCCATTAGCCATGATTCATAAGTTGGTAAGGCTTCCTCGGTAATGGTATCTCCAACTAAAACTACCCAAAAGTCATAAGGTAAATCCTTGGCAAGTTCACGTAATTCTTTTACTTCGTCAAAAAAAGTTTCCTCGTTTTGAGAGTCGGGTAAAAAATCGGTTGGTTGCCATACTTTGTCTATTGGTACTAAAAAAGTATCTACAAAACTATCAATTTTGCGTTCTAACAAATTCATTACCTCTAATCTAACATTATCTAAAGCCATGCTTTTTATTTTATTGCCATTGTAATTTGGCGCTCTACTTTCTCTTTCAATTCATCAAAATCACATGAGGCAATTGCTATGGGCTCATGAACTTCTAATTTTATATTGTTGAAGCCCCCAACAGGGAAGTACCCATATCTCATTAATTTCCAACTATTATTTATTGTTATTGGTACCACATAGCCATCGGGCATATTTCGGGTTAATAACTTAAGTCCAGTTTCATTAAATTTTTTAGGCTTTCCATCCCGGCTTCTTGTTCCTTCAGGAAATATAACACCTGTTTGTTTTTGAGCTTGTAAACGCTTCCCGAAATTAATAATCACGGGTAGTGATTGTCTTTTGTTTTTACGATCAATTAGTACCGAACCACCATGGCGTAAATTATAAGAAATACTGGGTATTCCTTTACCTAATTCAATTTTTGAGATATATGACGGATCGTATTTCCGCATATACCATGCAATCATTGAAATGTCAAACATACTCTGGTGATTGGAAACAATTAATAAAGGTTTTCCTTCGGGAATATGTTGATTATTTACATAAGTAGTGGTGTTTCCCACTAAATTGATGCAACGCAACAAGAAAAAGTTAAGTATTTCTACACTTCTTCTATGTGCTTTTTTGCCCAATACCCGTCTACAAACTACTTGTATCCCATGAAATATAACTAATGAGATAAAAAACGCAGGGTAAAATAAGACAGATAAAATTGCTGCGAAAAATTTCTGAATCATGCGTATTTACAGCTTTATAAACTTTGTTTTGCAATTTCTTACAATATTTTGAGGTTAACAATTTTTAAGCTGTTTATTCCTAAATAAATTAAAAAAATATAGTAAGTGGTTGATTTTTATATGCAAAAAGCCGTTTTATACAAAACGGCCTAAATGTATTATTTGTTAATCAGCAATTAAAAATTGAGACAACTAAAATTTAGCAAAAGCTATTGTAAGCATCTGTTAAATTTTCAGCAATCATATCAGCTGATCTTCCTTCGATATGGTGACGTTCAAGCATATGAACTAGTTCACCATCTTTAAATAATGCAATACATGGTGATGATGGCGGAAATGGAGCCATATGAGCACGAGCTGCATTTACAGCTTCTTTGTCCACACCAGCAAAAACGGTAACAGCATTAGTCGGTCGCTTGTCATTTTCTAATGACATTTTAGCAGCAGGACGCGCATTTGCAGCGGCACAACCACAAACCGAGTTTACAACAACAAGTGTAGTTCCTTCTTTTTTTATTGAGGATTCAACGGCATCAGCAGTATGTAATTCTTCAAAACCAAAGTTAGTAAGATCTGCTCTCATTGGTTTTACTAATTCTTCTGGGTACATATTTTTATTTTTATATAACAAAGTTACAAATAATGTACCACATTTTATGCAATAGCATATTGTCAGTAGTGGTAAATAAATAGCTATAAATACTATCTTTGCGCTTTAAAAAATTTATGTATGTACAAATGGATTGGTGCAATGATAGGAGCTTACTTATTCAGGTTTCCTGGACTAGTGGCAGGTTTTTTTATTGGGTATGTAATTGAACAGTATAGTAAAAAGATAGTTGGTGATGTTTCTGGCGGGAATGGTCGTAATAGACCAAATTTTTCTGGTAGGCCAAGAGTGTCACCTAGTGATTTTGAGCTTAATTTATTGTCCTTGGCGTCAATTATTATTAAAGCTGATGGGGCGGTAAACCAGACAGAATTAAATTATGTACGCCAATATTTTGTTCAAGCCTATGGGAAGGAACGTGCCAACGCTACCTTTAAAACCTTTAATGAGGTAATTAAAAGTCGAGAGATTAACACAATTAAAATTGCCAGTTTTATTGCTCAAAATACGCGTTATGAATCGCGTCTTCAAATTTTGCATTTTTTGTTTGGAATAGCTGCTGCCGATGGACATGTGAGTACAAATGAAGTAAATCGAATCCGAGAAATAGCAGGCGCTTTTCGTATTAATCAACGTGATTTTGAAAGCATTAAGGCGATGTTTTTTAAAGAGGCCGATAATGCGTATAAAATTCTGGAAATAGATAAATCGGCTACAGATAGTGAAGTGAAAAAAGCCTATCGCACTATGGTAAAAAAGTACCACCCAGACAAATTACAGCACTTACCTCCACATTTAATAAAAGGAGCAGAAGAAAAGTTTCAATCGGTACAACAAGCCTATGAACAATTGCAAAAAGAGCGTGGTTTTAAGTAAAACAGCATATTTGTCTATTTTAGTCTAATTTTAGAAGATGAATGCTAATTGTACTGTTTTAGAATAATACTATTATTAATTTGGGTTTACCAAAAAATTAATGTTAGCTTTAAAGTTGTTGAATTAAATTTATGCTAAAACGCCCTTTTTCGTTACGAACACGACTGTTTATTGCCATGCTTTCCTTGGTAATGATAGCTTCTGTTGTTATTGCGGGGATTACCACTTTTAGGTATAAAAATGAAGCGGAACAATACCACAAAGAACGTTTGGAGCGTAAGGAAATGGCGATTAAGCAAAACATTAATTATGTTTTAAAGCGTACTACTTATCCCGTAACTACTAAAAATATTCCATTAATTTTTAAAGAGAATGGTCGTATATACGAGTTGTCTGCGGTACACCGTATGCCTTTAATTATTTATGATTTAAAAGGAGAATTGCTTATAAAATCAAACGAATCCTTTATAAAGGATTCGGTAAAGCAAGGGATTCCTAATATTGTAATCTCTAAAATGAATGCCTCGCCTAAAAAACGCTTTTTGGTGAGTTATGAGCGCGAGGGAGAACGTTTTCAATCCTCGTATAGTTATATAACAGATAATAAGTTTAAGCCCCTTGCTATTTTAAATTTGCCTTATTTGCAAAATGATGATTTGGTTAAAAAAGATATTCTGGCGTTTTTGCGAAGTTTGGTTGAGGTGTATTTATTTATGTTATTAATATGTATTGGTTTGGCTTATTTGCTATCCAATTATATTACACGTTCTATCACAGCCATTTCCGAAAAAATAAATAAAACACGTATAGGGAAGCAAAACAAAAAAATTGAAGCCTCTTATATTAGTGAGGAGGTTTCGGTATTGGTCGAGGCTTATAATAGTATGATTGACCAGTTGGAGGAAAGTGCGGTAAAATTAGCGGTAAGTGAGCGTGAAAATGCGTGGCGCGAAATGGCAAAACAAGTCGCTCACGAAATTAAAAATCCATTAACTCCTATGCGTTTAACGGTGCAAAATTTTCATAGAAAGTTTGACCCATCAGACCCTCAAATTAAAAATAAGCTTACAGAATATAGTGATACGTTAATTCAGCAAATTGATACGATGAGTGCTATTGCTTCGGCATTTTCAAATTTTGCAAAAATGCCAGAACGGAAGGATGAAATTTTAAATGTAAATGAAGTTGTAGCTTCAGCCTTAGATATATTTACAGAAGATGGTATTGTTTTTAACGCTGCTGCAGAAGAAATACTAATTAATTTTGATCGAACTCAGCTGATTCGTGTGATCACTAATTTGGTAAAGAACGCACTTCAGGCAGTTCCCGAGGATCGATCCTCGGCTATTGAAGTCACTATTTCGCGCCACGCAAATGATGCGTATATTTATGTTAAGGATAATGGAGTAGGCATTGATTTAGAAAATAAACAACAGGTTTTTGAGCCTAATTTTACTACAAAATCGAGTGGAATGGGCTTGGGCTTAGCTATGGTAAAAAGTATTATCGAAACCTATAAAGGGACTATTAGCTATACTTCAGTTAAAAATAAAGGAACCGAATTTGTGGTTCGTATTCCTTTGCAATAAAATTTTACTTATGGATTACGAACATATCATTTATGAACAAAACAATCAAATAGTAACAATAACGATCAATAGGCCTTCAAAATTGAATGCATTAAATGCGGCTACCATTACAGAGCTACATGAGGCATTTAAAATGGCTAACATGGACTTGGAAGTGCGTGTAATTATAGTTACGGGAAGTGGTGATAAAGCTTTTGTTGCTGGAGCAGATATCAAAGAATTTGTACGTTTTAATCAAATTGAAGGAACGCAATTATCCACACGTGGACATCAATTACTTTTTGATTATGTGGAAAATTTAGAAACACCTGTAATAGCAGCAGTTAACGGTTTTGCATTAGGAGGTGGTTTGGAATTGGCTATGGCTGCGCATATAAGAATTGCAAGTGATAATGCACGTTTTGGTTTGCCCGAAGTATCTTTAGGAGTCATTCCTGGTTATGGTGGAACACAACGTTTACCACAATTGGTGGGTAAAGGTAGGGCATTGGAGATGATTTTAACAGGAGGTATGATTAATGCCACAAAAGCATTAGACTACGGACTAGTAAATCATGTGTTTACGCCAGATGAATTATTGAATAAAGCAACGGATTTAGCCTTAAAGATAAGTGCCAATGCACCATCGGCCATTAGTGCGGCTATTGCCACGGTAAATGCTGGTTTTGATGTGAATCAAAATGGATTTGAAGTGGAAAAGCAAGCTTTTGGAAGCTGTTTTGGTACAGCCGATTTTAAGGAAGGAACCAATGCTTTTTTAAATAAAAGAAAGGCGGAGTTTTAATTTAAGATTAAAGCAATCCTTTTGCTTTTATTTCTAAATATTTATTAATGCTATTAATGGTTAGTTTTTGTGGAGAAGTCAGTATACTTTGAATCCCATATTTATTAAGCTCAGCAACTATAAGTCGTTTGTCATGACTAAATTTTTCGGCAATAGTTTTGTCAAAAATATCCTGTACCGAATGTGCTTCGTTGGTTCGTAGTGATTCTAGCTCGGTGTTTTCAAAAAACACAACAACAAGTAAATGACTTTTATTTATAGCGCGTAAATAATTCATTTGCCTATGTAGGGCGTCTAGGCTTTCGAAATTGGTATATAAAAGTAACAAACTACGATGTGTAATTTGTCGTTTAATAGTAGCGTATAAATTTCCAAAATCAGATTCTTTAAAATCGGTATTTACATTGTATAGGGATTCCAGAATCAAGTTCATTTGCGAATTTCGGCGTTCAGCTTTTACAAAGTTTTCAGGTTTTCTTGAAAAAGAAAATATTCCAGCTTTGTCATGTCGACGAATCACTACATTACTAATCACTAATGATGAGTTGATGGCGTAGTCAAGTAAACTTAAATTTTCGAAAGGCATTTTCATCACCCTACCTTTATCAATTATGGCATATACACGTTGTGATTTTTCATCCTGGTATTGGTTAACCATAAGATGATTGCGTTTTGCAGTGGCTTTCCAATTAATGTCTTTTATGTTGTCTCCTTGAACGTAGTCTTTAATTTGTTCGAATTCAAAAGAATTACCGATTTTTCGTAATTTTTTAATTCCAAACTCCAGGCTTGTTTGGTTTAAGGAGATTAAATCGTACTTTTTTAACTGTAAAAAGCTAGGATAGTTTTTTACCATTTGATCCGCGTCAAATGAAAACTTTCGTGTAGCAAAACCAAGGCTGGTTTTGGTGTAAATCAGTAATTTTCCAAAATGATATTCACCTCTTTCAACGGGCCTAATATGGTAATTTAATTCCTTTTTTTCGGTAGGTTGAAGTTTAGTGTGCAGTTTAAAATCCCTATTTTGAAATTGAAATGGCAATTCGTCAATAATACTACAATGAGCAATGAAACCGTATTGATTTTTTAATTCAATTTGAATGTGATTTTGATCTCCGTTCGAAAATTTTTCAGGCAGCAGTCTAGCTGCTTGAATTCCTTTTTTTGCTAAATACAGTAATAGTATGTCAACAATTAAAACAGAAAAAAGTAACCCAGCAAGTATTTTGGCTACAGGGAAAATTATAGGATAAATAAACCCAAAAACAAAACTAACAACCACTCCAATAAGGGCATAAAAAAACCGATTGTTTAAAAACAAGGTTAAAAAAAATTGAATTAAAGTGGTGTTTTTAAAAGAATAGTCTTGTTGTTGTGGCATAAATTTTATTTTGGAATTTCAACACTTTGTAGAATATCATTAATAATTTGTACCGTAGTTATGCCTTCCATTTCACGTTCGGGCGTTACAATAATACGATGTTGTAGTACGGGTATAGCAATTTGTTTAATGTCCTCCGGTGTCACAAAATCACGACCATTAATAGCGGCATAAGCTTTACTTGCTTTTAAAATGGCAATAGAGGCTCTAGGTGAGGCTCCTAAATACAAAAATGCATTATTACGAGTGTTGGCAATTATAGCAGCTATATATTGAATTAAGTGAGGTTCGACAATAATTTGATTAATGACGCTTTGGAATTCAATAATTTTTTCCTGACTTAAACTAGTAGTAATTTTATCCAGTTTAGGCATGGTTAATTCATGCTCGCGAGTTAAAATTTCTATTTCCTCTTCAAGGTTTGGATAGTCAATAGTTATTTTAAATAGGAATCGATCTAGTTGAGCTTCGGGTAAACGATAAGTTCCTTCTTGCTCTATAGGGTTTTGTGTCGCTATAATCATATATGGAGCAGCCAGCTTATAGCGGTTTCCATCCATGGTTACTTGACGTTCTTCCATCACCTCAAACAAAGCAGCTTGTGTTTTAGCAGGGGCCCTATTGATTTCATCGGTAAGTATAATATTGGAAAAAATAGGCCCTTTTTTAAATTCAAATTCCGAGGTTTTTAAATTAAAAATTGAAGTTCCTAAAACATCAGAAGGCATTAAATCTGGAGTAAATTGAACTCGACTAAAACCTACGTCCAATGATTTGGCTAATAATTTGGCTGTAATGGTTTTAGCAACTCCAGGAGCTCCTTCGAGTAATACGTGCCCTTCGGCAAATAAGGCTGTTAATAATAGATCGGCAACTTTTTTTTGACCAACAATTACTTTGGATAATTCGGCTTTTACTTGTTGTACGCTGGCTTGTAAATCCTGTAAATTTAGTCTGTTGTTGAATTGAATGTCGTTTTCCATAAAATTTATGATTTTTTATAAAAGCCTTCTATCTCTTTGTTAAGTTTTATTAATGGTTCTTTGCTGCTAAAAGTATGAGCTTTCATACTAATAAGCATACTTATTAATCGCTCCACATCTTCAATGGGTTGATTTGATTTTTGAGCTAATTTTTTTACAAAGTTACTATCTAAATTGTTAGTAGGTAAGTGATATTTAGTTCGTATAGTTTCTAAAAAAAAGCGAATTGTTTTTTGAATGATTCCATTGTAATCTTCGGCCTCATAATGTAATGTGCTTACTGTATGTACAAATTCAGTGGTGGTGTTTTTTAAGGGTTCAATAATTGGAATGGCGCGTTGTCTTCGTTTTGCGTTAAATAGTAAAAAAAGCGCTAAGCCTAAAAGCAATAAATACCAACTCCATTTAAGCGGAGGTTTTGATAAAATAAAGCGAAGCGGCCCTTTGGCAAGTTCGGGATCAATTTTTTGATTTTTATCAAAAAGCAATTGCATGTTTTTGGGTAAATAAGATACAACGGTGCTTATGTAAGCACTGTTTTTAGAAGCTAGCATTTGGTAATTTGTAAATACTTCGGGGGTGGTATGCAGGTAAAAAATTCCTTTTTTATAAGGGATACCCGCAAAATTGATTCTGTGTTCGCATTTATTAGTATTAAAAAAGCCAAGTGATTTTATATGTAGCGTATCCTTAATATACCTATTTCTTACGTTTAATTTTTGGAGGTAGACTAAGCTATCATTTTTATGTTCTAGATACAGTGTTCTGTCTTTTTGGGTAAATGAGGCTTCTTCAAAATCAATTTTAATACCCAAGCTATCTTGTATAAACTTAGGTAATTGATTAGTGGCAATAAAAGCTTGACTGCCATTGGCTACTTCTAATAATAAAGATTCGAAAGATACCTTGTCTATAGGATAGGCATCTGAAATATTCATATATAAATATTTCGACAATTTATTTTGAGTACTATTGCTAGTATCAATTTGTTCGGTATACTCATAAAAAGTAGTATAAAGCTGTTTAGGTTTTGTACTAAACCACTTAGGAATTTGATCAAAAAACACTTTTGTGTCAAAGGGCTTCGTTTCGGTTTCAATAAATGTGGGTGTCCAATCAACTACATGGGAGCGGTTTAAAAATAATAAAACCGATATAATTAATACGATTACACCAATTAAAACGCCTTTTTTACTCATAGCCTAGTTGTTTTAAAAGTTGTAAAAATACTTTTGATGCTGTTTGGTATTCAAGCTCATCAATTTCAAATTCGCCGTACCATATATAAGTGTAGTAGTAAGCGGCTTTTGCAAAGTTTTTGTAATGCGTTGTACCTTCTAGATCAAGTTGGTAATCGTGAGTAGTTTTTTGTGGGTCATACTCCGTTACATTGGCTTGTTGTAGGTTTTTTAAAAGTTGTAAATAATAATATTTAATAGCCAATCTATAATCTTGAGAAGCAACAGCATTAGCAATCAGTTTTTTGAAATTGGCTTCCTGTATACTTTCTTGCGATTCGTAGTTTTCAATAGCATCCGATTGATCGGCTTTTTTACCAAAAAGCCAACGGAATTCTTTGTTTTTAGCTAATCTATAAATAAGGTAAGCAACACCAATCAAAATTAAAAAGTAAATTATTAATTTGATGGTTCTATACAATTCAAGAGCATTTCGATCCCCATAGTTAAACCATTCCATAAGTTTTTCTATGAACCATCGTTTTACTCTGTCAAGGATTGAAATTTTTTCTTCGTAATTAAAGTCAATATCGTTTTTATAAGCCTCTTTAAAATCGTCGGGAAGCTTTCTTATTTCTTTAGGGACGTCGGGAATACTATTCTTACCTGATTGAGAAAAACCAGATGAGATGCTAAAGAACACATTAAAAAATGTGAGTACTAAAATGTAAAGGTATTTTTTAAGCATAAGTACCATTAATTACTTTTTTGTGTACTTTAAATGGGTAAATTAAATAATAAAAAGAGATTAAACTTAAAGTGCCTAGAATGATAAGTAAGGCTAAAAAATTTGGCATTACATTGGAATATCGAGTTACAAATCCTTCCAAAAAACCTGCGGCAATGGTAAAAGGGAATGTACTAATTACAATTTTAATACTATCGCGCATTCCTTTTTTAAAGGAAGTAAATCGAGATAATGTTTTTGGAAATAAAATACTTGCACCAAGTATAAATCCAGCAGCACCTTCAATAACAATAGCAAAAATTTCCATGGCGCCATGAATCCAAATTCCTTTAGCACTTTTCCATAATACGCCTTGTTGTTCAAAAAAATATTGAAAAGAACCTAACATAATACCATTTTGGAGGAGTATATACCCAGTACCTATGCCTCCGGTAATACCATAAACAAAGCTAGTAAGTCCCACCTTTAAATTGTTAAATGTAATACCAATAAAACTACCCCAATTACTGCCACTTTTATAAATGGCTACGGGATCGCCTTTTTCAATATTTTGAAGCGTTTGATTTACATAGGCATCTCCTAAAATTAAGCGTACAAAGGAATCTTCATTGGCAGCAGAAACTACTCCAATGAGTACCGATAATATAAAGAAAGCAAAAGCATAAAATAAATACCTTCTGTTTTGATAGACTAGTAGAGGAACTTCAATTTTAAAAAAATGAAGCAGCATGTTTTTTTCAATTCGGCGTGACTGATAAATTTTTTGAAACACACGCACTGCCAAATCATTTAAATATACGACAAGCTTGCTTTTTTTGTAGTAAGTTTGCGAATAAGCAAGGTCATTAATTAAATGTAAATACAACCGTGACAGTTCATCAGGGTCTTCAATTTGTTTTTGTGCAATTGCTTTTTCGAATTGCAACCATTTTTCTTTATTTTGCTTAATAAAGGCTACTTCTCTCATACCTAACAAATAACATGATATAATGGCAGAAATACAAATTACGACCACACAAAATGTAACTATAAATTTTAAAGCTGCCGAAGCTGGAGAGCGTATCCTTGCTTATTTTATTGATTTACTTATAAAATCTTCTTATGTAGGAGTAGTGATATATATTCTTTCTAACTATGCGCAAAACCGAGGGAGTAATTTTTTTGATAGTTTTGCTAGCGATATGTGGAGCATTGTTGCTTTAATCATTATCTTTTTTTCGCCGATTATCTTTTATACTTTGGTGCAGGAGGCATTGCTAAATGGACAAACTTTAGGAAAAAAAATAGCTAAGGTGCAAGTGGTGAAAATTGATGGCTATAGAGCAGGTTTTTTAGATTACTTTATCCGTTGGATTATGCGTATTATAGATATTAATATTTTTTCGGGTGTTGTGGCGTTAGTTGTTATTGGAAGTTCAAAAAAACATCAGCGGTTGGGGGGTATGGCTTCGGGAACTTCGGTGATTACATTAAAAAATAAAGTGACTATAGATCATACTATTTTGCAAGAAGTAGAGGCTAATTACGAGCCTGTTTATACAACCGTGCTTAAGTTGTCTGATAATGATGTGCGCATAATAAAAGAAAATTTAATTAGGGCCTTAAAAACAGAAGATCACAAAACCTTACTTATTATAAAGGAAAAAATTATAAAAGTGATCGGTCAAGCCCCTGCAAAAGATGTAACTGCCGAAAATTTTATTAAACGTGTAATTAAGGATTACAATCATTACAGTGGAATGCTATAAGTTTTGGGGTTGTTAGTGTTATTGTTGAGCAACACCGATATCATCTAGTTCGTTTTCAGGATTTTTGGGGTTTGCTCCATAGTTGTTTGTGCCTTGATAACCTTCGGTTACCATTAAAACAAACAGCCAAATCCAACCAATAATTGGTAAAAATAACAATAACAAATACCAACCGCTTTTATTTACATCATGTAACCTCCTTACAGATACGGCTAAATAGGGTATAAACATTAGGATGCCAAAAATTGTAGAAAAGAAGCCCAAACTATTAAAAAGCAAATCAAACAGGTTATCAACAACGCCTAGAATTGCAGAAATGATATAATAAAAAAGATAAAACATCCAAAATTCTTTTCGGCGAGATCGACTGTTAAAGTCCAAATAGTTATTTAAGGCTAGTAAAAACCATTCCATAGTAATTTCTTTATAAAAACAAAGTTGAAGCAATTTATGCTTCAACTTTAAATAGTGCTTAATTTTTAGTAGTTAATCGTATCAGATTAGTTATCGCTTCCGATTTCATCTAATTCATCATTTGGGTTTTTTGGATCTGGCCCATATTCATTTGGACCAACATCGCCATTTTTTACAGCTAGATAAAGATTGTAAAAAGGGATTAACATAAACCAACCACTTACGCCAACATCATGTGCTCGTCTTACAGCTACAGCAATAGTTGGAACCAGTACTGCTAATGAATAAATACTTGATAAGACAACAAAAGAAGGGTCTATAGCGGTAGCAATTCCGAGAATTAGGTATGAAATTATGGTGTTAATTAAGATAAACATCCAATATTCCTTTCTTCTGGCTCTACCGTTAAAATCTGCATACTGTTTTAAAACTTTTAAGTACCAATTCATAGTATGTTTAATTTGTTAGTTAATCAATAGCCATAAAAATAGAATTATTTTTCAAATTCCTACAATTATTTGTTCTTTAAAAATGTATTTATATGATTTGCTACTACTAATTTCGTACAAATAGGTTGATTTATTTTTTAAGAAATTAAAAGCAGACTCCATTTTTTCTTATTTTTGACCTACTGATTAGTATACAATGAGCGAAACGAGACACGACTGGACGAAAGAGGAAATTCTTGCAATTTATAACAAACCATTAATGGAGTTGCTTTACATAGCAGCAACAGCACACCGTAAATACCATGATCCAAATACGGTTCAAGTATCTACACTGCTATCCATAAAAACAGGAGGTTGTCCCGAAGACTGTGGGTATTGTCCGCAAGCAGCACGTTACCATACGGATGTAGCCGGGAATGATTTAATGTCGGTACAGCAAGTGAAAGCACAAGCTTTGCGTGCAAAAGCCGGTGGAAGTTCACGTGTATGCATGGGAGCAGCTTGGCGTAATGTAAAAGATGGACCCGAGTTTGACAATGTATTGGAAATGGTGCGTACCATTAATAAACTAGATATGGAGGTATGTTGTACGTTAGGTATGATTACCGAAAATCAAGCAGCACGTTTGGCCGAAGCTGGGCTATACGCTTACAACCATAACTTAGATACGTCTGAGGATTATTATAAAGAAGTAATTTCGACCAGAGGTTTTGAAGATCGCTTGGCAACCATTGATAATGTACGTAAAACAAATGTAACCGTTTGTAGTGGTGGTATTATTGGAATGGGTGAAAAAGAAGAAGATCGAGCAGGAATGCTTGTGGCTTTAGCCACCTTGGATCCTCAGCCAGAATCGGTGCCTATTAATGCCTTAGTTGCTGTTGAGGGGACGCCTATGGAAAATGAAAAGCCTGTTCCTATTTGGGATATGATTCGTATNTTTTGTTAGCCACTACGCGTATAGTAATGCCACAAACGCAGGTGCGCCTTTCGGCAGGAAGGACACAAATGAGTAGAGAAGGTCAAGCTATGTGCTTTTTTGCTGGTGCGAATTCTATTTTTGCTGGTGATAAGTTATTGACTACACCAAATCCTGATGTGGCCGAGGACATGAAAATGTTTGAATTATTAGGTTTAACGCCTCAAAAACCATTTGTTAAAAAATCCCAGCCAGAAACTGTTGAGGCTGAAAATTCGGTATTAACTAGCTTAGGAGAAAAGCCGAAATGGACAAGACCTGGACACCAGATAGATCGAAATTTAGAAGCTCAAAATAAGTAACTAATTTGTTTTTAGTATTTTAGAGTAGTGATGGCTCGTAAAAAAATACATTTGGATACCATACCTAGAATACGTGAGATATCTAGGGAAATTTTTTATGAAACTTATGTTGTTCCTCAAAAACCAGTAATCGTTGAGCGTTTTACGACTGATTGGAATGCCTATAATTTATGGACGTTAGATTATATTAAAGCAGTGGCAGGTGAAAAAATGGTGCCTCTTTACGATAATCGAATTCCTATAAATAATTCAAGTAATAAATTTAATGAACCGCACTTATATAAAACACTAGCGGAATATATTGATGATCTAAAAAAGGGGCCAACTCCTTATCGCATTTTTTTATATAATCTATTAAAAAAAGTACCAGCACTTCAGCAGGATTTTAATTATCCATGTAATACGAGGTTACGTTTTTTAAAAAAATTACCTATGCTATTTTTTGGAGGAGAAAACTCCAAGGTTTTTATGCATTATGATATTGATTATGCTAATATTTTACATTTTCATTTTGATGGTGAAAAAGAGTGCATTTTATTTCCACCTTCGGAAACAAAATATTTATATAAATTACCCAATGCATTAATTGCATACCATGAGATAGATTTTGAAAACCCTGATTTTGAAAAATTTCCTGCATTGTTAAAAGCTAAAGGAATGGTCGCAAATATCAAGCATGGAGATATGCTTTACATGCCCGAGGGATATTGGCATCAAATGACATATAAAACACCGGGTTTTTCTATGAGTTTACGTGCATTACCGATTTCAAAATATAATTTATCCAAGGCTGTTTATAATGTATTTATTATGCGACATTTTGATAATTTAATGCGTCGTATTGGACGTAAAACTTGGGTGGATTATAAAAATAAAAAAGCAGTGGCGCGCACAAATAAAAAATGGGCTTGATTAGTTACTGTGTTTAATCTGCATAATGCGGGTTTAATATAAACTTGTCGGATCCCAAAATTTGTTTTTAAAATCAATTATTTTATCATCTTCAACAAGGATTCCTTCGCTTTCCAGTAGTTGTTGCATTAAATTTGTTCCAGGAAAATGATGTTTTCCTGTTAATAGTCCTTGTCTGTTAACGACTCTATGTGCCGGGACATCTAAACGGGAATGAGCGGCATTCATAGCCCAACCTACCATACGAGAACTTTTAGGAGCTCCTAAATAGTTAGCAATAGCTCCGTAGCTAGTTACACGACCATAAGGGACAAGTAAAACAACGTCGTAAACGCGTTCAAAAAAGTTTAGTGTACTAGGTTTGTATTTCATAATAACAGTAAAGTATTGTTATTCTGCTAAAACACGTATAAAAGTAACTAGCATTAGGATTGCCATAAGGCTTGCCATAAAGTAGTTAGATTTTTGAGCAAAACGATCTTCTTTAATTTGAATTTTCAGGAATGAAATCGCATAAATGTAAAGCATAACAAAAGTTCCCGAAGCGGCAGCTAAAATAAAACTCCAAATGGTCGATAAATCATATTCAACAGTACCTTTTAAATTTAATGCGGCTCCTACCATACAAAAATAGGGAATGGGTAAAATATTAAAAGCAGAAATCATGGCTCCTTTAAAAAAGCTACGTAATACTCCGTGCTTGGAAAGTTTTACTTTTTTTTGCCTTGATCTATGTTTGGCTTTTATAAAAAAATAAATCCCTAAAAGTAAAAATACGACTACTCCACCACGTAAAATCATATTGTACATCCAGCGGTCGTCAAAAATATAACGGGCCAATTGTATGGCTATTAATGCCTGTAAAAGGACTACTACCGATGCGCCAAAAGCAACTAATATACCACTGCGCTTACCACGTTCCAAACATGTTTTTGCCACAGTCATATTTACTAATCCAGGAGGGATAACACCTACCAAAGCAGCAAAAAAAGTGATGACAAATAATTTGGTCGTAATCAATGTTATTTTATTTTAAATCGGGTATAAGTTATTGCTTTATTTGTTTCAAGATACTGATTTTCATAAAAAGTTTGAATGGAGAGTACCTCAGGAGGCGCTCCTTCGTTTTTATAAATGTCATGATTCGCATAAAGTACTTCATGCCCGGCACCATGCAATAACCCAAGTGTATAGCCATGCATAAACTCACTATCGGTTTTTAAATGCATGATACCATCATCGGCTAAGATCTTTTTATAGTTAGCTAAAAAAGAGGCGTTAGTCATTCTGTGTTTGGTGCGCTTGTATTTAATTTGGGGATCTGGGAAAGTAATCCATATTTCGGCAACTTCTCCCTCGTTAAAAATGTAGTTAATCAATTCAATTTGTGTACGAATAAAATATACATTTTCTAACTTTTCTTCGATAGCAGTTTTAGCTCCTCTCCAAAAACGGGCCCCTTTAATGTCAATGCCAATAAAATTTTTATTCGGATTTAATTGGGCTAATCCAATGGTGTATTCACCTTTACCACAACCTAATTCTAAAACAATTGGATTGTTATTTTTAAAACGTTTATTCCAGTTTCCTTTTAAATCAAAGCTATTTTCAATAACCTCATCACGAGTTGGTTGAATTACATTTTCAAAAGTTTTATTCTCGTTAAAACGTTTTAATTTATTTTTACTTCCCACAAACACCTGTTTTATCCTCTTTCAAGGTTTACTATCAAATTTTATGCAAAATTAAGGAATAATACTAAGTTAAATTTAAAATAGTTTAGCTCACTTTTTTAAGGGGTTATTTCTGTAGCCGTAGCCCTTTCTAGGGTAAATGAAAATTCACTACCTATACCATATACGCTATCCACATAAATATGCTCATCGTGGGCTTCTACAATGTGTTTTACAATGGATAGTCCCAGTCCAGAGCCGCCTTCGTCTCTAGACCTACTTTTGTCTACTCTATAAAAACGTTCGAAAAGTCGAGGGATAAATTCTTTTTTTATACCCTCTCCATTGTCCGTCACACGTATAATAATTTTAGAGCCGATTAAATCTTCGATACTTACTTCTGTGGTTCCATCTTCATGTCCATATTTAATGGAATTTACAACTAGGTTGGTAAGGACTTGTCGAATACGTTCTCTTTCAGCTTTTACGATAATTGGATCTGGGTAATTTTGATCTAAAATGAGTGCTATGTTTTTTTTGCCTGCTTTAATTTCTAATAATTCAAATACATTTTTAATGAGTTGTACAATATCAAAATCTTCATATTTAATACTCATACTACCCACTTCTAATTTGGTGATTAAATCCAAATCTTCAATAATATAATTTAAGCGATCCACACCTTTGCTCGCTCTTTTTAGGTATTTTTTACAAAGTTCGGGTTTGCTCATTGCGCCATCTAATAAGGTTAAAATATAACCTTGAATAGTAAACAGCGGTGTTTTTAATTCGTGTGACACATTGCCTAAAAATTCTTTACGATAAGCATCTCTACCTTTTAGGGTTTCAATTTCTGTTTTACGTTTGGTGGCATAATTACGTACCTGATCCATGAGTAATTCCATGTCGGTGGTCACTAAAGTAGATTTTGATTCTTCAATCATATCGAGTTCCTCGTAAATACGATTTACCCGATTGTAAATGTATTTTTGAGTTCTAAACTGTACTAGTAAATAGATAGCTATAAACGAAAGGAGTTCAAAAGTAAGGACTAAATACCAATTTAAAAGTTGGAAAGACCATAATAAACCGGTTAATACCAAAGTAAGCACTAAGCTAGTGTATAGCGCTGTTCTAAATGAAAACACATTAGGTGTTTTGAAAGTAGTAATCATTAAATCTAATTTGAGCTGTTTTATACCAAATTGAATTTATAATATAATAAAACAACTGTAGTTATTCTAAAAAAGGTTTAACTATATGAAGTCAAACCTTTTTGAAATGTATGGTATATAATTCGGGTTAAACAACAAATTTGTATCCAACTCCCTTGATCGTTTTAAAACTATCATCGCCAATTTTTTCGCGTAATTTACGAATGTGAACATCAATAGTTCGACCTCCTACAATCACTTCCTCTCCCCAAACTTGGTGTAAAATATCTTCTCGTTTAAATACTTTTCCGGGTTTTGAAGCAAGTAATGAAAGTAATTCGAATTCTTTACGTGGTAAAATTAATTCTTTTTTATTGTGAATTACTTTGTATTCGTCTCTATTAATAATGAGTTCTCCAATTTTTAAGGAATCCGAACCTCCTTCTTCCTTTTTAAAACGACGAAGTAATGCTTTCACTTTACTCACTAAAACTTTTGGTCGAATAGGTTTAGTAATATAATCATCTGCCCCAGCATCAAAACCTGCTACTTGTGAATAATCTTCGCCTCTGGCTGTTAAAAAAGTGATTACCGTGTCCTCTAAATCGGGTAATTTTCTAATTTTTTCACATGCTTCTATACCATCCATTTCGGGCATCATTACATCCAAAATAATAAGCTGAGGTTTTATTTTTTTTGCTTTTTTTATAGCTTCTAGTCCATTTTCGGCAGTGACCACTTTGTAGCCTTCATCGGTAAGGTTGTAGCCAACAATTTCCAAAATATCCGGCTCATCATCTACTAAAAGTATGGTAGTATCTTTTTTATTCATTATTAAATTGTGTAACAAATGATGTATAAATATACTATTTAATACTAAGTAAACATACTCCCCCTAGCTTAGTAACAATATGCTAACATAGCAAACACTATTGAAAACCTTAAATTAACCTTAAAATTTCATGGTTAAAATTAAATAGCTAGCAGTTAGTAATTTGTGTTTTTTCACAATTTATTGATCTCAGGAGTGGTTAAAACGATGTACTTTAATGCATTTGGCTTTTAGCTGTTGGCTTTTTTATGAGCAGCGCTATTGGCAGTTAGCTTTTAGCTGTTGGCTTTTTTATGAGCAGCGCTATTGGCAGTTAGCTTTTAGCTATTTATCAAATTACTAAAAGCAAAGAGCTAACTGCTAACAGCTAATTGCTAAGAGCAAAAATAGATGTTTAAAAAGATGGTGACTTTCAGTCCATAGTGGTTTATTTTCTTCTTTCGTCCTTATAAGTAGTTAACAAATTCATCGTTGCGGTTATTAAATCTTTTGTTTCTAAAAGAAGTCCAAAATACAGGGTAGTGTTTTTAGGACTATCCTCTTCGTTACGTGTACGCTCTACTTGTTTGTTTATTTTATCGGTAAGAAAATCGAATAAGTCTTGCTTTTCAAGAATAATTGTATTGATTTTATCAAAATCTTTTTTGTCAAATACGTCTTTAATTTCCGAATAAAAAGTTTCCAACAAACCTTGTATTTCCTTTAAATCCTTAATTTGATTAAAACGAAGTTTTCGGTGGTTGTTATTTACGTGCTTATGGCTGGCTTTAGATACGTACTCAATAGATTGTGAAATATCCTGTAGGTAGCCTAAAATATTGATGTAAAAATTACTAGCACTAACACTAGAGTCTTCTAAATTTTTAATAAAGTAAAAAATGTTATCACGTAATTCTTCGACTTCATTATTAATACGGTCAATTCCTTTTCGGTTTTTCTTTAGTGCAGCCAAATCATAAGTAGCCAAGCCATCAATAGCACCAGCGTAAATTTTACTACTTCTGTTTACAAAGGACTTTATGTTTCCAGCACTTTCGTCCATTACTCCTTGTACCGAACTACTTTCGGCTTTAAGCAAGCTTTCATCTTGTTTTACCGAGATGGTTTTTTTTCGATAGTTTAACGAGTTTCTTACCAATAAAAAGACCGCCACAAATAAGAGTACCGCAATTACAGCAGGGCCACCTAAGTGAATTAAAAAAGCTAAAATAGCAGCGGCAGTAAACGCACTAAAGGCGGTAAAAAACCAACCCCCAATAACATTTAATACCCCGGCAACACGATAAACGGCGCTTTCGCTTCCCCATGCTCTATCTGCTAATGAGGTACCCATGGCCACCATAAAAGTGACATAAGTAGTGGATAAAGGCAATTTCATTGAAGTAGCAATAGATATTAACACCCCTGCAACCATAAGGTTTACAGCGGCTCTAACCGTATCAAAGGCAGGAGCATCCTCGGGTAGTGTAGTTACTGGAACTTGAGTTTGGTCAAATTGCCTATCGGTAAATGCTTTAAATTTTTCGGGTGCAATAGCCGAAAGGCCTTCACCTATACTAATTATAGAGCGAACAATACCACGTGATAATGCATTGGCTTTAAAGCGTTCGCTACCTTCGCCTTGTCTGGATAAATCAATGGATGTTTTAACCACATCTTTAGCTTTGGTGGAAAACCATAAGGTAAGTACCATAATTACACCAGCTGCTAAAAGTAATAATGTAGGTGTTTCGGCTTTTTTACCTAATACGGCCATTGAAAATTCATTGGCAGGAATACCCGAAGCAATCCATTCGTTATAAGATGCCCAAGCGGCAATAGGTACTCCAATAAAGTTAACTAAATCATTTCCGGCAAAAGCCAAAGCTAAAGCGAAGGTACCGGCAATAATGATTATTTTATAAATATCAACTTTTAAAAAACTTATAAGTACATATGAAATTATGGATAAGGACAGTAGACCGATACTAGCTATCGGAAAAAGATTTGTGTCTATAAATCCACTTAGAGTAAGCGGTTTTCCACCTAAATTTTGATCCACAATTAAGCTAGCATAACTTGTACCCTTAATTCCTTTAATTACGATAAAGTATAAAATGGACATTAGCGCAATACCGCCAAACAATGCGCCTACCCATTTGGCTTTTTGTTTAAAGTTGAATGTGATGAGCAATCGAGTCACATATTGTACCAGCGCTCCTATCGAAAATGCAACTACAACCGATAGTAGGATCCCCATAATAATTTGTAGTGCCTTTTGGGTGTTTATGTATTTGCCTAAATCGGCCATGGTTTCAGCATCATTAGTACCTATTTTGATTAATGCCACACAAACTGCTGCGCCTAGTAATTCAAATACAATAGACACTGTGGTGGAAGTAGGCATTCCCATGGTGTTAAAAAAGTCAAGCAAAAGAATATCGGTAATCATTACCGACATAAAAATGATCATGATTTCATCAAAATGAAATTCGGCAGGAACAAAAATTCCTTTACGAGCCACTTCCATGAGTCCACTTGAAAAAATAGCACCAGCGGCAACACCTAAGCTGGCAATAATCATAATTGATTTAAAAGAAACGGCTTTTGAACCGATGGCTGAGTTTAAAAAGTTTACAGCGTCATTACTTACACCAACAATTAAATCTGCAACGGCCAACATGGCAAGCGCCACAATCATAAGTATGTAAATATTATCCATAGGGGTATTGAAATTTCAAAGGCACAAAAGTGATATTTAATTTTATGATAAGTGTTATTGTAACGTTATTTTTTGTAAAAAAAAGAAAATCTATGATGAAAAACTTTTTTTATGTAAATTAAAGCTATAAATATACTAAAATCAGGTGCTGTGTTATGTATTTGATAACATTGTAACTGATTAATTATAAGTTAATTAATTGCTAAATGTTAATTTAATGTTACCAAAATGTTTTTTTAAAGTAAATATTTTTATATATTTGTAGTGTTAAAGAATTACAACTCATAAAAATATATATAATGAAAAACATAATTGTATTTATAGCATTAATGGCGACAAGCTTTGTTTTTGCACAATCAAAAAAGCCTACTTATGAAATTAAAGGAGATTTAATTCAAGGAACATTTTATCATGAAAATGGTGAAATACAGCAACGTGGTCTTTATAATAAAGAAGGTAAATTACACGGGGAATGGAAATCTTTTAATGATAAAGGAGAAAAAGTAGCTGTTGGAAATTACGAAAATGGAAAAAAAGCAGGGAAATGGTTTTTTTGGGATGGCAACACCTTATCTGAAGTTGATTATACCAACAATAACATAGCTAGTATTAAAACGCATGAAAATAATAGTAATGTAGCGGTAAACTTTATTAATAATTAAGTTACGTAGTTCATTATAAGTCACTAAAAAAGCCTCTCGATCGAGAGGCTTTTTTAGTGGCTTATAATGAGGGGGTTATAATAGGTGTTAACAATAAGTTAACTTTAAAATCCAGATTTAATAAAGATTAGGAAACATTAAAACTGGAGTATCTGTGTACTTTTGCAGTAAATAAAATCCCAAAAATGAAATACTTACTTATTACAATTGCACTTTGTATAACAAGTTTTTTACATGCTCAAAACCCTGGTATAATCGAAGGGAAACTTTTGGATCAATCAAATAACAATGAGCCTATCACATTTGCTAATGTGGCTATTAAGGGAACAGACATAACAAGCATTACCGATTTTAGAGGGAATTATGTTTTTAAAGATCTTGAGCCAGGTACGTATACATTACAATACAGTTTTTTAGGATACCATACTAAAGAGATAGAAATAGAAGTAACAGGAGACAAAAAAGAAGTTGACGCTTACTTGGAAGTTTCAGAAGCAATCAACTTTGAAGCCATTCAATTGGCAGCCTTAGCCGAAAGCAACAATTAAATAGCTATTAGTTAACATACAAATAAACAAAAAGCGACCTATAACTTAGGTCGCTTTTTGTTTATTTACATAGGTATTAAATGGTATTAGTATAAGTGAGTTTTACTCGAATTCATATGATCTAGTAAAAAAGCACTATTGGCAGTTAGCTTTTTATATAATTATCAAAGTGCTAATGGCTAGCAAAGAGCAAAAATGGATGTTTAAAAAATGGTGATTTTTAGAGGTGAAGGTAACTATGGACTTGAAGTAGCTAGTGGTTTATTTAATATGAAATTATAGTGACATATAAAGTACATAAAAATAGGATGAAAAGAAAAGGCTTTCATTTTGGAATGAAAGCCTTTAGTGAATTGAAAAATCCATAAATACCTATTTTTCTGGGCATTTAAAAATCATTTCAAATGTATTACATAGTCAAGTCTTATGTGTAAACTCAATCTTATGCTATTGTTAAACCTGTTTGTTAAAAAGGGGAGCAAGTGATTTTGTTATAATTTGATTATCAGATAGATATAAAATATGAAAAAATAGTTGATTTAAAAAATTCACTAACATTAACATAACTTTCACACTGCATCATCATATAAAAGTAACCAGTTATTAACATAGGGGTAACATTGTAATGGTTTCTTTGCACCGAATTGAAAAACCAAATAATCAAATTTTTATTTATTATGAAAAAAGCCTTATTTTTCTTACTTTCATTAGCCTTCGCTTCTTCCTTTGCACAAGGGAATATAAAAGGAGTGGTTAGTGACAAAGAATTGGCCGGAAGTCCATTACCTTTTGCAGATGTATACCTTAAAGATACTACAAAAGGAACAACTACAGATTTTGATGGGAACTACTTAATCGAAAATATTGATCCAGGTACTTATACTTTAGTAATAAGCTTTGTGGGTTACGAAGCGCAAGAGTTTCCTAACACAGTAGTTACAGATGGTGAAACCTTAACCGTAAATGCAACATTAAGTGCTTCAGCAGCCTCTTTAAGTAATGTGATTATTCAAGGAACATCTGCTGTAAAAGAGAGTGAGAAAGCGCTTTTGGTAGAGCAGAAAAAGGCGACAGTAATAAAAGAAAGTATTGGAGCGCAGGAAATGAAAAAGCTTGCAATTGCAGATGCAGCAGGAGCTACAGCTAAGATTTCAGGTGTTACTAAAAATGAATCGTCAGGTGATGTTTATGTAAGAGGTTTGGGAGATAGATACTTGTCTACAACTTTGAATGGATTACCTATACCTTCAGATGATATTGAAAATAAGAATATAGGGTTAAATTTATTTCCTTCCAATATAATTCAAAATGTAGGGATTAGTAAAACATACTCTGTTGATAAATATGCAGATCAAGCGTCTGGGAATATTAATATTGTGCCGAAAGAACACAGTGGTAGTAAGCCAAAATTTAGTATAAGTTTAACTTCAGGAGCTAATACAAATGCAATATCTGGTGAATTTAGAAGAACGCAGAACGCGAATAACACATCATTTGGTAATTACAGTAGTGATTTAACAAATAGACAAGCTTTAACTCAAGAGTCGTGGAATTTTACTACGGAAGATAATCCAATTAATATAGGTGTATCGGCAACAGCAGGAGCTAAACTTTTTAATGTTTGGAGTGTATTTGGATCTGTATCTCATGCGGTTTCTCACTCTGACCAAAAAGGAGAATTCAAAATATTTGAAGAAAACTTTTTAAATGATTTTGCTACGGATGCGGAGAATTTTAATACCAAAGTGGTAACAAGTGCTTTATTGAATAACACATTTAAAGTAGCTACTGGTCATAAATTAAAACTTACAGGCTTATATATTAATAATTTATCAGACCAAGTAAATGAATTTGGTAGAAATGGAGAGGCTGTATTTTTTGAAGAAACCGATACTGGAGTTGGTAATCAGTTTGTAAGAGATCAAAATACGAAACAAACGGAATTGATAGTTTTACAAGGTTCTGGAAAGCATAAACTATCTGATAACGATAAAATTGATTGGGGTGTAGGTTTCAATTTAGTTGATGCTAGAGAACCAAATAGAATTAGAAATGAAGTGAATATTTTTGGAGATAATGATGTGCGTTTTGGAACTCAAGGGGCAACTCAACAAAGAAAGTCTGCCCAAATTATACAAGATGATGAATTTAATGCATACTTAAATTATAATAGAGTACTTGTTGATTCTGAAGAAAATAACTTAAAAGTTAATTTAGGAGGGAATTATAGAAATAAAAATAGACAATTTGATTCTAGAATTGAGTCTTACAATTTAGGAGATTCTCCAACTACTTTAGTTGTAAGTTCTATTGATAATCTTGATGAAGGATTGAATCTAGATAATATAATTAGAGGTTTTATTGAAATACCAGAAGATCCACAATCAGATTTATACGATGGTGAATTAGAAGTTAGAGCGGGTTATTTAAGTACTGATTTTTCTTTTGGTAAATTTTCTGGAAATGTAGGTTTAAGATATGAAGAAGATGAAGTTAACTTACCACAGTGGGATGTTACTAATCAAACTCCTGGTGAAGATAGATTCTTATTTAGTTCATATGAAAACTTTTTGCCAAGTTTTAATTTCAAGTACTCGTTAGATGAGGATGATAGAATGGCGGTAAGGTTAGCAGCTAGTAAAACAATAACTTTGCCTGAATTTAAAGAAATAGCTCCTTTTGAATATACGACTCCCAATGGAAGACAAGTACAGGGTAATCCAAACCTAATAGCATCTACAAATTATAATGTTGATGTGAAATATGAATTTTTCCCAAAATCTGGTCAAGTACTTTCCGGAACATTGTTCTACAAGCAAATTCAAGATCCTATAAATAAGGCTCAGGCTAGAGGTGCTGCTAATAATTTATCGTTTTTCAATACTTCAGAAAAAGCCGAGATTTTAGGTGTTGAATTGGAAGGGAAATATGATTTTGATTTAAGAGAAAATGGATCAAATTTGGCTGTATTGGCTAATGTTACTTTTATGGATCATAATCAAGATTTAAAAGGAGTGAATTCAGAAGAAGGTCAAAATGAAGAATTCAGATATGGTAATACGACTGAGACAGGATTACAAGGTGCTTCTGACTGGATTGTGAATTCTTCTTTAACATTTTCTGATAAAACAGAAAAAGAATTTGCTGCAACTTTAACAGGTAATTATTCATCTGAAAAAATATTTGCACTTGGTAATTCTGAAGATATTAATGCTTTTGATCTACGATTTAATGATGAGATCATAGAAGAAGGATTTGTTACTCTAGATATGGTGTTAAGTAAGGTGGTCGCTAAAGGATTAAAGCTAACTCTTGTCGGGAGGAATTTATTAAATCCCAAAATAAAACAGACACAATTAATTACAGATCCGATAAATGGAGGTGTTACAAAAGAGACAGTGTTATCATACAGAAAAGGAAATGTATTTAATGTTAAACTAGCATATAATTTTTAAATAAAAACCAAAATATTCAAAACTTATAACATGAAAAACTCAGTAATTAAATTAGGATTAATTTCCGCATTGCTTACAGGTATTACTTTTACAAGCTGTAGTGATGATGACGATATAAGAATTGAACAACCCGGAGAAGTGCCTACTACTGGCGATGTTTTTGAAAATATCAATAAGGGAATTTTAAATGGAAATATAGATAAAGATGTAACATTGAGTGCTTCAGTATCTTATAAGTTGACAGGTATTTTTAGTGTTTCAGAAGGGGCTACGTTGACAATTCCGGCAGGAACACAAATAATAGCAAATGCTTCAAATAGTAGAGAAAATTACATAGCTGTACTACAAGGAGCTAAAATTAATGTAGAAGGTACTATAAGCGAACCAGTTTTAATGATTTCTGAAAAAGAAGGTCGTGGTAATTGGGGTGGATTAGTTATTACTGGTAAGGCTAAAACAACTGAAGGAACTGATGCGACAGCTGAAATAGGTAATTTAAATTATGGAGGAGAAGAACCAGAAGATAATTCGGGAAGTGTTAAGAACCTTGTAATTAGAGGGGCTGGAGCAATCATTTCTGGTGATAGTCAGTTTAATGGATTGTCATTATATGCTGTAGGATCTGGAACTACACTTGAAAATATAGCTATTATAGATGGAGATGATGATGGTATCGAGTTTTTTGGAGGATCAGCATCAGTTAAAAATTTATATGTTAAAGATGCGAAAGATGATGCTATTGATTGGACAGAAGGATGGAATGGATCTATAACTAATGCATTTGTAGATCAGGCTATTATTGGATTTTCAACGGTAGTTGAAGCTGATGGAGTAAATAATAATCCTACAATTACTAATTTAACTGCCAAATCTACATTGGGTGGTGGTACAGCATTACAATTTAAAAAACAGTCGGGAGCAACAATTACTGGTCTATCTTTATCTGGGTTCGATATTAGTGTTGATAGACCTCAAGATTCACCGTTGGCAAACATTAATATAAATGGCTCTCAGGTAGTTGTGACAGAAGCTTACGAGAATGCAGCTACAGTAGATATTACTTCAAACGAGTGGGATTTTATAAGAGCAGAAACTCAACTTTTTAATGACTTGCCTAATGAAATTAGTGCAGATACTACATTAGATGCGAATATAATTTATAATTTAACAGGTATTACTTCTGTAAAATCAGGTGTTACATTAACAATTCCTGCAGGAACACGTATCATTGCTAATGGTAGTAATAATACAGAAAATTATTTAGTAGTATTACAAGGGGCAAAAATTAATATTGAAGGATCTGTAGATAATCCAGTAATAATGACTTCCGAGCAAGGTAATGCCGGTGAATGGGGAGGATTAGTAATTACTGGTAAAGCAAGTACGACAGAAGGTGTAAATGCAATCGCTGAAGTTGGTAATTTAAAATATGGAGGAGAAGATGATACTGATAATTCAGGGAGTATTAAAAATTTACAAATAGTAGGGTCAGGAGCAATAATCACAGGAGATAGTCAATTTAATGGATTATCATTATATGCGGTAGGTTCAAATACTGTTTTAGAAAATATTGCGATTATTAATGGTGAGGACGATGGTGTAGAATTCTTTGGAGGTACAGTAAATCTTAAAAATCTTTATGTTGAAGGAGCAGAAGATGACGCAATTGATTGGACTGAAGGTTGGAATGGTACTTTAGAAAATGCGTATGTATTCCATTCAAAAAATTTCTCAACTGTAGTTGAAGCAGACGGAGTAAATAACAACCCAACAATAAAAAACTTAACTGCTGTTTCAACAACTGATATTGCAGAAACGGGTCTCCAATTTAAAAAGAAATCAGGAGCAACAATCACAGGATTATCATTGAGTGGATATGATAAGCCCTTGGATTTTCCTCAAGAAGGTCCTGTTGCAAATGTGCAAATTGAAGGAGCTGATGCGGATGTAAATGCAAAGTATGATGCTGAAGCAACTGTTGATTTTGCTGGAATTACTTTCTTAGAAAACTTTATTAAATAGTAAATTAATTTCTATTTGAAATTAAAAAGGTCTCTTAATTTTTTAAGAGACCTTTTTTTTGTTTCATATTAAGGCCATGCTATAATCAATACAAAATATTTCAAATAGTATGCAAGCATATCACTTTAAATTAGTATAAAATATGTAACTACTTATTTAATAATGACTTAATAAGTACTGTGATAAATAAAATTTTGGTAGTCAATACCTTAGGGTATAACTTAAAATTAAATTTATTATGAAAAAATTAATGTGCTTATTAATAGCATTAACATCAATTAGTATTGCTTTTGGACAAAAAATATGGGAAAATAGAGCATATGAATATCGATTTTTGGGAAGTGATATAGAAAATGCTAGAAATTTTATTTGCTCAGCTACATCTATAATATCTGGTTCAAGTAGAATCGAAACTTTCAATGAGGTTGGGACACCGTATTTGAAAAATAAAAGTATTTATGAATATACTGATGAAGAGGGGGATTTAAGATATATTTATATAGTAAGATCTGCTAGACCTGATACTGATCGAGATTATTTTCCTGAATTTGAAATGAAAGAAATTAATGATAGGTGTGATAGGAACGGAGATGGAAAAGATAATGATACAGAGATGAGTTATTATGCAAGAGATTTTGGCAAAAGCCTAATAAATGCAAAAAGACAAGCTTGTTCAAATAACCCTAATGGGGAAGGTAAAGAATTTAGATTAAATACTCTTGTTTCGTCAAGTAGCGAGGGTCTTAAATCAAATACACTATATGAATTTACAAATGATGACAATAACTCTATTTCATATGTTTATATAATAGGAAGAAAAGAAAGAATTTACAGAGATCGGGATTATTATTTTGAAACAAGTTTTAGTGCAATACCGAGTTTTATTTGTGATAGTGACGGAGATGGAGTGGCTGATAAAAACGACAATTGCCCTTTCACAGCCAATACAGATCAAAAAGATACCAATGGTAATGGTATAGGGGATGTGTGTGAGCCTCCAAAAAGGATCGATATTAATGCATTTAAAGTTTTTGCGGCTAAAGGAGAAAGTTTTTCTAAAGGAGATACGGTTGAGTTTGGGATTAGTATAAAAGGCAATTATACATTAATGAATGAGAAATTTAATGGGGTTAAATTTATACTTTATTTTCAAAAGATTAAAAAAGGAGATCAAACGGAAAATATCATAATAAACACGTTAGAATGGAATAATAAGAATGCAGAAACACTTGTTTTTGATGATTATACAATAGTAACTTTTAAAGTAAAAAGTAGAGAATCGTTTCGTATTGATGGACTGTCACTTGATTTTGGGTTGAGTACAAAATATGGAAACTTAAGAAAAGAATCTTTTGATGGATCGTTTAATGTGATAAGTCCAGTGACCGTTCCTATAGATCCTAAAGTACCATTTGATAGATCGGACTTAGTAATAGACGAAAGCTCAATTAGTATAGCTAGTGATTGCAAAAGTTGTTTAGGGTTGTTAAAGGATATTGGGAATAAAAAACACCTTTTGAATGGTATTAATAATGGACGAGTTAATTTGACAGCAAACGTTTTAAATAAAGGAGTAATAAAATCGAAAGCTTCTAAGGTGAAAGTGTATAGGTCTAATGATAAAAAGTTTGATAAAAAAACAGATGTGCTTATACCACAGGATTTTTTACATAATTTATCAGATGATAATAGAAAGCTTGAATTTGATGTTCCCCCTATAAATGGTTTGGGAAGGGCTCAAATAAGTGTGATTATTGACAGTAAAAGCTTTGCTCACAAAACCTTAAAAAACGGGAATTATACGTTGGCTAGTTCGGATAATTATTACCTACTTTTAGTATTGGATGATGTTGAGGTGACTTCTATACCTATTAGGTATATTAAAAATTTCAATGCTAATGCTAAAAAAGTACTGAATACCGAGGTAATTGTAGATCCACAATCCCTTAAAATTTTCGATCTAACCGGAAAAACCATTCTTGAAAAAACAATTCTTTCTACAGAAGAGGAAGGACTTACTGTAGCAGGTTTACCACAAGGTTTATACATTATAAAATCTGGTACCAAAGTATACAAGCTGTATAAAAATTAAATAGTATTATTTGTAACAGTAAAAGCTACATCCAAAAAAGGGTGTAGCTTTTTGTTTAGTAATTGAATTGATTAGCTGTTTTCTGTCAATTCATATAGGTAATGGTATGAATTATCTCTGAGTGGGGATAACCACAAATTTTTGAACCGATTGTTTTTGGTTATTGGTAAATAAACCAATAAAGTAACTACCCACGGGTAATTGAGAAATGCTGATATTTTTACGCTGACCGCTGGATACTAGAGCTCCTTGAGCATCATAGATGATCCAATTTTCAAAACTCCCCGAAATATTTAATACATTACTAGTGGGATTAGGATACACAGTAATTGGATTTTCGGTAGTTTTTGTTAAAGTATTAATTTCTTTTGCACCAAGCGCATTCCCTTCAATAAAAATAGTATTATTTGCATTGGCAAATCCAGTATTATTATCCACAGACATGAATACTAACAGTAATAATTGATGACCATTGGGTAATTGTTTTCTGTTTGGAATTGGGCTACCATCTGTAAAAGTGGAAGGAATAATGTAATTATGGATAACAGCAGCTGTATTAGCTGCATTATTCCCGGCAATGGTTTCAAAGGCACTGGTGTTTATGATAGTCCCTTGTGCATCAATTTGTCTTACCTGTAGGGCGGCGTAATAAAAATCTTCTTCATTAGTAGAAGTTTTTCCTGTATTGTACGAAACTTTAATGGGGACTTCTTGTCCAAAATTAAATACAGGAGCCGTTTCGCCAAGTGGAATAAGTGCATCTCTGTTGTCAAAAGAAATACTACGCACTCTATTAGGATTGTTGTCTGTTAAAACAATAGTTTCTGTAGTGCTTTCAAATAAAGTAGCATCCTCGGTTGACATGGATAGCAAAAGCAATAATTGATGACCAGGTAATAGTTCTGAACTGGTTGGAATTTTTGTGCCATCGGTAAATGTAAAAGGAATTTTATAATCAACAGTAACTGTAGCGGCATTTGCTCCCGCGTTTGGCACCACTAATTTAAAGTCGCTGGTGTGAATATCTTCGCCTAAATTACCCACTTCTCTTACTTGTACGGCTACATAAGTTAAATCTTCTTCTACACCATTTGTAATGGCAGAACTGTATGAAATATTTAAAGGTAAGACTTGCCTAATATTTGCTACAGGATTAATTTCTCCAGCAGGGACAAATGCATTTCGGTTAGTTAATGAGATAGCTCTTTTACGGGTGGTATTAAAAGCAACCGGACCATTAGCATTAGCAAATCCACTATCATTATTCACAGACATAAATACTAATAATAACAATTGGTGACCATTTGGAAGCTCACGAGTTGAGGGTATTTTTGAACCATCGGCAAAATTAAAAGGAACCTTGTAATTATAAGTTAATGTACCAATATTTGCTTCATTACCAGGAATAGCGACTTCAAAATCACTAGTGTTTATGGGATTACCTGCGGCATTAATTTGTCGTATTTGCACGGCTACATAATTTAAATCTTCGACAGTTCCATTTTGAATACCTGTAGCATAGGATATGGTTAAAGGAATGGTTTCACCCGAGTTTATTGATGGTAGAACACTCCCTTGTGGAGTTAACTGTGGTTTACTATCAAGGCTAACCGATCGGGTTCTATTTCGAGGCGATCCTGCATTGTTGGTTGCAGGCACAATTTGCCATTCGGCATTGTTACCTAAATTAGCCACACTTCGGGTACCGTCGTTATTTCCTACTTTACCAAATATTAAATTGATTTGGCTGCCATTAGTAGCAAGTGCTGTTTGCCTTTCGTTTCCTCCGGCAAATACCCTAAAATAATCCCCTCTTTTAAATAAGGTCCAAAAAGGTTTTGGAGTAGTATTGGTTGTACTTGTTGTAAAAGGCTCTAGAGTTTGCGGGGTATTGTTAAATAAATTGAATTCGGTATAGATATCAATAGTTTGTAAATACTGTCCGTTTTCAACATTTTGAATACTGTAAGTGTATGGCGATAAGGATTGGATATTCCATTTAGTGCTATTATCAGTTCCTATGGAACCACTCACACTATTGCTTCCTTTTTTGATTCCTAACTTTCGTTGAGTATCTCTATTAATAATTTCATATACACCATTAGGGAAAAATGCAGGTGGAGGGTCTAATCGATATACCGTTCTTCTTCCAGAGTTAAAATTACTAAGATTATTGTTAGCCCCACGCGTAGGGATAGCTATAGTTAGTCGTCCATTTTGAGCATTACCTAGTCCATTGTTTCCAGTAATGGTGATATTGTTTGAAAGTAGCTCGGCAGGAATAGGTTCAATACCTCTATTTTCGTAAAAAGTAAGATCAATAGCATTATTATTTGTGGTGTTGGCACGACTAAAATTGTTGTTGGTAATCTTTAGGTTTTGAGGTGCATAAGCAGAAATGAAAAAAGCATACCTCCCTAGTATAGTGTTACGCGTAATATTGATATGACTTACCCTTTGTAATTCCCTGTCCAAAACAATGATTTTACTCTGGGCATTGTTACAATCAAAGTTATTGTTGTTGATGGTTACATCATATGAAAATTCTTCAATATGAATCATGTCTACTAAACCCCTGTTATCGTCAAAGGTTGAATTTTCAATAGTCATGCCATGGCATCTAGAAAGTGCAATACCTGTATCTTCGAAACGACAATTTCTAACCAAAGTAGTATTAAGGTCCCAAATTACAGGATAATCAGTATTACCTGCATCTAATGATATCCCACGATCGTCAAATTTAATATTTGAATCAGGTTTAAAGAAACAGTTATTAAATGTTATTCTTTCGGTATGATCGGATTTTCCTTTTCGGTCTAACCAATATCCAATTCTTCTAAAATTAATAAAAGAAACATTATTCAATTGGGCTCCTATACCATTACCAGCTCCAATAGGGTATGCCGTACCACTCAACGTAACATTATTAAATACTAGTCCGGTATAGTGCTTTTGTGTAACGGCGTTAGGGTTTGTGACTAAGTATGATGGATGTCGGGTGTCAATTAAAATATCAAACTCTTCGCCACGACCAGCTTCTTTTTTAATTTCAATATTTGAAAAGCTCACATTATTTGATCGAATAAGGATATTTCCGTTTAAAAACTGAGTACGAATACCCGACGATCCTACGTTAAAACGATTAAAATTAGTTCCAGGATTACGCCCTTGAATTGCAATTTCTTTATTAATAATTACAGGAAGGGTATCACTATTTAGGTCATAGCTTGAACTTCTAAATACTAATGTAGCGCCACTGGGGGCATCATTAATTGCTTGTTGAATTTTGTTAAGGATGTTTCCATTATTTCCATAACGATTGTCAAAATCAATAGTTTGGGCATTAGCACCAAGGTATCCAAAAAGGGATAGAAAAACAATAAGTAATTTTTGAAGATTTAATTTTAAATGCATTTTTTCTTTTTTATGAAAAACAAAAGGAGCACACAAACACTAAGTAAATAAAGAGTATAGGTAATGAGAATTACATGGAGCTACAATTAGTTTTTTCTATTTTTTTGATAAACATAATAAGTAATTCATTGAATTTCATAGGTTTTTCTGATTTCGCACACTAATAATTACTCACTGGTTTTTAATCGAAAAAAATTATTAATTAATCTTTTTTAATTACAATTAAATATTATAATTGATTTAATTGTAGTTATTTACAGTATAATGACTCTTTAAAAAAAGGACTACAGCAATAACAAAATCCATTTATATTTGTAGTATGGACTTCGATATTTCGCGAAAAATAATACATGTGGATATGGATGCTTTTTATGCTTCGGTGGAACAATTGGATGACCCAAGCTTAAAAGGCAAGGCTATTGCTGTAGGCGGGAGTAGTGACCGAGGAGTGATTAGTGCAGCAAGTTATGAAGCACGTAAATTTGGGGTACGTAGTGCCATGAGTAGTACGGTGGCACGTAAGTTATGTCCGGAACTTATTTTTGTGAAGCATCATTTTGAGCGTTACAAAGAGGTATCACAACAAGTCCGAGCTATTTTTTTTGAATATACCGATCTGGTTGAACCCTTATCATTAGATGAGGCCTATTTGGATGTGACCGAAAATAAAAAAGGAAATCCGAGCGCCAGCTTAATAGCCGAAGAGATACGCGCAAAAATTTTAGAAAAAACAGGATTAACCGCTTCGGCAGGAATTTCGATTAATAAGTTTATTGCCAAAGTAGCAAGCGATTATAACAAGCCTAATGGGCAAAAAACGGTAATTCCAGGAGAAGTACTTGACTTTTTAGAAAACTTAGATATCAAAAAGTTTTATGGCGTAGGAAAGGTGACCCAAAAAAAGATGTATGCGCTAGGAATTTATACAGGAGCAGATTTAAAAACAAAAACGGAAGCCTATTTAACCCAAAATTTTGGAAAGTCGGGAGCACATTATTTTAGAATTGTGCGAGGTATTCATAACAGTCCCGTTAAACCCCACCGCACCCGAAAATCTATTGGAGCGGAGCGTACATTTAATGAGAATTTAGCTTCGGAAATATATATGGAAGCGCGATTAAAAGAGTTGTCAGATGAGTTAGAACGTCGACTTTTAAAAAGTAAAGTGGCCGGAAAAACAATTACATTGAAAATTAAATACAGTGATTTTACACTGCATACGCGTTCCAAAACCTTATCCTATTATATAAGTGATGCGAGTCTACTTTTTGAAGTAGCCAAGGAGTTATTATACCAACAAAAAATGGAGAATTCCGTACGTTTATTGGGCTTGTCACTACATAACTTAAATAATACTAAAAAGGTAAAGGAAGTTCCTAAAAATGTTGATGTACAACTAGAGTTTAAGTTTTAGCAAGCTACTGGGATAAATTCGGATAAAAGCAGTTCAAAATCTTTTCTAATTATAGGTTTGGCCAAAAAGGCATTGCAACCTAATTGTTGCGCTTTTAACCTGTGATCTTTTGAACAATGAGCGGTTTGGATTATGATAGGAATATTTGGGAATTTTTCCTTTAAAATTTTTGAGGCATCAAAACCATTCATAATAGGCATTTCAATATCCATTAAAATTAAATCGGTATGTTGATTGCAAAACTCAATGGCTTGTTGTCCATTGACAGCATGTTGGATGTTCAAAGGAGATTTTATGATACGTTGCAATAATCGTTGTAATAAAACAAAGTTTAATTGTTCATCTTCGGATATGATAATATTTAGGGGTTTAAACATATTTAGGGGGGTGTTGGTAAAAAATAAAAATAGTTAAAATCATGCAAATACTCAAACGTTAGAGTGGTATTTTATGGGAATTAATGTATAACAACTTGCTATTGTCAAGTAATTCAGTGGGATATGATTACGAATTTTAGGATTTATTGGAAGCTTATTGTATTTAATTATGAGTTGTTTTTAAAGGAATGATTCGTGGGTATTTCTACATAAAAAGTGGTGCCTTTTTCTATTTCGGATGCAACAGAGATACTTCCTTTAAAAGTATGCGCTAGTTTTTGAGAAATTGAAAGTCCAATACCCGTGCCTCGGTATAATTTTTCAGTATTATTCCCTGCTTTTAAAAATGGATTAAAAATAACCTCAAGGTCTTTTTCTGCAATACCAATACCAGTATCTTTTACATAAAAGGTGATTTTTTTGGAGTCTTCAGAAAGATTGAATCCAAATGAGATACTTCCTTTTTCGGTAAATTTAAAAGCATTGTTTAATAAATTCGAAAGTATTTGTTTAAGCCTTATAGGGTCGGTAGTTATAATAGTGTTTTTTTGGTTTTCGTTATAAATAAAGTCGAGTTTAAGGGTCTGGGTTTCTTTTTGTTTATAGATGGTTTCTATTTCACTTAAAAAATTAAAGATGTTGGTTTCACTTAATTGTAAATCAATTCCTTGGGCGTCCAGTATGGATATGTCTAGAATATCATCAATAAGTACAAGTAAGCTATCACAACTACTGTTAATAATTTCAGTAAATTCAGCACGTTCTTCTTTGGTAATGTCTTCTTCATTCAACAAATTAGAAAACCCATAAATAGCATTCATAGGAGTTCTAATTTCGTGACTCATATTTGCTATAAATGCCGATTTTAGTCGGTCAGATTCTTCGGCTTTTAGTTTTGCTTTGTTAAGTTCATTAGTACGTCCTTCAACAAGTTTTTCTAAATGATTTCTGTGATCAGATAGTTCTTTATTTTGTTTATTAATTTCATTGGTTCTAATAGCAACCTGTTTTTTAAGAAGGCGTTCTTGTTTTTTGTAAAAGCTAAGACGCACAAAATAGAATATTAAAGGCAATGTTAACAGAAACATGGCCAAGACTGTTTTAAATAAATCAGTTTTATACCAAGGAGCACTAATGGTTATACTAAGTTTTTTGGGTAACTCAGACCATTTTCCATCGTTATTTGATCCCAGTACTTTAAATTGATAATTACCTGGTTTCACATTGGTATAGGTAGCGGCAAGTGATGTGCCTGCATCAACCCAAACTTTGTCATAGCCTTCTAATTTATAACGGTAATTGTTTTTTTCGGGATGCAAATAATTTAACCCCGTATAGGAAATCACAAAGCTTGATTGTTTGTGCGTGAGTTGTATTTCTTTTTCGTTGTTAGGATTTTCTAAAATGGATTGGTATTTATTATTTTCATTTGGAGTCGAATGTAAAACGGCAAATGAGGTAATGGCTAATGAAGGGGATTTTTCATTGACCTTAAGTTCGTTGGGATTAAAATAATTGAGTCCATTGGAGGTGCCAAAATATAAAACTCCTTTTTTATTGATATAAGCGGCCTCTTTTTTGAATTCGTTAGACGAAAAACCATCTTGTTTCGTGTATTTTGTAATAAGGTTTTTTTTCTCATTAATTTTAAAAATACCATTATTGGTCGAAGCCCATAGAATACCATTTGTATCTTGAATGAGTGCTTTGATGGATAAATTGGTAAGTTCCTTATATTTAGTATAGGCAATGTATTTTTCAGTTTTTCGATCAAATTGAAAAACACCAATATTTGTACCAATCCAAATAGTATTTGAAGTATCCGAAAGGGAACACATAAATAGGATAGGTTCAATACTTTGATGGGTGTTAAAAGGAAACTCTTGAAATGTGTTTTGATCGGGTTTAAAAAAAATAATCGAATGATAGGTGTTTAATAAAAGTTCCCCGTTTTGAGTTTCTTGAATATGGGTAATATCTCTAATGGGTGAGCCATCTTCGTATTTTAGTATGTGGGTATAACTTTTAAAACTATCGGTGTTATAATTGTATTGATACAAGCCTCCTCCGTTGGTTCCAATCCATAGCCTATTTTTTGAATCTTCGGCAATAGCCAGTACATGATCACTATGAATATCACCATCATTAGGTGAGGCCAAGTAGCGTTTAAAATTATCTTTTTCGTAATTGTATAAATTTAAACAACCATCCCACGTACCAATCCATAAATTGCCTTTGGAGTCTTTGTAAATTTTATGAACAGGATCCCTGCTTAAGCTATTTTTGTCGCTGGCATTGTAGGTGTAGTGTTGTATGGTATTCGTTTCTTTGTCAAGTTTAGAAACTCCTCCTTCGGTACCAATCCAAAGGAATTTTTCTTCTTCAACAATTTCATTAACCAGATTATTTTCTATGGGAGTTTGAAGCGAGTTTCGATCAATGGTATATATTTTTTTCTCACGCTTACTGGTATAGTTTAGTCCACCACCAAAAGTACCCACCCAAATATCACCCGAATTATCTTCCAGAATACTAAAAATGGAATTATCACTAATACTTTCGGGATTTGTAATTTGATATTTGAATATCGTAGACTTATGATTGTCGGTTAAATCTATTTTTTCTAGCCCTTGATTGGATGCTCTACCAACCCATAACTGATTGTACTTATCCGCATGTAAATGTAAAATGGTACCATCACTATATTTTTTAAATTTTTTATTGCCTTCCTTTGGGTTGTAATAAAAAAGGCCATCTTGCCCAAAGCCTACCCAAATCATACCCGATTGATCTTCGGTTATGGCTAAAATATCATGTTTTGTTTGGGGGTTTAAGTTTTGAAAATGACTAAACTTTTCAAATTTTTGGTTGTTTGGGGTGTATTTAAAAACACATCCGGTAGAGGTAAACCAAAGATTACTTTCCGAGTCTTTAAATATTTTATAAAAAGGTTTTCTATAAGCACTATGCCTAGGATTTTTGCTAAAATTTATGGAGGTACTATCAATAGTATTTAATCGAATTAAACCCGATTGACTTGTGAGCCAAGTGGTAGTTTCATTTTCGGTAAATACATCTCTGTAATTTAATTTTGGACTGGCTTTATACAGTGTTAATTGATTGTTTTTAAAAATGTATAATCCACTTGATGTCGCAGTCCAGAGTTCATTTTTTTGTTTTTGAGCAATACTGTTAAAAGCAATATTCCCTAGGGTATTGTCATATTCATTTTTTGGACGGTAGGTTTTACATTGGTATCCATCAAACCTGTTAAGTCCATCACCGGTACCTATCCAAATAAAGCCTAAATCATCTTGAAAAACACTATAGACCCAATTACTGGAAAGCCCATAGTTTTGCCCTATTCGTTTAAATTTATAGGACGTGTTTTCTTGAGCGTTACTCAGTGTAATGCCTAATAGACAATAAATACAAAAATTTATAAAATTATTGTATTTATTTGATAATGTGTTTGTTATGTTTTTTTGTAGGAAAATCATAAGTATTGTGCATCACAAAATAGAAAAATAATACCTAATAGTCATAAAATAAGTGTGTTATTGTTTGTATTTTGTTGTAGCCGTATTGGTTTATTATTAAAAAAAATCTGAGTATGCCTCTAATTTTAGTTAAAAAATGTCTTTTTCTTGGTAGCACTTTTTTAGTAATAAATTTATGTTTTTCGCAGCAAGTAAGTGTTGCTGTTGATTTAAGTACGAAGCATCAAGTGGCTGAGGTTTCATTATTTAATAGGAAGAAATTTATAAATCTTCATGCCACACTTACCGAACAGGACTGGAATGGGGAAGAAGATAAATTAGCTTACATGCTACAAGACTTAGATGTTTATTTAGGAAGAGATAATGGGAGCATGAAATGGTATATGAATCAAGCCGTAGAAGATAAAAAACGTAAAGGCTTTGTTGATCCTAATTACATCATTTCAAAAGGAAAATACCAGAGAGAAAAAATATACGGGCAAAAAATGAGTGATAGGCATCACTATGATACTCATTTGGACTTGGTTATTGGGGGTCAGGTACATCCTTTTTGGTTTGGAGAGCGTACAAAACCTTATCAAGGTCATTTAGGATGGAAAATTAAAGGAGCAAAAGCCTCGGGCGATTTTATGGGGCGTTTTTTAAAAGAATTCTACAGAGATATTGATCAACCTGTTAGTAAAGGGCAGCCCAGACCAAAATATATTGAAATACTTAATGAGCCTTTATATGAGCTGGTAACCACAGGAAATCACTCGCCTTTAGAAATTTTCAAATTCCATAATGAGGCTGCAAAAGGGATACGCGCTAATTTTAAAGATGTAATGATAGGCGGATACACCGCTGCATTTCCCATTTTTGAAGAAAATAATTTTAAACGTTGGCACCAACGAATGAAGTTGTTTTATGATACTAGTGGGGATTATATGGATTTTATTTCGGTGCATTTGTATGATTTTAACAAGCATCATTTCAATAATGGGAAGGCTTTTCATGGGCCTATAAATCATAAGGGGAGTCGGGTTGAAGCTACGCTAGATATGATGGAGCACTATAGCTATTTAAAATTTGGACAAGTCAAACCATTTATGATATCTGAATACGGGGGCAGAGATCATTCCTTGGAATGGAAACCCTGATCTGCCCTACGCGATTGGCAATTTTTAAAATCATTAAGTCCTTTAATGATGTCGTTTATGCAACGACCTAATAACATTTTAAAAAGCATCCCTTTTGTAGTTAATAAAGCAGAATGGGGAAGGAAAAAAGTACCTTATGCCTGGCGTTTACTACGTCAGGCAAAGGAGAATGGACGGACAAAAGGCAAAAAAGGAGAAAAATGGGTATTTACGGAATTGGTTAAGTTTTATGAGTTATGGTCGGATGTGAATGGAATTCGGGCTAAAACTAAGGCTTTTAATCCCGATATATTGGTGGACACTTACGTGGAAGGAAAAAAAGCTTATGTGATTTTAAGTAATCTAAATATGAAGGATGAAAAAGTGGCTTTAAATATACTGGGGGTTAATGGGAATAAAATCAAATCCATCACCGCCAAACATTTATATGCAGATGAAGATGGACCGATTTTGGAACATAATAGATTTAAGTCCAAAGAAGAGCGGCTTTCATTTGTATTAGGAGCAGAGGCAACAGCCATAATTGAATATTTGTTTGAAGCCGAAATAAATATGGATCATTTACTTCAGGAAACAAAGCATTACGCAACTACCTATTTAAAGGAAATTGAAGCAAACGTACCTAGTGAATTTGAATTTGAAAAGCTGCCATTGACAACCAAAAATGAGGCCGTACTTAGGATTGGTATAGGTAGAGATCATGGGAAGTTATTAACACCTACTATAAAGGTTAATGGAAAAATATTTGATATTACTGGTAACTACCGTGGTGATGATCAACATATACGGGATCAATTTTTTGGGTTATTGGAAGTGTTAATTCCTCAGCATGTATTGCAAAGTGAAAATAGTGTAAGTATCACGTTTCCCGATTCAGGGGGGCACATTAGTAGTGTTTCCATGCAATTGTTTACTCACATCAACTAGTGCAATTAACTTTCTGGAGCCGTATAGGTAACAAAATCTATACCTATCCCATTCGGGTCTTGTATAGCAAAATGGCGCTCACCCCAGTCTTCATCTCTAATTGAAACTTTGATATCGGCGTTTTTCTGTAGTAAATCAGCATAAACTTTGTCTACATTAGCTACTTCGATAGTTAGGTACATCCCTTTACCTTCAAACTCTTGATGGAAAATAGGTTGCTGTGTAGGGTGGTTGGGGAGTAAAAAACTTAAGCTATCCTTTCCGTTCGGAGTTTGTAACAATAAGTAGAATTCATTTTCAAATTTAATTTTGAAACCTAATAAATTAGTGTAAAAATCTTTTGTTTCGTTTAGCTTTTTAGTTAAAATACCAGCATTTAATCTCATAATTAAAAAATAATAGTTAGTAATTTAAACTCATTGTTCAATAATCAACTGTCCTACTTTATTGAACCGAGATTAATTAGATATAAATATCTGTTTTTTAGTCCAAAATAGGTGCTAGAATTTTGTTAAGAAGTTTTAAATATGATTAATAGTTTGATTTTTTGTAAGTTAACTAATGGGTTTGCTGGAATAAGCAAATGATGTTTTTATTAGTACAGTAATCAATATGCTGCTAAAAAAGGGTTATACAGTGTAATAATTAATCAATATAATTAAACAAATAGGAGTTGGTTCATAGTAACTTGCACTGTTATTAGTAGTAAAAAGAATAAAAACGAACTCATGATTGCAAAAGCAGCTATAACGGACGGAAAAGGAACATTTAGCCTACAGGATATTGAGGTAAGTATGCCGGAAGGAGACGAAGTGCTTGTTAAAATACAAGCGGCAGGTTTGTGTCATACAGATCATGATTCATTACATTGGGGTAGGCCAGTAATATTAGGGCATGAAGGAGCGGGAGTAGTTGAAGCAGTTGGTGAACTGGTTAAAAGCGTAAAGCCAGGGGATAAAGTGATTTTAAATTGGGCTATTCCTTGTGGTACTTGTTTTCAATGTCAAGAACAAAACCAACATATATGTGAAAATAATTCCCCTGTAGTTGCTGGTGATGCTTTACCCGACGGGGAAGTATCTACAGGACATGCAGCATTGGAGCGCTCGCAGTATAATGGTAAAGGAATTGAACGTTCTTTTAACATAGGTACACTTTCAACACATACGGTGGTTAAAGAACAAGCCGTAGTAAAGTATACTACAGCTATTCCATACAGTTCTGCCTCTATAATCGGTTGTGGTGTAATGACAGGTTATGGGTCGGCAGTGAATACAGCCAAAGTAACTCCAGGTGCAACAGTGGCTGTTATTGGTAATGGTGGAGTTGGTTTAAATGTAATTCAAGGAGCTCGAATATCGGGAGCAGCTAAAATTGTAGCTATTGATACCAATCCAACACGTTTGGAAATGGCAAAACAATTTGGTGCGACACATACAATTTTGGCAGATAAAAATGATAAAGGACTTAAAAAAGCTACCGAACAAGTAAAAGAATTAGTCGGTAATGGAGGTGCCGATTTCGCTTTTGAATGTACAGCGATACCAGCTTTAGGAGCAGCGCCATTAGGTATGGTACGTAATGCCGGAACAGCGGTACAAGTAAGTGGTATTGAAGAAGAAGTATTGATTGACATGCAATTGTTTGAGTGGGATAAAATTTATATAAACCCCCTTTACGGGAAGTGTCGACCACAAATTGATTTTCCAATTCTTTTAAATTTATATGAAAAAGGAGATCTGTTGCTGGATGAAATGGTAACCACCATATATAAGTTTGAAAACCTAGAACAAGCTTTTGCAGACATGTTAGCAGGGAAAAATGCCAAAGGAGTGATTGTTTTTGATGCTTAAATTTTTGTAATTTTTTTGAATTAATGATTCGAAATGTATAATAAACCAACGTAAAACTAATTGTTTT